>NZ_JBIBEN010000003.1:0-541111 GCF_042955065.1 Streptomyces sp. NPDC012510
ATGCTCCGCGACGGCACCTTCTACGAATCACGGCTCCCCGAAGCAGCCACCGCATGACCAGCCGGGCCTTGACGAAGGACATAGAGGCACCCCCCAGTCGTTGCTGGAACTCACCGACAGGCGTTGCTGCCCGTCATCGACATACTCAACGAGGCATTGGGCACGGTTCTTCCGGTCTTCGTCAGCGAGCGGGGGACTGACCGACAGGTTTATCGGTCAGCGGGCTCGCTCGTGCCCGTCAAGCTGGAACCGGATGCGCTGATCACACCTCCGTACGACGAACTTCGGCTCATCGATCTGAGCGACTGGACGGGCGGAAGGCGTCGGAACTGGAGAGGCTGGCGGATTACCTCCGCATCTTGGTCCAGCGCCGGGAATCCCGACTCAGGGGGATGCTCGACGGGAAGGAAGCCGGCGTCGTTGTCATATGCGGCTGCACGAGGTCCCGACGCGCCGGGCGCTCATTGAGTGGTCGTCTCATTGTCCGAGATCTCCCCGCCCCGGGCCTTCAGCACCGCGCTCCCATGCCCCAGACGTGTGATGTTGCGCATGATCGTCCCGCGCCGTGTCGCGCGGAGTCTGAGCCGCCCCTGTCCTCCCGCGGTCGACCGGTTCTCGACGACCCGTCCGCCCGAGGCCGCCTCAATCCTGAACGTCTCGTCCGCTTCCGAACCGGACGTGGTGCCCTTGACGGTGACGGCGACAAGGCCGCATACCAATACGGCAAAGCCGATGCCCAGGGTCCAGCTCCACATGTCGGTCAGTAGGTTGGTCACCACTCCTACCGCCACGCTGAGCAGGACCGACAACCCGGCCATCCACTTGGCGCTCACATCACTCACCCCTCGTCGTGGTACGCAGCCTTCTGAACTGGGCCAGGTCGTCGTGACGGTGCAGCCTGGAGGCATCGATCAACCTGGCCGACGCACGCGCCTGACCGACCCGTCCGGCGTCGAACTGCGCCGTGGCCAGTTGGAGTCGCGCCAGCGCGGCAACTCCGAGCGCACCAGCGCCCTCAGCCAGTTCGCAGGCCTCCGTCAGGAGCGCCACGCCTTCCTCGGCCTCCCGCATTCCCACGCGCGCGAGTCCGATGGCCAGTACGGCACGAGCCTCACTCAATACGTCGCCGCAGCTGCTGGTCAGCAGGGCGCGGGCCTTCGTGGCCCGCGCACACGCCTCCTCGAACCGGTCGCGTTTGAGCGCCACGTCGGAGAGACACAGGAGCGTGTCGACCCGCAGGTACTCGACGTTTTCGAGGCCCTTGGCGGACCCCAGCACCTCGGTGGCCAGAATCGCGGCACGCTCCAAGTCCCCACCTAGCCCGGCGGTTTCCGCGAGGCCGAGGAGCGCGCGCAACCGCTGCTCCATGCCGACACTGTCGCTGAGCGCCAGCATGCGCCGGTACGTCGCCTCCGCGGCCCGGGCGTCGCCCCGGATCTGTGCGAGGTGGCCGAGGGAGCTCAGGGCGTCGAGCTGACCCATCACGAATCGAGCGTCGTCACACAGCTCCAGTACGCCAAGCAGCGCGGCCTCGGCCTTCCCCAGGTCACCGGTTAGGACGGCGATCCTGCCCAGACCGATCCTTCCCAGGATTTCTCCCGCCAGGTACTCCGCTTCGGTGCCGAGCCCCGTGGCCTGCGCGTACGCTTCCAGGGCGCGCTCCAGAGAAGTGCGCGCCCGTAGATGCCCCAGCACGTTCCACACGTCGCACTGCCAGGCACGGTTGCCAGCCTCCTCAAACAGGTCTAGCGCGCGCCGGTAGTTCTCCTCGGCCTCGGCGTAGTGTCCGTATGCCCGGGCCACGTGTCCCAGTCCGTACCAGACCTCCGCGACGGACTCCAGGTCACCGCACGACTCAGCTGCTTCCAGTGCGCGGCGGTAGGCCCGCTCCGCCTCTGTCCAGCGGCTGAGGTCGGACATGACTCTCGCCAGGCCGCAGCATGCTGACGCCACGCCGCGCCGGTCGCCGACCCGCGCGTACAGCTCCTGCGCCTTCCTAAGGGGTTCCTCGCCCAAGGCGGGGCTACTGCGCTCGCGAAATGCGTTGCCGATGCCACACCACGCCTCGGCCTCACCGTACGCGTCGCTGACGCTGCAGGAGAGGTCGAGGGCGGTGTGGTGCGCCTGCAGCGCGATGTCGAACTCGCTCCTGTCAAAGGTCACATAGCCAATGCCGTTCCAGGCCTCGGCCTGGAGCGCGATGTCCTCTGCCTCTGTCGCGAGTTCGAGTGCCTTGTGGTAGTGCTCCTCCGCAGGGGCAACCCTGCCCGCGGCGTGCTCAACTCGCGCGAGACCGCAGTGAGCTGCGGCGGCGACCTCGATCGCGTTATGGGACTCGTTCAGCCGCAGGGCCGTGCGATGGGCCTGTGAGGCCTCCGGCGCGGATCCCGTGTCCAAGAGCACGCGCCCGAGGCCATTCCATACGTCGCCTTGTTGATAAGGACCACCGACGTGCTCGATCACGTGGGTGAGCCGCTGGTACGTCTCCAGAGCCAGCGGCAGGTTTCCGCTGTACTCGGCTGTCGCGGCCAGGCGTGCCAGCGAGGGCGCCACCGCGACGTCCGGCCGATCTCGCAGGCCTTCGACGTACAGCTCCATGGCCTCGTTGAAGAGCTGTAGGGCATCAGCAGTATCTGCAAGGGGAATCAGCAGTTTGCCGCGGGTTGCTGTGTCGCCCGTGTCCCTACAGGCGTGCAACGCCCGCTGAAGCAGGTGATAGGCGCGGTCGTGCCGCTGTTGACGCCAGGCGATGATCCCCGCGACCGATGCGGCGGCCGCAGTCACCGACGGCAGCGACTCCGCCACGCCGTCCGCGGCCTCCTCCGTCAGGGCGACGTCGGCGATGCGTAGCGCCAGTTCCCACTGTCCCGCCTCGTACGCAGCGTCGAGTCGGGTGCGCCACCGCTCCTCAGTACGGCCGTCTCCCAAGGCGAACCGGTGGTAGCTCTCCTCCAGGAGGTCCCTGCCCTTCGCGAAGTACTCGGCCGCCAGCTCATGGCAGCCGACCAGACCCGCGGGGTCCTCTTGGCGGAACGCAGCCAGGAGCGCGGTGCGCAGCAGCGGGTGCAGTACCCATCGCGCCCCTCCCCGCACCTGCCGGTACCTGCGAACGAAGGAGTACTGCATCAGGCGGCGGTCCCAGCCACGGGGCAGCGGCTGGGAGCCGAGGGCTGCCCGCACGGCACCGGTCTGTACGTTCCTGAGCACGGCGGCGGCCCGAAGGATGGGGCGGTACTCCTCCGGAAGGCTCGATTCGAACTCGCGTGGCAGCCACTGCTCTACCGGAGCGGTGCGCGCCCGCTTCAGTATCCAGGCGGTGGTCACATCGGAGGACGCTCCTTTGCGGGACGCTTCGTCGGCGACTGCAGCGACCCAGACGGGTATGCCTCTGCATGAACGGTGTACGGCCTCGGCCACCGACTGGGAGAAGAGACCGCACGACCTCAAGAACGCCTGCGTCTCGCGAGCGTGCCAGGGGTGCAGCCACACTTCACGAACGATGCTAGGCTCCAGAGGCAGATCTTCCCTGGTCGCGAGTACGAATCGCAGGCTCGGTGCCGCCCGCAGCAGGGCCGGTAGAAGGCCACTGCTGAACCAGGTCGCGAGACCGGCATCGGTGTACCGGTCCTCCACGATGGGTGTATCGAGGAATTGCAGCCACTCACATGCGTCGATCATCACGACTTGGGTGCCACTGCTACTTCCGCGCGCTGTGCGGATCAATGCCTTGGCAAGGACCTCGCGGTCCACCGATCGACGCGAGGTGTCCACCTTGATGTCGTTGCCGGAGACCGATCCGCCACGAGTGGCCCGCAACTCAATCCGCACCGAAATCCTCCTGCGGCTGCCCAACAGCCCGGCATCACGCCTGAAGCGCCACATCTTCCACCACGCCAGACGCTGCCCCGACACCAACGCCTTCGCCAGGCCCTCAGCCAGGTGTTGGGCGAGCTCGCCCATCGGACGCTGCGCCTCGATGACTCCGGCCAGGTCGATCAGCCGCACCGGACACGTCAGAACGCTCTTCATGTGACGCAACAGCCTGGACTTCCCGAGGCCTGACACCCCACGGACAACGACTACCGGATGCCCTGGGTCGGGACCTTGCAGGGCGTGCAGGATCGCTTCCGGCTCACGCCGATGCTGATATCGCCCCACGTCCGCATACAGCATGACAACCCCCGTTCGCCATCCTTGTAACGGAGAGTACCGACAGTGGGTCCTCTACTGCGCCGACAGTGGGAAATTGGTTTGGCGCGGCGGTCGTGTGACGGTGAGGGACGGCCTCCGTGACGATCCTCGACGCAACGCTCGTCCGCTTCCACGGTACGGCCGTCCCATGCTCTACGACCTCCGGCAACTGGAGCAGGCCAAGCTGCCGACCGTGAGCCATACCGCCGCGCCTGGTCCGCGGTGCGCCCGCGCGCGGCACTCTCGTTGCTCCATCACGGAGCAACGCGCGCAGGCGGTACGGCCTCGAGGCGGGGCAGCAGATCGGATATCCGGCGATGAGTGACTCCGGTGCACCGCCGGAGTCCGGGGCCGGACCCGGGAAGGACCCCGGGACCGCACCGTGAGAGTGCCCGGTGGCTATAGCCCCCGTCGGCCGGTGCCGACGGGGGCGGTCAGCAGGACCAGGCCCAGAGCGAGCACAACCAGCCCGCACCAGGAGGCAGCCAGCAGGCGCTCACCGAGAACGGTGACACCCAAGACCGCGGCGACCGCGGGCTCGGCCAGGGGCAGCGAGGTGGCCACCGACGCGGGAGTGTGGCGCAGGCCGTACCCAAAGAGCCGGTAGGCCAGGTAGACGGTGAACAGGGCGAGGTACACCGCCACCGCCGCGCCTCGGGTGGGGGCGAGCCAGTGCGTGTCGACGAACAGCACGAGCGGCAGTAGGAGCAGTCCGGCCGCGCGAACAGCACGCCCATCACCGCGCCCGAGGGGTGTCCATGGGTGATGAGCCTGCCGCCGATCAGCGAGTAGACGGCGTACGACAGTCCCGCGCCTGCGGTGAGCACGATGCCCGTCAGATCCATCGGCGTGGCGTGTCCAGTGAGCTCGGGGCCGAGCACCAGCAGGGTGCAGCCCAGCACGGCGGCCACGGTGGTGGCGGTCCAGCGTGCGGTCGGCCGGGCCTGTCCGGTGATCCAGGACAGCAGTCCGGCGAAGACCGGGGCGGCGCCCAACACCAGCACGGTGGCCACGGCCACGCCGGTGCGAGCCACTGCCGATAGAAGCTGACCGGATACATGGCCACGGCCAGCGCGCCCAGGACGAGTAGCCACTACTCGCGGCGCGTGCAGGCGGCCAGCAGTGAGCGGGCTCGGCGCGAGGTGAGGAACAGCAGGACGCCGCCGAGGGTGAGACCGGCGCAGCCGATGGCTGCCGCCGGTGCGCCGGCGGGGGCCAGGGAGCTGGCGGTCCCGGTTGTGCCCCCCAGACGGGTCACCCGGCACTTCGCCGTCTGCTCGGTGCGGTACCCAAGACGAACACCACATCGAACGCCTCGCCCCACATGCATCGGCCGGAACGCAGACCCGTCGACAACCCTGTCCTCATTACCGGTAGTTCGTTTAATCCGGAGGTAGAGGTCAATGCCGTGTCCGGTGGTGACCGCGTCGATCAGGGCCTGGAGTTCGGGAAGTGGGTCTCTGTCCGTCCAGGATCGCCACCATCGGTTCAGGGTGGTGGCAGGGGTGAGCCAGGCGCGGACCGAACGTAATGCCTTGGGCCAGCAGCCAGTTGGGGTGGGTGGGGTTCGGTTGGTCCCCCTCTCTCTGGCCCCTCGTCGGGGCACCGGTCCGGAACTGTGTCATCCAGGGGTCCGGGTGGGGCGAACCACTGGTCCCAGCAGAAGGAGAAGGCGCAGTCGACCAGGGTCTGGTGGCGGCGGATGGCGCGGTGGAGCGGACTTGGAAGTCGGCCCAGCCGAGTTCGTCCTTGATTTGTTTGTAGCTCTGCTCGATCCACGGCCGCAGGCCGTAGAGGCGGACGATCTCGGCGAGGTCGGCCGGCGGGTCCGGGCTGGTGGCGGCGTGGGGTGCGTCGGGGTGGGACAGGTTGGTGGCCAGGTACCAGGTGGCCTTCTCCGGCAGCCGGGCTGGGTCGGTGGTGGCCACGACCAGACGGCAGGGCGAGTCGGGACCGTAGCCGCCCAGTCGGGCATCGGCGGCCCACCAGGTCTCACTGTGCCCGTCGCGGAAGTGACGCTCCACGGCCGTCCAGTCGCCGGGGCGTCTGGCGTCGAGCCAGGTCAGGGCGTGGGCGGCTTCGATGGCGGTGTGCGGCTGGTCGGCGCGAGCCCAGGTGCCACGGTGCGGCTTGAGCGCCGCCACGTAGGCCAGGCCCGCCTCGCGCAGTGCGAATTACCAGTCGTCGCTGACGGAGTAGGCGCAGTGGCGACCACGGCCCGGCAGGCGAAGCCCGCCTCTTTCCCATGGGCCGCGAGAGCGGCGGACAGTTGCGGTTTCGTGCGGAAGGCGGGATCGGACCGGCCGCGGGGGAAGTTGTGGGCGGGGGTGTAGGGGTGCGCGTGCAGCGGGTAGTAGACGCGGTGCCGTCGGTCCACACCGTGGTCACCGTGACGATGCCGTTGTCGGTCTTGCCCAGCCGGCCCAGCCACTGCCGGCCCACGTGCGCGGTCGCGGTGCCGTCCTTGCGGTCCCCGGAGTCGTCGATCACGATGACCCCGCCGTCGTGCCGAGCGGTCGCCGGCTCCTGGCGGAGCAGTTCAAGCTGCCGGTCGTTGATCTGCTCGGCCTCCCAGGGCGACTCGGACAGGAAGAACTGCAGCCGCTGCACCCTCGGCATTCCCGCACCGGCCACCGGCTCCGCCAACTGCCTGCCTGGGCTGAAGCTGACTGCTCGCCGTCCGTGTCCGCCCGCGCCGGGGCCGTTGGAGGACTACGCGGCCCCGTTCGACGACCTTCTTCAGCCTGGCCAATCGGCGGGGGTTTCGTGAGTATCTGACCGGGCTGCTGGCGCCGCGGGAGCGGAACAAGACGATCACCTGCCTGGCAGGGGCACCGGCCTACGACCGACCCGACCCGTCGTCAATCCCCACCACCGGCCGGATTTAACGAACTACCATCACTAATTTAGGCGTTTTTGGGTCAGTTCGGTGTCGGCAGCGAGGCCGGTCCGGCGAGGAACCCGCCGAAGATGCCGTGCTGGCATTGCAGCGCTTTGAGTCGCCTGCGGAGCAGAGTCTCCATTCGAGCCGGGGCGGTTCAGAGGTCGAGTGCGATCTGGACGATCTCCAACCAGATCCGGTTCTGGGCGGCGTCGTGCAGGGGCAGGTTACGCAGTCCGGTGGCGCGGGCGTTTCGGATGCGGTCTTCGCAGCGGGCCCGCCGTCGGTGACGCAGCTCCAGGTCGGCGAGCTGGCCGCCTTTCGTGTTGGTCGCGAAACAGGTGAGCCGTAGTCCGTCGAGGTCGGTGAAGCGCAACTGGGCGCCGGGGTGCGGGCGTTCCTTGCGGACGACCAGCCGCATCCCCTTGGGCCAGGTGCTCAGGTCGGGGATGTCGGTGATCTCCGCGACCCAGGCGCCGGGCCGCTCGGTGCCGTCGGCGTCGTAGGCCGGCGTCCATGCCTTCTTCGGGATCTTCAGGACGGCCTGGTGGAGGGTGTCGGTGATGGTCATTCCGACGGAATACGACAGCCACCGGCCCTGGCGGGAGAGCCAGTCGAGGAAGGCGTGGGTGCCGCCGGCGGAGTCGGTGCGGATCAAGGTCTGCCGACCCCGCCGCAGGTGTTTCGGCAGTTGGGCCAGGGCGAGTTGGGCCGTTTCGATGTGGTCGGTGGCGGTGTTGGAGCCGGCGTTGCCTGGCCGCAGCAGCGCGGCCACCGGTTCCCCGGAACCCGTCTCGCCGTGGTCGACGAACGCGACGAGTGGGTGATGGCCGAAGGTCTTCTTCCAGGTCGCGGTGGCATCCTGTTTCTCGGAGTGCGCCAGGACGAGGACGCCGTCGATGTCCACGATCACGTTGCCACCGGCGGCCGGACCATCCGCGCCAGCCAACTCCCAGACCCGCGACCGTACTTCGGCCCGCGCCGACCGGATCGTGGTGAGAGCCTTCGGGCCGGCTGCCGCGAGAGCGTCGACGAGACGGGAGACCGTCGGATCGGAGGCCACAGTGCCGAACACGTCGGGCTCGGCCCTCAGCATGCCGACGTCGGCCAGACAGTCCCCGCCGAGCGCGACAGCCAGGGCCATATCCAGCAGGATTTTCCCCGGATCGTGCACTGTCCGCGGCTTGCGCCACGGCGCCAGTGCAGCCGATATCGCGGTGTCCAGCCCGGACTTGCGGACCGTCTCGACCAGCAGCACCGCCCCGGCCTGCGAGACCACCCCACGGCCGCCGCCCTCGACACGAACACACGGATACGACCCGCTACGCTTCTTCACCTGGAGAGTGCTTCTTTCCTCGCAGCTGACAGGACCCTCGACAAGTCCCATCGTTGCAGGTCAGCAGCACTCTCCGCTTATTTGATCAAGGCCCGGACAGGCCCACTCGCGAAAGCGTGAGGCTAGGAGCTGCTTTGAGGTGGGTGGTGAGGTGGGTGAACGTGCTCCATGCATCGGCGTCAGTACCGTCACCCAGGATGTAGTGCAGCGCAGGGTGAGCGTGCGTGCCGAGTTGTCGCGGGCGCAGGGCGACGGGTGGGCGGCGGGCGTGGGTGAGACCGATGGCGTTGACGTCCCGGGTGCCGAGGGTGAAGGACGCCGGGATGGGCGGGGCCTCCAGACGCGGGGTCAGCGTCAGGTCCGCGCGGGCTGCTCGGAGCGTGGTGAGCATCGACACCAGGCCGTGCTCGTCTACCAGTGCGGCGGCGAGGGATTCGACGGCGTCCAGAGGGACGTCCGCAGCGGACGTGTATCCGAGGGTGAGCGTGATGTCCTGGGCGACGCCGGCCTTCGTACGCGCTGTGCGGAGTGTGGCGATGGACGGATGATCCGCTGCGCCGATCGCGACCAGGTAGGTCGGAGCAGGTGACCGTTCGCGGGCCAGATCCGTCAACTGGCGCGGTGACCAAGGCAGGTTGACCGGCTCCGACGTACTCCACCCCAACGGCGCCGAGCCCGTCAGATGGCGCCAGGCGGTCTCCAGACCGCGGCCGAGGACCAGGTCGGCGGTGGGGGCGTGGAGCGTGCGGAACGTGAGGGTCAGCTGGCGTTCCGGGGTGGACTCGGTGTGCCGGGTGAACGCGTCGGAGACCGTGGTGCCGGTCGGGAGGAATGTGCCCTGCTGCCAGGCGAGGGGGACACCGGACAGGCCGTCGTAGTAACCGCTGGCCGGGTCCTGGATTACCCACCGGTTGGGGGCGCCCCGCAGCGCCGTGCGCAGGGGGAGAGTGAGCCGGGTCTGGGGCGGGGTGACCAGGTGCAGGGCTCGGTTGGTGGTGCTCGTGGTGCGGAGTACTTCGGAGAGCCAGGTGGTGAAGGCGAGGACGGGACGGTCGGAGATGACGACCGCCGTGGAGTCGGTCAGGACGTCGACCGAGGGAACGGCGGGAGCGGAGGGGGCGACGACCTCCTGTGCGTCATCGGCCGACTGCTCCTGCGGGATGGCCACCACTCGTGTCGTACCTACGGCACGTGGCCACACCGTCCCGCCGAGCAGCGTGGTCAGGCGTCCGCACAACGATTCAGCCAGAGCTTCTGCTTCGGGTACCGAGGTCGAGGCGCGGGTCTCGGTCCACCAGTACGGCGGCGGTGGCGCTGACACATCGGGGCCGAGGAGGCGTTCCGCTTCGCCGGGTATGTGGATCAGGAGTGGCGCCTCGACGGAGACCAGCGGACGGCCGACGCTTGTGCACAGCTGAAGGACGCCGCCGTCACCGGTGGAGGTCAGCCCCAGGTCGAGGCCGCCTGCTGAGAGGCCGGCGATCAAGGAGCGGGTGTCCGGCATCTTCGAGGTGAGAGCTATGACGTCTTTGGTCACGTCGGGAACTCGCCCACCCAGGAGCGTTCGAGGAGGTGCTTGGGCAGGTACGCGGATTCGACGTCGACCGGGATGTCCGCGTCGAACGCCATGCAGGCGACGGCCAATGGGGCCAGAGCCACCAGGCCTTCGCTGCTCTTTGACCGTGTCTCGTTGTCGCTCCAGTACTCGCGATGCCAGGTGAGTGCTTCCGCAAGAGCCGTGTTGAACGGCTCCGGCTCCTGCCGCTGGTAGCGGTGGAAGATCTCCAGCGGCGGGTAGAGGATCTTCAGCATCAGTTCGGCACTGGCAATGTGGGGGGCAGCGGGGTCCGTCCCATCAATCGCAGCGACCAGGGTGTTCCAGGTTTCCGGGCGGCCGAACCATGCATTCTGCAGGGTCTCCACCCAGGCGTAGATGTACTCATCGAACTCCACACCTGATGCGCGCAGGAATGAGACGGGTACACGGGCGAGTTGGTCGAGACGCTCGTTCTCCCGGCAGATCACCGCCAAGTAGTACGTGGTGAGCCAGTTGCCGGCGTGCAGATACTCCTGCGGGCCGGTTGACGGAAGGTTCTTGATCTCACCTTTTCCTCCGATACGGCATGGGACAGGGCCTTCCGCAGCCGCTCCAGAGATGAACAGGCCAGATCCGACCTGCATGGCGGTGACCCAAGTCTCCCACGTCGAAAATTCCTCGCCCGAGGGATCCGTCAGGCAGTTCCATTTGGCGACGGTCAGTGAATAGTCCAAGGCGTCGAAGCGGTCGAACTCTGATGTTTCGAGTTCAGCAAGCGCTTCGTCGTTGCTTCGGACGATCGGCGCCATGGCTTCGGCCACGTTGTCCACGGGGAAGTCGTGACGGGGAATATGGATGACCACGCGCCTCCCTTTCTCAGTTGATTTTCATGTGTTCGATGACGACGCCAGCATAGAGGGTGCCGTCCGGCTCCTGGACCTTGACCAGGACGTACTGCAACTTCCTGTCCTTGAGCGCCTGTCTGAACTCTCGCGCGAGTTCGGCGTCCCGACCGCCACGTTTCGTCATCTCGCCCAGGATGGTCCGCAGGTACAGAAGCGTTCCCTGCTTCACTCGCATACCGGCCGCCCCGCCGTCGTCGCCGACGTGCGGTCGCGTGGGGTCCTCGGGGTCGGCCCGTCCCTGTCGCCATTGGAGATCGTTTCCCGGCGCCTTGTCCTCAACGATCAGGATCTTGTCGTCCTCAAGCCTGTATGCGCCATCAAACATGTGGGCCCCGGTGGGCGTCTTCGGGAGGTCGATCTCCTGAGCGGCCGGGAACTCGCGTCGAATGGCGTGGAGCCTGGAGGCCTCCTCACCCAGCTTCTCGGAGATCTTGCTGTTCGGCGGCACGTCTCCGAGCTGATTTCCATAGGCTTTTTGAGTAGCGGCAAGGGCCTCGCGGTTCGATGCCGAGGGCGTCTCGTCGAAGGCCTTCTGCGCGTTCATGAGGTCCATATAGGCGCGACGGTCCGCAGTCCTTCTGTCGAGCCTCGGAAGAACGTCGTCGGGGGCGGTACTCCGCGGAAGCGGCTTCGCGCCGAACCGGGTTTCGGACGGACCACTCGGCAGGTCGTGCTTGGCTACGAAGCGCCCTTGAGCATCCTTCGCAAGCTGGGGAAGTTCGACGCCGTCCACCAGTCCGATGTTGGGCTTCCTGCGTCCGAGGGTGTCGTAGTGTTTCTTGCGCCACTCGGGGTCTTCGTTGGCCTTCCGGACATGCTCGTCCTGGATGGCCTTGCGCTCGGCCGGAGTCAGCTTCCGCTGTCCTTCGTCCCGGGAGCCGTCACCGTCCGCCCGATCCGCCCGATGCTCATCGGTTCCTGCCGGCCGTGTGACGCGGTCATGCGGCCCGCCATGTCCAGGACCGGAGCCGGTTGGGGTCCCCCTGCCCGTTCCCGGTCCGTCTCCTGAACCATGCCCAACACCGTTCCCTGCGGCGCGCTCGCCGGTCCGGCCCACGTCGGCGACGGAATTCGTCCCCGCGTGAGCACCGACGAGTTCAGGCTCCCGGGTTCCTGTCACCGGGGCGCGGGGCGTGGAGTCGTCCCCGGCGCGGGCGGCGGCCGACGGCTCGGCCTTGGCCTGGGAGGCGTGCTGGTGAAGGGTGCCGTCGGCGTTGAGCAGGTGGCCCTTGTCGGTGAGGTAGACGACCCTTCCGGTCGCGTCGTCGACGTACGGGATCGCGTTGTCGGGAACCTTGGGCGACCGGAGGGCATCGCCTCGTTCGAGCAGGTCCAGTGTTGCCCCGGAGTCCAGTCTCTTCAATGTGCTGAAGGCGTCGCCGACTTTGACGTAGGCGAACTTGCCCGCCTTGCCGACATACGTGAACGGGTCGACGGCCCGGCCGACCTTGCCCACGACCGACACGGCACGAGCCGCCGCACCGGTCCGGCCGGCGCCGGTGGCCGCTACTCCCGCCCCTTCGGTTCCCAGCAGGCCCAAGACGTTGAAGCTGACGGCGCCGGCCGCGCGGGCCGGGTTGCTCTCCCAGGTGTCCCATGCGACGAATCCCTTGACGGTCTGCTTGTAGGTGGTGCGGGAATCACGCAGCCACGAGGGGAGTTTGTCGTCCGGGACCAGCCACCAGGTGCCGAGGGTGGCACTGGTCAGGAAGGAGGCGGTGCCGAGCTTGGCCAGGCCCGTCCACGCCTCACCGGCCGCGTCCGAGCCGTCCGCGCCGAACAGGGTGCCCACGCCGTGGACTGTGCCCATCACGCCGTCGGTCCAGAAACCGTCCCAGACCTGCCCGGACGTGTGCGTGAACCAGTCCCAGCCCTCATACTCCTGCTCGACAGCCGAACCCCACGGCGTCTCCCCGGCGTGATCGAGGTCCTCGGCGCGATAGCCGTACATGTTCTCGCCGTGCGAGCCGTCGTCGACAGTGAGCGCGGTACCGCCAACCAGAGCAGTGATCTTGTTGTGGCAGGCGCGTTCGGCGGCCTGGAACGCGGCGACCGTGGAGTTCACGTCACGCCACAGGTCGTTGTTGGTGTCGACCTTGTCCTTGTCCTTGCGCCAATCGTCGTCCCCGGCCAACGAGTCCACGAACGTCCGCGCATCCGCCTTGAGCGCCGCCAACTTCTCCACCAGCGGCCTGACTTCAACACCGTACTCGTCCAGCGCCCCGGCGACCTTCTCCAGATCGTCCGCGAACGCGTCCGCCTTCGCCTTCACCGGCTGTGTGGACGAGAACAGGTCATGGGCCTCCGGGGCGCGGTAGAAGGCCGACAAGCCCTGGAAGGCGGTGTGCAGATCAGCGCCCGAAGCCCGGAACTGGCCCGCGTTCGCGTACAACAGCATCACGTCGACGCCCAGTGTGGGCAGATCCCCGAGGAACTGCGGTATCCCGGAGGGGTCGATCAGGTTCGCCTCGTCGGCCATCACTGACCTTCTGCCGGCACATCGACACCAGGCAGCTCGACCTTCGGCTCCTTGGCCGCCTCACGCTGTGCGTTGGCCGCCAGATTCAAGTCGCCCTCGATGTAGTGCCCGGTGGCCTCCGCAGCCCCGCTCAGCGACTTGGACGCCCGCTCGGCGATATAGAGCAGGTCATGGCTCCACTGCTGCAGGAACTCACCCAGCGCCGCGCCCACCACCCCGACCGTGCTCGTGTAGGGCCCGTACTGACTGGTGATCATCCCCGCCGCCGAGGCCGCCTCTTCCAGGTTCCCCTGCATCGCCGAACCCGCCTCCGACAGGTTCTTCCCATGCGCACCCGACGTCTTCAGAACACCGCGCACCCCGACCGGGTCTATGTCCCACCCCGTCACACTGCTCTCCCAACCCCCGTACACGTCAAGAGCCACCCGATGCAGAGCGCCAGTTCTTGCTACCGCACCGAGTGTCCCGAAAGGACCTACGCTCTATCGATCATCGAACATGCTCTCGCGTGCACCACTCCAGGCACAACATCGCACCACAGCAATAACCGCGTGCCCACCTTCACGGGGGAAGGCCCTACAGCCGGTTGTGGCACCGCCCGCACAGGGCCATTTCCGTGAGCATGTACGCCCGGTTCGAACGACGGCCGACCCAGGGCGTCTTCCGAGGGATCAAGGCCTGCTTCAGGGCCTCATGTGTCTGGCGGTCCCACAAGCCCTCACACAGGCGTACAAGATTTCCATCCTTGCCGATGACGGGCTTGCCTGCGTGCATGAGATACCCAAGGGTGGCCTCGGAGAGAAGGATGTTCTTCAAGCTCGTAGGTTGCCAAGGGTTGCCTCCCGCTGGCTTGCCGTACATGACCGCCAGATGGTCAGCGGGTGATAGCTCTCCCGCACGTGACAGACGAGCGGCCTCGCTGCTCGGGGTCACGCGCTCGGGATCAGCCAGAATGCGGCGAGCGACGGTACGAATCACAGACGAGGCATGCGGGTGTAGTTCAACGTGATCGATCTTGCCGCCCATTACGGTCCGTACGTACTGGAATCCGTACGAGGGCTTTCCCTTCGGACGCCCCGCCGCCCTGGTCTTCTCTGTGGCACTGCGATTGCGGCGCTGGATGGCGCGCAGTTCCATCTGCGCGCCCCACGCCTCCATGGTAAAGCGGTTTTCGTCAACCTGGTCGTCCAGGTCCCACGGGCCCTCATGGCCGTAAGTGACGAGGAGCTTCCCCTCGCCCCTCATCTTGTAGCCGGTGTTCAGACAATCCACCACGTTGCGGCCGAGGCGGTCGACAGCCGCAGCGGCGAGGCCGTCGTGGGGACCCCTCTCGTCGCGGAGCCAGGGGCCCAGCTGTGGCCTGGTCATCGGGTCGGTGGCGCCTGAGACCTCCCAGTCGTCGGCCCAGCCGATGATGTGGCCGCCAACGGAGCCGGCCGCGGTGAGGACGTCCTCACGCTGGCGCTCCGGGGACGACGTCGCAAGCTTCATCCGCGACAGCCGCCGCACGCCGAGCAGGCACTTACCGCATCCGCCGTAGGGGCGTTCGATCATGTTCAGGTCCGTACCGCGCAAGACTTCTCCGTTTCGAACACGCAAGGTACGGAGATTTGGCGGCCACACCCAGGATGATCTTGCTCAACCCAGGAAGCTCAGCCGAACCTGACGGTTGACATTAGAGATGTTGGTGTCCACCAGGCACACCGACTGCCAGGTACCCAGTTCCAGCTTCCCGTTGACGACCGGCAGGGTCGCATGGGGCGGGACGAGAGCCGGGAGGACGTGGTCGCGGCCGTGGCCGGGGCTGCCGTGGCGGTGCTGCCAGCGGTCGTCGGCCGGGAGGAGGGTGTGGAGGGCGGCGAGGAGGTCGTCGTCGCTGCCGGCGCCCGTCTCGATGACGGCGATACCTGCCGTGGCGTGCGGGACGAAGACGTTGAGGAGTCCGTCCCGGCCGGCCGCCGCCTCGCGAAGGAACGCCTCGCAGTCGTGGGTGAGGTCGACGACCCGTTCCCGGGAGCCGGAGGCGACGTTCAGGACTCGTGTGGTGAAGGCATCGGACATGCCTCCATCCTCGCGCACGCCGGCGACGCCGCGCGGCAGCGACCGCACGCGCGGCCCTGAGCGTTCACGCCGGCGACGTGCGCACGACCGGCGGCACACGTCGTCCACTCCCCGAGAAACCATGACCGGTTCGGCATCCGGCTGTTCACCATCTCGGGACTCGTCGGCGGAGGCCTGGTCGACGGCGAACCGGTTGGTCGACGACTTCGGCCGGACACGGTCGCCGCCGCGCAGTCGGCGCTCGGGCGCAGCGAGTCGGTGGGCCGGCGGCGTATGCGAGTACCACGCGCTCGGCGTCGAGCACTTCGTGCTCTCGGGGTATGCGCATCCGGAGGAGGCCGACGGGTTCGGGGAGGGTGTGATCCCGGAGCCGGCGGCCCGCGGGCTTCGGGATCGGAGCCGGCGGCCCACGGGCTGCCGGCCGGTGCGGACGCGACGGTGGGGCGGGCGTGCCTACCGCGGCGCCGCTCCTCGTGGCGGGCGGGCGGTGACCCCCGGCTCCCGGGAGCGGTGATCCTGCGTCTTCCCGGCGCTCGGGAAGACGCAGGATCCTCTCTCCGTTGGTAGAGGTGTGAACAACACACGCGAGGTCGAGGTAGTGGTCATAGGCGCTGGTCAGGCAGGTCTGTCCAGCGCCCATCACCTGCGGCGAGCCGGTTTCGAGCCGGAGCGCGACTTCGTGGTGCTGGACCACTCCCCCGGTCCGGGCGGCGCCTGGCAGTTCCGCTGGCCGTCGCTGACGTACGGCAAGGTGCACGGGATGCACGCGCTGCCCGGGATGGAGCTGACGGGGGCCGATCCGGCCCGGCCGTCGTCCGAGGTCATCGCGGAGTACTTCGACCGCTACGAGCGGACCTTCGATCTGCGTGTGAGGCGTCCGGTCGACGTCCATGCCGTGCGGGAGGGGGAAGGCGGGCGGTTGCTCGTCGAGACCTCGGACGGTCCGTGGTGGTCGACGCGGGCGCTGATCAACGCGACGGGTACCTGGGACCGTCCGTTCTGGCCGCGTTATCCCGGTCAGGAGACGTTCCGGGGGCGCCAGTTGCACACCGCGCGCTATCCGGGGCCGGAGGAGTTCGCCGGGCTCCGGGTGGTCGTGGTGGGCGGGGGCGCCTCCGGGACGCAGCACCTGCTGGAGATCGCCCCGTACGCCGCCTCGACGACCTGGGTGACGAGGCGTCCGCCCGTGTTCCGTGAGGGGCCGTTCGACGAGGGGGCGGGCCGCGCGGCCGTCGCGCTCGTGGAGGAGCGGGTGCGGCAGGGGCTACCGCCGAGGAGTGTCGTGTCGGTGACGGGGCTGCCGCTCAACGACGCGATCAGGCAGGGCATGGCGGACGGCGTTCTGGACCGGCTGCCGATGTTCGACCGGATCACGCCGGACGGCGTGGAGTGGGACGACGGCCGCCGTGTGGACGCCGACGTCATCCTCTGGGCGACCGGTTTCCGCGCCGCCCTCGATCACCTGGCCCCGCTGCGCCTGCGTGAACCCGGCGGCGGCGTCCGCGTCGACGGCACCCGAGCGGTGGCCGATCCACGGATCCACCTCGTCGGCTACGGCCCGTCGGCCAGCACCATCGGCGCCAACCGCGCGGGCCGCGCGGCGGTGCGGGACATCGGACGACTCCTGGCGGCCCAACCGGTCGCCGCCTGACACCGGAGCCGATTCGGTACGGCCGCACGGGTGCCGTGCGTCCTCGACACGGCCGCCACCCGGCCCGCCCGACCACCCGGCCCACCTGTCCACCCGGTCCGCCCAGCCACCCGGCCCACCTGTCCACCCGGTCCGCCCGACCACCCCGGCCCGCTCGAACAACCGGCTCGCTCGACCAGCCGGCCGTCCCATCCCATCCCGTCCCGTACGCCGGAGCGGCCCGACCTCCCTCGGCGGGGCTCAGCCGGTCGCCTGCGAGGGTGACGCTGAGCTCGTCCCCGCGCTCGCCGACGCCTTCTTCCGGTTCTCGTTGAACTCGGCGACGTTGCGCAGGTGTTCTTCGTAGTTCGCCGTGAAACGGGTGTCGCCCGGTTTGACCGTCACGAAGTACAGCCAGTCGCCCGGTGTCGGGTTGATCGCGGCGCGCATCGCCTCCTCGCCCGGGTTGGCGATCGGCGTGGGCGGCAGACCCATGCGCTGGTACGAGTTGTAGGGGCTGTTGATCTTCGTGTCGTCGAGTGAGGTGTCCAGCGTGGTGCGGTTCAGCGCGTAGTTGATGGTGGAGTCCATCTGCAGCGGCATGCCGCGCGCCAGACGGTTGAAGACGACGCGGGACACCCTGCCCATGTCGTCCTTGGTGGCCGCCTCGGTCTGGATGATGCTCGCGACGGTGACCGCCTGATAGACGTTCATGGCGTTGCGCTGCGCCCCGGCCGTGATCCGACCGCCGTTGAACTTCTTGTGGGCGGTCTCGACCATGGACGCCAGCAGGGCCTCGGGGGTCGTCTTCTCACCCACGGGGTACGTCGCCGGGTAGAGGTAGCCCTCCGGATTGCCCTCGGCATCGGCCGGCAGCGTGAGTGTGGCCTTGGCCAGGGACTTCTTGGTGGATCCCGCGGGCAGGGCGAGGGCCTTGTCGACGGCCTCGTAGACCTGGCCCGAGCGCCAGCCCTCAGGGATCACCAGTGATGCTGGGCGTTCGGCCTGTCCGTCGCCGCCGACCAGGCTCAGCAGCGGCACCGCCACGGCGGTGGCCGCCACGACGGCCCCGGTCGCGATGAGGGCGGCCCGGCCCCGGTGCGTCAGTCGAATCGTGCTCCGTGGCGGAGTGTTCATCTGCATGCGGGCACGGTAACCCGCATATCACCTCAAATCCGGCATATCTTCATCTTGTCGGCTCCAGTTTCGGCGCCTTCTTCGACATTGGCGTTTTCGGCTCCGCTTCCGGGGCGTGGGTCTCCCCGCCCGGCTGCAGCCGCGCGTCCCGCCGTACGAGTGCCGCGTACCGTCCGTTGCGGTCCAGAAGTTCCTCGTGAGTGCCGCGTTCGACCGCGCGGCCGGAGTCGAGGACGACGATCTGGTCGGCCTCCCGGACGGTGGAGAGCCGGTGGGCGATGGTGACGGTGGTGCGGTTGGCGGAGAGCGCGTCGATGGCCTGCTGCACCGCGTGCTCGGTGCGGGTGTCCAGGGCACTGGTCGCCTCGTCGAGGATGAGGACCGGCGGGTCCCGCAGAATGGTGCGGGCGATGGCGAGGCGCTGCTTCTCCCCGCCGGAGAAGCGGTGGCCGCGTTCGCCGACGATCGTGTCGTAGCCGTCGGGCAGGGCCGCGATGTGGTCGTGGATCTGCGCCGCCCGCGCGGCGGCATACAACTCCTCGTCGGTGGCGTCCGGCTTGGCGAAGCGCAGGTTGTCGGCGACCGAGGCATGGAAGAGGTACGTCTCCTGGGAGACGACGCCGATACCCCGGGCAAGCGTGTCGAAGTCCAGGTCGCGTACGTCGACCCCGTCGAGGGTGACCCGGCCGCCCGTGACGTCGTAGAGCCTCGGCACCAGGCAGCCGAGGGTGGACTTGCCGGCGCCGGTCGGCCCGACGACGGCAAGGCTGCCGCCGGCGGGGACGGTGAGGTCGATGCCGTCGAGGATGGGGCGCGCCTCGGCGCCGCCGCCGTCTCCACCGGCGGCGCCGTGGTCACCGCCGGCACCGTCTCCGTCGTAGCGGAACTCCACGTTCTCGAACCTGACTTCGCCCTTCACCTGGTCGAGGTGGATCGGACGCTCGGGCTCGGTGATGTCGATGGGCAGGTCCAGGTACTCGAAGATGCGCTGGAACAGGGCCAGCGAGGCCTGGATCTGGACGCCGGTGGACAGCAGGCTCACGGTCGGCCGGAAGAGGTTCTGCTGGAGCGAGACGAAGGCGACGAGCGTGCCGACCGAGACGGACGGGCCGCCGAGCTGGAGCGCGACCCCGGCGGTCCAGTAGATGACGGCGGGCATGGCCGACATGACGACGGTGATGACGGCCATCCGCCAGCGCCCGGCCATGTTCGCCCTGACCTCCAGGTCGACGAGTCCCTCGGACTCCGCGGCGAAGGACCTGGTGAGCGAGTCGGAACGGCCCATCGTGCGTCCGAGCAGGATGCCGCTGACGGAGAGCGACTCGGTGACCGTCGCGGCCATGCCGGCCATCTGCTTCTGGCGCTGGGTGGTGATCTTCTTGCGTTCGTCGCCCACCCGGCGGCTTATCCACACGAACAGCGGCAGCAGAAGCAGGGTGACCACGGTCAGCCGCCAGTCCAGGGCGACCATGGCGACGACGGTGGCGATCACGCTGGTGGAGTTGGAGACCAGGGAGGTCGCCGTGGAGGTGACGGTCGCCTGCATGCCGCCGATGTCGTTGGCGATGCGGGACTGCACCTCGCCGGTGCGGGTCCGCGTGAAGAACGCGAGCGACATGCGCTGCAGCCGGCCGTAGACGGCGGTGCGCAGGTCATGCATCACGCGCTGGCCGACGGTCGTGGAGATCAGCGTCTGCAGGACGCCGAAGATGCTGGTGAGCACCGCACTCAGGATCATGCCGAGCGCGAGGAGGCTCAGCAGCCCGGTGCGGCCCTCGGGGATCGCGGTGTCGAGGATCTCCTTGAGGAGGAAGGGCGTGGCGACCGACGCGAGTGACGCGGCGCCGACGAGCAGGCCGACGATCGCGAGCCGGCCTCGGTAGGGGCGGAAGAGCCGCAGGATGCGCCGTACCTGACGGGGTTGTTCCGCAGCGTCTTCGGGGGGTGCCCAGGTGGGTTCGCGGTCGGGGTGCATGAGCTCCTTCGGGAGGTGTTGTGGATTCGGCATGTTCCGTTCGAGTGCGCGGACGTGCAGGCGGGTGCGGTGCGGCACGTCCGGTGAATCAGACTTACGGAGCCTAGCTCATTGTTACCTATACTCACAATGAACATGGTCCTGATATTGTTCCCCGTATGACCACCCCCGACGCCGACGGTCCGCTCGCCGAGCAGCTGTTGCGGCTCACCCGCCGAGTGCACCGCATCCAGAAGCGCCATCTTCAGCAGAGCGGACTGGAGATCACCCCGGCGCAGTCACGGCTGCTGCGCACCCTCGCGCACTACGACGCGCCGCCGCGTATGGCCGATCTGGCGGAGCGACTGGAGGTCGTACCCCGGGCGGTGACGACACTCGTCGACGCACTGGAGGACAGCGGACGGGTGCGCCGGGTGCCCGATCCCACCAATCGGCGGGTGATCCGGATAGAGGTCACGGACGAGGGCCGCGAGGCCCTGCGGGAGCTGCACCACGCCAGGCGCTCGGCGGCGGAGGAGATCCTGGCGCCCCTGTCGGACGATCAGCGGGGCGTCCTCGGGGGGTTGCTCGACACACTGGTCGACGGGGCGCCGGGGGCGGAGCCGCGCTGCTGAGGCCAGGCGGCGTCGCACCTCGGAGGTACTCCCTCCGCCTGAGCGCACACGAAAGGGGCCCGGCGCGTGGTGTCGCGGCGGGCCCCAGGTGCTCGGGGAATCGATGGGCGGCGGGTCAGCTCGCTCCGGGAACGGGCTCCTTCGTCCCGGCCTTGGGCGGCTCGGGGGCGGCGGCCTCGACTCCGCTGTCGGTGGCCTCAGTTCCACTACCAGTGGCCTCGGAGCCACCACCAGTGGCCTCGGATCCACCGGCGCCGGGCTCGTCCTCCTCCACGAACTCGATCTCCCCGTTCAGCATCTTCTTCGCCCGGTCGGTGTCCAGCGCACCCTCCCACTTGGACACCGCGAAGACGGCGACGCAGTTGCCGAGCAGGTTGGTGGCGACGCGCATGGAGTCCATGATCCGGTCGACGCCGAGGAGGAGGGCCACGGCTCCGGCGGGGATGGCGCCGAGCGAGGCGGCGGTCGCGGAGAGCGCCAGGAAGGCCGAGCCGGGGATGCCGGCCATGCCCTTGCTGGTCAGCATGAGGACCAGGATGACGGTGACCTGCTGGCTGAGGCTGAGGTCCACACCCACGGCCTGGGCGATGAACAGGGTACCGATGGAGAGGTAGATGGACGCGCCGTCGAGGTTGAAGGAGTATCCGGTGGGCAGCACCAGCCCGACCGCGTCGTCACGGGCACCGGCCTGCCGCAGTTTCTGCATCATGCGCGGCATGACGCTCTCACTGGAGGCGGTGCCCAGCGCGAGCAGCATCTCCGCGCGGGTGTAGCGGACGAACTTCCACAGGCTCAGCCCGGTCATCAGCTTGAGCGCGACGCCCAGCAGCACCAGGAAGGCGACGGCGACGGCGTAGCAGAGGATGATCAGCTTGGCGTAGGTCTTCATCACGCCCAGGCCGTACTCGCCCACCAGGTGGACCATCGCGCCGAACACGGCGAGCGGGGCCAGCTTCATGACGAAGCCGACGATCGCGAAGATGACCTCCTGGGCCTGCTCGATGGCGGGCAGGATCTTGGGCACCTTGGTGTGGCCGAGGTGGAGGAGCGCGGCGCCGGTGAGACAGGCGAGCACGAGCACCTGGAGCAGCGCGTTCTCGGCGAACGCGCCGATCGCGCTCTGGGGCAGCGCGTTCAGGAGGAACTCGCCGGTCGTCGGCAGTTCGCCACCGGCCGTCTTCGCGTCGACGGCCGAGGTGTCGAGCTTGGAGGGGTCGACGTTCATGCCCGAGCCGGGGCCGAAGAGGTTCGCGGCGACCAGACCGATGAGCAGCGCGGCCGTCGAGGCGACCTCGAACCAGATCAGGGCCTTCAGCCCGATCCGCCCGAACGCCTTCAGGTTGCCGGCTTTGGCGATGCCGACGACGACCACACAGAACACCAGGGGCGAGATGACGGTCTTGATGAGACGGATGAAACCGTCGCCGAGCGGCTGGAAGGTCGTGGCCGTGTCCGGCCACAACCTCCCGACGACGATTCCGAGCACAAGCGCGACTCCGACTTGTGCGAACAGTGAGGTACGCAGCATGCGTGCGACGCGTCGCGGCAGGGACGGTACGGACTGCGGCACGGGCACTCCTCCGAAGGACTTCTGGTATGCGGAAAAGTGCTTCCGCGCCGATCACTATCGGGGAGTTGCCGCTCGAGCGGAAGACCGCCGTGTTTCGTCGATGTAAATCATCGATCAGACGTCGCATCGCACGCATTTCGCGCCAACAGCCAAATTCGCTCCTCCGTCAGCACTCCCTGTACGGAGACAGCGATCCGTCGTAGCAGCCGTTCCGCTCCGTACGCTCGGTAGCGCTCGGTAGCGCTCGCTCAGTCGTCCCGACCGCATGACACTGGTCACGCGGTACGTTCGCCGTGTACGTGGCGTCACCCGTGCAGGTGTCGTCGAGCCGGGACCACGCCGGGTGACGCCCGTCGCGCGTCTCGGTGAGCGTGGCCCGGTCGCCGAGCGTGAGGACGGTGCGCAGCGGGTCGCCCGCGCCGAGCGTCGTCGTTCCGTCCATCGTGTACGACCGCCGCGGCCCGGGGCGCCAGGCACTGTGCGGCAGGCACCCGGCTTCTCAGGCCTTCAGCTCGGCCCTGTCCCCCATCACGATCACCGGGTGCTGTGCCGGGTCGAGCGTGCGCAGCAAGTACTCCATGCCCGACTTGGACAGGCTGACGCACGCCGAGGTGCCACTGCCATGGTCCATGTGCAGCCAGATGCTGCCGCCCTTCGCCTGGCCCTCGGGGCGCGCCGGGTCGATGGGCGAGGTGCCCTTGACGCGGTTGTAGTCGATGGCGATGACGTAGTCGAAGTCGTGCCAGTGCGTCTTGGCCCAGTAGTGCGGTGCCTGAAACGACGCCGACCGGCTGTACGGGAGTTTGGCACCCGGGTCGGCGAGGACCCCGCCCGCGTCGCTGAGTGTGAACACACCTACGGGGCTGCGCCTGTCGCCCTCGTGATGGTCGGTGGTCCAGCCCCTCTTGCCGTTGTGCCCTTGCCAGCTCCGCGTCTTCTTCCAGGCGGAACCGCTCTTCGTGTAAAGGACGACCGTGGCGTCGGCATCGTTCCTGCCCTCGCCGTAGACCGCCACGACCTGACGGGATGCGGCGGGGATCCGCTTCTGCAGTCGGTCGCCGACGTCCGGGATACGGGTCGGATCGGTGGTCTTCACCCCAGCACGACCGGCTTCGCCGCCGGACGTGGTGGCGTTCGTGTCGGACTTGGCCCCGTCTCCCGTACCGCCCGAACCGCCGCACGCCGCCAAGGACATCACCAGGGCACCGCACACCGCCGCCGCGAGCCGCCCGCCCACCGCGCCCTTCACCACTCCTCCGTCCCTCGCAACCCCGGTTCGTCCGTGCCCCGCACCACCGGTCCGTCCTCGCCCCGTACCGCCTGTTCGCATGCGCTCCATCGTCGCACTGCGCACCGCCTCCGGGCGCCCCTGCCCCGTCCGTCGGGCCCCCACGGTGGCGGTCCAGGCCGAAACTTTGCCCGGCCGCGGAAAACCGTTTGCTTCCGACCACGCGGCGACGCGAACCTTGCACGGTCGGTCACCAGACCTCGCCACCCTTTTCTCCGCGCTTCTTCCCCGCCTTCTCCCTCTCGCCTTCTCCCCCCACCCTGACTCGAGCCGCTGGGACGTCATGCAGATTCAAGACCTTCCGTATCAAGACCCGGGTGTGCCCGACGTTCGCTCGGGTCCCCGATTCCTCTGGTGGCTCGGCCGGAATCAGCTCGGCGGGCAGTTCAAGGCACTGGCGTGGGGGCTGCTGCACTTCACCTCCGTGGCCGGGCTGCCGTTCTGCGTCGGCTTCGCCATCCAGGCCGTGGTCGACCGCTCCGGCGCCCGACTCGCCCTCGCGGGCGGGCTGTTGGCACTGTGCGGGTTCACCGTCGCGCTCGGCGACACCTTCCTGCACAGGACGGCGGTCACCAACTGGATCACCGCCGCCGCGCGCGTCCAGCAACTGTTGGCCCGCAAGACGGCCCAACTCGGCTCGGCGCTCACACGGCGGGTGGCGGCCGGAGAGGTGGTCGCGGTGTCCACGGGCGACGTCGAGAAGATCGGCTGGTTCGTCGAGGCGGTCTCCCGCTTCACCGCCGCGGCCCTCACCGTGGTGCTGGTCTGTGTCGGCCTGGTCGTCTACCAACCCGCGCTCGGCATCATCGTCGCCCTGGGTGTGCCCGTCCTCGCCCTCGCCGTGCTGCCGCTGCTGCCCCCTGCGACCCGTCGGGCCGACCTCCAGCGCGAGAAGGCCGGCCGCGCCACCGAACTGGCCTCCGACACCGTCGCGGGCCTGCGTGTCCTGCGCGGCATCGGCGGCGAGGACCTCTTCCTGGAGCGCTACCGCCACGCCTCCCAGGAGGTCCGCCACGCCGCCGTCCGCAGCGCCCGTATGTGGGCCCTGATCTCCGGAATCCAGGTGCTGCTGCCGGGGCTGCTGATGATCGCCGTCGTCTGGCACGGCGTGGGTCTCGCCCGCGAGGGCCGGGTCACGGTCGGCGAACTGGTCACCGTGTACAGCGCGGTCATGCTGCTGACGTATCCGCTGCGGCACTTCGAGGAGATCGCGATGGCGTACTCCTTCTCCCGTCCGTCCGCCAAGCGGGCCGCCCGGGTGCTGTCGCTGGAGCGGGCCACGGACACCCAGGGGTCCCGCGACGCCGCCGTGCCCGCCGGGGACCTGTACGACCCGGCGACCGGACTGCTGGCACCCGGCGGGTGTCTCACCGCGGTGGTGTGCGGCGACCCGGACGCTGCCGGACGGCTGGCGGAACGGCTGGGCGGCCACGCCCCTGAGGAGGGCCCCTCCGTGCTCCTCGGCGGCGTCCCGCTCGACGAGCTGCCGCTCGATTCCGCCCGTACGGCCGTCCTGGTCCAGGACAAGGACCCGGTACTGCTCTCCGGCACACTGCGCGACCTCCTCGACGTGCCGGCCTCGGGCGAGGTCACGGCGGAGGAGGCCCTGGCCGCCGCGCAGTGCGGTGATGTGCTGGAGGCCCTGGCCCAGGGGTCGCTCGACGCCGAGGACCCGATGGACGCGCGGATCACCGAGCGCGGCCGTTCCCTCTCGGGTGGTCAGCGCCAGCGGCTCGCACTGGCCCGGTCCCTGATCACCGACCCGGGCGTGCTGGTCCTCGACGAGCCGACGTCCGCCGTCGACTCGCACACCGAGGCGCGGATCGCCGAAGGCATCCGGTCACTGCGCGCGGGCAGCACGACGCTCGTCCTCACCTCCTCGCCGCTGCTGCTGGACCTCGCCGAACGCGTCGTCCTGGTGCACGAGGGCGAGATCGCGGCGGTCGGCCTGCACCGCGAACTGATCCACGAGGAGCCCCGGTACCGGGCCGTCGTCACCCGCGAGACCGACGAGGAGGCCGGCCCGGCCGACGGAACCGGGTCGCAACCCGACCCGATGGCCGGACCGGGGACGAGGACCGCCTTCGCCGGCGGTTCGGCGCAGCGCGAAACCGCCCTCGGCGACGTACTGGACGAACTGGAAGAGATCGAGGAGACCGCATGATCGGCGTGGCGCCACCGGCGTACGACCCGGCCGCCCCGACGACGGCGAACACGCTGCCCGTCGGCGCCCCCGCGACCGTACGCGCCTACGTGGCCGAGCTGTTCCGCCGGCACCGCCGGGCCTTCGTCCTGCTCATCGCCGTCAACACGATCGCCGTGGTGGCCTCCATGGCGGGCCCCTACCTGCTGGGCTCGCTCGTCGAGCGGGTCTCGGACGGGGCACGCGAACTCCATCTGGAGATGACGGCGACGGTGTTCGTCGTCGCGCTCGTCGTCCAGGCCGGCTTCGTACGCGAGGTACGGCTGCGGGGCGCCATGCTCGGCGAGCGGATGCTGGCCGACCTGCGCGAGGACTTCCTCGTCCGGTCCGTCGGGCTGCCGCCGGGCGTCCTGGAACGCGCCGGGACGGGGGACCTGCTCTCCCGGATCACCACCGACATCGACCGGCTCGGCAACGCCATGCGCGAGGCAGTGCCCCAACTGGCGATCGGTGTCGTCTGGGTGGCACTGCTACTCGGCGGTCTCGCCGTGACCGCTCCCCCGCTCGCCCTCGCCGTACTGCTGGCCCTGCCGCTGCTGATCGTCGGATGCCGCTGGTACTTCAGGCGCGCGCCCTCCGCCTACCGCTCGGAGGCCGCCGGGTACGCCGCCGTCGCCGCCGTGCTCGCGGAGACCGTGGACGCCGGCCGCACCGTCGAGGCCCACCGCCTCGGCACCCGCCGTATCGACCTGTCGAACCAGCGGGTGCGGGAGTGGACGGCCTGGGAGCGGTACACGCTCTGGCTGCGATCGGTCCTCTTCCCGGTCATCAACCTCACGCACATCACGGTCCTCGGCTCGGTCCTGATCATCGGCGGGGTGTTCGTCCTGCACGGCTGGATCGGCCTCGGCCAGCTCACCACCGGTGCGCTCATCGCCCAGATGCTCGTCGACCCGGTGAACCTGATCCTGCGCTGGTACGACGAGCTGCAGGTAGCCGAGGTGTCGCTGGCCCGCCTGGTCGGTGTGCGGGACATCGAGCCGGAGGACGGCGACCCGGCTGTGGCCCCGGAGGGGCGTCATGTCCACGCCGACCAGGTGCGCTTCGGATACCGGGAGGGCGTCGACGTCCTGCGCGAGGTGTCCCTGGAGGTCGCGCCCGGCACCCGGCTCGCCCTGGTCGGCCCGTCCGGCGCGGGCAAGTCGACGCTCGGCAGACTTCTCGCCGGGATCTACGCGCCGCGCGACGGATGTGTGACCCTCGGTGGCGCCGAGCTGTCCCGGATGCCTGCCGAGGACATCCGCTCGCATGTGGCCCTGGTCAACCAGGAGCACCATGTCTTCGTCGGCTCCCTGCGCGACAACCTGCTCCTGGCCCGTACGGGTGCGGCGGACGCCGAGCTGTGGGCGGCGCTGGGCGCGGTCGACGCCGACACCTGGGCACGGGCGTTGGACGAGGGGCTGGACACCGAGGTCGGCTCCGGCGGCTTCGCGCTCACCCCGGCGCAGGCCCAGCAGATCGCCCTGGCCCGGCTGGTCCTCGCCGACCCGCACACACTGGTCCTGGACGAGGCGACCTCGCTCCTCGACCCGCGCGCGGCCCGCCATCTGGAGCGCTCCCTGGCCCGCGTCCTCGACGGCCGCACCGTCGTCGCCATCGCCCACCGCCTTCACACCGCCCATGACGCCGACGTCATCGCCGTCGTCGAGAACGGCCGGATCAGCGAACTGGGCAGCCACGATCAACTGGTCGAGGCGGACGGGGCGTACGCGGCGCTGTGGAGGTCCTGGCACGGCTGACGGGACCGGGCCCGGGGCGGAACCGATCCCGCCGCCGGCCCCGGTCCGTATGGGCGGCGTCGCGGGGTCGCCAGGTCGCCGGTGCCTGCCGTTGCGCGGTGCCGAACGCGAGTGGAAGGCTGGTGGTGGGCACTGATTCGGGGGACGCCCGTGAACCGCCCGGTTCGCGGGGTTCGGGCCGGCGCCCAGCGGTCCGCGCGCCCACCGCCGCCCAGCGGTGGCACCGGGCCCGTCCCACCACTGGAGGTACCCGTGGACAGAGCCGGCGGATGGGGAGACGACGTCTACCAGCCAGACGGATCCGAGATCCAGGACGACGCGGGGCTGCTGGACGCCGAGGACACCCTGGTCGCCGACGGTGTGGCCGATCCCTTGGACCGGGGCTGGTCGCCACCGGAGCGGCCATGGGCGGTGGAGCACACCGGTGTGACCGCGGCGGAGCGCCTGCGCGGCGAGACCCTGGACCAACGCCTCGCGGAAGAGCTCCCGGACATCACCTACCCCGACGGGGACGGAATCGGCGACTCCCAGGACACCGACGGCGAGCCCTTGGACAACGAGGTGGGCGACCTCCGCTCCGGCCGCCTCGTCGCCCCCGACGAGGGCGCGCACGAGGACGAGGAGAGCGGGCTGATCGCCACCGACGTGGGCATCGACGGAGCGGCCGCCTCCGCGGAGGAGGCGGCCATGCACATCGTGGACGAGGAAGCACCGTCGGCGTGACACGGGCGGGAGCCCACCCGACCGCCCCGCCCCGCCAGGACGCCCGCGGCGACCGGCCGGTCCGGCCCGACCCGGCAGGAGGCCAGTCCCACTGAGCCGGCGGGGCGCCCGTCGACTCGCCCGGCAGCAAATCCGTACCCGCTGAGCCGGCGACGCGCCCGTCCGGCCGACCCGGCAGGAGGGTCGTCCCGCCGAGCCGCCGTGGACGCGGCCATGCACCTCGTGGAGAAAGAGGCCCCGTCCGTCTGGCGCGGCGGGACCCCGCCCGACCGCCCCGACAGGACACCCGCGGCCGACTGGCAGCAGGCCCGCCACCCGCGCGTCTGCCCGTCCGTCCGCCCGAGCAGGAGGCCCGTCCCGGTGAGCCGACCGGGGACCGGTGACCGGAGCAGCAGCAGAACCGCGCCATGGATGGGCCAGAACACCCGTCGACCGACCCGCCGGGAATCCGCTTCGCCAGCCGCCAGACAGGGTCCGTCCGCCCCAGCACGAGGCCCGTCCCGCCGAGCCGACAGGGCCCCCACTCGGCCGACGGGGCGCCGCCCACCGACCCTGGCAGGAAATGCGCCCGTCGACCCGAGAGGCGCTCCGACTCAGCGGACAGGGACCCTTGCCCCACCGATCGGGCAGGGCAGGAGCGTGCCGTCAGATGACGTTCAACGCCGCCGCCGCGCCCACTCCCCCGAGCACCATGAACACCGGCATCAGGACCCGCAGCTCCACCCAGCTTCCGGCACGGAACCGCATCGCCTTCGGCGGGCCCAAGGGGTACCAGCGCTTGCGCCCGATCGGTATCGGCCAGAGGATCGGGCAGCCGGAGACGGTCAGTGAGTCCCCGATGTCGTGCACGAGCGCCCCGAGGACGATCGGCAACCCGAGCCACAGGTACTCCTGGCCCGGCTGTGCGAACAGCCAGTCCGCTCCGTTGCCCGGCTTGTCCAGGACTCCGGCGAGGATCCACGCGCTGGTCGCGGCCAGCAGCCACACCAGCACATCGCTGCTCGACCCCCGGGCCGCCCGCCACAGCAGACCCTCGATGGCCAGCACCATGTGTACGAAGAGAATGGCCAGCACCGCCCAGCGGCCACCCGTGATCGCGATGGCCGAGGCGCCCCCACCGAGCAGCGCCGCCCACAGCCAGGTGTGCGTGAGCGTGCGGTGCCCCCCGGAGCGGCGCGGGTCGCCCTGCTTCTTCGTCGCCTTGTAGACGGCGTACGAGAGCTTGTCGACGATCTCGCACACCCAGCGTGACAGCGGACCGAAGGAGCGCGAGATCGTGGCCGCCTTGTGGTCCAGGTCGGGGGCGAGCGCGGCACCCGCGCAGATCAGCGCACCCGCGAGGAGGACCGGCCAGGGCATCGTGTGCCCGGCGGCGGCCGCCGCCGCCCCTACGCCGAGCCAGGCCGCGGCCCCCGACAGTGAGTGTGCTGGTCCCATCATGGCCGTGCCCCGTCCCGTTCCATTCGTGCCGCTGTCCAGTCGCCCTGTGCCGCTGTCCAGTTGTCCGTGTGCGCTGACGCTCCGTCGGCGCCACAGCGTAGCGTTCGCGATCTTCGGCCCGGCATCCGATTCCCCCATTGCGTGTGCGGGCAGGCAAGATGGGGGCGTGACCCTCATCGATCAGCTGCCGCGGACCGCCGACCCCGACGCCCTCTACGAAGCCTTCGAGTCGTGGGCCCTCGAGCGCGGTCTCACCCTCTATCCGCACCAGGAGGAGGCGCTCATCGAGGTGGTCTCCGGCGCGAACGTGATCGTGTCGACGCCCACCGGCTCAGGCAAGAGCATGATCGCGGCGGGCGCCCACTTCGCGGCTCTCGCGCGGGACGAGGTCACCTTCTACACGGCCCCGATCAAGGCGCTGGTCTCGGAGAAGTTCTTCGAGCTGTGCAAGATCTTCGGCACCGAGAACGTCGGCATGCTCACCGGCGACGCGTCCGTGAACGCCGACGCCCCCGTCATCTGCTGCACCGCCGAGGTGCTGGCGTCCATCGCGCTGCGCGACGGCAAGCACGCCGACGTCGGCCAGGTGGTGATGGACGAGTTCCACTTCTACGCGGAGGCCGACCGTGGCTGGGCCTGGCAGATCCCGATCCTGGAGCTGCCGCAGGCCCAGTTCATCCTGATGTCGGCGACGCTCGGCGACGTCTCGATGTTCGAGAAGGACCTCACCCGGCGCACCGGCCGCCCCACCGCCGTGGTCCGCTCGGCGACCCGCCCGGTGCCGTTGTCGTACGAGTATGTGCTGACACCGCTGACGGAGACGCTCACGGAGCTGCTCGCCACCAAGCAGGCGCCCGTCTACATCGTGCACTTCACCCAGGCGCAGGCCGTGGAGCGGGCGCAGGCGCTGATGAGCATCAACATGTGCACGCGGGAGGAGAAGGACCGGATCGCCGAACTGATCGGCAACTTCCGCTTCACCACCAAGTTCGGCCGCAACCTCTCCCGTTACGTACGGCACGGCATCGGTGTGCACCACGCCGGCATGCTGCCCAAGTACCGGCGCCTGGTGGAGAAGCTGGCACAGGCCGGTCTGCTGAAGGTCATCTGCGGCACGGACACACTCGGTGTCGGTGTCAACGTCCCCATCCGCACCGTGCTGTTCACCGCGCTCACGAAGTACGACGGCAACCGGGTGCGGACGCTGCGTGCACGTGAGTTCCACCAGATCGCGGGCCGGGCCGGGCGGGCCGGCTTCGACACGGCGGGCTTCGTGGTGGCACAGGCGCCCGAGCATGTCATCGAGAACGAGAAGGCGCTCGCCAAGGCCGGCGACGACCCCAAGAAGCGCCGCAAGGTGGTCCGCAAGAAGGCGCCCGAGGGGTTTGTGGGCTGGACGGACAACACCTTCGAGAAGCTGATCGCCTCCGACCCGGAGCCGCTGACCTCCCGATTCCGGGTCACGCACACGATGCTGCTGTCGGTGATCGCCCGGCCGGGCAACGCTTTCGAGGCGATGCGGCACCTGCTGGAGGACAACCACGAGCCCCGCAAGCAGCAGCTGCGGCACATCCGCCGAGCCATCGCGATCTACCGTTCGCTCCTGGACGGCGGCATCGTGGAGAAGCTCGACCAGCCGGACGCCGAGGGCCGCATCGTCCGTCTGACGGTCGACCTCCAGCAGGACTTCGCGCTCAACCAGCCGCTGTCCACGTTCGCGCTGGCCGCCTTCGAGCTGCTCGACCCCGAATCGCCGTCATACGCCCTGGACATGGTGTCCGTCGTCGAGTCGACGCTGGACGACCCCCGGCAGATCCTCGCCGCACAGCAGAACAAGGCGCGCGGTGAGGCCGTCGCCGCGATGAAGGCGGACGGCGTCGAGTACGAGGAGCGCATGGAGCGGCTCCAGGACATCAGCTACCCCAAGCCGCTGGAGGAGTTGCTCTTCCACGCGTACAACACGTACCGCAAGAGCCACCCCTGGGTGGGCGACCACCCGCTCTCGCCCAAGTCCGTCATCCGGGACATGTACGAACGGGCCATGTCCTTCACGGAGTTGGTGTCCTTCTACGAGCTGGCCCGCACCGAGGGCATCGTGCTGCGCTATCTCGCGAGTGCCTACAAGACCCTCGACCACAACATCCCGGACGACCTCAAGTCCGAGGACCTCCAGGACCTCATCGAGTGGCTGGGCGAGATGGTCCGCCAGGTCGACTCCAGTCTCCTCGACGAGTGGGAGCAGCTCGCCAACCCGGAGGAGATGACGGCCGAGGAGGCCCAGGAGAAGGCCGACGAGGTCAAGCCCGTCACCTCCAACGCGCGTGCCTTCCGTGTCCTCGTCCGCAACGCCCTGTTCCGTCGCGTCGAGCTGGCAGCCCTCGACCAGGTGGACGAGCTGGGCGAGATGGACGCCGAGTCCGGCTGGGACGCCGAGCGGTGGGGCGAGGCGATGGACAAGTACTGGGACGAGTACGAGGAACTCGGTACCGGTCCGGACGCGCGCGGGCCCCGCCTGCTGATGATCGAGGAAGAGCCGGAGAACGGGCTGTGGCGCGTCCGGCAGACCTTCGCCGACCCGAACGGCGATCATGACTGGGGCATCAGCGCGGAGATCGACCTCGCGGCCTCCGACACCGAGGGACGCGCCGTCGTCAAGGTCACCGACGTCGGTCAGCTGTGAGCACGGGAGAAGCCACGACATGACGACCAACCCCGCCGAGCGGCTCGTCGATCTGCTCGACCTGGAGCAGATCGAAGTCAACATCTTCCGTGGGCGCAGCCCCCAGGAGTCCATCCAGCGGGTGTTCGGCGGCCAGGTCGCCGGGCAGGCCCTGGTCGCCGCCGGGCGCACCACGGAGGGCGACCGGCCGGTGCACTCGCTGCACGCGTACTTCCTGCGTCCCGGCCGTCCGGGGGTGCCGATCGTCTATCAGGTCGAGCGGGTCCGTGACGGGCGCTCGTTCACCACGCGCCGTGTCACCGCCGTGCAGCAGGGCCGCACGATCTTCAATCTGACCGCCTCCTTCCACCAGCCGGAAGAGGGCGGCTTCGAGCACCAGTTGCCGCCGGCCCGTGAGATGCCGGACCCGGAGTCCCTGCCGACGGTGACGCAGGAGATCACCGAGCATCTGGGAGCGCTGCCCGAGCAGTTGGAGCGCATGGCGCGGCGTCAGCCCTTCGACCTCCGGTACGTCGACCGGCTGCGCTGGACACCGGATGAGGTCGAGAGCGCCGAGCCGCGCAGCGCCGTGTGGATGCGGGCCGTCGGCCCCCTGGGCGACGACCCGCTCGTGCACACCTGCGCGCTGACGTACGCCAGCGACATGACCCTCCTGGACGCCGTCCGCATCCCGGTGGAGCCCCTGTGGGGACCCCGGGGCTACGACATGGCGTCGCTGGACCACGCCATGTGGTTCCACCGGCCGTTCCGCGCGGACGACTGGCTGCTGTACGACCAGGAGTCCCCCATCGCGGTCGGCGGCAGGGGCCTGGCGCGCGGGCGCATCTACGACCGCGAGGGCCGGTTGGTCGTGTCCGTCGTGCAGGAGGGGTTGTTCAGGAAGCTGGCCTGACCCAGGGACAGTCATCCTCTTCGCCCTCGGCGCGGGCCCCCTCGCCTGGCTACGCCACGGCCGCGCCCTCTACGCCATCGGCGGCAACCCCGAAGCAGCCCGCACCGCCGGCATCCGCGTCGACCGCATCGTCTGGACCGTGCTGATCCTCGGCAGCGCGCTGGCCGCCTTCGCCGGCATCCTCTACAGCGGCCACTACGGATCCATCTCCGCCACCCAGGGCAACGGCTGGATCTTCCAGGTCTTCGCCGCCACCGTCATCGGCGGAGTCAGCCTCAACGGCGGCAAAGGCTCCATCTTCGGCGCCCTCACCGGCGTCCTGACCCTCCAACTCGTCGTCAACGTCATGACCCTCGCCGGCGTACCACCCCTGTGGAACCAGTTCCCCAACGGCGCGATCATCATCGTCGCCCTCATCATCTCCCGCTTCGCCTCCGGCGAGAAGCAGGAGTAGCCGCTTCTCGCGCACGGCTCCGCCCGACTCGATGCGGCGGGCGGAGCCGAACCGCACCGCATACACCCGGCACCGAGAGGCACGCTCGTGGCACTGACCGACGATGCCATCGACAAGATCAAGGCGATGATCGTCGCCGGCGAACTCGCACCCGGCTCCCGGCTGCCCAAGGAGGAGATTCTCGCGGGGCAACTGGGCCTGTCCCGCAACTCGTTGCGCGAGGCCGTCCGCGCCCTGACCGCCATGCGGATCCTGATCACCCGGCAGGGGGACGGCACGTACGTCTCCAGCCTGGAGCCCCATCTGCTGCTGGAGAGCCTCTCTTTCGCGGCCGACGTCTCCCAGGGCGAGACCGCCCGGCAACTCCTCCAGGTACGCAGGCTGCTCGAACCGCAGGCCACCGGACTGGCTGCCGCGCTACTGCGACCGGACGACCTCCTGGAGCTGCGTCACATCCTCGACCGGTGCCGGTCCGCCGCCACCGCCGAGGAGTTCGTCGCGCACGACATCGCCTTCCACCTCAGGATCGTCGAAACCGTCGGTAACCCGGTGCTCTGCATGCTCCTGCAAGTGCTCTCCACCCGCACCCAGCGCGTACGCATCATCCGGGGCAGCCGCACCCGCCAGGCCCTGGACAACGCCCACCACGACCATGAGGAGATCCTGCGCGCGCTCCGGTCGCGTGACGCGCTGCTGGCCGTCTCCGCCGCGACCGTCCACATCACAGCCGTCGAGCAGTGGCTGGCGGCCAGCCTGAACAACGATTCGCTACGGCCCCTCGAGTGAGCCCAAGGCGAACCTCACATGTGACAGGTCAGCTCACGGCTTCCGGGTGGGCGAAGACGACGGTCTAGCGTGCATCTCAACTGGCCCGGTCCGTAAAGAGCCAGAGCAGGATTCGCCCGGTCGTCCGCCAGGTGGATGGGCTCACCTGCCGCCTGCGCCTGGCGGCGAAGGCGCTCCGCTGCCCGCTTGAGATTGTCATGGTCGGCCAGGGCGAGCGAGCGAGTCATGTGCGCTCCGTACGTTCGTCGGACGCTCCGGGGCGGGGGCCGGAGGTGAAGGGAGGGACCACCGTCGGCGGCGCAGAAGCGGAAGCCGTAGGTCAGGCTGGTGGTACCGAGCCGTTCCACCCACAGGTGGAACGGCGTACAGGCCGGGAGCACCGGGTAGCGGGCGTTGTGCAGCATGCTGAGTGCGTCCAGGTCGTCCCGGTGGACGGTGAGAGCGACGAGTCGACCATAGGACGGGGCGGCAGTGGAGGGAGAGGTCTCAGTGGTCATGCGCGGCACTCCTCACGTGCCCGGGGGACCGCCGAGCCCTCAGGGTGATCAGGTCAAGGGTTTCCGCGCCGAACCGCGCCGAAGCCGGCCGAGGAAACCTCGACGTTTCTCGGAGCGCTTGGGCGGGGTCGGGCGTCGACCGGTAGAACGCCTCGTGTTCTCGGGGACCGTCGGCGCCGGTACTTTGCGGCGTGGCCTCGGGGCGAGGCGGTGGGCGCGGGCTTCGATGAGGGACTGTCGCAGGTCCGTCCGCAGCCACTCGATCTCGTCAGGGGCGTCCGCCGTCATGATCCGCAGGGTGAGCTGGGCGGCGGGTGAGTCGGGGGCGCCGTGGTCAGGCCGAGTGTGCCGGTGCCGGTTCAGGTGGGCGCGCTCATAGGGGTCTCGGACGATCTCGGCCACCTGGAGCGGATCGAGAAGGGAGGCCGGAGCGGCGGCGCGCCTCCAGGGGTCGTCGGCTTGGCGCAGCAAGACGCCGAGATGGCGCCCTCGCCAGTTCCGCGGGCGCAGATCCAGCCCCGCCTCCAACTGACGCCTGAGCTCCTCAGGGAGACGGCCCTTCAGCCACGGCGTGTTCGTCTCGTCTGCCGCGAACTGCCGCAGCTCCACTGCCAGATAGAGCCAGACCACCGCACGATACCTATTGAGGTGGAACGCGACCGGCGTGACCATGCCCAGCCGTGCGAGACGCATGAAGCGAGAGACCGGCACGTCCAGGATCTTGGCGGCCTCGGTGGTCCCCACGGCTTCGACTTGCTCTCGCAGTCCTTCCGGGTAGCCCTTTTCGGCCCGGAGCCGGTCGATCTCCGCTCGTGCGACCCGGCGGCCTCCGCCTCCGTCGTCGATCACCGTTCGGACCCGGCCCAGTTGCACGGCGAGCTCCAAGTCCTTACGCGTCAGGTGGAGTTCACGTGCGGCACGGCTCAGCGTGAGAGCACGTACGGTCTCACCGGCCGCCGCTGCCGCGGCGAAGCCGGGAGTGGTGGGCAGGCGGGGCTCGGCGGGCACGGCCCGACTGGTGCATGGCGTGATGGTGTTGCCGGACATGGTGGTTCTCCCCCGTGTGCAATGGTGCTCGCGCTGATCTCGCGCTCGCCTCGGGAAAACCGTAGCCCGATCACTGAAAGTCGTGGCGGGCCTGTGGATAACTCTGCTCGCGGCAGTGAAGCAGCAGGTCAGCGCTCCATCGCTGCCGAGCGTTCGGGCTGGCGGGCGTCCACGCGAAGGTGTTCACCGACGCGGTTCACCAGCAGGGTCATCTCGTAAGCGATCTGTCCGATGTCCGCTTCCGCGGCGCTGAGCACACACAGGCAGCTACCCGGTCCTGCGGCGGTGACGAAGAGCACCGCGTCGTCGAACTCGATCATCGTCTGCCGTACGTCACCGGCACCGAAGTGCCGCCCCGATCCCTTGGCCAGGCTGTGCAGTCCCGACGAGACGGCGGCGAGGTGTTCGGAATCCTCCCGTCGCAGCCCCGTGCTCGACGCCGTGACCAGTCCGTCGTTGGACAGGACCAAGGCGTGCCGTATGGGTTCCACGCGCTCGGTCAGGTCGTCCAGCAGCCAACCGAGTCCCGCGTTCTGCACCATTTCTCCGACTCCCCGTTTCGTCGTTCCCCCTGCAAGGAGGATCCGACGATTCAGCCTTCCCCACCGCTGCCGTCGGAGCAAGCAGGATGGGGACATGGCAAGGAAGATGACCGACAAGGAATGGCAGGCGCGCGTTCCGCACGGACGTCGCAGCGGCGGACACGGCGACCGTCCGTGCTGACAGGCGCCTCGCGCAGCGCCGATCCAGTGCGCAGGGAACGACGACGCCACGCGCTCCAGCACCGCGAACAACGGCGTCAAGGGACGGAAACCGGCCAGGGGCGCTTCTCCACCGGTTTCAGCCCACGGAGTCGAGCAGCCGAGCGGTGTGCATGCGACCGGCGTATTCGACGAGCCGTATCAGTACTTCCTTCCCGGAGTCGCGGTCCCTGGCGTCGCAGAGGACCACGGGAGTGCCCTCGTCGAGGTCGAGAGCGCGGGAGACGTCGTGGGCGTCGTGCGCGCGGGCTCCCGCGAAGCAGTTGACGGCGACGACGAACGGAATGTGCCGGTGCTCGAAGTAGTCCACGGCGGGGAAGCAGTCCTGGAGTCGCCGCGTGTCCGCGAGGACCACGGCACCCAAGGCGCCCTGAGCCAACTCGTCCCACAGGAACCAGAACCGGTCCTGCCCCGGCGTGCCGAACAGATAGAGCGAGAGCCCGGACCTGATGGTGATGCGCCCGAAGTCCATGGCGACCGTGGTGGTGACCTTCTGGTCCACCCCGTCGGTGTCGTCCACCGACTGTCCCACCTCGCTCAGGAGTTCCTCGGTGCGCAGCGGCCTGATCTCGCTGACCGCGCCGACGAGGGTCGTCTTGCCCACGCCGAATCCACCGGCGACAAGGATCTTCAGTGCCAGGGCGCCCGTGTCGCCGTCTGTCGCGTCGGAGTGCTCGGAGACCATCGATCACTTCTCTCGGGAGTGTCGGCCGTGGTCGACATCGGTACGGCTGCGCGAAGTCAGCATCATGACAACTGCCGCTCCTCCGTGTGGCGTTGCATTGCTTTTTCCTTGCGCCGACCGTTCTGTGTCTGTTCGGTGCCGGGTCGGACGCACAAGTCGGTACGGGACGGGACGGGGTGGTTGTTCATCCACAGCGTGGTTGTTCATCTACAGCGCCCTCAGCCCCTCGATCACCTCACGCAGGATCCGCTCGTCGGGGAGCTGTGCGGGCGGTACGGGACGGCTGACTGTGACGCGGCCGAGTTCCAGGAGGTCGCCGAGGAGCACCCGCACCACGCCGAGGGGCAGGTCGGCGCCCGCGGCGAGCTCGGCGACCGACTGGGTCTCGGCTCGGCACAGCTCGATGAGCGAGCGGTGTTCCGGGCCGAACGAGGTGTCGTCATCGGCGCAGGGCGCGCCGGTGACGAGCGACACGAGGGCGATCAGGTCGCAGCGGACCCCTCTCGGGCCGGGCTTGGTGCGACCGCCCGTCACGGCATAGGGGCGGACGAGTGGTCCGGCCTCGTCGTCGTACCACTGACTGCCCGGCGACTCGTTGGGAGCGCCCGTGCTGCCCTCGGCCATGAGCACGACCCGTCCCTGGTTCATCCGGCAGCGGGCGGGCGCGCCCCTGCGCGGGTCGGTGTGTGGAGGTGCTCGCCGACCCGTTTCACCAGCCGTGCCATCCCGTACGCCACCAGCCCGATGTCCGCGGTGACGGAGGTGAGGACGGCGAGACAGGAGCCGTCTCCGGCGGCTGCCACGAAAAGGAATCCGTCGTCCATCTCCACCATGGTCTGGCGTACGCCTCCGGCGCCGAAGTGGCGGCCCGCGCCCTTGGCGAGGCTGTGGAAACCGGAGGCCACGGCCGCGAGATGCTCGGCGTCCGCGCGCGCGAGGTCGCTGGAGGCGCCGACCGCGAGTCCGTCGTTGGACAGCACCACGGCGTGCCGCACCTCGTGCACGCGCAGGACCAAGTCGTCCAGCAGCCAGTCGAGTTCGCCGGACCGCTCGGTGGCCCTGGTGGTCGGGTCCTGGATCATGCGAGGTCTCCTTCGCTGCTGTCGCTGCTGTCGCTGCCCGTCGCGGGGCGGTGAGTGACGCCTCGGCCGGGTGCCCTGCCGCCGCCTCGGGCCCAGCCGTCGCGGTAGGCCGCCATACGGTCTCGTACGAGTTCCGGGGTGCGTTCGTCGTCCGGTCGGGCCGGCGTCGTGGGCACGGGGTGCCCGTCGTGCCGCTCGCGCAGTTGGGGTGCGAGGTGGGACTGGCGTACGCGACGCGGCAGTTCGTCGGTGTGTTCCGGTTCCGGTGGGGGGCGGTGCGGCCGCAGGGCGGTCACACCGGGTGGTGGTTCGGGTGGGTCGTCCGCCGTGGTCTGCCCGACGGAGGCGACGGGGGCCATCAGGGCGCGCCGGTCCGCGGGCTGTTCCATGGGTTCCTGGTGCGGGGCGGCGGCCACGCGCGCGTACTCGCGCTCCCGGGGTTGGGGCGGTGCCTCGGCGGCTACCTGAGGGGAACGTTCCGTCATGGCGTTGTGCAGCAAGGTGGTGGGCAGGAGGACCACCGCTGTGGTGCCGCCGTAGGGCGAGGTCCGCAGGTGGACCTTGATGCCGTGGCGGTTGGAGAGTCGGCTCACCACGAACAGTCCGAGCCGGTCGCTGTCGAACAGGTCGAGGGCCTCGGACTGTTCTATCCGGCGATTGGCCTCGGCAAGGGTCTCCTTTCCCATGCCGAGCCCCCGGTCCTCGACCTCGACCGCGTAGCCGTTGCCGACCGGTTCCCCGGTGATGCGTACCCGTGTGTGGGGCGGCGAGAACTGGGCGGCGTTCTCCACGAGTTCGGCGAGGAGGTGAGTGAGGTCGGCGACCGCGGTACCGGCGATCTTCGCCTCGGGAAGTCGTCGTACCTCCACGCGCGCGTAGTCCTCGATCTCGGAGACGGCGGCGCGGACCACGTTCGTCAATGAGACGGGCATGCGCCAGGCGCGGCCGGGGGCGGCTCCGGAGAGGATGATCAGGCTCTCGGCGTGGCGGCGCATACGGGTGGTGAGGTGGTCGAGCCGGAAGAGGTCGCTGAGTTCGTCGGGGTCCTCCGAGCGGCGTTCCATGGTGTCGAGCAGACTCAGTTGGCGGTGTACGAGGACCTGGCTGCGGCGGGCGAGGTTGACGAAGACCCCGGAGATGCCGTTGGCCAGTTCGGCCCGCTCGACCGCCGCGCGGAGGGCAGCCCGGTGCACGGTTCCCAGGGCTTCGGCGACCTGGCCGGTCTCGTCCTCCGCCGGTGGGCCGGGCGGGGCCTCGGTGTCGACGTCGATGTCCTCCCCGGCGCGCAGCTTCCGCATGGCGTGGGGCAGTTTGCGCCGGGCGATCTCCAGCGCCCCATTGCGCAGGCTCACCAGCTCGACGACGAGTCCGCGTCCGATGCGTACGGAGATGACGAGGGAGGCCGCGACGGCGACGAGGCCGAGGAGGACCGCGGCTCCGGCCGGCGTGAGCAGGGCTCGGGTGAACGGGTCGGCCCGGTCTGCGACGTCACTCCCGGCGTCGGCCTCGATGCCGCGCATGTCGTCCCGCACGCGCGTGTGGGCGGACTCCCAGACGGCCTCGGGAGCGGCGTGGAGCGCCTTGTCGCCCGTGTGACCGGCGAGGACCTTGTCCTCGATCGTGTGTACGTCGGCGTAGTCGCCTCCTTCGGCGAGTTCCTGCCAGGCGGCGCGTTCGGGGCCGCGCAGATCTGCGCCGGCGGCCTCGGTGAGGGTGCGGCGGGTGTCGACGGCGCCGGTGAACAGGCGCAGCCGCTCGCGGTCGAAGGTGCCGGACACCCGGGCGCCGGCCAGGAGCGCGTCCTCCTGGGCCAGGGCCTCGGCGGCGCGGGAGAACTCGAGCAGCACGCGTGCGTCGGAGCCGAGGTCTGCGTCCTGGACTCCGGTGAGCGCGCCGCCCACGCCGAAGGCCACGGAGATGGTCGTGGTGTACCTCTCGTACGTCTCGGCCCAGCTGGTGCGCCGGTCGAGCACCGCGGTCCGCAGTGCCCGCAGTTGTTCGGCTCCCGTGACGAAGCCGGCGAGGCGTTCGGCGACTCCCGAGGGCAGGTCGGTGCCGTCGGCGATGGTGTGCCGGTCGCCAAGACGCAGTGCGGCGACGGTTCGGTCGGTGTCCCGGGACAGCCTCTTCAGGGTGCGTTCCCGCTCCGTGGAGGGCCGGGTGGCGTACCGGACGGCGGCCACGCGCTCGTCCTGGAGCGCGGCGACGGCTTCGGCGACCGGGGCGCGTACGGAGGCGTCGACGCGTTGCAGTTGCCGGAGGCGGGCGACGTCCTGGGCGGTGGTGACGGTGGCGTGGGCCCACAGCGCGAGCAGGGAGATCACGGGCACCATCAGCAGGCAGACGATCTTGGCCCGCACGGTGCGGGGGCGCAGGTGCCATCGTCCCCCACGCGGGGGCGCTCCCGTCCTCGGAACGCCGGTCTCATCGGGTTCGAAGCCCTCGTCGGCCGGAGGTCCGGCGTGAGCGCGTCGGCCGCGTATCGCGGGTGGGGGCGGCGCCTCGGCAGTGGCTGTCGGGGTCCTGCGGGGTGTACGCATGGCCTCCTCGATCGGAGTGGTTCGGGTCGGGTCTCGACGTCCACCGGTCGCGGTCAGTGGGCGGCGGCGTTCTCGACCGGCCGCTGGGCCGACGCGGATGCCTCGCGCTCCCCGGCCGTCGGCGACAGCGCGACGAACGCCGAGGTGAGAAAGAGGTAGGACCCGAGGCCGACGGCGAGGGGGAAGATGAACTGCATCGCCGTGGCCCCGGGCAGGACGGCACCGGACGGAGTGACCTCCACGCGCACCGCCCACATCGCGGTGTAGTGCATGCTGCTCACCGCTCCGCCCATGACCAGGGAGGCGACGGTGACCGCGATGGGCGACCTGATGTTGAGTGCCGCCCACAGGGCGGCGGTCGCCGCGACCACGGCGATCGCCACGGAGAGCGCGACGAGCGCCGGGTCGTAGGTCACGTCACCGTGCAGGCGTACGGCCGCCATGCCCAGGTAGTGCATGCTCGCGACGCCGAGGCCGGTGGTGAGCCCGCCCAGGAGGAGCGCCCGGGTACGGTCCCGGCCGTAGCCGACCGCGAAGACTCCGGCGCAGACCACGATCATGGCGACGAGGAGGCTCAGGATCGTCAGTGGTACGTCGTAGCGGATCTCGGTGCCGCTGACGCCGAAGCCGAGCATCGCCACGAAGTGCATGGTCCAGATGCCGGTGCCGATCGCCGACGCCGCGGTGACGAGCCAGTTGCGCCGCGACCTTCCGGTGGCGCCGAGCGCGCGGACGGTACAGCGCAGTCCGAGGGCGGCGCCGATGCTGGCCATGACGTACGACAGCGCGGGGGTCAGCCAGCCGAAGGTGGCGTGGTCCAGGTGTCCCATGGCTCCGGGACGCTAGCGGGGGCACGGGAGCATCAAGGGGGCGCATTTCGAAAGGTGGTGGAATGTGGCGCATATACACGCTGGAACGATCGCCTCCAGTCCGAACATGCGCGCCACCCCTCCGCCGTACCGGTGAGGGATCATGCGGAGCATGAGCGACGACCACACACACGTCCAGGAGTTCTTCACGGCACGGGCCGCCGACTGGGACACCCGGTTCCCCGACGACGGGCCCGCCTACGCCGCAGCGGTCGCCGAGTTCGGCCTGCGCGAGGGCGACCGCGTGCTCGACGCGGGGTGCGGCACGGGGAGGGCACTGATGCCGTTGCGAGCCGCGGTGGGGGCGTCCGGGGTGGTGATCGGGGCGGATCTGACCCCCGCGATGCTGGAGGCCGCCGTGCGGGCCGGACGGGACCGCGACGGGCACTTGCTGCTCGCCGACGTGGCGGTGCTGCCGCTGCGTACGGAGTCGCTCGACGCGGTGTTCGCGGCGGGCCTCATCGCGCATCTCCCGGACCCGACCACGAATCTGCGGGAGTTGGCGAGGGTGGTCCGGCCGGGCGGCACACTGGCGCTCTTCCATCCGATCGGCCGGGCGGCGCTCGCGGCCCGGCAGGGGCGGCGGATCACACCGCAGGACCTGCGGGCGGAGGCGAACCTCGGTCCGCTGCTGGCCGCCGCCGGCTGGCACATGACGTCGTACGTCGACGAGGACGCCCGTTTCCTCGCACTCGCCACACGCGGCTGAGCCTTCGAGGGTCGAGGGGGGTCGCGCAGGGTCCGAACCTGCCCCACGCGGCGCTCCGCCACGCCACGCCCTCTTCTGCGGCCGCGGCTCCGTCTCTACGTTGAGTGGCTACAGGCGAACGAGCTGCGACACCGACTCGGGGGGTAGGTAATCCATATGTTCGACAGTCTTCGCAAGTCCTTCGGCAGATTCCGCGACTCGATGCGCGTGGAGACCACCGCGCGGGAGGCGAAGCGCACGCACAACCTCTTCGAGGCTGCGGCCGTCTACATCTCGGCGTGCGCCGAGGACGACCAGGACCAGATCGACGAGGCGGTGACCTGGGTGTCGCCTGAGGCCCTGTCGTTCGGGGTGAGCGAGCTGGCGTGCCGGGCGGTGATCGCGCTCGCACGGGAGCGCGACGAGTCGCCGCAGACGGTGGCCCGTTCACTTCTGGGACTGCCCGCCGCCTGAACCAGTGAGGGTCAGGGTCGATTCGCCCCTGTCCACCCGGATACCGGCAGCTCCGCACGGCGTTCCCGCTCGTGACAAGGGGCCGCCGGGCGCATTAGGGTGCGCCGACGGACGAGCGAGAGCGATGGGAGGCCGGCATGGCCGGGACGGACGACGACGCCGTCACCGCCGGGGACGACGACGCGCTGTATGTGCTGACGGCGGTACTGCTCACCCCCGCGAACTTCCCCAGTGTGCTGGGTGACGACTATCCGGAGGCCTGCGCCGCCCTCGGTCTCGCACCGCTCGCCGACGGGTACGGGATCGTCCTGGGCCAGGACGGCGAAGGCGCCCGGTGGACGGTCGCGGTCGACGACGTGTCGCTGGTCGCCGTGGCGATCGCGTCGTGGGACTGCGGGATGGAGTACGACCTGTCGCCGGACGAGGACTCGGTCGTGGCCGCGCTGCCGGGCTGGCCGCTCGCGGTCGCCGTGGCGGCCCCGGGGGTGCCCGCCCCGCACGACCCCGATCCGGAGGTCTCGGACCGGCCCCCGCTGAGTCCGCCGGACACCGCCATCTGGGGTCCCGCCCAGCGGCGTCTGGGCGCCGACGAGATCGCGCTGCAGTGGTCCATGTGGCGGGAGCAGATCGAGGAAACCGCGTTCGCAAGGCAGGCCGACGCGAGCGGGGCGTCGACCGGTGACGCGACGGAGTCCGCGAACGCGGCCGACGGCGGGAAGGAAGAGGGCACTCCTCGTACGGGCATCCGCCGGGTGCTCGCGGAGGCCCGCGCGTACGTGGATTCCCCTCCGCCTCTCGGGCGCGTCCGCTCCTCGTTCGCTCCGGGTGACGCCCGGACCCTCAGGGCCGACGGTCCCGGCTGGTCCTTGGTCGCCAGGACCGACGACATCGCCTTCGTCCTTCTCGACGAGGAGCCCGGCGAAGTGCTGCCGGTGGGCCGGGGCCCGGAACTGCCCGGCCTCCTGCAGTCCCTCGACAAGATCGCGGTACGGCCGAACTGAGCCTGCGCTCGCCACCGGCCCGCACACGCGGGCCGGTGGCACCTCAGCGGCCGAGCTCCTTGCGGCCGGCCCGACGCAGCCTGCGGCGCTGGGAGGGGTCCAGCGCCAGGTACGCGGCCGTGGGGATCCCCAGGACTATCAGGAGATTGGCCCAGAAGGGGAAGGGCAACAGGATCAGCAGGACGATCCCGATTGCCGCACCTCCCGCGACGATCTTCGTACTCTTCGACATCTCCGACGCCTCCTTCGCGGCCACTGCCGCTCTCTGTCCTGAAAACGGGATCGGGCTCCGCACAGTTCCGGACCACGACCCTGACGCGTCCCTGAGTCGAGCCCCCGTACAACCCTGAGATGCCCCCACCACCCATAGGGAAAAGTGATGCACATCACTTCATTACCCGCCTTTCAGAGGTTTGAAGTGAGGTAACCTCGGCGATTCTGCATGCAGTAGTCAAATTTGAGGAGTCAGCATCCCTGTGCCGACCAACCCCGTGGCCGTCCCCTCCGACGTCTTGGAACTCATCCGCTGCCATGCCGCCTTCGTGGCCGCGGATCCTGCCCGCACCGGTCGCGTCGCCTTCTGGCGGCAGGACGGTTCGGCGCCGCCCCACGTCGCGCAGGGTTCGGCCGAGGAACTGACGGTCGTCCTGCCCGGCGACGAGGGCGTCGAGCCGGTGGTCGTGCCCGCCGTGTCGCTCCCGCCACGTGCCGCCCTGGCGGTGCTCACGCGCGCGCGTGCCTCGACGGACCCCCACCGGTCTACGGCATTCTGGGGCGCGGCCGCCGTACTGGCACTGCAACTCGCCGCGCGAGGACTGCTGTTGCCCGGCGTGACCGCAAGCGGCCAGGACGCCTGGCGGGCCGGCCCGCTGCGGGGGGAGGACCTCGACCGGGTCCGCGAACTGGCAGCCGCGATGCCACCCGAGGCACACGCGGTGCCCCTGGCGCCCGTGGAGCACGGCATGCCGTTGCGGCTGCCGGACCCGGAGCGGCTGCTGCGCGACTTCGTGGACGCGGTCATGGACGCGTTGCCGCGCTCCCCCGCCGCGAGTGTCGCGGCGGGCGGGCCTGCCTTCGCCGCACGAGAACCCCAGCACGTACCCGAGCAGCGCGCCTGGGCCGCCGATGTCGCCGCAGGGCACGACGCGGGCGTCCGCCTCTCCCTACGCGTCGAGGTCCCGGGGCTGGCCTCGGTCGGGGGCGACGAGTCGGCCGGGGCGGAACTGCCGTTCCGTGCCGTCCTGCAGGTGCACGGCGTGAGCGACCCGGCCCTCGTCGCGGACGCCTCCACGGTGTGGGCCGGTGCAGGCGCCTTCGGTCCGCGCGCGCGGATGGACGCCCTGCTCGCCCTGCGCCGCGCGGCCCGCGCCTGGGCCCCGCTCACCCCGCTGCTCTCCGCCGCAGTGCCGGACGCCGTACACCTCGCCGACGAAGAGGTCACCGAGTTGCTCGGCGAGGAGGCGCGACTGCTGGCAGCGGCCGGCGTCGATGTCCACTGGCCGAGGAAACTGGCGCACGAGCTGACCGCCCGCGTGGTCATCGGCCCACCCGACGACGAGCAGGGACCTGACAAAGCGACTTCGGACACCCCGTCGTTCCTGTCCGCCGACGCCCTGCTCGCCTTCGACTGGTCGTTCGCGCTGGGCGACCAGCGGTTGACCCGGCAGGAGCTGGACCTGCTCGCGGAGACGAAGCGCCCCATGGTGCGGCTGCGCGACCAGTGGGTTCTGGTGGACCCGGAGGAGATCCGCCGCGCCCGTGCACAGCAGGACCGCAAGGTCTCGCCGGTCGAGGCGCTCGGTGCCGCTCTGACGGGCTCCACGGAGGTCGACGGGCGGATGATCGACGTACGGCCGACGGGATGGCTGGCGACCCTGCGGGAGCGGCTGTCGGCCCCTGAGGGGCAGGAGCCGGTCGAGCAGCCGTCCGGGCTCGCCGCGACCCTGCGGGACTACCAGATTCGAGGCCTCGGCTGGCTGGCCCGGATGACCTCCCTGGGGTTGGGCGGCTGCCTGGCCGATGACATGGGCCTCGGCAAGACGATCACTCTGATAGCCCTGCACCTGCACCGTCAGTCCGACGTCACGTCGGCCGGCCCCACCCTCGTGGTCTGTCCGGCCTCACTGATGGGCAACTGGCAGCGGGAGATCGAGAAGTTCGCTCCAGGTGTGCCGGTGCGCCGCTTCCACGGATCCCGGCGGAGCCTCGACGGACTCGGCGGCACGGAGTTCGTCCTGACGACCTACGGCACGATGCGGCTCGACGCGCCGCGTCTCGCCGAGGTGTCCTGGGGCATGGTCGTGGCGGACGAGGCGCAGCACGTGAAGAACCCGTACTCGGCCACGGCGAGGGAGCTGCGCACGATCGGGGCACGCGCGCGCGTGGCGCTCACCGGCACTCCGGTGGAGAACAACCTGTCCGAGCTGTGGGCGATCCTCGACTGGACCACTCCGGGCCTCCTCGGCAGGCTCGGCGCCTTCCGGACCCGGTACGCACAGGCCGTCGAGGGCAGCCGGGACCCCGCCGCTGCGGAGCGGCTCTGCCGTCTCGTACGGCCCTTCCTGCTGCGCCGACGCAAGTCGGACCCGGGCATCGCGCCGGAACTCCCGCCGAAGACAGAGACCGACCGCGCCGTGTCGCTCAGCAGGGAACAGGTAGGCCTGTACGAGGCGTTGGTCCGCGAGACCATGGCGGAGATCGCTGCCGCCGACGGCATGGAGCGGCGCGGACTGATCGTGAAACTGCTGACCGGGCTCAAGCAGATCTGCAACCACCCCGCCCAGTTCCTGAAGGAGGAACGGCCCCGGATCCCGGGCAGGTCGGGGAAGCTGGAGTTGCTGGACGAACTGCTCGACACCATCCTCTCCGAGGGGTCGAGCACCCTGGTGTTCACGCAGTACGTGCAGATGGCACGGCTCCTGGAACGACATCTCGCGGCGCGCGGTGTACCGACACTGTTCCTGCACGGCGGGACACCGATTCCCGAGCGCGAGTCGATGGTCGAACGCTTCCAGGAGGGCGAGGTTCCGGTCTTCCTGCTGTCGCTGAAGGCCGCCGGCACGGGTCTGAACCTGACCCGGGCCGAGCATGTCGTGCACTACGACCGCTGGTGGAACCCGGCGGTCGAGGCGCAGGCCACCGACCGGGCGTACCGCATCGGCCAGACGAGGCCGGTGCAGGTGCACCGGCTGATCACGGAGGGGACGATCGAGGACCGGATCGCGGACATGCTGCTGCGCAAACGGGAGTTGGCCGACGCGGTGCTCGGCGCCGGTGAGGCGGCGCTCACCGAACTGTCCGACGCCGAACTGGCGGATCTGGTGGAGCTTCGAGGGGGAGCGCGATGACGGAACACATCGGACACGAACACCACGGACACGAACGCGACGGGCACGAACGCGGCGGGTACGAACGCGGCGGGTACGACGAGGAGCGCACGTTCGCGGCGCCGGCACCCGTGCACGGACGCGGTTTCGCCCGGACGTGGTGGGGCCGGGCCTGGCTGAAGGCCCTGGAGGACGCGGCGTTGGACGGCGAGCAGGTGAAGGCGGGGCGCCGGCTCGCGCGGGCGGGTGCCGTGGGCGCGGTATCGGTGCGTCCCGGGCGCGTCACGGCCGTCGTCCAGGACCGCGACGGCACCGCTCACCGGGCCGACGTGCTGCTCCATGCCCTGTCCGAGGACCACTGGGACCGTTTTCTGGGTATGGCGGTCGAGCGGGCCGGGCACATCGCCGCCCTGCTCGACCGCGAGATGCCACCCCATCTGGTCGAGGACGCCGCCACCGCGGGAGTCGAACTGCTGCCGGGGCTCGGTGATCTGGAGGCGGAGTGCGACTGCGGTGCATGGGACCACTGCGGGCACACCGCAGCCCTCTGCTACCAGGTGGCCCGGTTGCTGGACCAGGATCCCTTCGTGCTGCTGCTGATGCGGGGCCGCGCCGAGCGAGCGCTCCTGGACGAACTCCAGGTGCGCGGCGTCACCCAGGTCGCCGTTGAGCGGGAGGCGTCGCCGGAAGGTCTTCGAGACGGGCTGGACGCCGCCGAGGCTTATGCGGCCGGGGACATCCTCCCGCCACTCCCCCGGCCACCCCGGCTGCCCACGGCCCCCGGTCTGCCGCCCTCCCTGGACACGGAGGTCCCACCCGCGCCCGGTGTGGACCCGGCCGCGCTGACCTTCCTGGCCGCGCAGGCCGCCCGAGAGGCGCACCGGATGCTGGCCGACGCTCTCGCTCCGGGACACGCGCATCAGCCCCTGGACGGTGAACTGACGCCTCATCAGGACGCGGTTCGACTGGCCGCCGGTGGTCCGGACAGGAACATCGGGGCACGGCTCGCCCTGGGGTCCGAACGGGACGAGGAAGGACTGGCGCTCGCCGTTCGTGCCTGGCGGTACGGCGGAGCGGCCGGTCTCGCCGTACTCGACGGGGAGTGGCAGGTACCGGCGGAGCCCCTCGCACGCGCGCGTGCCGCACTGGAGACGGCCTGGGACGAGGACGAGCGGCCTCGGCTGCGCTCCGCGCACAACCGGTGGACCGTGATCGGTGGCACGGCCCAACTCCGCCTCGGACGGGACGGCCGCTGGTGGCCCTACCGCAAGGAGCGGGGCCGCTGGGCCCCGGCAGGACCAGCGGCCCATGATCCGGCCACGGCGCTGGCTTCGGCCGACGGGGAGACCGACGCCTGAGGCTCGTCCCGGACGTGCGACGGTTGCCTACGCACGCGTGGGTCCACGCCTTTCCACACGCGCGCGTGACTCCTCATGCGGCCGGGTCCGGGAAGAGCGAGTCGAGGTCGCTGGGAAATCCGCTCGGCACACCACTGGGCAGCCGGCTGGGGAAACCCGAGGGCAGCGAGGGGAGGCCCGTCGGCAGCCCGGACTGCATGCTCGGCGACGGGGCCGGCGCGGGGCGCGTACTGCCAGTCGTCTCGCCGGCGGCTTCTCGCCCGACGATCGGCCGCCTCCGGTTGCCACGAGCACCGCGGCGGCGACGGCCCCCAGAGCGATGATCACGGCCAGCACGAGGAGCAGGCCGTTGCGGCGCCCACTGGGCGGAGATCCGCCCGGCCGATCGGGTGGCGAGCCCCCGCCCTGTCCCGCGGGCCGGGGACCACCGACCTGGGTAGGCGGCCCGAAGCCTGCGAGCGGTGGCGTGTGGCCCCCGGTCGGGTCACCCGACGGCGGGGGGTCGTCCGGTGGCTGGGACGGTGACGGCGGCATTCCCATCCGATGAGAGTCGCCGCGAACCGATCGACACACGAGACCCGCACGGGAGTTGATACGGACCCATGCCATGGATCGCATGATTCCGAAGTATTCCGCCACAGAAGGCGACCTGGGGAGACACGGGAGAAAGCCGAGACAACGACCGGCCGAAGACAACAACAGGCCGGATCAACGACCGGCCGAAGACAACGACCGGTCGATACGAGCGTGAGGCCCCCGCCGCCTCGGGTTCGCCGCGGCGGAAAGGGGCCTCCCACACGCGCGTGCTCAGCCGCGCGCGCCCAGCAGGTGGTCCATCGCCAGCTGGTCGAGCTGCTCGAAGGCCATACCGCGCGCGGCGGCAGCCTCGGGATCGAACTCCTCGAAGGCCGCACGGTCCGCGAGCAGTGCCTGCAGGCCGTCGGCGGCCGTGGGCTGGGCCAGCTGGTCCAGCCGTGCGGCGCGCAGGGCCTCCTGGACCGCAGGGTCCGCGCGGAAGGCGGTCGCCCGCTCCTTGAGGATGAGGTAGTTGCGCATGCAGCCCGCGGCCGACGCCCACACTCCGTCGAAGTCCTCGGTGCGCGGCGGCTTGAAGTCGAAGTGCTTCGGGCCCGCGTAACCGGCGCTCTCCAGCAGGTCGACCAGCCAGAACGCCGAGCGCAGGTCGCCCGCACCGAAGCGGAGGTCCTGGTCGTACTTGATGCCGGACTGGCCGTTGAGGTCGATGTGGAAGAGCTTGCCCGCCCAGAGGGCCTGCGCGATGCCGTGCGGGAAGTTCAGCCCGGCCATCTGCTCGTGGCCGACCTCGGGGTTGACGCCGTACAGCTCCGGGCGCTCAAGGCGCTCGATGAAGGCCAGGGCGTGGCCGACCGTGGGGAGCAGGATGTCGCCGCGCGGCTCGTTCGGCTTGGGCTCGATCGCGAACTTCAGGTCGTAGCCCTGGGAGGTCACGTACTCGCCGAGCAGGTCGAAGGCCTCCTTCATGCGGTCGAGCGCGACACGCACGTCCTTGGCGGCGCCGGACTCGGCGCCCTCACGGCCGCCCCAGGCGACGTAGATCTTTGCGCCCAGCTCGACGGCCAGGTCGATGTTGCGGATCGTCTTGCGCAGGGCGTACCGGCGGACGTCGCGGTCGTTGGCGGTGAATGCGCCGTCCTTGAAGACGGGGTGCTTGAAGAGGTTGGTGGTGGCCATCGGCACGGTCATGCCGGTCGAGTCGAGGGCTGCGCGGAAGCGCTTGATGTGCTCCTCGCGCTCACTGTCCGAGGACCCGAAGGGGATCAGGTCGTCGTCGTGGAAGGTGACGCCGTAGGCGCCGAGCTCCGCCAGACGCTGCACCGTCTCGACCGGGTCGAGGGCGCGCCGGGTGGCGTCGCCGAACGGGTCCCCTCCCTGCCAGCCGACGGTCCACAGGCCGAAGGTGAACCTGTCCTCGGGGGTGGGCTGGTAGTTCATGCCGCGGCTCCTTGCGCTCCGACTATTTCGTCATGGCGATTTACAAATTAGTATGCGGACGCGCCGACGGGAAGACAAGATGTCGCCCGACGGAGGCGTCAGCCGCGTCAGCGGCAGTCACCAGCCGCGTGAGAGGAAGAGCCGATGTCAGCAGCCGAGGGTCCGCTCGTCGTCGGTGTGGACTCGTCCACACAGTCCACCAAGGCCCTGGTCGTCGACGTGTCGACCGGACGGGTGGTGGCGAGCGGGCAGGCACCGCACACCGTCTCCTCCGGAGCGGGCCGGGAGAGCGATCCCCGGCAGTGGTGGGACGCGCTGTGCGAGGCGCTGCGCCAGTGCGGTGAACCGGCGCGCGAAGCCTCGGCCGTGTCGATCGGCGGCCAGCAGCACGGTCTCGTCACCCTCGACGCCCAGGGCGAACCGGTCCGCCCGGCACTGCTGTGGAACGACGTGCGCTCGGCACCGCAGGCCGCCCGTCTGGTGGAGGAACTGGGCGGTGCGAAGGCCTGGGCGGAGCGCGTCGGCAGCGTGCCGGGCCCGTCCTTCACCGTCACGAAATGGGCCTGGCTGGCGGAGAACGAGCCCGAGGCGGTCCACGCGACCGCAGCCGTACGACTGCCGCACGACTACCTCACCGAGCGTCTCACCGGCCAGGGCACGACCGACCGGGGCGACGCCTCGGGGACGGGCTGGTGGGCGTCCGCGAACGAGGCGTACGACGAGGAGGTCCTCGCCCACGTGGGCCTGGACCCGGCGCTGCTCCCCCGTGTGGTCCGGCCGGGCGAGGTCGCCGGGACCGTTCGGGACGCCCACGAGCTGCCGTTCTCCAAGGGCACCTTGGTCGCCGCCGGCACCGGCGACAACGCGGCGGCCGCGCTGGGGCTGGGACTGCGCCCCGGCACCCCGGTGCTGAGCCTCGGCACCTCCGGCACGGTGTACGCCGTCTCCGGGCGCCGCCCCGCCGACCCGACCGGCACCGTCGCGGGCTTCGCCGACGCGCACGGGGACTGGCTGCCGCTGGCCTGCACCTTGAACTGCACCCAGGCCGTCGACCGTGTCGCCGCGCTGCTGGGACTGGACCGTGAGGCCGTGGAGCCCGGCGCAAGGGTCACGCTCCTCCCCTACCTGGACGGCGAGCGCACGCCGGCCCTGCCGCACGCCTCGGGCCTGCTGCACGGGTTGCGCCACGACACGACCGGCGGGCAACTGCTCCAGGCCGCCTACGACGGTGCCGTCCACTCGCTGCTCGGCGCACTGGACCTGGTGCTCGACGCGGACGCGGACACCTCCTCACCGCTGCTGCTCATCGGCGGCGGCGCCCGGGGCAATGCCTGGCAGCAGACCGTACGACGGCTGTCCGGACGGGCCGTACAGATCCCCGAGGCCAAGGAACTGGTCGCACTGGGCGCCGCCGCCCAGGCCGCCGGACTGCTCACCGGCGAGGACCCGGCCGCGGTCGCCCGCCGCTGGGACACCACTCGCGGCCCGGTTCTGGAGGCCGTGGAGCGGGACGAGGAAACCCTGGCCAGGATCTCGGGGGTGCTCTCCGACGCGGCCCCGTTGCTGGAGCGGGGACCGGGCGTCCGCTGACCGGGCAAGGGGGTGTCCCACGTGGGAAAATCCGAGTCCGGCATGATCTACGGATCATCCACTTGATCTACGGGACACCCAGCAGGACACGCCGACGGGAGCCGAGGGAGGCATGAGCGCACCACTGCACGAGGCCGGCCCCAGCGGCTCGGGCCGTCGTCTGCCCGACAACCAGCAGGGCATGCGGCGCCGCAACCTCTCCCGGGTCATGCACACCGTCAACGCCGAGGGACCGCTGTCCCGGGCCGCCGTCGCCTCTCGCATCGGTCTGACCCGGGCCGCGGTGTCGACGCTCGTGGACGAGCTGATCCGTTCGGGGCTTTTGGAGGAACTGGGCCCCGAGCGGCCGGGCCGGGTCGGGAGGCCCGGATCGGCGCTCGCCCTCAGTGGACGCGGCCCCTCCGGAATCGGCGCGGAGATCGGTGTGGACCACCTCGCGGTCTGTGCCGTGGACCTGCGCGGCGAGGTACGGGCACGTGCCGTACGGCACGGCACCAACCGGGGCCGGTCGCCGAAGCCGGTCATGGACGAGCTGACCAGGCTCGTCCGGCGGGTCGTCGCCGACGCCGAGGGCGAGGGGCTGTGGCCCGCGGGTCTCGCGGTCGCCGTGCCCGGTCTGGTGTCGGGTGACGCCCGGACCGTGGTCCGCGCGCCCAACCTCGACTGGCAGGACACCGACCTCGGCGCCCTGCTGCCCGGCGATCTGCCGGTGACCGTGGACAACGAGGCCAACTTCGGCGGTCTCGCCGAACTCTGGCTCGGCGAGGGCACACCCTCCGACTTCCTGCATGTGTCCGCGGAGATCGGCATCGGTGGGGCGGTCGTCGTGGGCGGTCGGCTGCTCCGTGGAACGCGCGGTTTCGCGGGCGAGTTGGGGCATGTGCCCGTACGGCCGGAGGGGCCGGACTGCGCGTGCGGCGGGCGCGGCTGTCTGGAGCAGTACGCCGGGGAGGAGGCGGTGCTGCGGGCGGCCGGGCTCGAACCGGGCGAGCACCGTGTCGAGTTCCTCGCCGAGCGGGCCGCCGCCGGTGACAAGGACGTTCACCGGGCTCTGCGCGGTGCCGGCACCGCACTGGGCGTCGCGCTGACCGGCGCAGTCAACCTGCTGGATCCGCAGACCGTGGTGCTGGGCGGCGCCCTGGCCGCGCTCGCGCCCTGGCTGCTTCCTTCGCTGGAACGGGAGTTGGCGCGGCGCACGGCCGGACCCCCGTGCGCCGTGGCCGTGTCCCGACTGGGCTCCGAGGGACCGCTGCTCGGTGCCGCGCATTCGGTGGTGCGGGGCGTGCTGGACGATCCGGCGGGGGTAGGGGTTCGGCCCTAGTTCGGCCGGATGGGCCGCCCCGTTCACAGGACCTGGGCCGGCGTTTCCCTCTTACGGGTGACGAAGTTGTCCACAACTCGCTGGTTGTCCACCGTTTTCCACACGCTCGCACGTCCCGACCGTGGTCGCCTTACCGTGATTCACGCGAGGCGCAGCCAGTCGATCTGCGGATGCGTCTTCGAGCACGACGCCGAAGGCCCTCACTTCCAGAAAGGCGAACCCCATGGAGCGAGCCCGACCGTTGCCGAGCAGGCGACGGCTGTTGCAGGGCACCGCCCTGGCCACGATCCCCTACGCGTTGCTCCCGAACCCTCGTGCCGACGCCCGAAAACCGACCACCGACTACGCCCCCGCCCGCTGGGAGCCCGCCAGCCCCGCCAACTACACGGCGTCCGCCCACCCGGCCGGCCGCCCCGTCGATCTCGTGATCATCCATGTGACGCAGACGACGTACAAGAACACCCTGCCCGTCTTCTGGAACCCGGCGAAGCAGGTCTCCGCACACTATGTCCTCCGGTCCGCCGACGGGAGGGTCACCCAGTGCGTCCGGGAGCGGGACATCGCCTGGCACGCGGGCAACTGGGACTACAACGCACGGAGCATAGGCATCGAGCACGAGGGCTGGGTGGAACGGCCCGAGTACTTCACCGGTGCCATGTACGAGCGGTCCGCGGCACTCACCGCGGCGATCTGCGACCGGTACGGCCTACCGAAGGACCGCGCCCACATCATCGGCCACCACGAGGTGCCGGGCACCGACCACACCGATCCGGGGCCGCACTGGGACTGGACTCGCTACCTACGTCTGGTCAACGCGGTCTGAGACGGTCCCGGCGTCGCACGCGCCGAGGTGTCCGGCCGGGCAGCGGGGTCGTACGGCTTGTCGGGGCGGGCGACCGGCGTGACGATGGACCCTGCTGTGCATGCCTTCGGGAGGCCGAGTTGACCGATCCTTGGGTTGCTCTGGAGCCGGGTGCCGACCCCGTCGAACGAGTGCGGGTGTTGCGCCGCGCCCATGAGGCGTTCACCCAGGGCGGCGCGGTGGCACGGCCCGTGCGTTCCGTGGTGGCCGACTCGTGGCGGCGTTCGGCCAGGGCGGGTGTCGGGCCGGAGGGCACCGCACGCGTGGAGCTGACGGAAGGCGATCTGGGTTCCTATCGCGCGGAGCATCCGCTGGCCCGGGTGATGCCGTTGGTCCGCGAGTTGCTGGGCACGTTCGCGGCGGACGGCGAGCATCTGCTGGCCGTGTGCGACGCGCAGGGCAGGCTGCTGTGGGTGGAGGGCGATCCGGCGACGCGCCGGCGGGCGGACCGGATGAACTTCGTGCCGGGTGCGCGCTGGGCGGAGTCCGCGGTCGGCACGAATGCTCCGGGCACCGCCGTCGCCGTGGACCGGCCGGTGCAGGTGTTCGCGGCCGAGCACTTCATACGGCGGGTGCAGCCATGGACGTGTGCGGCGGCGCCGGTGCACGATCCGCGCACCGGGCGGGTGCTGGGCGCGATCGACATCACCGGCGGCGACAGACTCGCGCACCCGCACAGTCTCGGCTTCGTTCAGGCTGTGGCCCGGGCCGCCGAGTCCCAGCTCGCCCTGCTCACTCCGCCGGCCGCCTCGGCCGACGGACTCGAACTGGCCGCTCTGGGCCGTGACGAGGCCCGGCTCCTCGTCGGCGGACGGAAGATCAGGCTGAGTCGACGGCACAGCGAGATCCTGGTGCTCCTCGCCCGGCACCCGGAAGGTCTGTCCGGCGACGAACTGCTCTGTGCGCTGTACGAGGACGAGTCGGTGACACCGGTGACGCTGCGGGCCGAGCTGGCCCGGCTGCGCCGGCTGCTCGGACCGGGGTTGTTGGGGTCGCGTCCGTACCGGCTCATGGTTCCGGTCGAGACCGATGTGGCGGTGGTGGAAAGGAGGTTGGAGACGGGCGCGGTCACGGCGGCCGTGTCGTCGTACAGAGGTCCGCTGCTGCCTGCTTCACAGGCCCCGGCCGTCGTGCGGCTGCGGCACAGGCTCGCGGACGGGCTGCGGACGGCCCTGATGGCGCGCCGCGACCCCGACCTCCTGGCGGACTGGGCCCACGCCCCCTGGGGCGAGGACGACCTGGACATATGGCGGGCCCTCGCGGTCGTGAGACCGACTGCGGCGGTACGGGCACGGCTGCGCGAACTGGAGTCGGAACTGGCGGCGCCGCCGAGGTGGGCAGGCCTTCGGCGCCCTTGACCCGGTTCGAGAGAGGCACCGCAACGTCGTTGCAACATTCGGATTCCTAGCCTCCTCGCGAGAGCTGCCCAACGGCGGGCGGCGCTTCTCGGGAGGCAGGCATCCATGACTCGTTTCGCAGCGCCCGGTTCGGACGGCGCGGTCGTCTCCTACGAGGCGCGTTACGACCACTTCATCGGGGGTGAATATGTGCCGCCGGCGCGGGGGCAGTACTTCGAGAACCCGAGTCCGGTGAACGGGCTGCCGTTCACGGAGATCGCGCGAGGTACGAGCGAGGACGTGGAGCGCGCGCTGGACGCGGCGCACGCGGCGGCGCCCGGGTGGGGCCGTACGTCCGTGACCGAGCGCTCGGACATCCTGCGGAAGATCGCTGACCGGATGGAGGCGAACCTGGAGAAGCTGGCGGTCGCGGAGAGCTGGGAGAACGGCAAGCCGGTGCGCGAGACGCTGGCCGCCGACATCCCGTTGGCCATCGATCACTTCCGGTACTTCGCGGGGGCGATCCGCGCGCAGGAGGGTTCGCTGGCGGAGCTCGACGACGACACGGTGGCGTACCACTTCCATGAACCTCTGGGTGTGGTCGCCCAGATCATCCCGTGGAACTTCCCGATCCTCATGGCGACGTGGAAGCTGGCGCCCGCGCTGGCGGCGGGCAACGCGGTCGTGCTCAAGCCGGCCGAGCAGACCCCCGCGTCCATCCATGTCTGGCTGAGCCTGGTGGCGGATCTGCTGCCGCCGGGTGTGGTGAACATCGTCAACGGGTTCGGGGTGGAGGCGGGCAAGCCACTGGCGTCGAATCCTCGGGTGGCGAAAGTGGCGTTCACGGGTGAGACGACGACAGGGCGCCTGATCATGCAGTACGCCTCGGAGAACATCACGCCCGTGACCCTCGAACTCGGTGGGAAGTCCCCGAACATCTTCTTCGACGACGTGTGGTCGGCGAACGACGACTTCCGGGACAAGGCCCTCGAGGGCTTCACGATGTTCGCGCTCAACCAGGGCGAGGTGTGCACCTGTCCCTCGCGGGCTCTCGTACAGCGCGGGAACTACGCCGAGTTCATGGAAGCGGCCGTGGCCCGCACCGAGCAGATCAGGGCCGGGCACCCGCTGGACACCGACACGATGATCGGTGCCCAGGCCTCCAACGACCAGTTGGAGAAGATCCTCTCCTATCTGGACATCGGCCGGCAGGAGGGTGCGAAGGTCCTCACGGGTGGCGAACGCATCGAGTATGAGGGCGAGTTGAAGGGCGGCTACTACGTCCAGCCGACGATCTTCGAGGGAGACAACCGCATGCGGATCTTCCAGGAGGAGATCTTCGGACCGGTCGTCTCCGTCACCTCGTTCAACGACTTCGACGACGCCATCAAGATCGCGAACGACACGTTGTACGGTCTTGGCGCGGGCGTCTGGACACGGGACATCAACACCGCCTACCGAGCGGGCCGTTCCATCCAGGCGGGCCGAGTCTGGACGAACTGCTACCACGCCTACCCGGCCCACGCCGCGTTCGGCGGCTACAAGGGGTCCGGCATCGGCCGCGAGACCCACAAGATGATGCTGGACCACTACCAGCAGACGAAGAACCTGCTGGTGAGCTACTCGCCGAAGAAGCTGGGATTCTTCTAGATTGGCCGCAGAAAAGAGTGCGCCTGACCAGGGGAGATTCCCGTCAGGCGCCCTCCGCAGCACCCAACCAAGCGGCTAGTAGAAATGCGCCCTTACTTTCCATATCTCCCACCCGCATCCCAGCTCCGACCGGCAGTTCAGGGTACTTCCGGGCCAGGGCCCCGCCAAGGCGCCCTCCGGGTCATCCGTCGGGGCCTCCCAGCGCTGCATGGACTCCTCGATCAGCCGGTTGGCATGGTTCCGCGCTTCGGCCAGGAACTTGGCGTAGGAGCGGAGGAGAACCTGAATGTTCCGCCCTGCTTCGGCGTGCGCACTCTGCGGGGGCGACGCCGGAAGCCGACCTGAACGAGATGCCGGCATGGCACAAGTCGTAGGGGTGCTTGGCCGGTTCAAGGGCCGTGTTCGTCAAGAGCGAGAACAGCCGGCACTACACAGGCGGATAGCCGCTGATGTCTCTGTCCGCCAGGAGTTCCCTGATGTGCTCGTCGACCTGCTTGCAGTCGTATCCTCGCCCCACGACCTGGAACAGAGGTGGGCTCGCTGCCGAGTCGGTTTCGGACAGCGCTTCGAGATAGCGGTCCACCTGATCGCGGGCGTAGCCCTCCCCCACCACATCGAAGCCCCGGACTCCGGACGGTGACGGCGCTTCCCAGCCGCTCCTTCTGCATCCGTACAAGCGTGTCATCAAGGCCGGGGCCCAGCGCCTGTACACCCGGCTTTCAGCGGCAGCGAAGCGTCCGGTCATCAACTTCGCAGTCGGTGGTCGCCGGCTGTGCAACGTCCACAAGGCCACCGGCGCGCCGATCGCCACCAGCGCGGCAGCGGTGTAGAGCCCCGCTTGGTATCCCGCCAGAAATGCCTCGCCGGCGTGGGCTCCCGCGGAAGCCGCTGAGTGTTGCCGGTACGTGACGATCACACCGACCACGGCGACGCCGAGGACACCCGAGGCTTCGCGGGTGGCGCTGAACAAGCCCGCGGCGATACCTGACGCATGGTCAGGGGCGGCCTCCAGAGCCCGCGTCGTCAAGGGAACCGCCATGGCGGAGCCGATGCCGATACCGGTCAGCCCGGGCAACAGGTCGGTAAAGCCTCCCGCGGCGCTACCGCGGGCCACGAGCAACAGCCCCAGGGCCACAAGTAGCAACCCCACTGCCGACACCCGGCCCTCACCCCACCGCCGGACCATCTTCGGGACCAGTACAGCGGTCATGAGCAGGGCTGACGCCACTGGCGTGAACGTCAGGCCGGCGGACGTCGGGCTGAAGTCCAGCACATTCTGCAGGAATTGCGAAGTGAAGAAGAAGACGCCCGTGACTCCCAGGCCCCACAGCAACTGGGTAACGATTCCTCCCGCGAACGCCCGCCGACGAAGCAGATCGGCAAGCGGTGTTCGCCTGCTCGATGATTCCGTTATCACGACGGCAATCAAGCAGATGAGGGACACCATTCCAGGAACAACGATTCTGGCGGCCGTGAAACCGTAGCGAGGCCCCTCGATCAGGCAATAGGCGAGTCCGCCGAAGAAAAGACAGGCCAGCATCACTGTGCGGAGAGGAAGGGCGGAGTTCGGGGTCTGCCGCAGGACTGCGCCGTCAGGTTTGGCGGCGCGAGGAATCGCCGCGACCGTCAGGATCAGGGAGAGAACGCCGAGCGGCGCGTTGATCGCGAACAGCCAGTTCCATCCCAGGTGTTCTGTGGTAATTCCGGAGATCACGGGACCGCAGGCGAGTGCGGTGGCCAGTGCCCCGGTCAGCGCGCTGATGCCGGCATTACGCGCGCCGGAGGGCAGGTCGTGGGACAGCAACGCGAGCGAAGCCGGCATGATGAGAGCCGCTCCCACCCCCTGCAGCCCCCGCCAGACGATCAGGTCCGGGCCGGTGGTGGCCACGCTGCACAACAGTGACGAAGCCGTGAAGAGGGCGATGCCCGACACCTGCGTGGGGCGCCGCCCTCTGGAGTCCACACAGCGGCCCCCCAGCAGCAGGAAGCTGGAAAAAGTGAGCGGGTACACCGTCGCGACCCACTTCAGGCCGGACTCGCCGAGGACCAGCTCCTCTTGGATTTGCGGAAAAGCGACGTTGACAATGGTGTTGTCGAGAGCCGTCATGAAGGACGGCAGGATGATTGCCGCCAGAACGCTGAGTCCGCGTAGTCGGCTCATCAACCATGCCTCGGAAGTCGACCCCGATCGACGGGGGCGGGAGCAGCCCGAGCGGGCTCGAACAGGTGGAGCAGAAATTCATCGTACAGAGTGGACCAACGGACTCAAGTGGACACGCCACGCTTGTTCGGTCCGCCTGTCTGCCCTTCCCGGGCGCTCCTCCGTTCCACCCTGTGCACAGCATGGATGCGAATGAGGATATCCGTACAGCGGACCCCGCGTGTCGTCCTGTCAATATCAGGACTTCGTGTTTCGCTGACGCTGAAATAAGGGGCCTCTCAGGCATTGCCGGAACGAACGAAGCACGCCCGTACCCGTCCTTCCCTGTGCTGCACGGGGCGCGCCTGGGATGGTGAATCGGCCGGGCCGCGGAAAGCCCTGTCATGCTGTCCGACCCCTATCAAGGCATGGTGATCAGATGTCGTCAGTCACGGGCGATACACTCAGCCACCATTTGGCCCTCTCCGCCCGGCAGACACCCGATGAACCGGCGTTCACCTTCATGGACTTCGGCGCCAACAGGGACGGGGCCTCGGTCGAGCTGACGTGGAACGAGCTGGACACGCGGGTACGGACGGTGGCAGCAGGGCTGCGCCGGGCGGGTGCGGTAGGCGAGCGAGTAGCCATCGTTGCACCGCAGGGCCTCGACTACGTGGTCGGATTCCTGGGGTCCGTATGCGCGGGCGCGATTGCCGTGCCGCTCTTCCCCCCCGACCTGCCCGGCCACGGCGAGAAACTGGCGGCTGTGCTGGCCGATGCGGCACCCTCCGTCGCCATCTCCGCCCCCGAGCAACGGGAAGCGGTGGCCGACTTCTGCGCCGGCCACGGTATTGCTCCTCGTTTGCACGTCGTGAGCGTCGAGGACCTTACGCAGACCGCTGGAACAGCGGGTACGGAAGCTCGGACAGCCCGGGAGCCGCAGCCCGAGGACTGCGCCTACCTGCAGTACACGTCCGGATCGACGAGGATGCCGTCCGGGGTGGAGATCACCCATGCCAACGTCTGTGTCAACGCGCGGCAGGCGATGGAAGCCTATGACGTCCGCAGAGGGCGCAACTGCGCCGTGAGCTGGCTTCCGCTGTATCACGACATGGGTCTGATGCTGGGGATCGCCATGCCGGTCGTGGGCCGCATGCGGTCCGTCATCATGGATCCGCTGGATTTCGTCCAGCAACCGGCCCGCTGGCTCCGCTTGCTCGCGCGCCATGACGGAGCCCTCACAGCCGCACCGAACTTCGCCTACGACTACTGCGTTCATCGGGTGCCACCCGAGGAACGGACCGGCCTGTCCCTGGGATCGGTCGCCGGCATGATCAACGGCAGCGAGCCCGTCAGCCCGCGGACTCTCGAGCGCTTCCACGAAGTTTTCGCGCCGTCCGGCATCCACAGGACGACCATGCGGCCCTCCTACGGCCTCGCGGAAGCCACCGTGTTCGTCGCGGCGTCGCCTGCCGGGGAGGAACCGACCGTCACCTCCTTCGACCGGAACCTGCTGGCGCAGGGCACCGCGCGTGTCGCTGAACCGACCGAAGGCGGATCCATCACCGAACTGGTCGCCTGCGGCCGACCGACCGATCAGGAAGTGGCCATCGTCGACCCTGCCACCGGCCGCCGGCAGGAGGACGGGAAGATCGGGGAGATCTGGCTACAGGGCCCGAACATCGGCCGCGGCTACTGGGGTCGCCCGCTGGACGGGGAGTCCTTCGGCGCCGTCATGGAGGGCGGAGATCCGGCTGATCCGGCACAGCGTTGGCTGCGCACGGGCGATCTGGGCATGTGGCACGACAAGCAGCTCTATGTCACGGGTCGAATGAAGGACCTGGTGATCGTCGACGGTACGAACCACTATCCACACGACGTCGAACGCACGGTAGAAAGCGCACACCCCGCTGTCCGACGCCACCACACGGCCGCGTTCGCCGTGTCCACCGACGAGGGCGAGAGGCTGGTCGTCGTCGCCGAGCACTCGCCTGCCGTCACGGACCCGCACACGCATCTCGACGAGGTGACGCGGGCCGTACGCGGGGCTGTCTCAGTCACCCACGGTATCGCCGTTCATGACTTCGTCTACGTCCCACCCGGCGCCGTACCCCGCACGACCAGCGGCAAAGTGGCCCGCAGCGCCTGCCGCGCGCAATACCTCGCCGGCACCTGGACGGCTACGAAGCACGCGGCGCTGAAGGGATCTGGTACCGCATGACCACCGCACAAGGAGGGGAGGCGGAATCGCAGCCGCCGAGCACTGAGCACGCGCCTCCGGGGACCGCGGGTATCGAGGCTCCGACCGCCGCCGAGATCCGCTCCATGCTGCGTCATCTGGTCGCGGACCTGTGCGGCGTACCCGGCGACGAACTCGACGCCGAGCGTCCCCTGACCGAGTACGGACTGACCTCGCGCGACGCGGTCGGTCTCAGTGGACGGCTGGAAGAGCTGCTCAACAGGACACTGCCCGCCACCTTGGTGTGGGAGAACCCGAGCATCGAGCAACTGGTTCGCAGCCTGGCATCAGGAGAACCGCGCGAACAGAGCACCCGCACCCGGACGGCGGCCGAGGGTACCGACCGCACCGGCGCCGACGCGGTCGCGGTGGTCGGTATCGGATGCCGTCTCCCCGGTGGCATCAACGGGCCTGACGCCTTCTGGGAGGGACTGCTCGCAGGTACGGACGCTGTGGGCCAGATCCCGGCCGAACGCTGGCAGTTCTTCGACGACGGAACGTCCGAGACCGCGGCAGCGCTGGCACGTACCACTCACTGGGGCGCTTTCCTGGCCGACATCGAGGGCTTCGACGCGGACTTCTTCGGGATCACGCCCGACGAAGCCGAAGTCATGGACCCTCAGCAAAGAATCCTGCTCGAAGTGGGATGCGAGGCCCTCGATCACGCCGGAATCCCGCTCTCGGCCCTCCAAGGCAGCGCCACCGGCGTATTCGTCGGTCTCAGCGCGCTCGAGTACGGGCATCTCACCACGGCCGACCTGTCAGGAGTCACGCCGTGGACGAGCACCGGGGCGGCAGGAAGCATCGCAGCAAACCGTATGTCGTACCTGCTCGACCTCCGCGGCCCCAGCATGACGATCGACACCGCCTGTTCCTCGTCCCTGGTCGCCGTGCACCAGGCGAGCCGCAGTCTCCGCGACGGCGAATGCGACACCGCTCTGGCCGCTGGGGTCAACGTGCTGCTCTCGCCGGCCATCACCGCCAACTTCGACCAGGTCGGCGCGTTGGCACCGGACGGCAGATGCAAGCCGTTCGACGCGAGGGCCGACGGCATCGTGCGCGGGGAGGGATGCGGCGTCGTCGTCCTCAAACGGCTGACCGACGCCCAGCGCGACGGCGACAGGGTTCTGGCCGTCATCCGCGGAACAGCAGTCAACTCGGACGGCCGCTCAGCCGGGCTCATGGCACCCAACCCGGTCGCCCAGGAAGCACTGCTGCGCAGCGCACTGGGCGACGCCGGCACCGAAGCAGCCGACATCGGCTATGTCGAGGCCCACGGCACCGGAACACTGCTGGGCGACCCCATCGAGGCGGGAGCGCTAGGCGCCGTCCTGGGCCGTGGCCGCCCGGCCGACCAACCGCTGCTGATCGGCTCGGTCAAAAGCAACCTGGGGCATCTGGAGGGCGCAGCGGGGATCGTCGGCCTGATCAAGACGGTGCTCTCGCTTCACCACGGAAAGCTGCCTGCCAGCCTTCACTTCCAAAGCCCCAACCCGCACATCGACTTCGCGGAGCTGGGCCTGCGCGTCGTCGCTGAGCCGACTCGCTGGCCGGCCGAACGCGGGCACCCCGCCCTGGCGGGCGTATCTGCCTTCGGCTTCGGGGGCACCAACGCTCATGCCGTCCTCCAGCAGGCGCCCCAGCCGACTTCCCTTCTCGCCGAGGAAACCACCGAGAGAGTCCCGCACGTCCTGGTGGTCACCGCACGTTCACGGGACCGGATCGGCGACGTTGCCGGCAGTCTCGCCCATTGGCTGAACTCGCGGGGCCGTACTCTGCCGCTCGCCGATGTCTGCCACACGCTGGCACACCAACGCCGGGGACCGGCAGGCGCCGCCGTCGTCGGCCGGGGGCGGCAAGACCTCACCGCAGCACTCGCAGCGCTCGCCAAGGGCGAGACCCCGACGTGCGTCGTACCACCACGGACAGCACAGGACTCGGAAGCGGACCGGGAGACTCCGAGAGGACCGGTCCTCGTCTTCTCGGGTTACGGCTCCCAGTGGAACGGTATGGGCCGCGGGCTGCTGCGCGACGATACCGTCTTCGCCGCTGCCGTACGCGAACATGATCCGGTCTTCGAGGCGGAGACGGGCAGTTCCCTGACGGATCTCATCTCCCGCGCGGACCAGGGCACGAGCGTCGACCGCACGCAGCCGCTCATCTTCGGTCTGCAGCTCGCCCTGGCGGACACGTTGCGCGCCTACGGCGTCGAACCCGCCGCTGTCATCGGACACTCGATGGGAGAAGTGAGTGCGGCCGTGGTCGCCGGCGCCCTTGACACCCGCGACGGCCTACGAGTGATCCTCAACCGGTCCACCCGGCTCGCGGCCATCGACCAGGAGCAGGCCGGCGCGATGGCGGCCGTGGAGCTGCCGGAGGAAACCCGCGCGGACGTCCTTGGCCGCTATCCGGATGTCGGCATCGCGGTGTACGCCTCGCCGCGGCGTTGTACCGTCACGGGTCCCAGTGAACCGATCGCGCGCATGGTCGAGGAAGTCGAGGCGCAGGGGCGACTCGCCCGGCTCCTCGCTGTCGGCGGCGCCGGACATTCACCGGCAGTCGATCCTGTCCTTCCGGCGCTGCGCGACGCCCTCGACGGCATCAGCCCACGTACCGCGACCATCCCCTGGTACGGGACGGTCCTCGACGACGCGCGCGCCGACATCCATGCGGACGCGCACTACTGGTGCGCCAATGCCCGCCGCCCCGTTCGCTTCCAGCAGGCGGTGGCCGCTGCGGCGGCCGATGGCCACGACATCTTCCTGGAGGTCTCACCCCACCCCATTGCCGTCGTTCCCGTCACCGAGACTCTTGACGCGGTGGCCCCGGGGCGCGGCCGCGTGCTGTCGACGGTTCACCGGGACAGTGATGAGAGCGTGCGCCTGCGCACCGCACTTGCGGAGCTCCACCTGGCCGGAGTGCGAGGTCTGGCCGGACAACTGTGGCCGGACGGCAAGCGGGTGGCCGTGCCGAGCCCTCCCTGGCGTCATGTCCCCCACTGGTTCCGCAGGGGCAGCCTCTCGAGGCAGCCGGTTCCCGCAGGCGGCCACGGGCTGCTGGGTACGCGGGTGGAGGATCCTGGCACGGACCGTGTCCTGTGGCACGGGGACATCGGCACCGACGGCTGGAACCAGCAGCCGGCCAAGCTGCACGGCAGGGCCGTTCTTTCGCTGCCCGTCTGCGCGGAACTCATGATCACCGCGGCGACTGCCGCGAGCGCCAGGGCCATCGAGACGGTACGCATCGAGAACCTGGCAGTGCACCATTGGCTACCGGTCTCCGCGAGGACGCCTGTCACCACCGTCTGGGAGCCGGAGGGGCGCGATCAGGCAACCGTCGGCATCCACTCACGGTCGTCCTCCGGCGCCTGGCTGTGCCATGCCTCTGCCCGCGTTCTTACCAGACCCGAACCGCTGGCCCGCCGTGCACCGGGAGGGGCCGCGCCCTTGGAGGCCGGCTTCCCCGTGCCCGGCGCTGAGGAGTACGCACCGAACCAACGGCCGCACGGAAAGCTTCTCCATGCCGTCCTGCACGCACCTGCCGGTCGCGGCCGCCCGGGCGGGGAGGTGCCCGCGGCGGATCAGACGCCGCCCGCAACGGAAGACGTTCCGGTCTTCGTACGGTCTCTGCAGGTACGGCTGCAGGCTCCTGCCCGGGGCGAGTGCCGGGTGCGGTGCCTGCCGTGTATCGACGAATCGACTACCGGCGACGCCCGGGGACGATCACCCCACCGCGGCAGGTGGGACATCCACGCGGAGGGCCCCGGGGAACGGGAACTGGTCGTCGCCCATGACACGCAGCTCCGGACCGTCGAACCGGGGGAGATCCCGCGGCCGCTCGACGAAACCACGTATGAGATCACGTGGGAGAAAGCACCTGCCCCCCTCCCCTCCCCACCGGCCCACGTCCTGCTGCTGACGGATCAGCGCGGCGGCGTCCACCCCTGGGCCGCTTCCCTCGCGTCGGCACTGCGGGAACAAGGCGTCGAAGTAGCGCTCGCGGATCACCAGGCCGATTCCATCGGCAGCCTGTTGGACACCTGGCGCGAGGAGACACACGACGGGCGGGCTGCCGTGGTCATGCTCCTGGCGGCCGGTCCCGAGCCGACCGGAGCGTGCCGAGGACTTCACGCCGCCGCGGACGTCGCCCGCCGTCTGGCCTCGGACGAGCGGCAACTGTCGCTTCCCCGGCTGTGGCTGGTGACCGAACGGGCCCAGACGGTGGTGCCGGGGGAAACAGGGAACCCCGACCTGGCCGCTCTTCGCGGTCTCGTACGTGTACTGGCCCTGGAGCGTCCCGCTCTGCGTACGACCCTCGTGGACATCGACCCGCAGCCCGGTCTCGTCGACGACCTGGCCCAGGAACTGCTCGCCGACGGCGAGGCCGACGAGGTCGCCTGGCGCGGAGGTACCCGCTTCATTGCCCGGCTGGCTGCCGTGGACCCTGACGACGCAAGCGCCAGGGTGCCCTTCGCGCGTTCCGACGGCGCCTACATCGTGACGGGCGGCCTGACCGGCCTTGGCCTGGCGACGGCGCGACGGCTGGCCCAGCAGGGCGCCGGCCGCATCGTCCTGAACAGCCGCAGCGCCCCGGGCCGCGCGACGCAGGCCGTCCTGACGGAACTCGGCGAGCTCGGCACCTCCCTCGTCGTGGTGCAGGGGGACGTGGCTCAGCCCGGTGTGGCTACGCGTCTGGTCGAGGCGGCCCTGTCCAAAGGCCATTCCCTGTGCGGAGTCGCACACGCCGCGGCTGTGCTCCACGACCGCGTCATCACCGACCTGCGATCGTCCGACATCGAGGCTGTCTTCCGGCCGAAGGTCACTGGCGCCCTCCAGTTGGAGGCGGCCACCGCGGGGCACGATCTCGACTGGTGGCTGGCGTACAGCTCCGCCGCCGCCCTCTTCGGCTCTCCCGGGCAGGCGGCCTATGCAGCCGCCAATGCCTGGCTGGACGCGCACGCCCGCCGCCGCCGGGCCGGCGGCCTGCCCGCAACCGCCATCGCATGGGGCCCCTGGGCCGACGTGGGTGCGGCACCCCAGAACCCCGCCGTAGCTCTTGAGCCCATCACCGCGGCCGAAGGGTTGGACGCACTCCAGGCGCTCGTCACCCGGGGCAGGACGTACACCGGCGTCGTACATCTGGATGCCCGTCGGGCTTTGGAAGCCTTCCCGGGACTGGACGCGGTCGAGTTCTTCGCGGGGGTTCTGCGCGGCAGTGGTCTCTCCGACGACGACTGGGACGGCCCGGGAAGCATCTCGACGCTCGGCGAAGCGGCCCCCGCCAGAATTTACGAACGTCTCGTCAGGCGTACGGCCACTGTCATGGGACGTGCCGTCCAGGACCTGGACGAGAACGTTCCGCTGACCGACCTCGGCCTCGACTCCCTCATGGCCGTGCGGATCCAGAACGCCGTCAAACAGGACTTCGCCGTGGCGTTGCCCGGGCCTCTTCTTCTGCGGGGTGCCAGTCTTCGTGCCGTCGGTGACGCGGTACTGCGGGAGCTGGGTCTGGCAGGGGCTGACATCGGTGACACGGCAGCAGCCGCTCAGCCGAGGGGCGTCGAGCAGGAGCGCGTCGGCAGCGAGGCGATCCCGGCGGTGCCGACCACGCTGGATCCTCGAGACGCCGCCGAACGCCTGGTGGCCGGCGTCTGGCACGAGGTCCTCGGACGGCGGCCGGAAGGCGTCAACCAGGACTTCCTTGCCGCAGGTGGTGACCAGCACACCGCTCATGACCTGGTGGAGGGCATCCGCCGGCGCCTGGGCGGCACCGCCCCGGCCCTTGCCGAGGAGCAGGTGTTCGACCACTCCACCGTCGCCACCCTCGCCGAGCTGATCCGGCCCGCGGTGAATGAAACGAGCGGGTCCGTCCTACGCGTCCTCCGCGACATCCGGCCCGCCACCCACCGCCCCGCCCTGTTCACCTTTCACCCCGCCGGCGGCCCGACATCGGTCTACCGACCCCTCGTCCAGCTACTTCCGGCGGAACAGCCCGTGTACGGATTCGAGCGCGTGGACCGCCTCCACACGATGCAGGAGAAGGCCGCCCACTACCTGGGTCTCATCCGGGAGCTCCAGCCACAGGGGCCGTACCACCTGCTGGGCTGGTCCTTCGGCGGCTGTCTCGCCTACGAGGTCGCCCGCCAGCTCCGCGAGACGGACCAGGCCGTGGGCTTCCTCGGACTCATCGACACCATCCTGCCGGCAGCACTCCCCGGGCTGGACTCCAGGGAACTGCTCCTCGAACGGTTCGGCCGGTTCGCCGAATACATCGAGAAAACGTACGGCCGCCGTTTTGACCTGCCCTACGAGGAACTGGCTGCCACGCCTGACGAGCAGCAGATCGACGTGGTCATGCGACTCGTCGCCGAAGTCGGCCTTGACATGAGCCCCGGCATTATGGAGCACCAGCGGACGTCCTACATCGACGCACGCGTCGGAGAGCGGTACCGGCCTCAGCCCTGTCCCGGCCCCGTCGTGCTCTACCGGGCCCAGGATGCACAGCGGCTGACCACGTCGCTCGACCCTCGTTACATGCGCAGCGAGCCAGACCTCGGGTGGGCATCGTTGTGCCCGTCGCTCGAGGTCGTACCTGTCCAAGGCGACCACTTGTCGCTCATCGACCCGCCTCATGTCGAGGTCATCGCGCAGCACCTCACCAAAGCCCTTCAGGGGCAGGGGCAGGGGGACGAGTAGCCGGCGGTTGCGACGCCGTCGAGCGTGCGGGACGGGGCCGAAAACGGGAGTTCACGCCTATCCAGCCCGAACCGAGCGATCACACCGGCGAGCCGACCGTACCGGACCGGCTCGCCCGTGCGTTTCGGCCGGACCCGATGAACGCCAAGGTTGGTCTTCACACACGAGCCAACCGGCGCCCTTCACCATGGTCACGGCCGGAAGAATCATCGGACTCACTCATCCAGCCCTGGAAGGTGCGCAGACGGTCCTCGCCCACTCGTGCCCTGGCCTGCGGGTCCGTCACCCCCAGCCCAGGACGCGGGGCCAGACACAGAACGCCCACCTTGCCGATGTGCTGGTTGGTCTGGACGCTCCGGGCAGCCGTTGCGACCTCATCCAATGGGTATGTCTTCGACAGGGCCGGCAGCAGACGGCCCATGCTGAGCAGCCGGTTGACCTCCCACTGCTCGTGCAGGTTGGCCCCGTGGCTTCCGATGATCCGCTTGAGTCGCATCCACAAGTAGCGGTTGTCGTAGGTGTGCTGGTATCCGGTACTGGAACCGCACGTGACCACTGTCCCTCCGCGTCTGGCGAGAAAGACCGAGGCCCCGAACGTCTTCTCGCCGACGTGCTCGAAGACGATGTGCGGGTCTTCGCCCACCGCGTCGCGCACGGCGGCGCCGATCTTCTTCCAGCCTTCCGGTTGCTGCAGCAGGGTGGCGTCTCCCCCGTCGATCTCCGAGCGGTTGATGACGACCTCGCATCCGAGAGACCGCAGCAGGTCAGCCTTCCGGCGGGAGTTCACCACGCCCACCGGAATACCGCCACCGTTACGGACGAGCTGCACCGCGTAGGAACCGAGCCCCCCGGTCGCACCCCAGATCAGCACCACATCGCCCTGCTTCATGTGCGCTCCGCGATCGCTGACCAGCATGCGGTACGCGGTTCCGGCACACAGGGGATTGACGGCCGCCTCCTCCCAGGTGAGCAGCCCTGGTTTGGGCATCAGCTGGCTTGCCCGCACGATCGCGTAGTGCGCCAGTCCGCCGAAGTTCGTTTCGAAGCCCCACGCTTTCTGTCCCTCGCCGAGCATGCCGTCCCGATGTGTGTCATGGTCCTGGTCGTCGACGTACGCGGTGGCCACCACGACGTGGTCTCCGGCCTTCCACTTGCGCACGGACGACCCTGTCCGCACGATGACGCCTGCGGCGTCCGACCCCACGACGTGGTAGGGCAGGTCATGGCGCCGCTCCCATCCCCCGGCCTTTGCCATCTGTTTCAGGAACTGGAACGTCGGCAGCGGCTCGAACATCGCGGTCCACACGGTGTTGTAGTTGATGGAGCTCGCCATCACAGCGACCAGTGCCTCGTCCGGAGCCAGTTCGGGCATCGGGACCTCGTCGACGATGAGAGACTTCTGCACATCCTTGTCGTCGACGTCCTGGAACATCCTGACGTCAGCCAGACGCACCGTCGCCGCGGCGAACCGCTCGGGCAAAGGCAGTTTCTCCAGTGCATCCCCGTCGGCACCCGCGATGACGGCTTCGGACATGGTCGTGCTCATCGACTCTCCCTCACTCCGGGCCGCGTGGAGCCCTGCCCTTCAGTTCACCGGCTGATCTGACCTGCCACTTGTACCTAGCAAGCTGCCTGCCTCGTCGCGTCGCAACCGCACAGCCCCCGCCTGGCTCTTCCTTGGAGGAAAGACACAGGTCAGTTGAGGTGGAGCGGCATGCGTGCCGTTGCTCGAAGGGTGTAATGACATGGCCGCCCGGTGGCCGGCGCGGACTGGGCCGAACGCGCACCCAGCCGTCCGGATGATCTTTCAGGCGGAGCCGTCGGCCTTCGGGCTCCGGCCCGATTCATCCCCTCCAACGGACGGGACCCGGCGATGACATGGACGGCCGACCACGGAGCGGTGATCCGGTTGCCTGACCGGACCGCGGTGAGACACCTCATCGCCATGGTCGCGGTCGCCCCCGACACGGCAGATGCCCTGCCCCAGGTGACGTGCGATCGGTTGATCATATTCACATCAAATCGGTGTGTCGGCTGGTCTTTGATCACCCACCTCGACATGGTCTGCACGTATATGTTCACTTCGGTTCTGACGATCCGTTGGCACCCGGGACGGCCGCCCTGCCATGTCCGCAGCACGGACCGAAGCACCCCAGTGCGCGGAGCCGACGCTGACGGCTGGGTACCGGCATCGGCGGCAGGACAGGAGTGGCGAGCACCTGAGGAGGTATCGCGACCCGCCGCCCTGGCTTGTCACGCACGCCGCTCGCAGTCTCGTGACGACCGTGGCCCCCGTGGCCAAGACCCCCGGGAGCCGTGAGCCGCTCAGCACGGGCTGGGCCGTGCATCGTGCCAGCGGTCGGCCCGGGACTCCTCTCCGCTCCCGCCTGTGTCCCGTCGTTCCAGGCTTCACCCGCCCCAAGGAGTTCCGCAGCCCATGCCATCCGCCCCCACACTGTTCACCGGCCGCGCACGACTCACCGGCCTCTCACTCCTCGCCTGTCTTTTGCTCCTCACACCGCTGTGCGGCACCGCGACAGCCGTGCCCACCAGCGGCCCGGACCACCCATCGCGCTCGGCCGACACCGGCGCCTGGATCACAGGCATCAGGAGGCTCGACGAGCGCACGCTGGATCTGACCGTCTTGTCACGGGCCATGGGAAGCTCCGTGCCGGTCCGTGTCATCCTCCCCAAAGGCTGGCACAGCGAGAGGAGACGCACGTTCCCCGTGGTGTACATGCTGCACGGCGGGGAGGACGACTACACCTCCTGGACGCGCGAGACTGACGTCGAGGCACTGGCCGAGAACTCCGGCGCACTCGTCGTGATGCCCGACGGCGGGAGACACGGCTACTACTCCGACTGGTACGTCGGCAGGCCCCGCTGGGAGACGTTCCACACCAGCGAACTGGTCCGGCTCATGGAGAGCAGATTCCGGGCCAACTCCTCCCGGGCCGTCATCGGCCTGTCCATGGGGGGGTTCGGCGCGCTCAACTATGCGGCGCGTCACCGGGGAATGTTCCGGTACGCGGCCTCCATGAGCTCGTACGTCGACCTCAACGACCCCTTGGTGCGTTTCCTCCTCGACCTCGGCTCCCTCGGGGACGGAACCAATCTTCATGACATCTGGGGCGACCCAAAGAAACGCGACGACATCTGGCAGGCCCACAACCCGTCCGCCATGCCACGCGCCTTCCGAGGAACCAAGGTCCACCTGTCCACGGGAAACGGAACACCCGGACCCCTGGATAACGGCAATCCGTTCGGTGTGACCCTTGTGGGCGCGCTCGCCGAAGCCGCACTCCCGGCATCGGTGGGCAAATTCGCCGAATCGCTCCGCTCGGTGGGCGTCGACGTCACGACGAACCTCTACGCACCCGGGACGCATTCCTGGCCCTACTGGGAGCGGGAACTGCACCGCATCTGGCCCACAGTGATGAAGGAACTGGATGGATCGAGGGGGGCATGGGCCGCACAGTAGTGATCTTCGCGGCGGGGTCGCGTGGCGACGTCCAGCCATGCCTGGCGCTGGGCAGGGCACTGAGCCGTCAGGGCGATGCCGTCCGCCTGCTCGCCAGCGCCCGTTACCAGCAACTGATCACCGCGGCAGGACTGCAGTTCCACTCGCTCCCGGCGGACCCCACCGAGATCATCGAGTCGCCCGAAGGCCAGGAACTGCTGGCCGGCAGACGCAATCCTGCGGCCTTCATCCGCGGCATCAACCGGATCGTACGTCCCCTGTTCTCCCGCTTGCTCGCCGAGACCCAGGCCGGTGCGCAGGGAGCCGATCTCGTCCTTGCGCCCACATTCGGCTTTCTGGGCATCCACCTCAGCCAGTATCTGCGCGTCCCGCACGCGATCATCCATTTCCAGCCCAGCCAGCCCACGGGCGTGTTCCCCCACCCGTTCACGCCGGCCGCACGCCTCCTCGGATCCCTCGGGAACCGTCTCAGTTTCGAGGCGGTCAACCTGGGATCGTGGCTGGTCTCCCGCCCGTTCATCAACGCCTGGCGCATGGAGAGCCTCGGTCTTCCCGCCCTCTCCCCGCTCGGCCCTTTCCGCCGAGTCCGCCATGCCCCCGTGCTGTGTGCCTTCAGCCCCACCGTCGTACCCCGGCCGACCGACTGGGGACCCAACGTCCACATGACCGGCTTCTGGCACCACGAACAGCCACTGTGGAAACCGCCAAGGCGCCTGCTCGACTTCCTGGACGACGGACCCCCACCCGTGTACGTGGGCTTCGGCAGCATGAGAACCAGCGACCCCGAGGCCACCGACCGCGTCGTACGCGCCGCACTGCGGCGCGCGGGACTGCGTGGAGTCCTGGCCGGAGACCCCACCACGAGTGACGACGACATGCTCGTGGTCGGGGACACGCCCCACAGTTGGCTGTTCCCCCGTATGGCTGCGGTGGTCCATCACGGCGGTGCGGGCACCACCGCCTCGGCCCTGCGTTCTGGAGTGCCGTCCCTGGTCTGCCCGTTCTTCGGCGACCAGCCCTACTGGGCCGACCGGGTCCACAGCCTCGGAGTGGGGCCGAAGCCCTTGCCTTCCCGGCAGCTCACCGTCCCCGCTCTCACCGGCCGCCTGCGAGCCGTCACGAGGGACAGCGGCCATGCTGAGGCGGCCCGCCGACTGGGCCGTGCGCTGACGGCCGAGGACGGGGTCGGGCGTGCATGCCATGTCCTGAACCGGCTTGTCGGGTAACCCAGCCGGCCACAGGACAGCCATGGGGCTCCACCTCCCCAGGTAGAGCTGAGTCCGCCAGGTCGGGCCTCGGGCCAAGATCCGGGCCATTCCCGGACCATCAAGCCGCCACCCGCCTCAACCAAAGCTATTTCGGCAGGTCAGCGACATGGGAGGCGTGTACCACCAGCAGACGAAGAACCTGCTGGTGTCGTACTCGCCGAAGAAGCTGGGCTTCTTCTAGAGGCACGAAAAAAGGCGCCTGAGCTGGGCCTTTGCTCGCCAGGCGCCTTCCCCTCGGCCGGGAGCCGTCTGGCCAACCGTGCGGCAGCGGTGGCCGGAATACACTCGGCTGCGCAGGTGACACGCTGGCGCAGCACCCACCGGGGCGGTGCCCAAACCGAGCAGCAGAAGCAGCCCGTCGACGACTGCGAGGCCGGCTGCGGCGGGCCAGAGAGCCGACGCGTGGGGCCACCGCTGAGGGCAGCAGCCCCAGCAGTCAGGGAAGCCTGCGACCATCGCAATGGCCGGAGTACGTGGGCCTGGGCCGTGCCCAGCAGGGCTCCCTCTGATGGCCCCGCCGCCACCCGGACAGAGCACGCGATCACCGTCGAAGCGTCACCGGCGGTTGCTGCCGCCGCCGGAACGCAGAGCCCGCAGCCTCCCCCCAGCGTCTTCCAGCGCCACCACTGCCCGCACAGCTGCCGCCCCGAGAGTCTCGAAGGGAGCTGAACGCTCAGGTTCCGCGCTTGGGAGGCGGCGAGACGTCAACGATTTTGTTGCAGTTACAGCCTGAAACTAAAAATGGTATGCTGATGGTGCGCGGTCAAGCCGCCCAAACGAAGGGCGTCGGCCCGACGACATCGAGGTCGTTCCGGCCATTCCGCCCATGTTTGACGGCAGTGGGGCTCAAGCCATCCGACCGGACGCTCACTGCCGGCAGTCAGTTGGTCGTCGCCCCCGCCTTCCAGGCTTCGCCGCAACGCGGCGACGCACTCGTGGGCGTCCTTCACAAACCCTGCGGAGTGCATGACAGATGAGTCGAGAACCGTCCGGCAAAGCAGAACACACCGACACGGACCCCTTCGCGCGCGCCCGTGCGGGAGCGACGGATCCGACCAAACGCCCCCTGCTCACCGCGTCGAAACCCTTGGTCGTACCGCCCAGACCGGTCCCTGCCCTATCGGCGTACCGGGCTCGCTATGGTCATCACGTGACCAACCCGACCTCACGCGACTACAACAAGGCATCCGTCCTCGACGTAGTCCTCTCCCACGCGCCCTTGACGCGGAACAAGCTCATGGAGCTGACGGGCCTGAGCAAGGCCACGGTCTCCAGAGCCGTGGAGGAGCTCCGTGCCGACGGCTTCGTCGTCGACGGCGGGGTCGATGAGATCACCGGCCGCGGCCGCCGCTCCACCTACCTGGACCTTCCCGGCACGACCGGGCACGTCGCCGGTGTCAGCTTCGGCGCCCAGACCACCAGTGTGCTGGTGACCGACCTGAGGGGTCGTGAGATCCAGCATTTGACGGTTCCCACCGCCGATCACCAGGAGGTCGAGGACGCCGCGCGATGGCTGGCCGAACTCATCACGCGGGCCGCCCGATCCGCCCAGGGTCCTCTGCGTCAGATCGTCACCGCGGTGCCCGGCCGGGTTCGGGGCGGCACGGAGATCTTCGGCCCCGCGGAGTCGATGAGAATCTTCGCGGGCTCAGGCCTCCAGCAAACCGCCGAACGCTTGATCGAGGCCCCCGTGCTCCTCGACAGCGATGCCAACGTGTCCCTGCTCGGAATCCTCACCGACGACGCAACCGTCACCAACGCCGCGCTCTTCAGCCTCAGCACCATACTGAACTTCGCCGGCTGCACGGATCACGAGCTCGCCCGCGGCAGGACCCCCACCTTCGGCGACATCGGTGCGCTCTCCTCCGGAGTCGACGACGAGAACCTCGACGAACTGCTGAGCACCCGAGGCCTCCTCCGGTTCGCCCGCAAGCGGGGGCTCGACCTGGAGCGCATCGAGGACCTCTGGCTGCAACCGCACACCGAGGAGCCCCACGCCGAAGTGCTGCAGGCGTTCACCACCGCGATCGTGACCGCTGTCAGCGTCGTCGCCGTGACGCTCGACCCGGAGTCGGTCTACTTCGTGGGCCGGCTGCGCCCGCTCGTCGACGTCGTCCTTCCCCAGGTGCGCGAGCGGCTCGACCAAAACCTCCCAGCGGTGCCAGAGATCAGGACGGGTCCGCATCAGATCGGTCTGTCGACGGCACAAGGAGCGGTTTACGCGTGCCTGACGATCGCTCAGGAACGGCTGCGAGAAGCCGTACTCGGTGCACGGCAACAGAACCAGCTCACGGAGCGATCCGCACCGGCCTTCTGAGCGCCAGCAGGCGAGACGCTTCGGGGCACAGGTGAGGACGCGGGGCCCGCCATCGATAGAGCCCCACGACAGCAACAGCCAGTCGGCACGCCTCACCTCATGACAGTGTCGATCTCGCCCCGTATCGCCGCTCACCGGACTCCGGCGTCCTGGCAACGAAGACCAGCCTCTGCACGGGTGCGCTACATGTCGGGGCAGCTGTACAAGGACGGTGTACCGCCGGTGCAGGGCGTCGTCAGCCGGGGGGCGTAGAGGCAGCAGGCGGCACTGGCGCGTAGGCACGTAGGCACGTCGACGCCGCGGCCATCGGGGCGGGACTGACCGGCCTCGGGTCTTTCCAACCTGTCTGGCGCCCGGACGTTAGGTAGCCGTCGTCCTGCACTGGAGGGCGTCCCGCCGAGTGGTGTAACCGCGATCACCGCGAAAGTGCAGGTCGCGGGCCAGATTCTGGCACCCGCCGACCGAACAGACCTGACGCTACGTCAGTTGGGTCGAGCCTGTGGCACGGCGCTGTCGACCTTGACGCGACCTTCTCCGAGGCCAAGGTCATGGGCTCCGCGCCGACCGCCCCGGCCGGGCCTTCGCCTGATGGACAGTCAGGTCGGCAAGGGTGCCGTGCCGGCTGATTGAGACAGACTTCCGAAAGGCCGGGCCGACTGGAGATGGAGGCGGCCGCGACTACCGCGGCCGCCTCGCACCTCTGCTTACGTTCGGGCCCAGCGCTGGTTGACGCCGGTGTGGCAGTTCCACACGATCACCGCGGCGCCGTTGGCGGTGCTGCCGCCGTCGACGTCCAGGCAGAGTCCGGTCTGGACGTGGCTGACGGTTCCGTCGGTGTTCACATTCCATTGCTGGTTCGCGCCTCCGGTGCATTCCCAGATCCGTGCTCGGGCGCCGGAGGCGGCGTTGCTCGGCACGTCCAGGCATCTGCCCATCACGCGCAGGGTCTGTCCGGTCTGGGTGAACTGCTGGTTGGGGCCGGTGTGGCAGTCCCAGATGATCATCGGGGCGCCGTTGGACGAGTCGGCACCGCTGACGTCCAGGCATCGGCCGGCGGACTGGCTCCGCAGCCGGAATGTGGTCGGGTCCGGGGGAGTCGGGTTCGGGTCAGCGCCCGTGAAGAAGCTCCAGACCTCTCCCTTGACCCAGCTCCTGGCGCCGCTCTCACAGCCGGCGCACCCGTCCACGGGGCCCTGCTGGTGACCTCCGTCGAACGCGGCCCAGACGACCGGATATCCCTCTCGGCAGCCCGAGTAGGCGGTGGTGATGTGGGTGCGGCTGCCCTGCGCGGGCTCCGGCGGGTTCTGGGGAGTGCAGCCGTTGTTCCTGACGAACCTGTCCCGCATCCCGCGACCGGCGCCGATGTTGTCGTTGATGCCGTGGATTCCCATGTACGCGAAGGGCTGGGTGCCCCCGCTGCACCCGCTGATCCCGCCGGGCGCGGCTATCGCGGCGACCGCACGGAAGACGTTCGGCCTGGCACATGCGAGTGCGTAGCTCATGGCTCCGCCGTAGCTGAAGCCGAGGGCGAAGCGCTGCGTGGTGTCGACACAGAGGTCGTTGTCGATACGCCTGATCATGTCGTCGACGAAGGTCACGTCCTCGCCGCCGGAGTTGCCCCAGCCGTTGTTGATGCCCTGCGGAGCTACGAAGATCGCGCTGTTGTTCGCCAGTCGCCGGAGTCCGTAGTGGGCGTAGACATCGCCATCGCTTCCACCGCCGGCGACCTGCCCGGCCGTGCCACCCAACCAGTGGAATCCGAAGACCAGTCGATGCTGGCGGGTGTTGTCGTAGTTCTCAGGGATGCTCAGGATGAAGGAGCGGCTCTTACCGCTGCTTTGCATCGTGTGCGTACCGCTCGTCAGTGTGGGGGCACGTCCACATCCGGCAGTCCCCGCGAGGACGGCCCCGGCGGTGGGCGACGTGCCGGGCGCAGCGCTGGCTCCCGCCACGTCGGCCATGGCAAGAACGAGCAATGCCGCTAACACGGCTCGCCAGGAGAACAATCTGCGGATCGACATCATGCGACTCCCTCGCTGCTAGGTGACACGGCTCTCCCTGGTCGATCGGGCCGCAGTTCGCCCTGGGGCTGGATGCGGTCGAGTTGGAATCGCTGGTTGGTGCTGCCGGTGGCTGCCCACTGGGAGATGCGGGCTCCGTCGGCGGTGGATGCCTCCCACACGTCCAGGGCGAGGCCGCTCTGCCGGTTGACCAGACTGATCACGCCACCGCCGTGGTCGACTGTCCGCCACTGCTGGCCGGCGGTGTTGGTGTCCGGCTGCTGGGTGATGTCGGCGCCGCTGCCGCTACCGGCGACTTGCAGGACCAGACCACTGTGCCCAAGCCGGATCTTGTAGTGCCCGCCGTCGGAGGGCAGGAACTCGAAGTGCTGGTTGGGACCGGCGGTGATCTGCCACTGGATCAGCCGCGCACCGGCGGCCGTGGACGCGCCGTTGATGTCGGCGGCCTTGCCGCTGTGCTGGGCCACCAGCCGATAGGCCACGCCAGCCTCCACCGGACCCGACCTGAGTGCGGACGCACGGTAGGTGTGGCCGGCCTGGCCGGCGAACTCGATGAGATCGGCCTCGAGCCGCTTGGGCTGGACCGACTCGCCGCTCGAATCGTCCTTCAGCGTGAAGTCGCCGGTGAAGATCCGACCGCGCACCCGGACGGCACCGGTTCGGTCGGGTGTGACGACGAACTCGATCCGCCCGCTGCTCCACTCGGCGCCGACGGTGTATCCGCCGCGGCCGCGCAGTCCGCTCACGCGCCCGGTGGGCCAGGCAGCCGGCAGCGCCGGCAGCACGTGCAGTTCGCCGCTGTGGCTCTGCAACAGCATCTCCGCGATGCCCGAGGTGGCGCCGAAGTTGCCGTCGATCTGGAATGGTGGATGCAGGTCGAACATGTTGGGCGCGAGCCGGTCCGTCCGCACCAGGTCCCGGACCAGCTTGTGGGCGCGGGCGCCGTCCTCCATCCGTGCCCAGAAGTTGATCTTCCATGCGAGCGACCATCCCGTCCCGTCGTCACCGCGCAGCTCCAGCGTCCGCCGCGCCGCCTCGTGCAACTGGGGTGTCCCGCGCTTGGTGATCTGGTTGCTCGGATGCAGACCGTACAGGTGGGAGACGTGCCGGTGAGTCCGCTCGGTCTCCACCCAGTCGGCCAGCCACTCCTGGATGTTGCCCCTGGAGCCGACCCGCGTCGGCGCCAGCCGGTCCCGGGCCGCCAGTACCTGAGCGCGGAAGCCGGCGTCCACGCCGAGGACTTCGGCGGCGCGGGCGACGCTGTGGAAAAGGTCGCGCAGGATCTGGTTGTCCATGGTGGGCCCCGCGCAGACGGTGGCGTTCGCGTGGTGAGCGAGCTCCGGAGAGTTCGACGGGTTGGTGACCAGGTGTCCGAGCGTCGGGTGGGCGACCAGGGTGTCGAGGAAGAACTGGGCGGCGCCCTTCAGGGCCGGATAGTTCGAACGGAGGAAGTCGGTGTCACCGGTGAACAGGTAGTGGTCCCAGATCAGGGTGGCCAGCCATGCGCCACCGGTCTGCCACATCCCCCACTGCGCTCCGTCGACGACCGAGGCGCCCCGCCACGCGTCGGTGTTGTGATGCGTCACCCAGCCGCCGGCGCCGTACTGCGCCTGGGCCACCCGGGCGCCGGTCACGGTCAGGTCGTCGATCATGTCGAAGACCGGGCGGAAGCATTCGGACAGGTTCGTCGTGTCGGCGGGCCAGTAGTTCATCGGCAGGTTGGCGTTGATGGTGAACTTCGAGTCCCAGGACGGAGCCATCTGGTCGTTCCAGATGCCCTGCAGGTTCGCCGGCTGGGTGCCCGGCCGCGAGGACGAGATGAGCAGATACCGGCCGAACTGGAACAACAGGGCGGAGAACTGCGGGTCGTTCACCTGCGCGTGCTGTGCGATCCGTACGTCGGTCGGCTGGTCGGCCGCCGCCGTACGTCCCAGATCGACCGACACCCGGTTGAACAGCGCTTGATAGTCGGCGAGATGGCGGCTGCGCAGTCCGTCGATGCCGACGTCGCGGGCAGCGTTGAGGTGGCGCCGCGCGATCCCCTGGTAGTCGCCGTCGACCTTCCGGAAGTCGACGTAGCTGGAGCCGATCGACACCAGCAGCGTCACGCTGGTGGCGCCGGAGACCCGCAGCGTGCCGCCCGAGCTGCTGACCGTGCCGCCCGTCACGGCGGCGTTGGCCAGGGCGAGGAACCGGACCCGCCCGGTGATGCCCTCCATGGTGGCGGAGATGCCGTCGAGGGCGATCGTGGCCCCGTCCGGGCTGGACACCGTGGTCCGTTGTGGACTGTCGAAGGTGGCGGTGAAGGCGATGGAGTTGGCCCGGTCGGCCGTCAGCCGGACCACGATCACCTGGTCGGCTGCGCTGGCGAACACCTCACGCTGGTACCGCACGCCGTTCAGCACGTAGGTCGTGACGGCCGTGGCGGTGGTGAGGTCCAGCGTCCGGTTGTACTGCGACGCGCCGGTAGCGCTGCCGAAGGAGAGCCGAAGGTTTCCGACCGGCTGGTAGGCCAGCTGTCCGGCCGGGCTGCCCAGCATCGTCTGATTGATCAGGTCCTGCGCCGGCCCCCACTGATCCGCGAAGACCCGCCGTCGGATCTCCGCGATGTTGGCCGCGCCGCGGGTGTTGGCGGAGTCGTACGGACCGCCGGCCCAGACGGTGTCCTCGTTGAGCTGCAGCCGTTCGGTGTCGACGTTGCCGAACACCATCGCGCCGAGGCGTCCGTTGCCGATCGGCAGTGCCCGCAGCCAATCCGCGCCGGCCGGCTTGTCGTACCACAGGGCGAGGTCGTTGGCGGCCATGACCTCCGGCGGCGCGGTCGAGCCGCTCCTGGCAGTGGCCGTCCACCCACCCGGCACGATCCCTGCTCCAGCCGCCGCACCCGCGGCGAGAAACCGTCTGCGTGTCACCTCGGACATGTCGTTCTCCCTTCACGGACTGGAGCAGGTCACTGACTTCGGTGATGACGAACCGCCGGTGAGAAGGGCGACGGCCGTACGTTGTCTTCTCCGACGAGCCGCAGGCCGTTGCCATCGGCTCGGCCGCGGCCGGCGGTCACCGTCCGCCGTGTCCGCTGTATCCGCCGTGTCTGCTGTATCCGCTATCACCGCCGTGTCCGCCGTGTCCTCCGAGTCGGGCGTCGCGTCGCGCGTCGGTGTCTTGGATCTGCCATCTCTGGTTGTCGCCGCCCCAGCACGCCCAAAGCTGCACCTTGGAAGTGGCGGTGTTCACGTCGAGGCAGAGGCCGGAGTGAACGCTGCGGACGGTGCCGTCAGCGCCCGCCGTCCAACGCTGGTTGTCGCCGCCGTTACACGCCCACGTGCCGACCACGGCGCCGTTCGTCGTCCCGCTGCTGTACGCATCCAGGCACTTCTGGCCCCCTAGTGCGGTGATCTGTCCGCCGGCCGTCAAGGTCCACTGTTGGCCGACCGTGTTGGCGCAGATGGACACCTGGACCTGGACGTTCGCCGCGGTTCCGCCGGGGATGTCCAGACAGCGCCCGGTGCCGACGTTGCGCAGCAGGCTCGTCGGGGCGGGGACATCGCCGTCCAAGCCCCAGCCGTACCTGAGGCGCTCGCGGCCGCTGGTGCTGGGGGTGCTGAGCGTGAGGTTGGTACCGGTGCCGTGCAGCTTCTGCATGGCATACCAGTCGTCACCCTGGCCGGCGCGTATCTTCCCGCCCAGCCCGGGCCAGTAGATGGAGCCGATCCCCAGTTCCCGGAGCACCGTGGTGGTGGCCCGGAAGTAGCGCACGAAGTTGTCGGTGCTGCCGGCGTCGTGGTAGTTCAGCCCGGTATCCATCGGCGCGCCGAACTCGTCGACGACAGTGCGGTCGGCGCAGGAGCCGATCGCGTTCCGCAGGTACGCCACCCACTGGTCGTAGGTCTTCGCGCCGCTGAAGAACGTGTAGTGGTGCAGCGACAGGAACGTCCCGTCAAGGCGGCGGTCGGCGCACATGGATTTGATGTCGGTGTTCAGGCCGGCGCCGCTGACGAAGACGCGGTTCCGCGGAATCGACGGGTGGCTGTTGATCCAGTTGCTCACCACGTTCGCCCACTCGCCGGCGCTGTGTCCCGCCGGTTCGTTCATCGGCTCGAAGTAGACGAGGCTGTTGGTGCCGTACCGGGCTAGCACGGTGTTCCACATGGTGTCGAAGGCGCTCGGGTTGACGATGCGACCGCCGCGGGCGGCCACTCCGTCCTCCCAGTACGAGAGGACGACCTTGAATCCCTTCGCGGTGGCTGCGTCTATCGCGCCCGTGTACGCGCTCCACCAGCTCGTCCCGACTGTGTAGGTGTTGATCGGGAGCCGCACGGTGTTCGCGCCGAGGTTGTTCTCGAAGCCGGTGTAGACGGCGTTGGCCTTCGCCACGACTGTCTGGTAGCTGTCGGAGCCGCTCAACCCGTGCAGGACCAGCGGTCCACCGTGGAAGTTGTCACCGAGCCGGGCCCAGTTGACACCGCGGAACTGTGCGGTGTCGGCGGCGACCGGCGAGGCGCTCTGGGGCTCGACGACCGCGAGCGCGCCGAGAGCGGTCAGGATGCAGGCGAGCGCCCGGGCGAGGTAGCGCCGGCGATGGGGGTGGGGCATGGTCGTGCCTTCCCGGTTGGCGGTGTGGTCACGTCTGCGCTGTGCGGGATCCGTTTGCTGTAGGCCGCCTTGCGGCAGCCGGCCGAGCCGGCGCGGAGCTTGCCCTCTCCGCGCCGGCCCCCTCCCAGATCGCTCGTGCAGAGAGCATGTCAGCGTCATGCCGCTGCCGTGGCGCCTGGAAAGCCTCGCTCCCCCGGCTTCCCCCGGGTCTCCGGTCAGCCGGGAGAGTTGGTCTGGGTGAGTAGCCCCGTCCGCCACGGCAGGGGGATGGGGAACTCACGGTTGAGAACCGACACGTGGGTGTTTTCGGAGAACTTGAACGTTCCGACCGCGGCGCCGAAGTGGTGGCCCTTCTCCTCCATCGAGGCGCCCAATGTCGACGCCGCTTCGGCGGTGCCCGTGAACAGCGGCACCATGCCGGCCGCGACCAACCCGGCTGACCGGGCTGACCGGGCTGACCGGGCTGACCGGGCTGACCGCAGGGGAAATATCGCTCGGGCCCGGGGCCGCCGTGGCGGATCGGCCGAGTGTACGCATTCATTCATCACCGGCACCTTTCGAAGTCGGAGCCACCTCACTGTGTTGGCGCGGCAATCCCCAGATCGCATTCGGCTTCCCCCGTTACAGGTCATGAATGGGGAATGTTGCGGGTCGACGACTGCAACATTGACAGATTGACATGGTCCATTCAAGAGGGAACCGTCGATATCTGCGGGCTTGAGCCATCGTGCAACTGACCGGAGAAACGGGACTATTGACGGCCACCCCTCATAACCATTTCTGAGGCGAATTGGAGTGACAGACGTGTGTGAATTCCGGCGTTTTCGTTATCGGCGGCCGGCTTGAACAGTCGCAGTCGCATTCGCCGTAGTGCCGAAACACCATGGCCGACCGCGCCGACGGGACGGGAGCAGCGCCAAGGCGACGATCAGCCGCTCAAGAGGTACCAGTTCGTCGGCGGCCCGACCGCAGTCCGCACAGGATCGGGTGTGCCGGATGATGCGCTTGCGCCACAGCGTGCTCGGTACGCCGTCCCAGCCCCCCAGCGCGGCGGTCAGCTGTGGGCACCGGGGGCTGGCTTCCAGCGCGGCGACGAGTGACCGGCTCAGCTCCAGCTGGTTACGCATCCGCTGGACGCGCACACCCGCGTGAGCCACGCTCGTTCCCAGCGCCGCCGCGAGCTCCGTCCTCGTCAGCCGGCCCGCGGTCTCCAGCGACCACAGCGACAGCAGCGCCCGGGCGTCCGGGTCGAGCCATCGACTGGCGCGTACGGTCTTTCGGCGATGACCGGACAGCTCGACGTGGATCAGGGCCAGGTTCTCGGCGTCGGCGTCCGGCGGGTCGGCCACGGCGTCGAGGGGCGCCGTCCGTTCGGCGTCCGCCTGCCGCCGGTGCAGATGGGTGCTGATCTGTCGTGTCGCGATCGTGGCCAGCCAGGGCCGGAAGCACTCCGGGGCGCGCAACGTGCGCAGCTCGGGAAGTACCCGCAGCATCGTCTCCTGCACCACGTCGTCGACGTCCACACGCTCACCCAGTGCCCTGCGCACGATCGCGTATACCAGCGGCAGGTACGTCGCGGCCAGGTCGTCGAGCGCTCGTGGATCGCCGGCCTGTGCGGCGACGACCAGGTTCGGCTCGTCGGCTCGGCTGCCTCGCTTCAGGACCCCGTACACGTTGCCTCGGGCAAGCCCGCCCCAGGTGCCGCGCACGTCGCCCCCCTCAAGTTCGCACCCGCGATCGTCTGGGGCGCGGCCGGCTGGTAATACTCGGCGGCCCGTCATCGCCCCAGCCGTCCGCCATCAACGGGAAGAACGATGCCGTTGGCACAGTCCGACGCCGGGGAGGCGACGAAGACCGTGGCCCCGGCGAGATCGTCGGCGCGTCTCCAGCGACCGGCCGGGATCCGGGCAAGGATCGCCTGGCTGCGCCGTGGGTCGGCGCGTAACGCCTCCGGGTTGTCGGTGGCGATGCAGCCCCGTGCGATGGGGTTGACGTCGACGCCGCGCCCGTCCCACTCCTTCACCGGGGCCGGCCCGCCCCACTCCTTCGCCAGTGCCGGCGCCTCGGCGACCCGGCTCTCGATCTCGCGGGTGCGCACCCGGCGGTGGACAACCGTCTTCATCGATCCTCCATCCCCATGGTGTCGAACGTCCCTTCCGCGGTGGATCGGCATGGTCCAGGGGTGACCGCGAGCAGCCGCCGGCCGGCCTGCTCCGGCCGTATGTGCGGTCCGTCGGGTGCGTGTGCCGTTCGCTGACGGGCCGCGGTCATCACCGGTTCGTCGATGCGAATGCCCAGGCCCGGCGTGTCGCCGAGCACGAAGGCGCCGTCCTCGACGTGCAGGTCCATCGCGACGCCGATCGGCGGCTGCAGGCCCTGCAGTTCGCTGACGAGGTGGTTGGGCACCGACGCCGCGGCGTGCAGCAGCGCGACAGGCGTGTTGCCGATCGGGCTGACCGGCAGGTCGTAGGCGTGTGCCAGCGCGGCGACACGCAGGAAGTGGGTGACTCCCCAGACCGCGGCCGTCTGGACGATGTCGACGCCTCCCGCCGCGATCAGCGGGCGGAACTGCTCGAGGCCGGTGAGGTTCTCCCCACTGGCGACCGCCGTCCGTACGCCACGGCTGACAGCGGCCAGGCCGTCGGCGTCCCAGCGCCGGACCGGCTCCTCGATCCAGGTCAGGTCGAGTGCGCGTTCCAGTTCACCGACGTGGCGTACCGCCTGCTTGCGGCTCCAGGCCTCGTTCGCATCCAGCATGAGCCCTGGCCGCCTCCCGTGCGCGGCCTCGGTCAGTACCTCGCGTACGAGCGACAGCCGGTGCCGGTCACGCTCGATGTCCAGGCCACCCTTGAGCTTCGCCGCCCTCAGCCCTCGTTCGGCATAGACCTGGTAGGTGGCGACGAGCTCGTCGTCGGTGAGGCCGATGTCCAGGCCGGAGGCGTAGGCGTCGACCACGCGGTCGTTGCCGCCGAGCAACCGCCACAGCGGCTCACCCACGGCCTGTGCCTTGATGTCCCACAACGCCGTGTCGAACGCGCCGATCGTGCCGAACACCACGCCGGCATGCCCGGCTTTGAAGGTGTGCCGCAGCATGCGGTCGTAGAGGGCGGTCACCGCGCGCGGGTCCTGGCCGTCGATGGCGGCGAAGATCACCTCGGCTTCCACGTGCGGTCCCAGGCCGACTCCGGTGATCCCCTCATCGGTCTCGACGATGACGACCGGCACGGGCACGACGCCGTCGGCGTAGACGCCGTTGGCGTCACCGACGGGTCGTCCCCATCGCTGCGCCGTCGTCAGGGTTCTGTACCCGGTGATGCGCATGCGTCAGCCCTTCGTCGATCCGGCCGTCACGCCGTCGGCGATCTGGCGCTGCAGGAACAGGTAGGTCACCAACACGGGTAGGCCGGCGATCAGGACACCGGCTGCGAAGGTGGGGATGTCGGCGGAGTACTGGCCGCGCAGTGAGGTGATGCCCACCATCAGGGTGCGATGGTCGGCCGACGGCATCATCAGCAGCGAGATGAGCACGTCGTTCCAGCAGAACAGCGCGTCGAGGATGCCCACCGACAGCAGTGCCGGAGCACCCATCGGCAGCATGATCCGCCGGTAGACGCCGTACAGGGTGTTTCCGTCGATCCGTGCGGCGTCGACGAGCTCGGTGGGCACCGCGCGGTAGTAGCTCGTCAGCAAGAAGACGGTGAACGGCAGGAACTGCGCTACGTAGGCGAGGACCAGCCCCGGATAGGTGTCGATGAGACCGCCGTCGGCCATGATCCTTGCCAGCGGCACCATGATCACCTGGAACGGGATGAAGAGTGCCGCGAGGCAGACCAGAGCCAGCGCGGACGAGCCACGGAACCGCACCTGGGCCAGCGCGAACCCGGCCATGGACCCGATGAGCAGCAACAGCGCTACGGCGCAGGCCACCACGATCACGGAGTTGAGGAAGTACCGCCCCATGCCGACGCTGTTCCACGCGGTGCTGAGGTTGTCCCACTGGAGAGTGCTCGCCAGGGAGAACCGGTCGAGGATGTACTCCCGGCGGGTCTTCGTCGCGACGTTGGCGGTGAACAGCAGCGGGTAGATCGTCGCCAGGGCGAGGAGCCCCATCGGTACGGCGACCAGCCATCTGCTCGGCCCCAGGCGGGACATCAGTCCTCCCTCCCCGCCCGGCGCAGCAGGCCGACCTGCAGGAGGCCCACGGCCAGCATGACGAGGAAGAGGACTGTGGACGCGGCCGACGCGAGCGCCGGGCGGCTCATCTGTCCCTGTTGGACCCAGATGTAGTACTCCGGCAGGTAGGTCGACCCTTCCGGGCCACCACTGGTCATGACGTAGAGCAGCCCGAACATCGAGGTCAGCATCCCGATCATCGTGGTGACGACGACGAACTGGATGGTGCGGGACAGACCCGGGATGATGACGTGCCAGATCATCCGTGCGAGCGAGGCGCCGTCGACCCGGGCAGCGTCCAGAAGTGCGGAGTCCAGGGTCGCGAACCCGGCCAGGAACACCACCAGCGCCATCCCTGACGTCGCCCAGATGTGCACGCCGACGACGGTGAACATGGCTACGTCGGGATCGCCGAGCCAGTCGACCGGGCCGACTCCTGTGCCGCCGAGCACTGTGTTCAGCGGACCGTCGAAGGCCAGGAGCAGGTTGAAGATCGCGCCGACGATCACCGGTGAGAGCACAGCCGGGAAGAAGTAGACGCTCCGGAAGAACGAATGCCCTGGCACCCGCAGGTAGATGAAGGTGGCGAGCAGTCCCGGGATCGCGACCGCGACCGGCAGCAGCAGTACCAGCCATCCGACGTTGCGCAGCGCGGTGCGGAACAGCGGGTCGTCGATGAGCTCCGCGTAGTTGTCGAACCCGACCGTGGCGCCGTTGCGTTCGCCGTCACCGGTGAAGGAGAAGTTGACACCCAATCCCAGTGGCCAGAGCCGGAGCACCACGATGATCAGGACAGCTGGAGCGACCAGGACGTAGGGGGCGAGGCGGTCGGCGCGCCGGCCGTTCCGGACTCGCGGAGACTTCGACGCAGGGCCGCGGCCGCCTACCGCCTCGCCTGCTCGCGTCCCGTCGGCCCGCCCTGCCTGACCAGTGCGGGCCGATGAACCAACGGGTGACATGGCCTCAGCCCGCTTGCTCGGACGCCGCCAGCTGCTTGACCGCCTCGTCGACCGTGACCGATCCGCTCAGCAGTTGCTGAGACAGCCGCCCCATGAGTTCCACGGTCTTGGACGACAGGGCCACGTGGAGGGCGGGCTTGCCATGGTCGATCTCGGACACGATGGTGGCGACGGCTGGGCCGGCGCTCGAGACGTCCACGGTGCGGTCGGCCGCGATGGCGCCCGCGTCGGCGTAGAACGACTCCAGTGCGTCGGTCGAGGTCAGGGACCGCACCAGGTCGGCGGCGACCTTGGGGTCCTTGGTCCACTTCGCGACGGCGTAGCCGATGCCGCCGTCGTAGGGAAGGCTCGGCGTGGCGCCGGCCGTGACGACCGGCGACATCATGACGCCGACATCGCCGGCGTCGAGGAAATCGGCGAAGTCCTTCCAGTGTCCGGTGTCCGACATCAACCCGATGACGTGGGCGGCCTTCTTGGACTGGAACACCGCGAACGCGTCGTTGAACATCGCCGTCGAGTTCGCCCCGTCGTTGTTCAGGCCTTCGTCGTTGGCCTCTTTCCAGAGCGAGAAGACCCGTTTGACCGCCGGCGAGGACCAATCTCGTCTGCCGGCGATCCAGTCGTCGTACTCCGTGGGCGACAGGACGCCCGAGCCGAGCCCGGACAGGAAGAACTGGATACCGATGCCTTCCTTGTTGCCCTGCGCGAAGCACCTGGCACCGGTCGCCTTGGTGATGGTCCGGCAGTTGGCGACGAACTCGTCCCAGCTGGTGGCCGGCTGCTCCGGGTCCAGCCCTGCCTTCCGGTAGAGCGACTTGTTGTAGTAGATCGGGTGACCTTGCAAGGTCACCGGAGCGGCGTAGGTCTTGCTGTCCTTGGTGAAGGCCTCCCACCCGGCCAGCCGCTTCTTGTCCTCACGGACGTACTCGTCCAAGGGCAGAAGGGAGTCCACGCGGTCACGGATCTGACCGCCGCCGTTGAAGAGCATGACGTCCGGCCCCTTGCCGGCCTGGATGGCGGCCCCTAGCAGGGTGTAGTACTGCTCGAACGGCTGCGCGACGAACTCGACCGTCACGCCGGGATGCCGCTGGGCGAAGTCGGCCTTGGCCTTCTTGACGTAGGAGGACGCTGTGGCGTCGCCGGACTTCCAGTCCCAGACGACGAGTTCGCCCTTCGAACCACCGGGCGCCGAATCCGGGTCGGAGGCGCTTCCGCAGCCGGCTAAGACAACGAGCCCGGCAACCAGGGTCGCCGACCACAGTGTTCGCTGCTTCATTGCTGCCCCGCTCTCCTGAGGTGGCCGGCTGTCCGGCGATTGGGTTGAGGAGGAACGCAACTCGTATGACGTATGTAACTCGTATGACGTATGACGTCAACCGGATGCCGTATAGTTGGCCAGCATCCGTGGTACGGCACGGGCCCCAGGGGGTGTCATGACGGCAGTACCGCAGTCATCCGCAGAGGCCTCCGAGGCCCCCGCCTGGAGTCGGCGCCCCCCGAACCTTGCCGCCGCGGTCACGGCTGAGCTGGTGGAGCGGATCGTCCGCGGAGTCCATCCGTCCGGTTCACCGCTTCCCCCCGAGCCCGTACTCTGCGAGACCTTCTCGGTCAGCCGTACCGTGGTCCGCGAGGCGGTGAAGATTCTTCAGGAGAAGGGGCTGGTGCAGGTCCGCCAGGGCGCCGGCACGATGGTCACCCCGCCGGCGATGTGGAACATGCTTGACGAGCTGGTCCTCGGCGCGACCATCGCCGAAGACGAGAGCCTGGCCATTCTCGATCACCTCGTCGCGACCCGCCGCGTGCTGGAGTCCGATATGGCCAACGTCGCCGCCCGCCTGGCGAACGCCGAGGTGATCGACCAGCTACGCGGTCTGGTGGAGCGGATGGACGAGCTCGTCGACGACCCCGCCTCGTACCACGAAGAGGACCGGGCGTTCCACGACACCGTCATGCAGGCGTCGGGAAACCGCATCGGCCGTGCCGTGGTCCGTTCACTGGAGCGCCAGGTCATCAACTCCGCCCGTTACATGGGCCGAACCGGCCGGGCCTTCTGCGTCGCGTCCAACAACGGCCATCGGCGCGTCTACGAGCGGATCGCCGCGCACGACCCCAAGGGTGCGGCCGAGGCGATGTTCACCCACATCACCGAGGCGTGGGTGGTTCGCCGCAGCGGGCCGGGCGAGCCGACCCGACTGCGGCGTTAAGGGGCGTTTCGAAGGTCCTGTGCGGTGCCCGCGGTGTCCGGTGCGTGCGAGGCGAGCCTCGCTCCCGACCGACGCGTCCTGCCGCGAGCGAGGCCGATGCATTCGGCTATCGCAGTGCCCACTGCTGGTTGGTGCCGCCGTGGCAGGACCAAAGGGTGATCCTGGTGCCGTTGGCGGTGCCTGCGGCGTTGGCGTCGAGGCACAGTCCGGACTGGACGCCGGTGATGGTGCCGTTGGGGTTGACGTTCCACTGCTGGTTGTTCTGGCCGGTGCAGTCCCAGATGATGACGGCGGTGCCGTTGGTGGTGCCGCGTCCGCTGGCGTCGAGGCACTTGTCGCCGTTGACGGTCAGTTGTCCGCCGGCGGTGTAGGTCCAGGTCTGGCCGGCCGCGCCGGTGCAGTCCCAGAGTTGGGTCTGGGTGCCGTTGGTGGTGCCGGCGCCGGGGACGGTCAGGCAGCGGCCGGACTGCGCGCCCACGATCTGCCGAGCCGTTGTCGGCGGCGGGGTGGTGCCCTGCGGTCCGGCGGACGCCATCACGTCCTGGGCACCGGAAGGCCAGTTGCCGTTGGTGACCGTGACATTGCCGGAGACCACGTTGCCGCGGTCCCCGTTGGTGATGTTCGTGCTGCCGTTGGTGGACCAGTTGTCGGTGAGGGTCCAGTTCCCCATGTTCTCGCCACCCCAGTAGTTGGCCGTCGCCCATGTACCGGTGTTCGAGAAGACATTGTTGGTGGCCTTGTAGTACTTCGAGCCCTCGTCGAAGTAGACCCCGAAGTATCCGTTGGTCCGCAGGCAGTGGTTCCGGCTGATCTGCGCGCTCGGGTTCCATCCGAGGGTGTAGATGCAGCCACCGTCGTTCATCTGCTGCATGACGTCGTGGATGTAGTTGCCGATGAGCCGGTTGTTGGACGCGGTGGTCGGCGTCGTGTAGCGCGGCTGGTAGTTGTACAGGCCTCGGTTGGCATAGTGGTTGCTGCCGCCCGCGTCGTTGGCGCCCCAGCCGTACCCGATCGACATGCCGGAGTACGGCATGTTGTAGACCTCGTTCTGCGCGACGGTGCTGTTGGTGACGTACGTGGTCAGGACGGAGACGATGCCCCGGTAGTCCGCCCCGAGGTCGTGGATGCGGTTGTTGCTGATCGTGATGTCCCTGTTGACCATGCGCTGGTCGCTGGGATGGTGGGCGTCGGCGCGCACGCCTCCCACGAGGATGCCACCGGCTGAGCTCCGGGCGATCTCCGACCTGGTCACCGTGATGTTGGCGGCGCCCAGTCCGACGCCGCCGGCGTGCGCGTTGGCGTCGTTGCCGATACCGATGGCCGTCTGGCCGAGGTTGACGAACCGGGAGTCGCTGAAGGTGATGGTGTTGGCGGCGGAGACCTGCACGGCGGCCGGCATCTGCTGCCAGTGTGGCCGGGCGGCCTCGAACTGCGTGCAGCCGTTGTGGCAGGAGTCGAAGCTCGGCCAGCTCCAGTTGCCGGAGATGTACGCGCCGGTCTGCTGGTCCACGTAACCCTGGTTGCTGCTGGGGCCCAGCCAGCTCGTACCGGTGAAGGTGATCCCGCTGAACGTGATGTGGTGCGCCGGCTCGCTGTACGTGCCCCCGACGTTCACCAGCGACTGCAGCGTCGGCAGCTCCACGCCGACGGTGCTCATGTTCTGCCCGGCCCGGGGGATGTAGTACAGGGCTCCGGCCCTGGGGTTGAGGTACCACTCTCCGGGCGAGTCCAGGAACTCGTACGCGTTGGACAGGTAGAACGGACCGGCCCGGTGTGGCCGCATGAGGGTGTCGTAGCCGAAGTTGTTGTTGTTCCACGCCGGCTGCTGCATCGTGATGAAGTTCGCACTGATGCTCTGCACCGGCGAGTACCGGTCGGTGAAGGAGTTGACGCTCTCCACCTCGATCCGGCTCTGGTCGGCGAGGTTGTTCAGATAGCTCAGGGCACCGCCCGAGAACCTCATTCCGGCGCTGGAGGCCGTGAAATCGGCCCTGTTCACCTGCGTGCGTGCCCGGGTGGCGACGGCGCCGTCGACATAGAGCTGCCGGGCATCGAGACCGGCGGGCACGTCGGCCTTCCAGATGTTCCTGGCCGCGTCGGCCACCGACCAGCCGGTGACCGCCCGGGCACCGGTGATCACCGGACGCGCCGACGGGGCGGCCTGCCACACGACCGTGTGACCGCCAGAGCCGGAGTCCTCCGCCGTCAGCCGGAAGGGCTGGGAAAGTCGGTACACACCGTCGGCCAACTGCACCACGATGTCGTCCGACATGGCGTCGTTGAGCGAGCGCACCGCCGCCTGCGCGGCTGCCAGTGAGCACGGCCGCGCGCTGGAACAGTCAGTGCCGGTACCGGACGGCGACACGTACACGGTGTGGGGAGCCGCGGATGCGGGCGAGGGGAACGCCAGCACGGCGGTCGCGGTCAAACCGACTGTGGCGGCTCCGGCCAGCAGCCGCCTTCGTATCGTGAGAGTGGTGAACACGTTTTCTCCTTGTGGGGGTTCCCGGGCGGAAGGGGGATGACGGCGCGACCGGGCTACTCGGCGTGCGGGCGCGACCCCTTTCATCCGGTCAAGGGAGCGTTTTCCAGTCCGCGCAGGACAGTTCGGAGGTAGGACAGCCCGTCACGGGCGAGGGTGTCCTGCGACGGGGCGAGCGGCCGCCAGATCGAGGCCGCGGTGGCGATGGCCTCGTTCTGCGCGGTGAACGACTCGATGCACAGCGCGCCGCCGTAGCCGGTCGTGGCCAGGCCGGCGAGGAAGCGTGGCCAGTCGAAGTGGTCGGCGCCCGGGGTGCCGCGGTCGGTGCCGCTGACCTGCACGTGCTTGATGTGCGGACCAGCCGTGACGAGCGCCTCGTAGGGGTCGGCCTCCTCGATGTTCATGTGGTAGGTGTCGATCATGAGACCGACGTTCGCGGGCAGGCCGTCGATCAGCTCCACCGCCTGCTCGACGGTGTTGACGACGCTCGTCTCATAGCGGTTGAGGGCCTCCACGCCGATGCTCACGCCCCGCTCCCCCGCGTAGTCGGCCACCGGCCGCAGGGCGCGGCGGACGTCCGCGTAGCAGGCCACGCGCTCCCCCGGTGACATGCGCCAGGTCCGGCCCACCGCGGCGTAGACCGGGCCGCCGACGCAGGGCGCGCCGACGGCCACCGCACTGTCCACACACGTTTTCAGGTACGCCACGGTGGAGGCGATGACCTCCGGCGGGGCGTTCACGAGGTCACGTCCGGGCGAGGTGACCGCACAGACGCCGACCGCGTTCAGCCCGCAGGCCGCCAGCAGGTCCCGGGTACGGGCCGGGTCCCAGTCGCCGGGTCGCTCGATCGGCAGCTCGACCGCGTCGAAACCGAACGCGGCGATCCGCGGCACCAGTTCGGCCATGGCCTCGTCGTCGACCGGCGAGGCCCAGACCCACGGGTTGACACCGATGGTGTACACCGGACTACTTCCAGCGCTGCGGGTAGCCGGGCAGGTCGGTGCAGCCGCACATCGCGTAGTGCAGCGGCGGCATGGTGGGGTCGACGTACTCGTCCAGGTTGTCCTGGGTGATGGTCGGCTGTGGCAGCTTCCACGGGTTCGGCACCTGCTCGCCGTCGAGGATCTTCAGCGCGGCGATGATCGGGGTGCGCCACTGGTAGGTCGGGTAGGTCGGGGCGATCGCCGTGAGCTTCTTGTCCTTCCACAGCTTCAGGAAGTCGAGCTGGTCCTCGCCGTTGATCGGCGGCACGGGCTTGCCGGCGTCCTCGAACGCCTCGACCGCCGCGCCCGCGACCGCCCCGGCGTCCATCCAGACGCCGTCGATCGTGCCGTACCGCTGGATGTAGTCGTTGACGATCTTCTTCGTCCTGGCCGGGTCGCCGTCGGTGAACTCGACGCCGACGACGTCGACGCCCGCCTTGTCGAAGGCGACCTTCGCCGCGGACCAGCGGGTCTCCAGCACGTCGACGCCGGGCAGGATGCGCAGCGCGAGCACCTTGCCGCCCCGCTTCATCTTCTGGGTGACGAACTCCGCCGCGACGTGGCCGAATCCGTAGCCGCCGATCGGGTTGATGAAGGTCACCGGGCAGGTCGTGTCGACGCCGCGGTCGAAGACGACGACCGGCAGGCCCTTGTGACAGGCGGCCTCCACGGCCGGGGTGAGCGTCGCGGTGGTGTTCGGCGAGACGATGAGCGCGTGGCAGCCCTTGCCGAGCAGGTCGTTGATGTCGGCGATCTGCTTCTGGTCCTTGCCTTCGGCATCGACGTGGACGAACTCGGAGATCCGGCCGCGGTGCGTGTCGACCTCGGCCTGCATGGTCTTGTAACCGACCTGGCGCCAGGGGTTGTTCAGCCCGGCATTGGAGAAGCAGATCTTGTGCGGTCCGGGCTTCTTGTACTTCGCGGTCTTCACCATCGTCGGGTTGAGCGCCTGCTCCCAGGGCTTGCCGGCCGGCCCGGTGGGCGCGGCGTCCAGCAGCGCGAGCTGCTTGTCGTAGTCGGCCTTCACGAAGAACTTCGACTGCTCCCCGGTGCCCGACCCGGTGCCCGCGGAGGGTGAACCCGATGCGCCGGTGGTGGGCTCGTCGGTGGCGCAGCCGGCCAGCACCAGTAAGGTGCTCACGGCCAGCACCGTCATGGAATGCCTCACTGAAGCCCTTTCATCTGGACGGGAAACGGAAGGAAGCCGCCGCCACCGCGGACAGGATGATCGCGCCCTGGACGGTCGGTTTGAGGGCGCCGGAGACGCCGTAGAAGTTCATGAGCGTGAAGAGCGTCTCGAGGGTCAGCGCGCCCAGCATCGCGCCGACGACCGAACCGCGGCCCCCGCCCAGAGCGACACCGCCGAGGACCGCCGCGGTGATCGCGCCGAACTCGAGGCCGGCACCGGCCTGGAACGACACTCCGCTGTACCCGCCGATGAGGATCGCCGCGAGCGTGGCGGCGAGTCCGCTGAGGACGAACGCCATGGTCTTGGCGCGCCACACGCGCACACCGCTCAGCTCGGCGGTCCGCGGGTTGCCGCCGACGGCGACCAGGGTGCGGCCGAAGTCCGAACGCGTCAGCACCAGCGCCGATGCGGCCGCCACCAGCAGGATGACCAGGGCGTACGGGATCCGGCCCAGCGCGGGCACGTCCTCGAACGCCGACCGGCCGAGTCGGCGGAACCCCTCGGAGAGGCCGCCCTTCGGGGCACCGTCGGACCACAGGTACACGGCACCGACGAGGATCAGGAACATCCCGAGGGTCGTGATGAAGGACGGCACGCCCAGCCGCGTGATGACGAGGCCGTTGACGAGGCCGACGGCGATGCCGAACGCGAGCAGGAGCACGACGACAGGCCAGCCGGCCGACGGATCGCTGTCGATCAGCCGGGCGGCGATGACCACCTGCGCGGTGACCAGAGAGCCGACGGACAGGTCCAACTCGCCGGAGACGATCACGAAGTACTGGCCGGCGGCGAGCAGGACGACCGGCGCGGAGCGGCCGAGGAACGACATCAGCGACGGCGGCGAGAGGAAGTCCGGTTGGCGGGCGGTCAGCAGAACCAGCAGCACCGTCAGGATCACGATGATCGGTGCGAGACCGCCGGAGCGGAACGTGAGGAGCCGCTGTGGGCGCGCGATCCGCATGCTAGGACGCCTTTCGCATCGCCCGGCGGGCGTAGACGGCGACCGCCGCGATGATGACCACGCCACGGATCACCTGCTTGAAGAACGCGTCGACCTCGAGCTGGTTGAAGATGGCGTCGATGCTCGCGAGCAGCAGCACGCCGCCGACCGTGCCGACGACGCCGCCGCGCCCGCCGGCCAGGGCGGTGCCGCCGAGCACGACCGCGGCGATCGACTCCAGGTCGTACAGTCCCTCGGTGCCGACCCTCGGCGCGCCGGCGCCGAGCCGACTGGCGAGGTAGACCCCGGCGAGGCCGGCGCAGAGGGCGCACAGCACATGGGCGGTGACGAGGACCCGGCTGCCCCGCACGCCGGAGAGCCGGGCGACCTCCGGGTCACCGCCCACGGCGATCAGGTGGTGGCCGAAGCGGGTGCGCGCCAGCACGAACCAGGCCGCGGCGGCGACGGCGAGCAGCAACAGGAACGACAGCGGCACCGGGCCGACGCGCTGGTACCCCAGGCCCTGCACCAGGGCGGGTGCTGTCTTGCCGGCCGGACCGTCGTATCCGTTGTCGAGGTATCCCTTGAGCAGCAGTCCGACGCCGACGGTCGCGATGAAGGGGTTGATGCGCGCCGTGGTGACGAGCAGGCCGTTGACGAGGCCGATCGTGGCGCTGACGGCGAGCGTCAGACCGATCGCCGGCAGCAGCGCACCGTCGTCACCGGCCATGCTCTCGGCGGCGACGAGAGTGCTCAGGCTGACCACGTACGCCACGGACAGGTCCAGCGAGCCCCCGACGATGACCAGCGTCTGGCCGACCGCGACGAGGCCCAGACCGGCGGCGACGTGCAGCAGGCTCACCGTCGTGGGCAGGCTGAACAACCGGCCGCCATCGAGAGTGACGATGAGCCAACCGGTCGCCAGGGTGAGGACCAGGGCGACGAACACACCGGGCGGGGTCCGCCGGGCCGGCAGGGACAGGGCGCCTCTCATCCGGCCGCCTCCCCCAAGGTGCCGACCGCCAGGGCGACGACATCCTCCTCCGTCGCGCCGGCGGGTAGCTCGCCGGTGATCCGGCCGTCGCGCATGACGATGATCCGGTCGCTCATGCCGAGCAGCTCGGGCAGCTCGGACGAGACCATCAGCACGGCGGCGCCGTCGCGGGCCAGCCGGCGGAGGAGCTCGTGGATCGCCGACTTGGCGCCCACGTCGATGCCGCGGGTCGGCTCGTCGAAGAGCAGGATCCTCGGGGCGAGCGCGAGCCACCTGGCCAACACGACCTTCTGCTGGTTGCCCCCGGACAGGAAACGGATCTCCTGGTCCTCCCCCGCGGCGCGAAGCTCCACGGCCGCGAGCAGCTCCCGGACCCGCGCGGTCCGGGCACGCCGGCCGGCCCGGCCCGGGCGGACGGCGCGGCCGGCCAACAGCGCGTTGTCGAGCACCGACTGCCCGGCGACGATCCCCTCCCCCTTGCGGTCCTCGGAGACGTAGGCGATACCGGCCCGCATCGCGGCGCGGGGCGAGCGCAGCCGGACCGGCGCTCCGTCGACGGTCACCTGGCCGGTGCTGAACGGTGCGGCGCCGAACAGTGCGCGGGCCAACGCCGACCGGCCGGAGCCCTGCAGGCCGCCGACACCGAGCACCTCGCCGGCGCGCAGCCGTAGGTCGATGCCGCGCAGCTTCCGGTTGCCTCCGCCCCGGACGGTCAGCCGCACCGGGCCCGGCTCCTGCGGCTTCGCCGGGGCGGGGTAGTAATTCGACAGTTCGCGGCCGACCATGTGGCGCACCAGCTGATCGGCGCTGGTGTCCGCGGTGTCCAGGGTGGCCACCGCCCGGCCGTCCTTGAGCACGGTGATCCGGCTGGACAGGTCGAAGACCTCCTTGAGGCGGTGCGAGACGTACAGCACGCCCATCCCGTGCTCCTGCAGCCGCCGTACGAGCGCGTAGAGCTGGTCGACTTCGTGGTCGGCGAGAGCCGCGGTGGGCTCGTCCATGATGAGCAGCCGCGCGTCGAGGGCGAGCGCCTTGACGATCTCGACCACCTGTTGTTGCGCCACACCGAGTCGTCCCACGCGCGTGTCGGGCGGTAACGAGCCCTCCCCGATCGAGGCGAGGAGCCGCGCGGTGTGGCTGAGCATCTCCCTACGGTCGACGAGCCCGCGACGCAGGGGCTCACGGCCCAGACAGACGTTCTCCGCGACGGTGCGCTCGGGCAGCAGGGTCAGCTCCTGGTAGACGATGCCGATACCGGCCTGTTGGGCCTCACGCGGGTTGCGGAACGTCCGCGGTGCGCCGGCGAACTCGACGGTTCCCTCGTCGGGCTGGTGAACGCCGGACACCACCTTCATGAGCGTGGACTTGCCGGCGCCGTTCTCGCCGACGACCGCGTGCACCTCGCCCGGCCGGACCTGGAGGTCGACGCCATCGAGCACCCGTACACCGAGGAACGACTTGCCGATGCCTCGCAGAGCGAGCAGCGGCGGCGGCAGGCCAGACATCGTGGGACCCTCTACATTCGCGTCGTCAGCAGGATTGCGTCACCGATAGCTGAAGCGTTCGGGTACGGCCGGCTTGGAATGACAGTTCCCGCTCGCGAGCTTTCGTCGAATAAGCCGCGAACTTTCGCCGGACGCGATGGCGACATTGCGGCCCCGAGGGTAAATGCCTCGATGAGCGCCTGGCAATACCACCGGACATCACCGTGGGAGACGTTCGCCGTTCGAACTGCTCGATGTGGGTCGGCGATAAGTCGACAGCGATTGATACGCCAAAACCTGTTATCCAATCGACCCGTCCACAGTCGCGCGCCGAACCATGAAGATTGCTTCGAAAAATGCGTTACGGAATCGGCCCGACGACAGTCGCGCACCGAACCACGACGATTGATGCGCAAAATGTGTTATGGAATCGGCGGCACCACATCCATATTGACTGTTGCGATACGCCGCTGCATGCTGGCCGGCAGACCACGGGAGACGGTCGCATCTGGTGTGACGCCCTGACTCTTCCGTAGGGAATTGACTGTCCGTCACGGCGGACGGGACGACGAGCTGACGGCACACGCGTGCCTGCGACGCGCCCAGGCACTCCGGCGCATCGGAGGTGCGGCCGGTGCGTGCCCGTGGTCATGCCATCGTTGCTCCGCCGAAATAGGAGACGGCATTGCGTCGCATCATATTAATCTTCGGGGCGATCGCGGGCGTGCTCCTGTCGCTCGTCATCGCCCCACCGGCGTCAGCGGCGCCGGCCTTCCGAGCCCTGGTCTTCACCAAGACGGCCGGCTACCGGCACGATTCGATCCCCGCCGGCCTCGCGATGTTCCGGGAGCAGGCGGCGGCCAACAACTTCGAGTTGGTCCATAGCGAGGACTCGAGCGTTTTCACCCCGGCGAATCTCGCCACCTTCGACGTACTCATCATGTTCCAGACCTCGGGAATGGTGTGGACCACGGCGTCCCAACGTCAGGCGGTGGAGGGCTACCTGGCCGGCGGCAAGGGCATCGTCGCGATCCACAACGCCACGGACATGGGCATCGAGAACGAGTACCCGTGGTGGGACCAGACCATCAACGGTGGCGCGCACATGCCGGAGCACTCCCCCGGCGTGCTGGGCGGCACCGCGATCGTCGCGGACAAGAAACACCCGTCGACGGCCGGCCTGCCGGACCGTTGGAACCGCAGCGAGGAGTGGTACAACTTCGACCGCAACCCCCGCGGCGACGTCCATGTCCTGGTCACCGCGGACGAGCGCACGTACAACCCCGGCCCGCGCGCCATGGGGCCGGACCACCCCATCTCCTGGTGCCGCAACACCGGCGGCGGCCGGGTGTGGGCCACCGGCATGGGGCACACCAGCGCGGCGTACAGCGAGACCCATTTCCGCAACCACGTCCTCGGGGGCGTCAAGTGGGCGGCCGGCAAGGAGCCCGGCGACTGCGGCGGCACCGTGTGGAGCAACTTCGAGAAGCGCACCCTCGACGACAACACCGCGGACCCGATGGCCCTCGCGGTCGCCCCGGACGGGCGGGTCCTCTACGTCCAGCGGGGCGGGCAGCTGAAGATCTTCAAACCGACCACCAACAGGACCGTGACAGCCGCCACGCTCAGCGTCTACACCGGCGGCGAGGACGGCCTCACCGGACTGGCGCTCGACCCCGACTTCGCCGACAACGGCTACGTGTACCTGTATCACTCCCCGGCCGGAGTCCCGAACGACATCAACCGGGTCTCCCGGTTCACGCTCACCGGCGACACCCTGAACATGTCGAGCCAGGTGACGATCATCGACATCCCCGCGACCCGGGACCGCACGTTCGCCGAACCCGGGCACACGGGCGGGTACATCGAGTTCGGCCCCGACAAGAACCTCTACATCGGCACCGGGGACGACGTCCCGCCGAACCTCGACTCCAACTGGCAGGGCTACGCCCCGCTGGACTGGCGGCCGGGCAAGGCCAACCTCGACGCCGCCCGCACCGCCGGCAACACCAACGACCTGCGGGGCAAGCTGCTGCGCATCCGGCCGTCGGCCGACGGCGGCTACACCGTCCCGGCCGGCAACCTCTACCCGCAGGGCACGGCGCAGACCCGGCCGGAGATCTACGCGATGGGCTTCCGCAACCCGTTCCGCTTCTCGATCGACCCGGACAACGGGTGGGTCTACCTCGCCGACTACGGCCCGGACCGGAACCCGCCCACGACCAACCGCGGCCCCGAAGGGCTCGTCGAGCTCAATGTCATCAAGGCCCCGGGCAACTACGGCTGGCCGTTCTGCCACGGCGACAACCAGGCCTACGCGCCCTACAACCCGGACACCCGTGTCGTCGGCGCCAAGTTCAACTGCAACGCGCCGGTCAACAACTCGCCGAACAACACCGGCCTGACCAGCCTCAAGCCGATCGTCGCGCCGAACATGTGGTACGGCTACGGCGTCTCACCGAACTTCCCCGAGCTCGGCTCCGGCGGCTCGGGGCCGATGGGCGGACCGGTCTACCGCTACAACGCCGCGAACCCGTCCGAGACGAAGTTCCCGCCCTACTACGACGGGGTCCACTTCTTCTACGAGTGGTCGCGCCACACCGTCAAGGAGGTCCACTTCGACTCCGCGACCGCGGTCACCCGGACCAACCCCTTCATGCCCGCCGCCAAGTTCCTCAAGCCGATGGACATGGAGTTCGGGCCCGACGGCTCGCTGTACCTGCTCGAGTGGGGCAACAACTTCTCCGGTGGCAACAACGACTCGGGTCTGTACCGCATCGACTACAACCACGGCGGACGGTCGCCGATCGCCAAAGCCACCGGAACACCCACCAACGGGGACGCGCCACTGAACGTGCAGTTCAGCAGCGCGGGGTCCACGGACCCGGATCCGGGCAGCACGCTCAGCCACCACTGGACGTTCGGCGACGGCACCACGTCCACGGCGGCCAACCCGTCACACACCTACACCGCCAACGGCAACTACACCGCCCAGCTCAAGGTCACCGACAACACCGGCAGGACGGCCTTCGCCAACGTGCCCATCACCGTGGGCAACACGGCACCGACCGTCACCGTCACCATTCCGTCCAACGGCGGCATGCTGGACTTCGGCGACCGCGTCCCGTACAAGGTGTCCGTCTCGGACCCCGGCGGCGCGCCCATCGACTGCGCCAAGGTGTTCGTCAACCCCGCCCTCGGCCACGACGACCACCAGCATGAGACCACGGACCATCCGGGGTGCTCGGGCACCATCGACACGACGCTGCTGGGCGGGCACCCCGAGGGCGCCAACCTGTACTACGTCCTCAACGCCCGCTACACCGACGACGGCGGCCCCGGCGGTGCGAACCCGCTCACCGGCCATGCCCAGGCGATTCTCCAGCCCAAGCACAAGCAGGCCGAGTTCCACACGGACCAGTCGGGTGTGCAGATCGTCGAGCAGGCCGGCGCGGAGAGCGGCAAGCGGGTCGGCAACATCTCCGACGGCGACTGGATCGCGTTCAAACCGATGAGCCTGTCGGGCGTCACGAGCGTGCGCTACCGCCTGTCGTCTCCGAACGGCGGCGGATCGATCGAACTGCGCGCCGACTCCCCGACCGGCACGCTCCTGGCCACGACAACGGTGCCCAGCACCGGCGGCTGGAACAACTACCAGTCCACGTCGGCGGTGAACACCGCCGATCTCTCCGGCTCGCACCCGCTCTACCTGGTGTTCAAGGGCACCTCGAACAACTGGTTCGACCTCGACTCGCTCACCTTCGGCGGCAACGGGGTCGGCGAACCGGGCAACGGCGGCGGGGGCGGCGTGGCAGGTCGGACCTGGACGGTCGCGGCGCAGCACAGCGGCAAATTCATGGACGCCAACAGCGCCTCGACCGCTGACGGCGCCCAGATCGTCCAGTGGCCGGCCACCGGCGCCGACAACCAGAAGTGGCAGGCCGTCGACGCCGGTGGCGGCGCCGTCCACCTGAAGGCGGTGCACAGCGGCAAGTGCCTCGCCGTCACGGGCGGGTCCACCGCCCAGGGCGCGTTCCTGCAGCAGTCCACCTGCAACAACAGCGACCCGCAGAAGTTCCTCGTCACACCGACCACCACGGTGGGCGTGTACACGGTGAAAAGCCTCCCCAGTGGACTGTGCGTCGACGTCAACGGCGGCTCGACGGCCGACGGCGCACAGCTTCTGCAGTGGAGCTGCCACGGCGGCACCAACCAACAGTGGCGGTTCACCGCCGTATAGCCCGTCCCCACGGGATGCCCGGCGTGGTCGCGCGCCGGGCATCCCTCCCTACGAACAGGTGAGGAACCGCCATGGTGTTCCGAATACCTCGGCCCCGCTGGTACGGACGGCTGTCCGCTCTGGGCACCGCATTGGTGCTGGTCGCCGTCGGCGCCACCGCGGTGGCGGCACCGATCGAGCCCGGGCAGAGCGCCCCCGTCATGGGCGCGCAGTCCGGCCGCTGCCTGACCGTCCCCGGCGCCGGCACCACCAACGGCACCCAGACCCAACTCTGGGACTGCACCGGCGCGGCCGGCCAGACCTGGACCTACACGACCGGCAAACAACTGACCGTCAACGGCGACAAGTGCCTCGACGCCAGCGGACGCGGCACCACCAACGGCACCGCCGTCATCATCTGGGACTGCAACGGCCAGAACAACCAGCAGTGGAACGTCAACCCCAACGGCACCATCACCGGCGTCCAGTCCGGCCTGTGCCTCGACGCCAACGCCGCAGGCACCGCCAACGGCACCAGGATCACCCTCTGGTCCTGCCACGGCGGCACCAACCAGCAGTGGAACTCGCCGACCCCGCCGCCGGACCCGCCGGTGCCGGGCGGCGCGGGCACGTGCGACATCTACGCCTCGGGCGGCACCCCCTGCATCGCCGCCCACAGCACCGTACGAGCGCTCTACGGCACCTACAACGGCAACCTCTACCAGGTCCGGCGCTCGTCCGACAGCACGACCCGGAACATCGGCGTCCTGAGCGCGGGGGGCACCGCCGACGCGACGACGCAGGACTCGTTCTGCGCGGGGACCACCTGTGTCATCACCGTCGTCTACGACCAGTCCGGCCGCGGGAACGACCTGTGGTACCAGGGATCGAGTGTGGTCCCCGGCTCCCCCCAGAGCCGCCCGGCGACCGCGACGTCGGAGTCCCTGGCGGTCGGCGGCAGCAAGGCCTACTCGCTCTACATCAACCCCGGCAACAGCTACTGGCGGGACGGCCACCTGACCGGCGTGCCGACCGGCAGCGCACCCGAAGGCATGTACATGGTGACCAGCGGCACCCATGTCAACGGCGGCTGCTGCTTCGACTACGGCAACAGTGAGACGACCCGAGCGGCCGACGCGGCCGGGGCGATGGACGCGATCAACTTCAGCACCCAGTGCTGGTTCGGCGGGTGCGCCGGCAGGGGCCCCTGGGTCCAGGCCGACCTCGAATGGGGGCTCTACTCCGGTGGCAGCCAGACCTGGAACCCGAACCAGCGGGCGTTCACCAGCAAGTTCGTGACGGCGATGTTGAAGAACAACGGGACGAGCCGTTTCGCGCTCAAGGGTGGCAACTCCCAGACCGGAAACCTGACCACGCTCTGGGACGGCGCGCTTCCGCCCGGCTACAGCCCCATGAAGAAGCAGGGCGCCATCATCCTCGGCAGCGGCGGTGACTGCTGCAAGCCCGGCGGCGGCGCGAACCTCAGCGCCGGCACCTTCTACGAGGGCGCGATGGTGTCCGGATACCCGTCCGACGCAACGGACAGCGCGGTGCAGGCCAACATCGTCGCCGCCGGCTACCGCTGAGTTCGCTACTCCATGAATGGAGAAACGTGATGCGACAAGGCAACAATCGTCACCGATGGCGCACGCTGATCGCAGTAGCCACCACGTTCCTGCTCGCCGCTGTCGGCATCAGCGGCATCACGATGACATCCGCCGCCGCCGACGCCCCCTCCCTCACCGCGAGCGCCGGATGCGGCAAGCCCCCCACGCTGTCGAGTGGTCCGCACTCGATTCAGAGCAGCGGCAGGACGCGGAACTACATCCTGCGGGTGCCCGCCAACTACGACAACAACCGCCCGTACCGACTGTTCTTCGGCTTCCACTGGAACGGCGGCACGGCAGGCGACGTCGACTCGGGCGGAACCAGCGGATACCCCTGGTCGTACTACGGCCTGCGGGCGATCTCGAACGACAGCACGATCTTCGTCGCGCCCCAGGGCCTCGGGAATGGCTGGGCCAACTCCAATGGCCAGGATCTGACCTTCGTGGACGACATGATCAGGCAGATCGACGCCGGCCTGTGTGTCGACACCAACCAGCGCTTCGCCGGGGGTTTCAGCTACGGAGGCGGCATGAGTTTCGCACTCGCGTGCGCCCGGCCGACAGTGTTCCGCGCGGTCGCCGTCTACGCGGGCGGACAGTTGAGCGGGTGTAACGGCGGCACCCAGCCGGTCGCGTACATCGGACTGCACGGCTTGCGGGACCCGGTGCTCCCGATCTCCACGGGTCGTTCGCTGCGTGACAGGTTCGTGCGGAACAACGGCTGCACTCCCCAGAACCCGCCGGAGCCGGCACGCGGCAGCCTCACGCATGTCGTCACGACCTACTCGGGGTGCCGCGCCGGCTACCCCGTGGCATGGGCGGCGTTCGACGCGGGTCATACGCCCGGTCCTGTCGATGGATCGCCCGGCGACTACGAACCGGGTGAGAGGTCGTGGACCCGGGCGGTGGTGTGGAACTTCTTCACGCAGTTCGACGACTCGACGCCCACCCCGCCGCCGAACCCGACCACGTTCCGGCTGCGCAACGAGGGTTCGGGCCGGTGCCTGGACGTCAACGGCGCAAACGCGGCCAACGGCACACCGATGATCGTCTGGGACTGCCACAGCAACGCCAACCAGCAGTTCACCCAGAACGGTCAGGCGCTGCAGGTGCTGGGCAAGTGCGTGCACGTCCCGGCCAATGCCGCCGCCGGCACACGGGTGCAGATCCAGGACTGCGACGGTGGCGCCAACCAGCAGTGGGCCATCAACAGCAACGGCACGATCCGCAACGCTCAGAACGGGTTGTGCCTGGACGTCAACGGCGCGAGCACCGCCAACGGCTCCGCGGTCATCGTGTGGAGCTGCCACGACGGCGCCAACCAGCGCTGGACGCGAGCATAGGCGCACGAGTGAAGGCGGTACGTGACATCACGTGCCGCCTTCACTCCGGAAGGGCCACCGCACAGTGGCAGGTGGCCCTTCCAGCGTGCCGCGTCAGCTCAGGTCTGGGGCAGCCTCCATTTCTGGTTGGCTCCGCCGTGGCAGGTCCACAGGTGCGCGAGGGTGCCGTCGGAGGAGTTGGCGCCCGACACGTCCAGGCACTTGCCCGACTGCGGGTTCCGCAGCGACCCGTCCGGGTGCGCCTGCCAGTTCTGGTTGGCGCCTCCGTGGCACGACCACAACTGGACTCTCGCCCCGTCCGCCGTGCTGTTGCCGCTGACGTCCAGGCACTTGCCCAGCGCCTTGACCGTCGACCCCGGCGTCGCCGTCCACCGCTGCCCCGCCGAGCCCGTGCACGACGAGATCTGCACCGCCGTCCCGTCCGCCGAACTGCCGTCACGGACATCCAGACACTTACCCGCGAGCCCCACGACCGGACCCACGCCGGGGGTGGGTGGCGGGCTGCCGCCCAGTTCCTTGATCCGGACGTTGCGGAACGACACGTCGTCCCCAGTGCCGTGGTTCTGGATGCCGACGTGGCCGGCGAGCGAGCGGGCGGGGTCGGTGTTGGTGAAGTCATTGATCTTCACGCCATTGAGCCAGACCTGGAGCCGCTCGCCCTCCACCAGCACCTCGAAGGTGTTCCATTCGCCCGGTGGGTTGAGCGCCGCGTCCCGGGCAGCCGTGTCCGGGGCCTTGACGGCGTAGATCGAGCCGGTCGTGCGGTCAGGCGCGTCGGTGGCGTCGATCTGGACCTCGTAGCCGTTGTCCAGTGCCGACGACGGGTCGTTGGTGGGTGGGAAGCCCACGATCACGCCGGAGTTGTCGTCGCCGGGCATCTTCCAGTCCAGCTTCAGCGAGTAGTTGGTGAACTGCCGGGCGCTGTACCAGAGCATGCCCATGCCCCCGTGCGAGGCGAGGGTGGCGTCCGAGTTGGTGAAGCCACCCGGGCCGGCCTGCGACCATCCGGTGGTCGAGCTGTTGTAGAGGGCCGTATAGCCGGTCTCGGGCCGGCAGTCGGCCTTGGTCCGGCCTGCCGCGTACCGGATGCCACCGAGCAGGTGCGCCCGGAACGCCGGCTCCGCGTACGACGCCTGGCTGTGCCCGCCGCCGGTGTAGAAGGACCGGCCCCCCGCGTGGGTCTTGCACCACGTGTGCGGGTGATCGGCGCCCATCGAGCCGCCCGAGTACGACGACTCGTCCAGCGTGGTGAGCACGCGCGCGGTGGTACGGGGGTTGGTCCGGAAGTTGTACCACTCGTCGGTGCGTGTCCATGTCTGCGGCAGGTGGGCGGTCGCCGCGTGGGCCCGTCCCTCCACCTTGATGTTGGCCTGCTGGACAGCGGGGTGCGAGGCGAAGTAGGCGCCGACCAGCTCGCCGTAGAACGGCCAGTTGTACTCCGTGTCGGCGGCCGAGTGGACGCCGACGAAGCCGCCGCCCGATCCGATGTACGACTGGAACGCCGACTGCTGGGCGTCGTTCAGGACGTCGCCGGTGGTGTTGAGGAAGATCACCGCCTCGTAACGGCTCAGGTTGCTGGTGGTGAAGTGGTTGCCGTCCTCCGTGGCCGTCACGGTGAAACTGTTCGCCGCGCCGAGGTCGCGGACGGCCTGGATCCCTGCCGGGATCGAGTCGTGCCGGAAACCGGCCGTCTTGGAGAACACGAGAACGTCGTAGGGGGTGTCCGCGGCATGGGCGGGGTTGGGCTGCCCGAGAAGGGCCAGGGCGGCGAGTGTCGCGGCCGCCCCACCAAGCAGGGTTCGGGGTGTTCTGCGCATGTCCGTCGCTCTCTTCCGGGAGACAGGAATCAGGGCAGGGTCCACTTCTGGTTTGCTCCGCCGTGGCAGGTCCACTGGTGCACGAGGGCGCCGTCCGCGGAGTTGGCGCCCGACACGTCCAGGCACTTGCCCGACTGCGGGTTCCGCAGCGACCCGTCCGGGTGCGCCTGCCAGTTCTGGTTGGCGCCACCGTTGCAGGACCACAACTGGACCTTCGCCCCGTCCGCCGTGCTGTTGCCGCTGACGTCCAGGCACTTGCCCAACGCCTTGATCGTCGACCCCGGCGTCACCGTCCACCGCTGCCCCGCCGAGCCCGTGCACGACGAGATCTGCACCGCCGTCCCGTCCGCCGAACTGCCGTCACGGACATCCAGACACTTACCCGCGAGCCCCACGACCGGACCCGCGCCGGGGGCCGGTCCGCCGCCGGGATCGAAGGTGAACGCGTCGACGTCGAAGAGGAATCCGGAGCCGCCGGCGAAGGTCAGGTAGAGCGTGGTGGTGCCGGCCGGTGCACCGGAGATCGAGCCGCCCACGGTGGTGAAGTTCGTCCACGAGCCGGTGACCGGGACGGTGGCGGAGCCGAGGATGGTGCCGGTCGGCGAGCCGGCCCGAACCTGCAACGTGCCGCCCGCGCCACCTGACGACACCCGGGCGCTGAACGACGTGGCGTTGCTCAGCTTGTACGGCTCGAATGCGATCCAGTCGCCGTTCTCGATGTCACCGACGGACTTGCCGCCCTCGGCTGTCGACTTGTCGAGGGTGGCGATGCCGGACGATGTCTTGTAGTGCTCGGCCTGCCGGTGCTTCGGTTGCAGGACGTGCTGCGTGTGCGTGGTGAGCCCGGCGGTGTCGGTGTATTCGGCATCGAAGACCCCGAAGATGTTCGCCGCGTCGTCGTGCTCACCGTCGACCGGGATGGTGATCGTGCCGGAGCAGCCGGTCTTCGAAGTGATCGGGTGGCCGTGGCTGTCGTGACCGACGATGTACGTCAGTTTGACCTTGGCGCAGTCGACGGTGCCGTCCTCCGGATCCGTCACGGTGATACGGAACGGCACGGTGTCGCCGAAGGCGAAGATCTCCCCCGCGGCGGGGCTGTCGATGGTCACGGTCGGCGCGGTGTTGCCGACGGTGATCCGCACGTCGGCGGTGCCGGTGGCACCCTGCGGGTCGCGCACGGTCAGCCTGGCCGTGTAGTCACCGTTCGTGTTGTACGTCTTCGTCGGATTGGCGGAGGTGGAGGTGGTGCCGTCACCGAAGCTCCACGCATAGGTCAGTGCCCCACCCTCGGGGTCGGACGATCCGGCCGAGGAGAATGTCACGGTCAACGGCGCCGCGCCGGAGGTCCGGTTGGCGCCGGCCATCGCCGTGGGCGCCCGGTTGCCGGCACCGACGTAGTCGAAGCGGTAGAGGGCGGAGTACTGGTCGCCCTGGTACAGCCCGGCGCCGTAGTCCAGCACGTAGTAGGAGCCGTCCGGGCCGAACGCCGAGTCGATCACCTGCTTGCCGTTCCAAGGGAAGCTGTCGACGGTCCCCGGGGAGCCGTCGGCGTTGAGGTGGATCGGCTTGATCCAGCCGCGGCCGAACTCCGTGGCGAAGAACTGCCCGTCGAACGACTGAGGGAACTTCGTGGGCGAGCTGACGTCGGGGTCGTACCGGTACACCGGGCCCGCCATCGGCGACTCCGAGCCGCCGCCGAACGCCGGCGGGCTGCCGGCGTCGCCGCCGTAACGGATCCAGGCGGCCTTGGCGGGGGGCAGGGTGCTCAAGCCGGTATTGCGGGGCGAGTTGTTCGTCGGCCCGCCCGAGCAGTTGTACTTCGCGCCTGCCCTGTTCGTGGCGAAGTCCCACTCGGCGTACGTCTCGGAGCTCGTGTTCGTGCCGGTGCAGTACGGCCAGCCGTAGAAGCCCGGGCCCGTGACGCGGTTGAACTCGACCTGGCCCTGCGGCCCGCGCGCCGAGGTGGCGCCGGCATCGGGGCCGTAGTCGCCGACGTAGACGACGCCGGTGGCCTTGTCCACGCTCATCCGGAACGGGTTGCGCAGGCCCATCGCGTAGATCTCCGGCCGGGTCCTGGCGGTACCGGGCGGGAACAGGTTGCCTGCCGGGATCGAGTACGACCCGTTCTCGTTCACCTTGATCCGTAGGATCTTGCCGCGCAGGTCGTTGGTGTTGGCGGCGGTGCGCTGCGCGTCGAACGCCGGGTTGCGGTTGGTCCGCTCGTCGAGTGGGGAGTATCCGGCGGACTCGAACGGGTTGGTGTCGTCGCCTGTGGACAGGTACAGGTTGCCTGCCGCGTCGAAGTCGATGTCTCCGCCGGCGTGGCAGCAGATACCTCGGTCGGCCGCCACATCGAGGATGTCCACTTTGCTGGACTGGTTGAGCGTGAAGTCGGCGTTGAGCGTGAACCGGGAAAGCCGGTTGACGCCCTGCCACGCCGACCAGTTGCCGCCGGTGGTCGGTGCGTCGCCGCCTGGTGTGGAGAGCGGCGGGGCGTAGTAGAGGTAGATGTGCCGGTTGGTGGCGAACCCCGGGTCGATGCCGATGCCCTGCAGGCCGTCCTCGTCGTGCGCGTATACGGGGATGCTGCCGATCACCGTGGTGTTGCCGCCCGCATCCGTGCGGCGCACGGTCCCGTTGCGGGCGGTGTGCAGCACCGACCGGTCGGCGAGTACGGCCAGCGACATCGGCTCACCGACCTCCGCTACCCCGCGGGCCAGCTGGACCTGCTGGAAGTCCGCGGCGTTGATCGGGTGCGCCGAGGCCGGGGTCGCACTGGAAAAGGCCGCGACGAGAGCCGCCACGACCAGGAGCAGAGCCGATCCGATGGCGGGCCAACGCGCGGCTGCGACCCTCTTGGTTAACATGAGCATGACAATGCAGTCCCCTTCCCGAACAGGTGGTTGCCACGCTTGGGGCGCGCGCTGCCGCGCCTATGCCGTAGCGGGATGACGCCGCTTCGGCCCGCCAGGTGTGCTTCAGCAGGCCACTACGCCGAGCGGGGGCAACAGCTCGGAAACAGGAGAAGTCGATGGCTACCGCGCTGCCGGGTCACATCGACGACCGTGACGGTCTGCCGACAAGGCTAGAAGACTTCAGCCCACTGCGTCCACACTTCCCTCAGGACCAGCCAGGCTTTCGGGGGAGCGAGCGGGGCGAGGACGAACGAGTGGGAGGCCGGCGAGCGACGGTCGACAAGGGAGGCCGAGGAAGCGTCACGGCACTCTCACACAGGTCCCACCGACTGTGCGGGCTCTCCCGGACGTGCGGCCTGACCTGGCATGAGACGCCCGTCCCTGGATCGGTTGGACACCCCTGGACGGTCGTTACGACCTTGCCAAGTGGGACCGTCCCGCCAGACCGCTTGACACCCCTACCGCCTGGTTCTGCATCAACTCGACGCGGAAATACCGGCGTTGGCGATCACCGCACTCGTCGGCCCGAACGGCAGCGGGAAGCCCGCCCTGCTCGGAGTCATGGCCGGAGTGGTCAGACCCACATCAGGCCGGCTCCAGCGCGTCGGCGACCGGCCGCCGGCGTTCGTCCCGCAGCGCAGCGCCGTCGCTGACGCGCTGCCGCTCACGGTCAGGCAGACGGTGGAGATGGGACGCTGGAGCCACCGCGGGCCATGGCGCCGACTGACCCGACAGGACCGCGCCACCGTGGACCAGGCCATGGAGAGGCTCGGCAGCACGGACCTCGCCACCCGCCAACTCGGAGAACCCTCCGGCGGACAACGGCAACGCGCCCTGATCGCCCAAGGACTCGCCCAGGAGTCCGACCTGCTCCTCGTGGACGCTCTCCCCGCAGTCCCGCATGGAGTCGGTTCACCGACGTGACCCGCACCGTTGAAGATCTCTAGCGGGCCGCCTGGAACGTACGCCGGTAAGCCTGGGGTGAGATGCCGATCGCCGCGTGCAGGTGCTGGCGCAGGGAGGTGCCCGTGGCGAAGCCGACCCGGCCGGCGATCTGGTCCACCGACAGGTCGCTGGACTCCAGCAGGTCCCGGGCTCGGGTGACGCGCTGCTGGATGAGCCAGCGGCCGGGGCTGAGGCCCACCTCGTCGTTGAAGCGGCGGGCGAAGGTGCGCCGGCTCATCCGGGCGTGGGCGGCGAGGTCGGCGAGGGTCAGCGGTTCGCCGAGGCGTTCGAGGGCCCAGGCGCGGGTGGCGGCCGTGCTCGCGGCCTCGTTCTCGGGGACCGGCTGCTCGATGTACTGCGCCTGGCCGCCGTCCCGGAACGGCGGAACCACGCAGCGGCGGGCGACCGTGTTGGCGAGTCGGCTGCCGTGGTCCTTGCGCACGACGTGCAGGCAGACGTCGACGCCGGAGGCGGCTCCGGCCGAGGTCAGGATGGGGTCGTCGTCGACGAAGAGCACATCGGGGTCGAGAGCGATGTGCGGGAACATGCGCCGGAACCGGTCCGCCTGCCGCCAGTGCGTGGTCGCCTTGCGGCCGTCCAGGAGCCCGGCCGCGGCGAGCACGAAGGCGCCGGTGCAGATGGAGACGATGCGCGTGCCCGGCCGGATCCACCTGAGCGCGGCGGTGACCTCGTGCGGAAGCTCTGCGGTGACACACGACGGCGAGATGGGCGCGACGACCACGGTGTCGGCCGTGGCCAGGGCCTCGGGGCCGTGCTCGGCGGTGATGGTGAAGTCCGCGTTGCTGCGCACCGGATACCCGTCGACGGTGCAGGTCAGAACCTCGTACCGGCCGTCGGCTGCGCCGAAGATCCGGCTGGGGATGCCGAGTTCGAAGGGGTAGAACCCGTCGAGCGCCAGGACCACGACCCTGTGCACAGGCTGCATGGCACGATCCTATCGAAGGCTGGCCACCAGGCCATTTCCCAGGCGGACGCCCTCGGGGAGAGTGGGACACCATGAGCACTCAGCACACGATGCGCGCCATCAGCCAGGACATCCTCGGTGGTCCCGAGGTTCTCAGGGAAGTGGAGGCGGAGCGCCCCGAGCCACGTCCGAACGAGGTACTGGTCCGGGTGCGCGCCGCCGGGGTCAACCCGACCGACTGGAAGCACCGCGCCACCGGCCGCTTCCTCGGCGAGCCGCCCTTCGTCCTCGGCTGGGACGTCTCCGGCGTGGTCGAGGCGACGGGGACCGGCGTAGCCCTCTTCCGGCCGGGTGACGAGGTCTTCGGCATGCTGTCCTACCCGTTCGGTCACGGCTCGCACGCCCAGTACGTCACCGCCCCCGCCCGCACCTTCGCGCTCAAGCCCGCAAACATCGACCACACACAGGCGGGCGCGCTTCCGCTGGTCTCACTGACCGCCTGGCAGGCCCTGGTCGAGACGGCGAACGTCCAGCCCGGGCAGCGGGTCCTGATCCACGCGGCGGCCGGCGGCGTCGGACATGTGGCCGTGCAGATCGCCAAGGCGCGGGGAGCCTACGTGATCGGCACGGCGAGCGCCGGCAAGCACGAGTTCCTGCGAGGGCTGGGCGCGGACGAGCTGATCGACTACCGGGAGACCGACTTCGCCACGGCCGTACGGGACATCGACGTCGTGCTGGACACGATCGGCGGCGACTACGTCCACCGCTCGCTGCGCATCCTGCGCACAGGCGGCTGCCTGGTCACGCTCGTACCGCGGGGTTCGAAGGAACTGCCCGTGGAGGCCGAGAAGCTCGGGGTGCGTGCCACCGAGATGCTCGTCGACGCCGACCACACCGGGATGAAGGAGATCGCGGCGCTCGTCGAGGCGGACCGGCTACGCGCCAGGATCGCCAACACCTTCCCGCTGGCCGAAGCCGCCAAGGCGCACGCGCTCGGCGAAACCGGCCGGACCACGGGCAAGCTGGTCCTGGTGGTCGACTGACTCGTCCGACCGTGTGGGTGCCGGAACTCCCCACACCCACACGCAGGACGCGCCGTCACTCGCCGCTGGGCACAGACCGTGTCCGGCGTCGGCACCGTTGTACCTGGGCACGGAAGCGTTCCGCGGCCCGGCGAAGCGGCCAGCCCTGCTCGACCACGCAGCCGGCCAGGCGTAGGCACCGGAGATCGACCGGCTGCGTCAACTCCTGCCGATGCCGGCGGGCCGGGCGGTGGGCATGGCCGTGTGGCTGTGGGTGCTGTTCGACGTCCTGATCGGCGCTGTCAACGGCCACGGCTGGGCGATGGTCGACTTCGGAGCACTGACTATCTTCAGCATCTCGATGTTCAGCGCGGTGTTCAGCGCGGTGTTCACCCGCACCTCGGCGTCGCCGGCATCATTCCCGTGTTGATCATCGCCCTGATGATCGGGGTCCCGGCCTCCGGCGGAGCCATCTCCCTGCCCTCATCCCCACCCGGCCGACGGGTCCATCTCCTCGTCGTCGTCTTCGTCGTCTTCGTCGCCTTCGTCGAAGGGGTCGGCGAAGATCGAGAGGAGGCTGTCATCGACCTTGTTGCCGACCTCATCCTCCGTGAGGAGAATCCTCCGGAGTGCGTTCAGCGGGTACACGTAGCTGTCCGGGTCGCCGGGGGCGCCGACGCAGGGGTGATCGAGGGCGGAGGTCTCCGCGCCCGCGTTGAAGAACGGCTCGAGCTGTCCGCTGACGAGGTCCGGGATGTACTTCCACACCATGCCCTTGTGACGGCGGAAAACTTCCCCGACGTACCAGATCGCACCCTGAACGAAGGGTGTCATGCGCCGGTCGGTGATCTCCTCCATGCTGTTGGCGCTTTCCCGGATCAGATCGTCCACGGTCGCCAGGGAGGCCGGTGAGAAGTCGAGGACGCCGGCGAAGGAGGTCTGTGCGGCCCACGCGGCGTGAGCGCCCTCGCGTTCGGCGAGCCACGCGAGCAGGTCGGGGTGCCGGGTCGGGTCGTACGTCTCGTCAGCTTCGGTCATGCAGGCGACGGTAACAGCCCCAACAGGCCACGCATCTTTGCACAGTCAACACACAACAAGTCAGAAATTGCTTGTATCTGATGATGCGTCAGTGGCTAGTCTTGCCGACGGACGGGCGGCGCAAAACGGGGGCCCTGCCTCGCCCGCGTCCCTTTGCTGTCCCATGGCCCCCACCCAGGGACACAGCTTTGAGTACACCGATACGAATTCGCCTACGGCGGCGTCTGGGCTCGTGCCTTGCTGTCGTCGCCTCGGCGGGGATGATGCTCGTCGGGCTGCCCGCGAGCCCGGCCGTGGCGGCGCCGGGTGACTACGCGAAGGTGACCAGCGGCGGCCGGTGCGACAAGATGCACCTCGGCAAAACGTTCTCCCGCACCCCGCCGAACTCCGGAGCGCCGACGGGAGAGCACCACTGGACGAGGTCCGGCCCGGATGAAGAGTATTACTTCAACCTGGAGTTCAAGGGCTTCGAGAACGTCCCCGCCCCCACCCGCGCTGACCTGAACGGCGTCGGCAACACCGACGCCGACATCCGCAAGTGGGACAACGCCTACCGGGCGTCGAAGAGCCCCGAGGACATGAAGCGGGCCATCTGGGCTCGCTACGCCCGTTACATCCAGGGCAAGCCGTCCCCGAAGGCTTTCGCCAAGTGGGTGCCGCAGAACCTGATCGGCGCCCAGCACTCCCGGGAGAAGGGAGGCGTCTTCGAGCGGAAGACCGTCCAGGACTACCGTCTCGTCGGCCCGGACTGGCTGTGTGAGGTGACCATCGAGATCTTCGACAAGGACGGCAACAAGATCGCCTCCCGCCGGTACGACGCCTACAACCAACGCACAGGTGACCTCGGTGAGTTCAAGGCCGACGGCAAGCGTAAGCCGGGCCAGTTCAAGAGCGACAAGATCATTCTTCGGCACAAGGACGCGACGTACGACTTCACGAAGTCGCGGTTCACCATGTACGCCGGGGAAAAGCCCAACGGAGCCACCATCCGCGAGTACAAATCGGAGAACGACAAGCTCCGGGGCGAGCGCGGTACCGGCAACAACCCGATCCGGATCGCTGAGCGTCGCGCCACGGCGAAGGGGCTGTGGCCACAGACGAAGTACACGAAGTCCTTCCCGGTGTTCAATCCGAGGCCGAACACCGGCACGCAGGGGCCGATCAACTCCATCGCCTACGGGTCGGGGCAGAACCCGGCGCAGGCGAGGCAGATCCAGCAGCAGCACAACCAGGCGAACACCCGCGGCGTCCTCGGCCGCGGCCCGGGCGGCGTCGACTTCTCCACCCTTGAGCTTCAGTACGTCGGCAACCCCGTCAAGGGCAAGGGCCTCGACTACAGCATGAAAGCCGACTTCATGCCCGACGAGGACACTGAACCCGGCTGGGGCGGTCAGGCGAAACTGGAACTCGCCTCCGACGCCCTGTTCACGTGGCTGGCGCTCACCCCGGACCGCATGTGGGTGAACCTGAACCCCGACCAGCCCGACACGATCATGGACAAGAACTTCGGGGAGACCGACACCGGCCGCGTCCTCCTCGAAGCCGACATGGAGATGAAGCGGGACTTCTCCCGCGCCATGAACCCCGAAGTCTCGCCCGGCAAGGAGTTCATGAACGCCGCGCCGAAGGTCGACGGGGTTCCGTGCTGGGGATCCGGCCGCAACTGGATCGTGCCCGGTCGGGCGAAGGTCCGCGAGCAGGACGGCGGCATCTACATCCTGGACGCGCCGCTCAAGGTCAACCACGCGGCTATGGACTTCGACACCCCCGTTCAGGGTGAGGACTGCTCCAAGAAGCTGACCAAGGAGGAGAAGGAGTACAGCCACCGGCTGATCGACCGCTACCTCGTCCCCCACGTCCAGAAGCAGATCAACACCGAGAAGAAGTACGCCGACCTGCGCCGCGTCTACAAGTCCCGCGTCGCGGCCGAGTGGATCCGCATCCAAGACGCGAAGAAGGCAACCGACTTCCGGCCCATCATCAACAGCAACAACCTGAAGCGGTGGCCGCTGCGCGGCGAGAACGCCGACTGGGACAAGCGGACCGTGTGGAACGAGATGCGGAAGTCGTTCACCGAGGGCGACTTCACGTATGAGTGGCCTCTCGCCGACGGCCGCATCTACACCTTCTTCGTCGGTGGGGTCGACTTCGCGAAGGCGCCGAAGCGGAACATCTCCGGTGCGGAGTTCCAGCTCCAGCATCGCGAGCTGCCTCGTACGACGAAGGACTCCGTGCGCGCGGAGACCTCGGCCCGCGACACCGATACCGCGTTCCTGGGCGGGAACGGGGCCGCCGACACCAGCGACGGCAAGCCGGATCCCAAGCCGACGCCCACGCCGACGCCGACCGGTTCCGGGAAGCCGGACCCCACCCCGACACCGACGCCGACCGGCTCGGAGCCGGATCCGACGCCGACCGGGACCGTACCGGGTAAGCCCGACGACAACACCCCGGACCCTGACGGCAACCTTGCCGACACCGGATCAGACACCCCCGTGGGGCTGATCTCCGCCCTCGCCGCGGCTGCGGTGGCCGCCGGTGCCGCACTCGTCTGGTGGCGCCGGCGCAGGGCCGGCGCCGGGAGCTGACGCACACGACGGCGCCCTACCCCCAAGCGTGCAGGGGGTGGGGCGCTGTCGCGTTCGGGTCGCTCGGTGGGCGGCGACCGCCGGTATGGATCGAGCTCCGCATGGGCCGCTCCCATGAACGCCGGTCCGGTCGGCCCGAGAACGACCGGATACAGTGCGCGGGACGGCAGTTCGGCCGGAAGGGGAAGCGTGACCGACACCAGCAGCACCCGGCCCGCCGAGGGTGAGGCGCAAGCGCCGCGGCAGAGCCGACTGCACCGCCTGATGCGCTATCTCCCCCTGATCGCCCCCGTTCTGCTGTGGACCGTGCCCTGCTGGGTACTCCTGTACAGCGGCCAGCACTGGCCGCTGCCCGTCACGCTGGTCGGCACCGCCCTGTTCGCCCTCGGCCTCGTCGGTATGCCGCTCGCGATGGGGCGCGGCCACGGCCGGCGCCAGCAGGACCGGGCGGCGATCGTCGGGGACACCCTGCTGGGCGCCAGCTGGGTCCTGTTCACCTGGTCCGTTCTGCTCGGCGTCCTGTTGCGGCTCGCCCTGACCGTGGCCGAGGTCGGCGAGAGTCAGGACCGGGCCCGAATCGTCACTTGGGCCGTCCTCGGTGTAACCGCCGTACTGCTCGCCTGGGGGTACGCCGAGGCCCGCCGCGTGCCACGTGTGCGCCGACTCGACGTGCAACTACCGCGACTGGGTGCCGGGTTGGACGGCATTCGGGTCGCCCTCATCACCGACACCCACTACGGCCCGCTCGATCGCGCCCGTTGGTCGGCGCGGGTGTGCGAGACCGTGAACACCCTGGAGGCCGACGTCGTCTGCCACACCGGCGACATCGCGGACGGCACGGCCGAACGCCGCCGCGCCCAGGCCGTCCCACTCGGTACCGTGCGGGCCACCCACGCCCGTGTCTACGTCACCGGCAACCACGAGTACTACAGCGAAGCCCAGGGCTGGGTCGACCTGATGGACGAGCTGGGCTGGGAACCACTGCGCAACCGCCATCTCCTGCTCGAACGCGGAGGCGACACCCTCGTGGTCGCCGGCGTGGACGACGTCACCGCCGAGTCCTCCGGCCTGGCAGGCCACCGCGCCCACCTCACCGGAGCCCTGCACGGCGCCGACCCCGACCTGCCCGTCCTGCTCCTGGCACACCAGCCCAAGTTCATCGACCGGGCGGCAGCCGCCGGCATCGACCTCCAACTCTCCGGCCACACCCACGGCGGCCAGATCTGGCCCTTCCACCACCTGGTCCGCATCGACCAGCCCGCCCTTGCCGGCCTCAGCCACCACGGCACCCGCACCCTCCTCTACACCAGCCGCGGCACCGGCTTCTGGGGCCCGCCGTTCCGCGTCTTCGCCCCCAGCGAGATCACCCTGCTCGTGCTCCGCAGCCCGCACCTGCCCGCCTCGCCGTAGCAGTCGGCGGGCCGACCGCTCGGGTGCGGTCCGCATCCTGGTCCGCGGCGGTTGCCAGGCTCGATCGGCGCGGCGGCGTCTGCGGGGACGCGGCCCAGGCGGGGCGTCGAGGTGTGCTTCCGGCCACCTGTCCCCGCGCTCTGCCACCCGTAGCGTTCCGTTCCCCCGGCCGTCTCTGGGAAGAGGACGCCGAGATCACTGCCGACGTCGCCCCCGTTGCGTGCAGGGACGTCGGCGGAGTGGAGCCAGGGTCCTCCTGGCTCCACTCCGTGGTGCGGGCGGGTCACTGGAACTGTGCGAAGAACCTCCAGATCTCTGCCTTGGTCCAGGTGGTGACGCCGCTTTCGCCGGAGGAGCCGTCGACCGGACCGGGTATGTGGCCTCCGTCGAACGCGGCCCACTGGACCGGGTACCCGGCACGGCAGCCCGAGTAGGTGGTGGTGATGTGCGTTCGGCTGCCCGGCGCGGGCTCGCGCGGGCTCTGGGGGGTGCAGCCGTTGTTGCCGACGAACCTGTCGCGCAGGGACCGTCCTTGCCCGATGTTGAGGACGGAGTCGCTGATGCCGTGGATTCCGAAGTAGGCGATGGGCTGGTTGCCGCCGCTGCACCCGCTGATCTGAGCGCCGGAGATGACCGCGACGGCCCGGAAGACGTTCGCCCGGCTGCATGCGAGCGCGTAGCTCATGCCGCCGCCCCAGCTGAATCCCGTGGCGAAACGCTGTGCCGGGTTGACACAGAGGCCGCCCTCGATGCGCCGGATCATGTCGTCGACGAAGGTGACGTCCTCACCGCCCCCGTTGGCCCAGCCGTTGCCGAGGCCCTGGGGAGCGACGAGGATCGCGCTGTTGTTCGACTGCTGCTGTTGGCCGTAGTAGGACCAGGCGTTGCCGCTCGTGCCGCCCGAGGCGACGTCGCCGGCGGTTCCGCCCCGCCAGTGGAACGCGAAGATCAACCGGTAGGGGCGGCTGTTGTCGTAGTTGGCGGGAACCCTGAGGATGAAGCTGCGGCTCTTGCCGCCGCTCTGGATCGTGTGCGTACCGCTCGCCAGAGTCGGGGCGCTGCCGCATCCGCCGTTGCCGCCGGACGACAGCTTGATCATCTGCCATTGCTGGTTGGCGCCGCCCCAGTCGGTGTACTGGACGACGTTGCCGCCGTCGGCGGTGGAGGCACCCTGCACCTCGACCGCCTTGCCGCTGTTGCGGTTGATCAGCCGGACGTGGCCGGCGTCGGAGTCGGCCAGGCGGAACTGCTGGTTGGCCCCGCTGTGGTCGGACCACTGCTGCAGCGCCGCACCGTCTGCGGTCGAGGCGCCGGCCACGTCGAGCACCTTGTCCGAATGCCGGGCCCTGAGACGGTGGAAGCCGTCGCCGGAGTCCACGAACCGCCACTGCTGGTTGGTGCCGTCGTTGCGTGTCCGCTGGCTGACCCGCGTGCCGTCGGCGGTGGACGCGCCGGAGACCTCCAGTGCCTTGCCGCTGTTGCGATTGACCAGGACGTACCAGGCATTGGTGTCCACCGTCGCCGCCTCGGCGGGCGCCGGGTTCACCGCGGCGAGCATGCCGATCGCCAGGGTAACCGCCACCACCGCGGCGACCCGGGACCACCAGCGGTGAGTTCGTGGAGCGGCGGGGGAAGCCGCACCGTAGGGCTTCATCGATTCACCCTTTCGTCTGTGGCAGGTCCCATCAGGTTCGGGTCCAGCGTTGGTTGCTGCCGTTCGAGCAGGAGGAGAGCTGGATCAGGGCGCCGTTGGCGGTGCCGCCCGAGGCCGTGCTGAGGCAGAGGCCGGACTGGACGCCGACGATGGAACCGTCGGAGTTGAGGCGCCACTTCTGGTTGTCGCCGCCCCAGCAGCCGTAGATCTGGACTTTGGTGCCGTTGCCGGTGCCGGCGGCGTCCAGGCACTTGTTGCCGTAGACCCTGAGCTCACCTGCGGCGGTGGACGTCCACTGCTGGTTGGTGCCGCTGTGGCAGTCCCACAGCTGGAGCTGGGTGCCGTCGGTGGTACTGGCGCTGGGCACGTCCAGGCAGCGGCCCGACCCGACGCCCTTGATCGTTCCGCCATCCGCAGGGGGCGTGGTGGAGCCGCCGTTGAGTGCGTTGAGGACGGCGGTGTAGGCGGGCTTCTTGCTGCCGTTGTCGTTGAACAGCAGCGGCGTGTGCTCCCGTCGCCAGGAGTCGGAGTCGCGCACACCCCAGACGGTGATGCCGAGGCAGCGCGGGACGGCCAGGCAGTCGTTGGTCACGTTGGCGTAGGTCGTGGGCGAGGCGCCCTGGATGTCGAGCTCGGTGATGGCCACGTCGACGCCGAGGGCGGCGAAGCTCTGCAGAGTGGTGCGGAAGTTGCTGTTGTACGGGCTGCCGTTGTTGAAGTGGGCCTGGAAGCCGACGCAGTCGATCGGCACGCCGCGCTGTTTGAAGTCGCGGACCATCCTGTACATGGCCTGGGTCTTGGCCCAGGTCCAGTTCTCGACGTTGTAGTCGTTGTAGCAGAGCTTGGCGGCCGGGTCGGCGGCGCGGGCGGTGCGGAAGGCGACCTCGATCCAGTCATTGCCGGTACGTTGCAGGTTGGAGTCGCGCCGGGCTCCCGAACTGCCGTCTTCGAAGGCCTCGTTCACGACGTCCCACTGGACGATCTTGCCCTTGTAGTGGGCCATCACGCCGTTGATGTGGCGGATCATCGCCTGGCGCAGGTTGCTGCCGCTGAGGCTCCGCATCCAGCCGGGCTGCTGGGAGTGCCAGGCCAGGGTGTGGCCCCGCACCTGCTTGCCGTTCTGCACCGCCCAGTTGTAGACACGGTCACCGGCGGAGAAGTTGAACTGGCCCGGCTGCGGTTCGGTGGCGTCGATCTTCATCTCGTTCTCGGCCGTCACCGAGTTGAACTCACGGCTCGCGATCGACGTGTACGCCGAGTCGCCCAGCCTGCCCGAGGCGATGGCGGTGCCGAAGTAGCGGCCGCTCTGCGCCGCCGCTGGGCCGAGCGTGCTCTCGGCGGCGTGTGCGGCCGGTGGCGCGACCAGTGTGGCGCCCGCAGCGAGGACGCCGACGACCAGCGCCGGCAGCAGGCCGCGGATCTTACGGCGGACGGCGGCTCTGGGAAGGGCATACAAGCCCATGACTGTGCCTCCAAGGTAGACATCACGGAATGACTGAAGCGCAGGGGAAAGGGACGTTCGCTCCCATTCGGCAGACGGACGGGCGGGGCCGAACCCGGGCAGCACGACGAACCACCGGACACCGCTGTCATGGGACCGGGACGATCTCAACCGGCCCGGACGGCAGCCGGGTTGGCCGCCGGGTGACGCAGGGCGGGTGGCAGCGGTGTTGCGGCACAGGCACGGGGGTACTCCCTCGCGGTTCAGCCGGGGGATCGTCACGCGGCGTCGCGTACCTCTCCGACTGCGACGAAGAGCCCGGGATGCGCTGGTGCGAACCTCACCTGAACGAAACGGGGTGGCACAGGTGCTTCGGTGGGCGGATCTGCGGTGCGACGGTGCATGGATCTGCCGTGCGGCACGGTTCACTCGGGGCGGCGCCGACGTGATCGAAATCTCGGACTATGGTCGGCCACTCAGTGAAGGGATGATTGAGGGATTGACGGTAATCGTCAAGACTCATCGCAGGGAAAGTTTCCGTGCGTCGACCGACTCTTTCGAAATCGGGTCGAGCCTCAGACAGGACCAGGACGAGGGCGCGGACGCCTCCTGCTCCCCGTCTCGCCCTTGCACAAACCCTTTGACCAGCGCGCCGATCGCACGCTTCCGGATCACTCCTGATCGGCGCGACGGCTTGCCGAACCCAAAAGGGTAGGACCTGTTTGTGGACAGATCGGCGACAGACCTTGACCGGAGGCCCCCACATTCCTAGCTTGTGGCGTCAAAGGTTCGGTGATCCCTTCGAAAGTTTCGAACCAACCTCTCCCCGGGAAAGCCGCGCCGCGGTTCATCGGCGTCACCCCCACCCCGCTCACAAGGAGGCCCTTTGATGCGGTTTCGCCACCTGTCCCCGGTTCGTCCAAGACGCTTACTCGCCGTCCTCGCGCCCTTGCTGCTGGTGGCCACCTTCCTCGGTGCCCAGCCCGCCAGCGCGGCGACCGTAGACCCCAACGCCTCCTATGTGCTGGTCAACCGCAACAGCGGCAAAGCCCTGGACGTCTACAACATGGCGACCAACGACGGCGCCCGCATCACCCAGTGGTCCAGGAACGATCAGAACCAGCAGCAGTGGCAGTTCGTCGATTCCGGGGGCGGCTACTACCGCATCAAGTCCCGGCACTCGGGCAAGGTGCTGGACGTCCACAACCGGTCAACCGCGAACGGCGGCTCGATTGTCCAGTGGGCCGACCTGAACAGCACCAACCAGCAGTGGCGGCTGGCCGACAGTGCGGACGGCTACGTGAGGCTCATCTCGCGCCACAGCAACAAGGCCCTCGAAGTGCAGGGCGCCTCCACCGCCGACAACGCGAACATCGTCCAGTACGACGACTGGGGCGGCACCAACCAGCAGTGGCAGCTCGTCAAGGTCGGCGCCGACAACCCCGGCCCGTGCGGTCTTCCGTCGACATACCGCTGGACGTCGACGGGCGCGCTGGCGCAGCCCAAGTCGGGGTGGGCCTCGCTCAAGGACTTCACCGTCGTCCCCTACAACGGCAAGCAGCTCGTCTATGCGACGACGCACGGCGCCGCGGGAACGGGAAGGGCCTGGGGCTCGATGAACTTCACCCCGTTCACCAACTGGTCGGAGATGGCCTCGGCCGCCCAGAACACGATGTCGAACTCCACGGTCGCGCCCACGCTCTTCTACTTCGCGCCGAAGAACATCTGGGTGCTCGCCTACCAGTGGGGCAGGACCGCCTTCGTCTACCGGACGTCGAGCGACCCCACCAACCCGAATGGCTGGTCGTCCGAGCAGCCGCTCTTCTCCGGAAGCATCTCCGACTCCGGAACCGGACCCATCGACCAGACGCTCATCGCCGACGGGACGAACATGTACCTGTTCTTCGCCGGTGACAACGGCAAGATCTACCGGGCCAGTATGCCGATCGGGAACTTCCCGGGCAGCTTCGGCTCGAACTCGACAGTGATCATGAGCGACACGAGGGACAACCTGTTCGAAGCCCCGCAGGTCTACAAGCTGCAGGGCCAGAACCGCTACCTCATGATCGTCGAGGCGATCGGCTCGCAGGGCCGCTACTTCCGCTCGTTCACGGCCACCAGTCTGAACGGCTCATGGACACCCCAGGCCGCGACCGAGAGCAATCCCTTCGCCGGCAAGGCCAACAGTGGCGCCACCTGGACCAACGACATCAGCCATGGCGAACTGATCCGCACCAGCCCTGATCAGACCATGACCGTCGATCCCTGCAATCTGCAGTTGCTGTACCAGGGGCGCAGCCCCAACTCAGGCGGCGAGTACGGTTTCTGGCCCTACCGTCCGGGTCTGCTGACACTGCGGCGCTGACGGTATGACATCGGTCCGGCTCCGATAGGGAGTCGGCGTGGCGGGGGGGGGGGGCCCGCCCCCCCCCCCCCCGGGGCCGGGGGGGGGGGGGGGGGGGCGGGGGGGGGGGGGGGGGGGTTGGGCGCGGGGGGGGGGGGGGGGGGGGGGGGGGGGGGGGGGCGCGGGCCCCCCCCCCCCCCCCGCCCGGTGCGTCCAGTGCGTCCAGTGCGTCCGGTGGATCGGCGCCCTGATGCGGTCGGTGGCCTTCTCGGTCAACACAACAACCGTGGCCGTGCCCACATCAGTTGCGTGTGCAGCAGCACCGTAGCAATACATCCCATGCCTAGAGACAAGTGGATGACCCACCCTGGAGCCCACATCGGCAGAGAATCACATCGATACAGCTAGACATGGATATCAGTAAAAATGTTCGTGTCAGCTATAGACACAGCCACCGACCCCACCCTTAAATCCATCCCATGTCCGAAACCTGTTTGTTGCACAGCGGGCATGCCAGAGTCACATGACGACAGGTGGTTGTTATGACCCCGCACCGACACCGCGGCCCCTGGGTCGAGATTGCCGGGCAGCACCATGACTGAACTGATCAGCACCGTCGAAGCGGTGGACGTACGGTTCCCGACCTCGCCGGAACTCGACGGCATGCGCCGGCCGCGAAGGCAGGAGTGTGCGTGATGGACATCCCCATGGACCGCAGACACTTCCTGACCGCCGCCGCGCTGACCGCCGGGGCGGCCGCTCTCCCCGGCGTCTTCCTCCCGGGGAAGGCCACGGCTGCCGTACCGCCGCAGATCACTCTCCCCGACCGCGGCATCTACGACACCGCCCCCGCCTCCTCCTGGACCGACGGCTTCCTCACCGGCAACGGCGAGTACGGCGCCATCCTCCACGGGGCGGCCACGCTGGAGAAAGTGGTCTTCAACTACCACCGGCTGGTACTGCCCAACGGCACACGCACCGTGAAACCGCCCGTACTCTCCGGCCGTCTGGAGGGTGTGCGCGACAAGGCCCTCGCCGGGGACTACTCCGGCGCCAACAGAGACTTCGCGTCGGGGTGGTCGCTGCGCTGGACGCAGACCTACCACCCCGCGTACGAACTGCGCATCAGCACCCCCGGCATGACCACGGTCAACGACTACGGCCGGGTCACCGACTTCCGTACCGGCGAGGTCAGTTCGAGCTGGACCGACCAGTACGGCACGTGGACGCGCCGGGCGTTCGTCTCCCGTGCGGACAACGTGATCGTCCACGAGCTGATCCCCGCCACCGGCCGCACGGTCGACACCACACTGAGCGTCAACACCGCGCTCGAGGGGCTGCCCACCAGCCTGAGCTTCACCACCCGGGCCACCATGAGCAACGGCAACGGTTACCTGAACCTGCGCGGAACCTACCCCTCGGGGCAGGGCGCCTTCGGTTACGAGGGCGTCACCCGTGTCGTCGCGACGGGAACGGGATCCTCCGTCAGCGTCAGCGGCTCCACCATCGTGGTGGCCAAGGCGACCAGGGTGATCCTGCTGACCAAGCTGGACCGCTACGAGTCCTCCACCGCCTGGATCTCCGAGCCGCTGCACGCCGAACTGGCCACGCTCGGCACCGATTACGCGGCCCTGCGCTCAGCGCACACCGCCCTCCACACCGAGCTGTACGACCGCTCCCGCCTCGATCTGAACGTCTCCGCCGCCGACCGCGGGCTCTCCGTCAGCGAGCTCATCGCCCGCCAGAACGCGAACCGCGGCGTCATCGACGTCGCCCTGCTGGAGCGGCTGTACGACTCCGGCCGCTACCTCTTCATCAGCTCCAGCGGCGTCCTGCCGCCCCGGCTCACCGGCATCTGGACGGGCTCCTGGAACGGTGCCTGGGCCGACGACTTCACCACCGACGCCAACATCAACCTCCAGGTCGCGGGCGGCAACATCCTCGACACCACCGAGGCGATGCAGGGCTACTTCGACCTGATCCTCGACCAGCTCGACGACTGGCGCACCAACGCCACCAATCTCTACGGCGCCCGCGGCTTCCTCGCCCCGTCCCGCACCGACGGTGAGTACGGCCACATGCTCCACTTCAACAACGGCTCCTTCCCGGGCCACACCTGGACCGGCGGCGCCGACTGGCTGCTCTACCCGATGCTGGAGTACTACGAGGTCACCGGCGACAGCGACTTCCACCGCACCAAGCTGGCCCCGGCCCTGATGGAACTCGCCCTGTTCTACGAGGACTTCCTCACCCGCACCGACGCGAGCGGCAAGGCCGTCTTCGTGCCGTCCTTCTCCATGGAGAACTCCCCCGGCAACACCGGCGTGTGCCTGTCGATCAACGCCACCGGCGACATCATGGCCGGCAAGCACGCGCTGCGGGCGGCCATCGACGCCGCCAACACCCTGGGCGTCGAGCAGGGCAGCGGCCAGGGTGTTGCCCGCTGGACCGCGCTGCTGCAGAAGATCCCCGACTACCGCGTCAACGGCGACGGCGCGCTCGCCGAGTGGTCCTGGCCCACCCTGACCGAGCGCTACAACCACCGGCACATCCAGCACCTGTACGGCGCCTGGCCGCTCCACGAGATCAACCCCGAGGACGAGCCGTCCCTTGTCCGCCCTGCCCTCACGGCCCTCGAAAAGCGCGGCGACCAGAACATCTCCGCCCACGGCAGTCTCCACCGCGCCCTGGCCAGCGCCCGGCTCAAGGACGGCGCCAAGGTCTACGACAACCTGAAGAAGATCATCGGCAACAACATGGTCTTCAAGTCGCTGATGACCTCCCACAACCCCGACCTCGACATCTACAACGCCGACGCCGCCAACGCCCTGCCCGGCGTCCTGGCCGAGGCCCTGATCTACTCCCGCCCCGGCGTCCTGGAGGTCCTCCCCGCCCTGCCCGACCAGCTCGCCAAGGGCTCCATCACCGGCGTACGGGCACGCGGCCGGATCCGTGTCCACACCTTCGACTGGGACCTGACCGCCCGCACCGCCACTCTCTCCGTCACCTCCGCCGTCAACCAGACCGTCACCCTCATCAGCCGACGCGGCATGACAACGGTGACCACGACCGCGACGGTGGCCACCTCACCCCTCGGCACCCACGCCCGCAAGGTGTCCCTGGTGGCCGGGCAGCGTACCGACATCACCATCTCCCTGCTCACCGGCTGGTTCAAGCTGGTCAACCGGCGCAGCGGCAAGGTCCTCGACGTCGCCGGCGCCGGCACCGCCAACGGCGCGAAGATCATCCAGTACGCCTCGTCCGGCGCGACCAACCAGCAGTGGCGCTTCCTGCCCAACGCCGACGGCACCTTCCGTATAGCCGCCCGCCACAGCGGCCTCCTGCTGGAGAGCCCGGGAGGGTCGGCCCAGGGCGGCCGGCTCGACCAGTGGCAGGACACCAACAGCGACAACCAGCGGTGGAAGCTCGTCGACGCAGGAGGCGGCCGCTACCGCATCGTCAACGTCCGCAACGGCACCTGGTGCGTCGACGTCGAGGGCGGCTCGACCGCCGACGGCGGCCGTGTCATCCAGTGGCCCGTCGGCACCGGCACCAACCAGGAATGGGAGATCGTCGGGCTGTGACGGCCCGGCGTCGCGGGATGCGGCGCCTCCGCGGGCACGAGGAGGCGCCGCATCCGGACGTTGCGCCGGCATGCTGATCCGGATCGGACGAGATCGATCACGACGTCACGCCGGCGCGCGGCGGTGCGTGATGCCGAGGCGCTCCGCGAGTTCGTGCGTGCCGATGCCGTACGTCTCCCGGATGCGTACGCCGTCGGGGCCGACGTCGAAGACGCCGTGGTCCGTGTAGACGCGGCTGACGCAGCCGGTGCCGGTGAGGGGGTAGGTGCACCGCGGCACGAGTTTGGGTTCACCGGAGCGGGTGAAGAGCGTCATCATCACGTAGACGTCCTTGGCGCCGATGGCGAGGTCCATGGCACCGCCCACGGCGGGGATGTCGTCGGGCTCGCCGGTGTGCCAGTTGGCGAGGTCGCCGTCGAAGGCGACCTGGTAGGCGCCGAGCACGCAGACGTCGAGGTGTCCGCCGCGCATCATCGCGAAGGAGTCGGCGTGGTGGAAGTACGCGGCCCCCGGCAGTTCGGTCACGGGGACCTTGCCCGCGTTGGTCAGATCGGGGTCGACCGCGTCGCCCTCGGCCTTCGGCCCCATGTTGAGCATGCCGTTCTCGGTGTGCAGCACGACCCCGGAGTCGGCCGACAGATGGTCGGCGATCTTGGTCGGCTGCCCGATCCCGAGGTTGACGAAGGCGCCGGCCGGGATGTCGCGGGCGATGACGGCGGCCAGTTCGTCCATCGAGAGCCGGTGGTCGGTGCGTGCCTGGTCGCTGGAGGTGGTGGTCATCGTGCCCCCTGCACGGTGTAGCGGCGGGCGTCGACCCGGACGATCCGGTCGACGTGGATGGACGGGGTGACGACGGCCTCGGGGTCGAGCTTCCCGAGCTCGACGACCTGGTCGACCTGGACGATGGTCGTCGTAGCGGCCGTGGCCATGACCGGCCCGAAGTTGCGGGCCGTCTTGCGGTAGACGAGGTTGCCCATCGCATCGGCGACGTGCGCGCTGATCAGCGCGTAATCGCCCTTGATCGGGTACTCGAGCAGGTACGTGCGACCGTCGATCACCCGCTCCTCCTTGCCCTCGGCCAGCGGCGTGCCGACCGCGGTCGGGCAGTAGAACGCGCCGATGCCGGCACCGGCCGCGCGCATCCGCTCGGCGAGGTTGCCCTGCGGCACCACCTCCAACTCGATCTTCCCCGCGCGGTAGAGGTCGTCGAAGACCCACGAGTCGGCCTGGCGCGGAAAGGAGCAGAGCACCTTGCGCACCCGGCCGGCGGCCAGTAGCGCGGCCAGTCCGACATCGCCGTTGCCCGCGTTGTTGGACACGATCGTGAGGTCCTTCGCACCCTGCCGGATGAGGGCGTCGATCAGGTCGAACGGCATCCCGGCCAGACCGAAGCCGCCCACGAGGACGGTGGATCCGTCCTCGATCCCCGTGACCGCCGCGTCGGCACTCTCGACGATCTCCGCCCGGCTCACTCGGCCGCCCCCGTCACGCCGCAGTTCTCCAATACGACGGCCAGACCCTGGCCGACCCCTATACAGATCGCGGCGACGCCGTAGCGCTGCTTCGTCTCCCGCAGCACCTTGGCCAGCGTGGCGAGGACACGACCGCCCGAGGCGCCCAGCGGGTGCCCGATCGCGATGGCGCCGCCCTTCTGGTTGACGATGGCCGGGTCGATCTTCCAGGCGTCGAGGCAGGCCAGCGACTGCGCGGCGAACGCCTCGTTGAGCTCGACCGCGCCCACCTGGTCCCAGCCGATGCCGGCCCGCGCCAGCGCACGGTTCGCGGCCTCGACCGGGGCGTAGCCGAAGGCCTGCGGCTCCAGCGCCATCACGCCGCGGCCCGCGATGCGGGCGATGGGGTCGGCCCCGATCGTGGCCGCCGCCTTCTCGCTGCCCAACAGCACGGCGGAGGCGCCGTCGTTGAGCGGGCTGGCGTTGCCCGCGGTGATGGTGCCACCCTGCTCCGGTGTACGGAAGACCGGCTTGAGCCCGGCCAGCACCTCCGGCGTGGACCCGGCTCGGATGCTCTCGTCACGGGGCAGGTCGACGCCTTGGACCGGAACCACCAGATCGTCGTAGAAGCCCGACTCCCAAGCGGCGTGGGCGAGTCGGTGGGAGCGGGCGGCGAACTCGTCCTGCCGCTCACGGGAGATGCCGAAGCGCTCCCGGAGCTGCTCGTTGGCCTCACCGAGGCTGACCGTCCACTCCTTCGGCATCCGCGGGTTGACCAGCCTCCAGCCGAGTGTGGTCGAGACGGCGGTGACGTCGCCGGCCGGGAAGGCCTTCGCCGACTTGGGCAGCACCCACGGCGCCCGGGTCATCGACTCCACACCGCCGGTCAGCACCACCTCGGCATCACCGGAGTCGATGGTCCGGGCGGCGATCATCGCCGCGTCGAGGCTCGATCCGCAGAGGCGGTTGACCGTGGTGCCGGGCACGCTCGCCGGGAGGCCGGCGAGCAACGCCGCCATGCGGCCGACGTTGCGGTTCTCCTCCCCGGCGCCGTTGGCGTTGCCCCACACCACATCGTCGACAGCGGCGTGGTCGAGGCCCGGCACCTTCGCGAGCGTGGAGGTGATCGCGGCGGCGGCGAGGTCGTCGGGGCGGACGCCGGCCAGCGCGCCGTTGAAGCGGCCGAACGGCGTTCGCGTCGCGGCATAGAGGAAAGCACTCATGGAAGCGACGCTAGTTCCGGGCCGCGATATTCTGAAGTACGCATATCCCAAGTGATTGATATGGACAGCATATGGATCTGCGTCACCTGCGGTACTTCGTGGCGGTGGCCGAGGAGCGCCACTTCGGCCGTGCCGCCGAGCGGCTCCACATGGCCCAGCCGCCGCTCTCCCAGCAGATCCGCCGGCTCGAGGCCGAACTGGGCGTCGACTTGCTCCGCCGCACCACCCGCCGCGTCGACCTCACCGAGGCCGGCCGTGCCTACCTCGTACGGGCGCGCGCGATCCTCGCCGACGTCGACGAGGCCGCGCACCAAGCACGGCGCGTCGCCGCCGGCACGGTGGGCCACCTGGCGATCGGGTGCGTGGGCTCGGCGACGTACAGTCTTCTGCCCGCGCTCTCGCGGCGGCTCTCGGAGAAGCTTCCCGGCGTCGACTTCTCCTTCCGCGGCGAGATGCTCGCGCCCGACCAGGTCGAGGCGCTGCGCACCGGCGCGATCGACGTCGCCCTGCTGCGCCCTCCGGCGGCCGATCTCTCCCTCACCGTGCACACCTTGCGCCGGGACCGGCTCGTCGTCGCCACACCGGTCGACCACCCGCTCGCCCGCCGGAAACGGCTCCGTGCCTCCGACCTCGCCGGCGCCGACCTGATCGTGCACTCCGCCGACCGCCGGTCCGTGATGTACGACGTCGTGGTGGGCCTCCTGCGCGACGCCGGTGTCGAGCCGCGGGTCCGTCATGAGGTCGGTGAGACCTCGACACTGATCACGCTCGTGGCCGGCGGCCTCGGCCTCGCGGTCGTGCCCGAGCCCGTGACGGCGTTGGCGCTCGACGGCGTCGCCTACCTGCCGCTGGCCGGGGCCGACGCACGCGTGGAGCTGGCGGTCGCCCACCGCGCCGACCGCTCCGAGCCGCACCTGACGCGCACCGTCGGGATCATCGAGGCGATGTTCTGAGACACCCACCGACGCCGGTGCATCCGCCTGCCCAACCCCCCGCCCCCTGGACCGGGCCGCGCTCGTCGAGCCGACCGTGCTCGTCGAGCCGACCGCGGTCGCCGGGCACGACGTGGGCCGGGCCGAGGTCACCGCGGGCGAGAGGTCGCGGTGGTCGGCGGCGGGCCGGTCGGCGTCCTGATCGCGCTGGTCGCACGGGCCTCGGGCGCCGAAGTCCGCGTCGTACGACTACCAGGACGCCCCCGCGCCTCTGCTCGCCCGTGCCCGGGCGATCGCCGACGTCTGCGCGGCGCATGGGACGCCCCTGCCCGCCGCCGCCATGGGTTCCCCCGCACCCAGCCCACTATCATCAAGGTCACCCTCGGTATGCGGGCTCCGGAACAGGTCGTACGGAACGTGGAACTGCATGGTCAGCACGTCCCCGATGGTCTCTGGGACGATCCGCGCGCTCAGGGACTGATCAGGTCGGACGTGCCCGAGGGGGCACGCCGTGGGAGGGAGTCGCGTTGTCTCTGACGGACAAGGCCATCGAGCAGATCCGTGAGCTGATCCGGACCGGCGCCCTGCCTCCTGGCTCCAAGCTGCCCCCCGAGCCCGACCTGGCCGCCCAACTGGGCCTGTCCCGCAACCTCGCCCGCGAAGCGGTCAAGGCACTGGCCGTCGCGCGGATTCTGGAGGTCCGACGAGGCGACGGCACCTATGTGACCAGCCTCCAGCCGAGCCTGCTCCTGGAGGGACTCGGCGGCGCGGTGGAACTGCTGCAGGGCGACTCGACCGCCCTGCAGGACCTCATGGAGGTACGGCGGCTCCTGGAACCGGTGGCCACGGCACTGGCCGCCACCCGGATCTCCGACGAGCAACTGGCAGAAGTCAAAGGCCACTTGGAAGCCATGCGCGACGCCCGCGACGACGTCGAACTACTCAACAAGCACGACGCCGCCTTCCACCGCGCCGTCGTCTCGGCCACCGGCAACGACAGCCTCCTCGCCGTGTTGGAGGGCATCTCCGGCCGCACCCTGCGCGCCCGCATCTGGCGCGGTCTCGTCGACACCCACGCCGCGGGACGCACCCTCGCCGAGCACGAGGCGATCTTCAACGCCCTGTCCAACCGAGACGCCGCCCTCAGCCAGGCCGCGGCACTGCTGCACGTGAGCAACACCGAGCAGTGGCTGAGGGAGCACCTGCGCTCGGCCGACGCCCTCCCCTTCGAGGAGGCGGCGCGCGAAGGGTAGTCGACGCCACCCGGCGCCACGGACATTCACGCCTCCGGGTTGGGACCGCACAAGGCCGAGCAGCACGACCGGTGCGAGAAGGAGATCGTTCGGGCTCTGGGCCCGGCAGCGTACGAGTCCGCCCTCGCGGAGGACGGACGCCACCGCGGCCCCGACGAGGCCATCGCTACCCATGGACTCGGAGCGGACCCCGCGCCGAAGCTTGCGGCATGCCACACACCAGGGCGTGACCTTCCACACCGCGGGCTTCGGACCCGCGGCGCGGGGCTTCGCCCTTACCCCTCGCCGGGGATGAGCAGCTTCATGGCAAAGGAACCTTCCGTGAGCGTGGAGGGAGAGGGAGGCAGGCTGTCGCGCACGGCGGTCGCGTTGAGCCGCACCAACAGAGACACCATCGGACCGGACATGTCCGCTAACCAGGGTTGCTCGCCTCGCAGCGGGCCTGCACCTCTTTCGCGCAGCGGCGAGAATGCGCCGCAGCTTCGCCGGCGGCCTGACGTTGGGCCGGGGCCGGCGGCTTCCTCGGCGAGAGCTGTCACCCAGGGCCGCCAGGGCCACCAGGGCCCTGATCGCCCGCTACCTCGCCGTACCCCCGCGCCCAACTCGCAGGTCGAGGCGTTGTTCGCCCGCGTACACGTTCATGGAGCCGCCGCGCAGGAAGCCGACGAGCGTGAGCCCGGTCTCCGCCGCCAGGTCCACGGCTAGGGAGGACGGTGCCGAGACCGCCGCCAGCACCGGGATGCCCGCCATGACCGCCTTCTGCGCCAGCTCGAAGGACGCTCGCCCGGACACCAGCAGAATCCTCCCGGACAGCGGCAGTTCACCGGACCGGAGCGCGCGACCGATCAGCTTGTCGACGGCGTTGTGCCGGCCGACGTCCTCCCGCAGGTCCAGCAGGTCGCCCTCGGGCGAGAACAGACCCGCCGCGTGCAGGCCCCCGGTCCGGTCGAACACCCGCTGCGCGGCCCGCAGCCGGTCGGGCAGGACCGCCAGCAGCTCGGGGGCGACCCTGACCGGGGGTGTGTCGGCGATCGGCCACCGTGCCGTCGTCCGTACGGCGTCCAGACTGGCCTTCCCGCACAGGCCGCACGACGACGTCGTGTAGACGTTCCGCTCAAGCGTGATGTCGGGCAGCGGCACCTCGGGGGCGAGGCGCACGTCGACGATGTTGTAGGTGTTCGAACCGTCTTCCGTGGCACCGTCGCAGTAGACGATGTGCGCCACGTCCTCGGCCCGGTGCACGACGCCCTCGCTCACCAGGAACCCGGCGGCGAGCGCGAAGTCGTCCCCGGGTGTGCGCATGGTGATCGCCAGCGGTTTGCCGCCCAGCCGGATCTCCAGTGGCTCCTCCGCGACCAGCGTGTCCGGGCGCGTGCTCAGCGCACCGTCCCGGATCCGCAGCACGCGCCGTCGCTCGGTGACCCGTCCCACGGCCTCACTCCCGGTTTCTGTCTGTGGATTCTGTCTGTGGATGTCGTGATGGCGGCCGCAGACGCCTACTGCACGGCCGCAGCGGGCCCTCGTCGGGGATGCGGTGCGTATGAGGCGCAGGCCGCACCGGTTCCCTCCCGCTCCCCCGTCTCCTCAGCACTCGATGACGTTGACGGCGAGGCCGCCGCGCGCGGTCTCCTTGTACTTGACCTTCATGTCGGCGCCGGTCTCCTTCATGGTCTTGATGACCTTGTCGAGGGAGACGTGGTGGCGGCCGTCGCCTCGCAGGGCCATGCGGGCGGCGGTGACGGCCTTGACGGCGGCCATGCCGTTGCGCTCGATGCACGGGATCTGGACGAGGCCACCGACCGGGTCGCAGGTGAGGCCCAGGTTGTGCTCCATGCCGATCTCGGCGGCGTTCTCCACCTGCTCGGGGGAGCCACCGAGTACCTCGGCGAGACCACCGGCGGCCATCGAGCAGGCGGAGCCGACCTCACCCTGGCAGCCGACCTCGGCGCCGGAGATGGAGGCGTTCTCCTTGAAGAGCATGCCGATGGCGCCCGCCGCGAGCAGGAAGCGGACGACGCCGTCCTCGTCCGCGCCCGGCACGAAGTCGAGGAAGTAGTGGAGTACGGAGGGGATGATGCCCGCCGCGCCGTTCGTCGGGGCGGTGACGACCCGGCCACCCGCGGCGTTCTCCTCGTTCACCGCCATCGCGTAGAGGGTCACCCACTCCATCGCGCGGCCCGCCGGGTCACCCTCGCTGCGCAGCGCGCGGGCCGCGGCCGCGGCCCGGCGACGGACCTTCAGGCCGCCGGGGAGGATGCCCTCACGGCCCAGGCCGCGGGAGACGCAGGACCGCATGACCTGCCAGATCTCCAGCAGACCCGCGCGGATCTCCTCCTCGGTGCGCCAGGCCTTCTCGTTCTCCAGCATCAGAGCGGAGATCGACAGGCCGGTTTCCCGGGAAAGCCGCAGCAGTTCGTCACCCGTGCGGAACGGGTGAGCCAGCACCGTGTCGTCGGGTTTGATCCGGTCAGCGCCGACGGCGTCCTCGTCGACCACGAAACCGCCACCGACCGAGTAGTACGTCTTCTCCAGCAGGGGCACTCCGTCGGCGTCGTACGCGAAGAGGGTCATGCCGTTGGCGTGGTACGGCAGCGAGCGCCGACGGTGCAGCACCAGTTGGGTCGAGAGGTCGAAACCGATCTCGTGGGCCGGGCCGATCTCGGCGCCGAGGAGGCGGATGCGCCCGGTGCCGCGGATCCGCTCGACGTCCAGGTCGGCCCGGGCGACGTCGACCGTGTGGGGCTCGTTGCCCTCCAGGCCGAGCAGTACCGCCTTGGGAGTGCCGTGGCCGTGGCCGGTGGCACCGAGGGAGCCGAACAGCTCCGCGCGTACCGCCGAGGTCTGGGCGAGCACGCCGTCCTGCTTCAGCCGGGCGACGAACATCCCGGCGGCGCGCATCGGGCCGACCGTGTGCGAGCTGGACGGCCCGATGCCGATGGAGAACAGGTCGAAGACGCTGATTGCCACGCCATGCTCCGTGGGATTGGCGGGGCGTGCCGAGCTGTCACGGCGCGCCCCTGCGGAAGAGTGTCGGTCACAGGCCGGGGTAGAGCGGGTGCTTGTCGGCCAGGGCCTTGACCCGGGCCTTGAGCGTCTCGGCGTCGTAGGACGGCTTCAGCGCCTCGGCGATGACGTCCGCGACCTCGGCGAAGTCCTCGGCCGTGAAGCCGCGGGTGGCCAAGGCGGGCGTGCCGATCCGCAGGCCGGAGGTGACCATCGGCGGACGCGGGTCGTTGGGGACGGCGTTGCGGTTGACCGTGATGCCGACCTCGTGGAGGCGGTCCTCGGCCTGCTGCCCGTCCAGCTCGCAGTCGCGTAGGTCGACGAGGATGAGGTGGACATCCGTGCCGCCGGACAGGACGTTCACGCCGGCCTCACGGGCGTCGGCGGCCGTCAGCCGCTCGGCGAGGATCCGCGCGCCCTCCACCGTGCGGCGCTGCCGCTCCTTGAACTCCTCGCTCGCCGCGACCTTGAAGGACACCGCTTTCGCCGCGATGACATGCTCCAGCGGACCGCCCTGGAAGCCCGGGAAGACGGACGAGTTCAGCTTCTTGGCGAAGTCCTTGCCGCGGGCGAGGATGATGCCGCCGCGCGGGCCGCCGAGCGTCTTGTGCGTGGTGGACGTGACCACATCGGCGTACGGCACCGGGTTCTCGTGCAGGCCCGCCGCGACCAGGCCCGCGAAGTGCGCCATGTCCACCCACAGGTACGCCCCGACCGCGTCGGCTATCCGGCGGAAGGCGGCGAAGTCCAACTGCCGCGGGTACGCCGACCAGCCCGCGATGATCACCTTCGGGCGGTGCTCCTCGGCCAGCCGCTCGACCTCGGCCATGTCGACCAGGCCGGTGTCGGCGTCCAGGTGGTACGGGACCACATGGAACTGCTTGCCGGAAAAGTTGATCTTCATGCCGTGGGTGAGGTGGCCGCCGTGCGCCAGGTCCAGGCCGAGGATGGTGTCGCCGGGCTGGGCCAGCGCGAACAGCGCCGCCTGGTTGGCGGAAGCGCCCGAGTGCGGCTGGACGTTGGCGTACTCGGCGCCGAACAACTCCTTGACCCGGTCGATCGCGATCTGCTCGGCCACGTCGACGTGCTCGCAGCCGCCGTAGTAGCGGCGGCCCGGATAGCCCTCGGCGTACTTGTTGGTGAGGACCGAGCCCTGGGCCTCCATGACCGCGACCGGAGCGAAGTTCTCCGAGGCGATCATCTCCAGGGTGGACTGCTGACGGTTCAGCTCGGCGTCGACCGCGGCGGCGACCGCCGGGTCCAGCTCGTGCAGGGACTGGTTGAAAAGGGTCATCGGCGGTCTCCTTGGGTGTGGGCGCGGTGGGCGGCACCGGCATCTGCGGACAGGGCGCCGGCGGTGTTCCCGCGCAGTCGCCCGAACAGCCGACCGACGGTGCGGAGAGCGGCGTCGACGGTGCCCGGGTCGTCGGCCGGCGTGGGCCGGCTTCCGGGGCCCGGCCCGGGGCGGGGGCGCGGGGACCGCTGACAACCGTCAGTGACCCGGTCTCGGACGCTCATGCCGGTGCGCCGTACCGAGCGCGGGGCGGGTCGAGGCGGCGGACTCATGAGACGGCGGCCGCGGCGGCGGGGACGAGGGTGCGGCGGAGCCGGTTGAAGTACTTGGGCTGGTTGAGGGAGAGCACGGCGACGGGGGTGCCCTCGTGCCGGTAGACGGCGGTGAAGGAACGGCTGTCGACATCGCCCTCGACGACCTGGGGCTCGGCGCCGGGGGTGACGTGTCCGGCGAGTTGGATGCGCACCTGGTACTGGTCGGACCAGAAGTACGGCGCGGTGAGCGGGGCGGGGGCCGGAACACCGGTCAGCAGCGTTCGGGCGGCGGTCTTCGCCTGCTCGGTGGCGTTGCTCCAGTGCTCGATGCGGGCGTGCCGTCCGGTGAACGGGTGGGGACAGCGGGCGACGTCACCGACGGCGACCACGCCCGGGACACCGGTCGAGCACCCCGCGTCGCACACCACGCCGTCGTCCACCCGCACACCGGAACCGGCGAGCCAGTCGGTGTTGGGCCGGACGCCCACCCCGACCACGACGATGTCGGCGGGCAGCACCCGCCCGTCGGCCAGCCGTACGCCCGTGACGCGGCCCTCTCCGAGGAGTTCCCTCACACCGGTTCCGCACAGCAGCCGAACTCCGTGATCGCGGTGGAGCGAGGAGCACACCAGTCCCATCTCGCGGCCCAGTTGGCGTTCCAGCGGTACATCGAGCGCCTCGACGACGGTGATGTGGAGCCCGAGCCGGTGGGCGGTGGACGCCACCTCGGCGCCGATGAAGCCGGCGCCGATGACGACGACCCGGGGCAGGCCGTCCAGCAGTTCCGCGCGCAGGGCCTGGGCGTCGTCCAGGGTGCGCAGGGTGTGGACACCCGCGAGCCCGTCGGTGCCGGGGAGCGCCCGGGGACTCGCGCCGGTGGCGACGACGACCCCGTCGGTGCGCACGTGCCGTCCTCCGGTCAGGGTGACAGTGCGGGCGACGGGGTCGAGCCGCACCGCGCGCTCACCGAGCAGCCACTGCACGTCCAGGGCCTCGTACTCGTCCGCGTCACCGAGCGCGAGCGCGTCGGCGTCGATGTCGCCCTTGAGGAAGGCTTTGGACAGCGGCGGTCGGTCGTAGGGGGTGTGGCGCTCCTCCCCCACGACGACGAGCTCGCCGTCGTAGCCCTCTGCGCGCAGCGCGCGGACCGTGCTCAGGCCTGCCAGCGACGCTCCGACGACGGTGATGCTCCTCATGCCGACTCCAGACAGTGGTGTCTCATATCGCACAACGACACTCGCTATGCGCAACATGGTTTCGATGGAATTCGGGGGTGTCAAGGGGAGGGACCGCATCCGAGTTCTCTTTCGCGCACTCGGTTGCGCCCATCGCAACGCATCTCGACGGCCCGTCCACCTGCCGCAGAGGCCGCGACAGCAGGTGGAGGGGCAGTACCGGGGGTGAGGGAGGGTCAGTGCGTGGGCCGCACGTCGAGCTTGTTCTGCAGCCAGGTGTGGAACTCGCCGATGTGGTGCTCGCTGGGCACCAGCACGCCACCCCTGGCGTACGCCCGTGAGCTCATCGCCGGCTGGGTGCGCTCACACGCGTCGAAGTCCTGCTGGTTGACCCGGTGGAACAACTCCACCGAACGGTCCACGTCCTTGCCGCTCTCCACGACGTGCGGCAGGTACAGCCAGTCACACTCGACCACCGTGCGGTCGGGTGCCATCGGGTACATCCGGTGGAAGATCACATGGTCGGGCACCAGGTTGATGAAGACCTGCGGCCGGACGGTGATGGCGTAGTAGCGGCGGTCCTGGTCCTCGGCGACGCCCGGGATGCGGTCCAGGCCTTCGGAACCGTCGACGGTGAAGCCCTGGACCTCCTCGCCGAACTCGGCGCCGTGGCCGACGTAGTACTGGGCCGCGTAGCCGTCCGCGAACTCAGGCAGGACCTCGGTGAGTTCGGGGTGGATGGTGGCGCAGTGGTAGCACTCCATGAAGTTCTCGATGATGAGCTTCCAGTTGGCCTTGACGTCGTAGGTGACACGGCGGCCCACCTTCAGGTCGTCGATGCCGTAGCGCTCGATCGACCGCAGGTCACCGAGCCGCTCGACGACCGCTCCCTGTACGTCCGCCTCGAAGGACGGCGGCTCGTCGGCGAGGCACACCCACACGTAGCCGAGCCACTCCCGCACCTGGACGTTGATCAGGCCGTACTCGGTCCGGTCGATGTCCGGCATCGAGGTCAGGTTGGGCGCGGCGACCAGCTTGCCGTCCAGTCCGTAGGTCCAGGCGTGGTACGGGCACTGGAAGGCGCGCTTGACCTCCCCGGACTCCTCGGTGCACAGCCTGGCGCCGCGGTGCCGGCAGATGTTCAGGAACGCCTTGATCGAGCCGTCCCGCGAGCGGGAGATCAGTACGCTCTCGCGGCCCACCTGGTAGGTGCGGAACGCGCCGGGCTTGTCCAGCTCGGCGGCGCGGGCCACGCAGAACCACATGGCCTCGAAGACCCGCTCCTGCTCCAGGGCGAAGACCTCGGGATCCGTGTAGTACTCGCCGGACAGCGTGGGGATCAGGCTGGGCGGCAGGTTCGTAAGGGTCATCTCGTCACCTTCGGAGGATGTCAGACGCGCACGCGGCGGGGGTCGAACAGGGCGATGGGGTGCTCGGTGGTGCCTTCGGTTGCCAGGTCGGCGAGGATCTCGCCGATGACGGGCACGAACTTGAACCCGTGGCCGGAGAATCCGCAGGCCACCGTCACCTGCGGATGCTCGGGATGCCGGGCGAGGACGAAGTGCTCGTCCGGGGTGTTGGCGTACATGCAGGCCGCGCCTTTGAGGAAGCGGCCGGGCAGGGTGGGGATTCGCGGGCGCAGGTAGTCGGCCATGGCCGCGATCTCGTCCGGGTGGATCTTCCGGTCGAGGGTGTCGGGGTCGCTGGGAACGCCCTTGCGGAAGAAGGCGACCTTGGCGCCGCCGTCGGGGCCGTCGAGCGCGGGGAAGCCGTAGATCTGGGTGCCGTCGGGGTCCTCCCAGATGTAGACGGGGTGCCGTTCGGCGCTGAACGGACGGGTCCCGCCCTCGGGTTGGAACCAGTACATGACCTGGCGCTCCACCGTGACGCGCACACCGAGGTCGGAGAGCAGCTTCGGCGCCCACGCCCCGGGGGCGATGACCAGCCGGTCGGCCGTGTAGGTGCCCCGGTCGGTCACCACCCAGGCCCGGCCGCCCGGGCCGTCGGCCTCCCAGCCGAGGACCGGTTCCGCGAAGTGCAGGTCGGCGCCGTGGGCCCGCGCCAGGTCCAGGTGGGCGGCGACGGTCGCCTCGGGACGGGCGATGCCGGCCTCGCGCTCGTAGAAGGCGACGTCCTCGGCCGCGGGGTTGAAGGTGGGAAAACGGCGCCGGATGTCGGCGGCGCCCAGGACCTCGTGGTCCAGCCCCCACTCGTGGGCACTGCGCAGGGTGCCCGCGAAGGCCTCGCTGTTCTCACGGCCGATCATGAGACCGCCGGTCCGGGTGAAGACCTCGCGGCCGGAGTCGGCGGCCAGCCTCTCCCACAGTTCGTGGGCGCGCAGGAGCAGGGGTACGTAGGCCGGGTCCTCGAAGTAGGCCTGCCGGTAGATACGGGAACCGCCGTGGCTGGAGCCGAGGTTGTGGGCGGGCCCGAAGCGCTCCAGGCCGAGCACCCGCTGACCACGGGCGGCGAGGTGACAGGCGGCCGCGCTGCCCATCCCGCCCAGGCCGACGACGATCACGTCGTACGAAGAGGCCATGTCCATCTCCTGGGAAGCTTGCCGATGAGGGATTCGTGCCGCTGGGGCCGGGGCCGGGTTCAGCGCCGGATGCGCGGCGTCTCGGGGGCGGACAGGGGCTCGGCGGCGGTGACGGCCCCGTCGAGGGGACTGCCGAATGCGATCTTCGGGATCTTCGGAAAGCCCCGGCGGGCCGAGCCGAGCCCCAGCAGTGTTGTGGATTACGCAACAGTCATCGCTATAAGCAACGACGAAACTGTCTCCCTGCGGACATCCACTGTCAAGGGGGCGGTCGCGCGAACTTGCCGTCCCGCCGGAAAGGGGACTCCGCCGCCCACCCCGGGCACTCGGCACACACGACCCCCGGGGCCCTTGACGGCGCCTCACCCCGTCCGCATGATGTTGCACATTGCGAATGACGTTCTGCATAGAGAAACAGCGCTTCGCACCACCTGACGACGGAGGAAGGCAATGTCCCCTCGACCGCAGCCCGGCCGTGAGTTCGTCCTCACCCTTTCCTGTCCCGACCAGGCCGGTCTCGTCCACGCCGTGACCACCTTTCTCATCAGCCACTCCGGCAACATCCTGGAGAGCCAGCAGTTCGACGACCGACTGCAGGACCGCTTCTTCATGCGGGTCCACTTCGACGTGTCGGACCCCGGCATCTCTCTGGAGGACCTGCGCACCGGCTTCGGCCCGGTCGGCCAGGCGTACGGGATCACCTGGCAGCTGCACGACGCCTCGACCCCGACGCGCGCGCTGATCATGGTGTCCAAGTTCGGCCACTGCCTGAACGACCTGCTCTTCCGCAAGTCCACGGGCGCGCTCAACATCGAGATTCCCGCGATCGTCTCCAACCACCGCGACTTCGAGCCCCTGGCGCAGAGGTACGACATCCCCTTCCACCACGTCCCGGTGACCAAGGAGAACAAGACACAGGCCGAGGCACGCCTGCTGGAGCTCGTGCGCGAGCTGGACATCGACCTCGTGGTGCTGGCCCGCTACATGCAGATCCTCTCCGACGACCTGTGCAAGCAGCTCGAAGGCAAGGCCATCAACATCCACCACTCGTTCCTGCCGAGCTTCAAGGGGGCCCGGCCGTACGTCCAGGCGCACCGGCGCGGCGTGAAGCTCGTCGGGGCCACGGCCCACTACGTCACGCCCGACCTCGACGAAGGCCCGATCATCGAGCAGGACGTCGTCCGCGTGGACCACTCGCGCGACCCCGACGAGCTGGTCACCATCGGCCGTGACGTCGAGGCACAGGTGCTCGCCCGCGCCGTCGAGTGGCACAGCGAGAGCCGTGTCCTGGTGAACGGAAACTGCACCGTGGTCTTCCGCTGACCGGGCGGGCCGTGCGACCATGCGGGGCGGCCGGATCCGGCCGCCCGGCGCCGTCCGTCACGGCCCCCTTCGGCCCATCGACACCACGCGTATAGTTGCACCATGAGCAACTACACCGCAGAGAGCGCAACAGCAGGACCCGCGGTGAACGGGGTGCAGTCCGTCGACCGCGCCGTCAGCGTCCTGGAGATCCTTGCCCAGCGTGGCGAGGCGGGCGTCAGTGAGGTGGCCGCCGAGATCGACGTGCACAAGTCCACCGCGTTCCGTCTGCTCGGGGCACTGGAGGCACGCGGTCTGGTCGAGCAGACCGCGGAGCGGGGCAAGTACCGGCTCGGCTTCGGGATCGTGCGCCTGGCCGGCGCCGTCACCGGCCGCCTCGACATCACCCAGCAGGGCCGCCCGGTGTGCGAGCGGCTCAGCGAGGAGATCGGCGAGACGGTCAACATCGCGGTCCTGCAAGAGCACTACGCGGTCAACCTGTACCAGGTACGCGGTCCCGGCGCCGTCGGCACCCACAACTGGGTCGGTCAGCTCACCCCCGTGTACGCCACGTCGAGCGGCAAGATCCTTTTGGCCCACCTGACGCGGAAGGAACGCGCCCGCGTGCTCGCGGAATCGGGTGTGCAGAAGCTGACGCCGCACACCCTGACGACCGGGACGAGGCTGGAGAAGGACCTCGCCGCGTCGCTGGAACGCGGGTACGCGGTGGCGCTGGAGGAACTCGAGATCGGACTGCACGCCGTCGCGGCGCCGATCCGCTCCCGCGACGGCGAGGTCATCGCGGCGCTCAGCGCCTCCGGCCCCACCTACCGCTTCACCGAGGAACGCATCAGCGCGGTCGCACCCCTGCTGATCAGCGGCGCGGACGAGATCAGCCGCCGGATGGGCTACCTGGGCCGAGCCCTGCGGGAGCGCTCAGCCACGTAGCGTTCCTCAGCGCACTCAGCGCACTCAGCGCGGCGACGACCGCGCCGACGCCGCCGCCTCGGCGCCCCAGCGGGCCGTCACGCGCACCGCGTCGGCCGTGGAGGCGACGTCGTGCACGCGCAGACACCAGACGCCCTGCGCGGCGGCGAGCACGGACACGGCGGTGGTCGCGGCATCGCGCTGCCGCGCGGGGCGGGGTTGTCCCGTCTCCCGGTCCGCCAGCAGACTGCCCAGGAACGACTTGCGTGACGCGCCCACGAGCACGGGGTGGCCCAGGGCCTTGACGTCCCCCAGGCGCCCCAGAAGCTCCCAGTTGTGGTCGGGGGTCTTGGCGAAGCCCAGCCCGGGGTCGACGACCAGAGAACCGGGCGCCACTCCCGCCTCCAACGCGGCGTCGATCCTCAGGCGCAGTTCGTCGAGCACATCGGGGACAACGTCGTCGTAGACGGCGTTCGCCCGCATGCCGGCGGAGTGTCCACGCCAGTGCATGAGGACGTACGGCGTCCCCGCTCGGGCCATCAACGGCAGCATCGCGGGGTCGGCCAGGCCGCCGGAGACGTCGTTGACCAGCCACGCACCCGCGTCCAGGGCGCGTGCGGCGACCTCGGCCCGCATCGTGTCGACGCTCACGACCGCGCCCGCCGCCGCCAGGTCCCGGACGACGGGCAGGACCCGTCGCAGCTCCTCCTCCACCGTCGGGCGGGCCGCGCCGGGGCGGGTCGACTCGCCGCCCACGTCCACGATGTCCGCGCCCTGTTCCAGCAGTGCGAGCCCGTGCGCGACGGCCGCGTCCGCGGCGAACGACAGCCCGCCGTCGGAGAACGAGTCCGGGGTGACGTTCACGACGCCCATGACCAGCGTCCGACCGGGTCGTGGCAGCGCGTGCGGGTGGAGGTCGGGTGTCCCCGGACGCGCGGGGGTGGTGGTGTCAGCCGTGACGGTCACAGGGTCCAGCCTTCGACGGGTGGCGCGGAACTCGGTGTGCGAAGCCCTGTGGGGCCCCTCGACGGAGCTCCCACAGGGGTGACGGGACGATTCCGTCCATGCCGCTCAGACGTACTCCGTCGCGGCGTCGAGGAGCCAGTCCGCCAGATAGCCGGCGAACGTCGAGCGCACCAGGACCCAGAATCCCGCCCTGGGTTCGTCCCTGGCGACCAGGATCACCTGGGTACGGCCCAGCGTCGTCTGAGCGCAGCGGCCGGCACCGAAGGTGCGCGGATGCAGGTCCAGGGAGCAGCCGTGAGCCAGGAGGTCGCGGACGCGGGGGCCCGTGACGAGGAGTGTGGTGCGCTGCGCGGAGACATCGGTGACGGAGACGGGCTCCTCCCCCGCCGCCTCCCGGATCCGGCCCTCCAGGTCCCGCTCGCTGCCCGGCGGTCCCACCAGCAGCCACTCGTCCGGGCCGAGCCACAGCGCGGTCAGCTCCCCCGCGCGTGCGACGGTGTTCGGCTGGAGCGGCAGTTGCAGGTCCAGTGCCAGCCCGACGGAATCCGCCGCCGCGCCCTTGGCGTCCAGGCGTACGTTCAGTTGGGCCAGGAAGGGCAGTTCGGTCAGCCGGATCGCGCCCCCGGAGGCGTGGGTCACGGCGGCCAGGCGGTCCGCGACCTGCGACAGCGGGCTGCGGCGCGGGGCGTTCAGGGCGGTCTCAGCCATCGCGGCGGGCTCCCTCGGGGTCGTAGAGGACGGGGCCGGCGACGGTCACCGGGACCAGTTGGTCGCCGACGGGGGCGTACAGCCGCTCGCCGATGCGGTCCCGGCCGCCCTTGACCAGGGCGAGCGCGAAGGTCCGGCCGAGAGCCGCGCTGCGGTAGCTGGAGGTGACGTGGCCGAGCATGGGGACGGGCGGGGCGGGCAGCACGCTGTCGGCGACCAGGTGGGTGCCCTCGGGGAGGAAGGTGTCCGGTTCCTCCGGGAGCAGGCCGACGAGGTGCTTGCGGTCGGCGCGGGTGGTGTCGGCGCGGGCGTAGGAGCGCTTGCCGATGAAGTCGGGCTTCTTCTTCGACACCACCCAGCTCATGCCGAGGTCCTGGGGGGTGACGGTGCCGTCGGTGTCCTGGCCGATGATCGGGTAGCCCTTCTCGGCGCGCAGGACGTGCATGGTCTCCGTGCCGTAGGGGGTGATGCCGTACGGGGCGCCGGCCTCGTACACGGCCTCCCACAGGGCGAGGCCCTGCCACGGTGACACGTTGATCTCGTAGGCGAGTTCGCCGGAGAAGCTGATCCGGCAGACCCGGGCCTCGATGCCCGCGACGGTCGTCTCCCGCCAGGCCATGAACGGGAAGTCGTCGTTGCCCACGGCCAGTCGGGGCGCGAGGGCGGCGAGGACCGCGCGGGACTTGGGGCCGACCAGGGCGACCGTCGACCACTGCTCGGTCACCGAGGTGCAATGGACCCTCAGCTCGGGCCACTCGGTCTGCAGCCACTCCTCCATCCAGTCCAGTACGGCGGCGGCGTTGCCCGTCGTCGTGGTGACCAGGAAGCGCTCAGGAGCGACCCGGATGACCGTGCCGTCGTCGAAGACCATGCCGTCCGGGCGGCACATCACGCCGTAGCGGATCATGCCGACCTTCAAGGTGCTCATCATGTTGGTGTAGAGCCGGTCGAGGAGGACGCCGGCGTCCGGGCCCTGCACGTCGATCTTGCCGAGGGTGGAGGCGTCCATGAAGCCGACGCCCTCGCGGGTCGCGGCGCACTCGCGCAGCACGGCGGCTTCCATGTCCTCGCCGTCCCGCGGGTAGTACCAGGGGCGCTTCCACTGGCCGACGTTCTCGAACAGGGCGCCGTGCGCGACGTGCCACTCGTGGATGGCGGTCGTGCGGACCGGGTCGCTCAGCGCTCCTCGGTCGCGGCCCGCGAGGGCGGCGAAGGAGACCGGCGTGTACGGCGGACGGAAGGTCGTCGTGCCGAGCGCCGAGATGTCCACGCCGAGCAGTTCGGCGACGACGCCGCCGGCCAGGACGCCGGAGGTCTTGCCCTGGTCGTTGGCGGTACCGGCCGTGGTGTAGCGCTTGGTGTGCTCGACCGATCGCAGACCGGCGCCGGTCGCGCGGGCCAGGTCGTCGACGGTGACGTCGCGCTGGAGGTCGACGAAACGGGGGCCGTCCGAGGCGCCCGGGACGACGTACACGTGCATCGGCGGCGTCTGCCGCGGCTGCGCGGGCACCTGTGGCAGGCGCGGTGTCCCGGGTGTGTATCCCTCGGCCTCGACGGCGCGGGCACCGGCTGCCGCGCCCTGTGCCAGGACCGTGGCCGGGTCCAGGGCACCGCTCGCGCTGCCGGCGACCTCGACCGCCTGGCGGGCGGTGTCGGGGACGAACGCGCCGAGTGTGTCGTCGTGGCGCAGCTTGCCGCCCGCCTGGCTGAACAGGTGCGCCACCGGGTTCCAGCCGCCGGAGACCAGCAGCAGGTCGGCCGCGAACTCCCGGCCTCCCGCGGACTCTCCGTACGGCGCCACGGTCACGGCGGTGAGGCGGGCCTCGCCCTCCGTGCCGATGACGGCGTGTCCGGCCAGCACCTCGATGCCGGCCGCCCGAGCACGCTCGGCCCACTCCCCCGGTTCGGGGCGGGTGTCGACGATCGCCGCGATGGTCAGGCCCGCCGAGGCCAGGTCCAGCGCCGACGCGTACGCGCTGTCGTTCGTCGTGAGAACGACCGCGTGGCGGCCGGGCAGGACGCCCTGGCGGTTGACGTGGGTGCGGGCCGAGGAGGCCAGCATCACTCCGGGGCGGTCATTGTCCGCGAAGGCCAGCGAGCGCTCGTGGGCGCCGGTGGCGAGGACGACGCGGCGGGCGCGGATGCGCCAGACGCGTTCACGGGCGACGTTCTCGGGGGCGTCGGCGCCGAGGTGGTTGGTGCGGCGTTCGACGGCGAGGAGGTGGTTGTCGTCGTAGTAGCCGAAGACGGTGGTGCGGGGAAGGACGCGGACCTCGGGAGCGGCGTCGAGCTGCTCCCGGACCTCCCGCACCCAGTCGAGGTGCTCGGCCGTGCCGAGGAGGCTGCCGCCGGGTTCCGGCTGGTCGTCGGCGAGGATGACACGGGCGCCGCTGTTCGCTGCCGCCGCCGCTGCCGCGAGGCCGGCCGGGCCGGCGCCCACGATCAGCAGGTCGCAGTGGGCGTGTACGGCGTCGTAGCGGGCGGGGTCCGGTTCGGTGGCCAGGCGGCCCTGGCCGGGGAGGCTGGTCGCGACCAGGCCGTCGTACAGCTCGACGGTCGTCGCGGGGAGCATCGGCTCGGGGAAGGGTTCCTCGATCTGGATGACGGCGTTGGGCTCTTCGACGCCGGCGGAGAAGATACCGCGGGGGCGGCCGAGCTTGATGCTGGTGCCGGTGTGGATGACGCCGTTGGCGAGGAGGGCGGAGGCGAGGGTGTCGCCTCGGAAGCCTTGGTATTCGGTGCCGTCGAAGGTGAAGGTGAGGGGGGTGTCGCGGTCGATTCTGCCGCGGGTGGGGTGGCGCAACGGCTGGGTTGTCTCGCCCCCGCCGCCCCTACCCGTCCCATCCTGAAGGGGCTCCGCCCCTTCGACCCCGCCGGAAAGCTCCGCCCCCCGGCCCCCCGTCGGCCCTGAAGAGGCCTCGTCCTCGAACGCCGGACGGGCTGGTTGTGCCGGGCTGGGGTGAGAGGTGAGGGGGCGCGGCTCCGATGTCGTCGGGCGTTCCTCTCCTGTCCTGTACACCGTAAGGATCTCGTTCGTCGATGTGTCCCGTACCGCGTTGAACCAGCGGCGGCAGCCCGCGGCGTGGCTCCAGCGCTCGGCGTAGGGGCCCTTGGCGTTGTCGCGGAAGAAGAGGTAGCGGGCCCACTCCTCGTCGGAGAGGGACGCCGGGTCCTGCGGGTACGGCACGTGTGCCTGGCCGCCGTAGTGGAACTCGGCCTCGTCGCGGGGCCCGCACCACGGGCAGGGGATGAGCAGCATGGTTCGGCTCCCTAGTGGGCCACCGCGGCCGCGCCGTGCTCGTCGACGAGCGCGCCGGTGGTGAAACGGTCGAGCGAGAAGGGGGCGTTCAGGGCGTGCGGGGTGTCGTGGGCGATGGTGTGGGCGTAGACCCAGCCGACGCCGGGGGTGGCCTTGAATCCGCCCGTTCCCCAGCCACAGTTGAGGTAGAGGTTGTCGACGGGACTGAGCCCGACGATCGGTGAGGCGTCGGGGCTGACGTCGACGATGCCGCCCCAGGTGCGCAGCACATGGGCGCGGGCGAACACCGGGAACAGCTCCAGGGCCGCCGACATCTGCTCCTCGATGATGTGGAAGGCACCGCGCTGGGTGTAGGAGTTGTACGCGTCGATGCCCGCGCCCATCACCAGCTCGCCCTTGTGCGCCTGGCTGACGTACACATGGACCGCGTTGGACATGACGACCGTCGGGTGCACCGGCTCCAGGAGTTCGGAGACCAGGGCCTGCAACGGGTGGCTCTGGATGGGGAGCTCGATGCCCGCCATGGCGGCGAGGACCGAGGTGTGGCCCGCCGAGCAGAGCGCCACCTTGCCGGCCGCGATGGGCCCGCGGGTGGTCTGGACGCCGATGACGCGGTTGCCGACCACGTCGAGGCCGGTGACCTCGCAGTTCTGGATGATGTCGATGCCCGCGGCGTCCGCCGAGCGGGCCAGGCCCCAGGCGACGTGGTCGTGCTTGGCGATGCCCGCGCGAGGCTGGTAGGTGGCGCCCAGGACCGGATAGCGCACGTCCGGAGAGATGTTGACGATCGGGCAGACGTCCTTGACGCCGTCGGCGTCGAGCCACTCGGCGTCCACGCCGTTGAGGCGGTTCGCCTCGACGCGGCGCACGCTGTCGCGGACGTCCTGGAGGCTGTGCGCGAGGTTCAGCACGCCGCGCTGGGAGAAGAGGATCGGGTAGTCGAGCTCCTCCGCCAGCCCCTCCCAGAGTCTGAGCGCGTGCTCGTAGATCCCGGCGCTCTCGTCCCACAGGTAGTTGGAACGGATGATCGTGGTGTTGCGGGCCATGTTGCCGCCCGCGAGCCAGCCCTTCTCCAGGACCGCGACGTTGGTGATGCCGTGGTTCTTGGCGAGGTAGTGGGCGGTGGCCAGGCCGTGTCCTCCGCCGCCGACGATCACTACGTCGTACGACTTCGCGGGCTCGGGATCGCGCCACAGCCAGTCGGGGTGCTCGGGGAGGTCGGCGCCTGGGGTGCGGGGGCTCATCGGACGTCTCCGTCTTCTGACAGGGCTTCTGCGAGGTGCGGATACCGCGGGGGCTCGGGGGCGTGCGCGTTCATACGACGGTGGCGTTCCTCTCGGCGGCCTCGACGACGTTGGCCAGCAACATCGCTCGGGTCATGGGGCCCACACCGCCGGGCATGGGCGCGATCCAGCCGGCCACCTGGGCGGCGTCCGGGTGGATGTCGCCGACCAGACCCTGGTCGGTGCGGGTGATACCGACGTCCAGGACGGCCGCGCCGGGGCGGAGCATGTCCCTGGTGATCAGCCCGGGTGAGCCGGCGGCGGCGATGACGATGTCCGCCTCGCGGACGTGCCAGGCCAGGCCCTTGGTCCCGGTGTGGCAAAGGGTGACGGTGGCGTTCTCGGAGCGGCGGGTGAGGAGCAGGCCGATGGGGCGGCCCACGGTGATGCCCCGTCCGATCACACAGACGCGCGCACCCGCGAGCGGTACGTCGTGGCGGCGGAGCAGTTCGACGATGCCGCGTGGGGTGCAGGGCAGCGGGGCCTCGACGCCCAGGGTGAGCCGGCCGAGGTTGACCGGGTGCAGGCCGTCGGCGTCCTTGGCCGGGTCCATGCGTTCCAGTACGGCGTTCGCGTCCAGGTGGGGTGGGAGCGGTAGCTGGACGATGTAGCCGGTGCAGGCAGGGTCGGCGTTGAGCTCGTCGATCGTCTCCTCGACCTGCTGCTGGGAGGCGTCGGCCGGCAGGTTCCGGCGGATGGAGGCGATGCCGACCTGGGCGCAGTCGCGGTGCTTTCCGCCGACGTAGGCGTGGCTGCCCGGGTCGTCGCCGACCAGGACCGTGCCGAGGCCCGGCGGGCGGCCGTCGGTGGCCGTCAACTTGGCCACGCGCTCGGCGAGTTCGCGGCGGATGGCGGCGGCGGTCGCCTTGCCGTCGAGCAGCTGTGCGTTCACCGGCGGTGTTCCTTCTCTCGGAGTCGACGCGGGGGTGTCAGCCACGGAGGCGGGACATGGTGGGGTCGAACAGGGGCTCCTCGGCGACGACGGCTTCGACGCGCTGGTCGAAGTAGCCGATCGTCAACGGGGTGCCGGGGGTGGCCAGTTCGGCCGGGAGCCAGGCGTAGGCGATGCCCTTGCCGATCGTGTAGCCGTAGGCGGCGCTGGTGACGTAGCCGACCGCGCTGTCTCCGTCGTACACGGGCTCCTTGCCCAGGACGACCGACCGCGGGTCGTCGATCGTGAGGCAGGTCAGCTTGCGCCGTACGTTCTCCCTGCGGCGCTCCAGGGCGGCCTTGCCGATGAAGTCGCCCTTGTCGAGTTTGACGGCGAAGCCGACACCGGCCTCGTAGGGGTCGTGCTCGTAGGTCATGTCGGTGCCGAAGGAGCGGTACCCCTTCTCGAGGCGGAGGCTGTTGAAGGCGCCGCGGCCGGCGATGACGCCGCCGAGCGGCTCGGCCGCCCGCCACAGGGTGTCCCACAGCTTCAGGCCCTGGTCGGCGGTGGTGTACAGCTCCCAGCCGAGTTCACCGACGTAGGACAGCCGCCACGCGGTGACCGGCACCGAGCCGATGTAGGCCTGCTTGGCGCGGAAGTACTTCAGGCCGTCGTTGGAGAAGTCCTCGTCCGTCAGGGGCTGGAGGACCTTGCGGGCCAGCGGTCCCCACAGGCCGATGCAGCAGGTGCCGGGGGTGATGTCCCGGACCTGGACGGTGCCGTCGGCGGGGAGGTGGCGGGTGAACCAGTCGAGGTCCACGTTGCCGTTGGCGCCGATCTGGAAGCGGTCGCGGGCGAGGCGGGCGACGGTGATGTCACTGCGGATGCCGCCGTCGTGGTTCAGGAGCAGGGTGTACGTCACCGCGCCGACCGACTTGGCCACCTTGCTGGTGGTCAGGCTCTCCAGGAAGTCGGCCGCACCCTGGCCGGTCACCTCCAGGCGCTTGAGCGCCGTCATGTCGTACATCGCGACGGTCTCACGGGTGGCCTGCGCCTCGGCGCCGACGACCGGCGACCAGAACCGGGCCGCCCAGTCGTTGGGGGTCGGGATGGAGCGGCCCTCGACGAGGCCCGCGTTGGCCTCGTACCAGTGCGGGCGCTCCCAGCCGTTCGCCTCCAGGAAGAAGGCGCCGTGCTCCTCCTGGCGGGTGTGGAAGGGGCTCTTGCGGATCGGGCGCGGGTCACCCGTCGGCTGGAGGGGGTGGAGGATGTCGTAGACCTCGACGAAGTTCTGGCAGTCGCGGGCGAGGACGTACTCCGGGGACAGCTGGTGCGGTTCGAAGCGGTTGACGTCGCACTCGTGCAGGTCGAAGGAGCTGCAGTAGCCGTCGACCAGCCATTCGGCCATCGCGCGGCCCACGCCCGCGGAGTGGGTGACCCACACGGCCTCGGCGACCCAGAAGCCCTTGACGTCCTGGGACTCGCCGAGGAGCGGGAAGTTGTCGGTGGTGAAGGAGAACAGGCCGTTGATGCCCTCCTCGACCTTCGCCTCCCGGGTGGAGGGAAGCAGAGCCTGCGTCTCGGTCCAGGCGTCCTCGAAGTCCTCCTCGGTGAACTTCAGGACCGACGGCATATCGTCGGCCTCGTCCACGGAGAGGATGTCGTCGGCGGAGATCGGCATCGGGCGGTGGCCGTAGTAGCCGATGCCCAGGCCGTCGAAGCGGTCGCGGTAGTAGAGGTCCGCGTCCTGGTGGCGCAGGATCGGGCGGACCGCCTCCTCCGTCTGGCCTGCGAGCGCCGGGACGGGGCCGGTCCAGGCCAGCTGGTGGGCCAGCGGGGTGAGCGGCAGGTTCATGCCGACCATGCGGGCGATCTTCGGGCCCCAGATGCCGGCGCAGCACACCACGATGTCGGCGGGGATCTCACCCTGGTCGGTGAGGACACCGGTGACGCGGCCCTCGTCGTGCTGTACGTCGAGGACCTCGTGGCGGGCGAGGAAGCGCACGCCGCGCTCGGTTGCCCGGCGGATCTGGGCCTCGACGGCGAGGACGGCCTTGGCGAGCCCGTCCGTCGGGACCAGGAGGCCACCGAGGACCTTGTCGGGGTTCACCAGGGGGTGCTGCTCGACGCACTCCTCGGCGGTCAGCAGCCGGGACTCGATGCCCCAGGCCGTGATCCAGCCGTGGCGGCGGCGCAGTTCCGTGAGCCGCTCGGGGGTGGTCGCCACCTCCAGCCCGCCGACCTGGAGGAAGCAGGGCTTGCCGTCGACGTCGAGGGAGCAGAACTTCTCGACGGTGTAGCGCGCCATTTCGGTCATGGTCTTCGAGGAGTTGGTCTGGAAGACCAGTCCCGGCGCGTGCGAGGTCGAGCCCCCGGTGGCCGGGAGCGGGCCCTGGTCGACCACGGTCACTTCGGTCCAGCCGCGCGCGGAGATCTCGTCCGCGAGTGCCGCGCCCACGACGCCCGCTCCGATGATGACCACTCGGGGTCCCGCCATCGCCGCACCTCCGGTTTGTAAACCAGTCGAGCCGATCACGTTGCTGTCCACGCAACATGATTCAGGTTGCGCAACACAATGTGCCTTCCGTGCAGGTGGGTGTCAAGGGGGTCCATGACGTCGGGGAACGGCCGGGAGAACGAGCCTCCGAGCGGCCCGGGAAACGGTCCGCGACGCCATGGCGAGGGCAGCCATGATCGACTGGTTGACGCGCATGACCATGGCCCGCTTGGACATCGACAGCAGGACCTTCAGCAGGGACTGCCGCCGGGTCGCGCCGAGCGAGTCGGCCGCCTCGACCGTGGCCTCGGGCACGGACCGGATGGCGTGCGCGGTGATCCGGATCGCCGGCGGGGCCGCGTAGATCACCAGGGCGAACGCGGCGGAGGCGCCGCCGATGAGGAAGAACAGGATAAGCGGGGCCAGACAGACGAAGGTCGGCATGGCTGAAGAAGGAGAAAAAGAGCGGGTGGGAGTTGTGGTTCGCGCCGATATGGAACCCGGTACCCAACCGACGTGACAGCCGGACCGCCGGGATGCCCACCCTCAGCCCGGACAGCCAAAGCGGCCCATCAGAGAGATGGGCGAACCCTCACGAAAAGTCTTGACAAGTGAATTGTGAAGATACTGCAAAAAGATCTCGGGGGCATCCAGCGAATGCACCCTTGGGATAAGATCCTGCCCGGAATGGGAACACGGTAAAATTGACTGAGTTCCATTCGTCAACGGGGAGGAATGCGCCATGGCGCGTAATTTCAGAATCAGCTACCGGCCCGTGCGTCACGCGGCCGTCTTCGCAGTCGCGGTTGCGGTCGCCCTGGGCGCGGCCAGCCCTGCAAGCGCGGCGCCGAAAAATCGCCTGGCCAATGGCAAAAAGCTCAAGGCGGGGAAGTGCATCACCGATGGTCCCGCGTCGCGGAAGGCCAGGTTCTGTGTCGGGAAGAACTACAACATCTACATGACCTACAAGGCCTTGACCTGCACGATATACAAGGCCAAGGGGCACCTCAGCGGCCCGTCCGCGTACGTACAGGTCGCCAAGAACGGCGATGTGCGATTCTACCAGTATTCCGGTGGCCGGGTCCTGTGGCACTCCAAAACCAAGTACTTCAAGGGCGCGGACCTCGTCGTCGGCAGCTCAAGGCCCGGCAACCAGGGAGTTCTTGGTGTGGACCAGCCCGGAAAAGCATTCTTCATCATCAAGAAGTGCCCCTTCAATGGCTGATGTGGATTGTCGCGCACTGACTCATTCGGTCTGACCGACGCACAATGCCCCATGGGGGGCCGACAGCTCGCTGTCGGCCCCCCATCAGTGTCTCGTGACCCGGTTCGCGTTACTTCGAGTTATTACTGACGAGTTTCTTCACCCAGGTCTCGATGAGTCGGACCTTCGCGAGTATTTCGTTGGCGGTCGCGATCCAGGTGACAGCTGTGCGTTCGCGTTCAGTAGTCCGACCACGTCCGGGAAAGGGACCGGAAAGAGGGCCTGAACACAGCGATGCCCGGTGGGCGGTGCGCACGGGATGCGCACCGCACCGGGCGCGGTCGACCGGTTCTTGGCGTCCGGCCTCCGCTGCTACTTGATCCAGGCCTTCACCTTGTCCCGGTTCGCCTCGACCCACTTCTCGGCCGCCGCCTCGGGCGTCATCTTGTCCACCGCGATGTACTTCGCCACGACGTTCTGGTCGTCGTTGGTCCAGGTGAAGTTCTTGACCAGGTCATAGGCCGGGCTGCCCGACTTGGCGAACTTCGCGCTGACGATCTTGTCCAGCTTGTACACAGGGTAGTCGCAGGCGACCTTCTCCGCGTCGGCGTCGCAGCCCGCCTTGTAGTCGGGCAGCTTGACCTTGACGAGCGGCACCTCGGCCAGGAACCACTGCGGCTCGTAGAAGTAGCCGATCAGCCACTTCTTGTTCTTCTCCGCGTCGCGGAAGGCCTGGATGAGCGCGGTCTCGCTGCCCCCGTACACCACCTTGTAGTCCAGCTTCAGGTTCTTCACCAGGGCCTCGTCGTTGGTTTCGAACGACGGGTCGCCGTCGAGCAGCTGCCCCTTGCCGCCCGACTCGGAGGTCTTGAACTTGTCCGCGTACTTGTTCAGGTTGTTCCAGTCGGTGATGTCCGGGTGCTCCTTGGCCAGCCACGGCGGCACGTACCAGCCGATGAGACCTTCGTTGCCGGTGGAGCCGGCCTCGACGGCGGTCTTCTGGTCGGTGATGTACTTCTTCTTCAGGTCGTTGTGGCCCCAGTTCTCGACGACGGCGTCGACCTCGCCCGTCCCGAAGCCCTGCCAGGCGATCTCCTCCTTGAGGTCCTTCTTGACGACCTTGCAGCCGAGGTCCTTCTCCGCGACGTACGTGATGACCGCCGCGTTGGCCTCGTAGCCCACCCACGGGTTGACCGCGAGGTTGAAGGTGCCGCACTCGGCGGAGCCTCCCGAGCTGTCGGACACCGAGGAGTCGTCACCGACCTTGGCCCCTCCGCAGGCCGTGAGGGCGAGTGCGAGGACGGCTATGCCGGCCGCGCCGACTCTCCAGTGTTTTACGTGTCCTGCCATGGTCCGTAGCTCCTTATGCGCCGGCACGCCGCGCCGCTGCCTGAGTGATCCTGTCGAACATGACTCCGAGAAGGACGATGGCCAGCCCTGCGGCCAGCCCCTTCCCGTACAGCTGCCCCTGCGAGAAGCCGGCGACGACGTCGTAGCCGAGGGCCCCGGCGCCCACAAGACCGCCCACGACGACCATCGACAGCACGTAGATGAGACCCTGGTTCGTGGCGAGAGTCAGGGCACCGCGTGCCATCGGCAGCTGGACCTTGGTGATGATCTGCCAGGTGTTGCACCCGGCGGAGGTGGCCGCTTCCACGGTGGTCGCGGGGACGTTCCGTATCCCGTCCGCGATGATCTTCACGGCGACGGGGGCCGCGTAGACGACGGCGGCGACGATCGCGGTGAAGCGGGTCGGGCCGAACAGCGCGAGAAACGGGACGAGATAGACGAACGGCGGCATGACCTGGGCCGCGTCCAGAGTGGGGCGCAGCAGCCGGTCGACCAGCGCGCTGCGTGCCATCCACACGCCGAAGAAGACGCCGATCAGCATCACCAGCACCGTGGCGACGAGGCTCAACGCCATCGTCGTCATGCCGTCCGACCACACACCGGTGCCGACCAGCAGGCCCACGCACACGGCCGTGGTGAGCCCGGCACGCCAGCCGCCGAACACGACGCCCAGAGCGATCAGCACCGCGCCGACGAGCCACCACGGGGAGTCGGTGAGCAGCGACTGGAAGGGGTTCAGGAGGCCGTTGGTGAGGGTGTCACGGACGGCGTTGGTGAAGCCCGAGAGCTCGTCCTGCACCCAGGTCGTCGTGGTGTCGGCCGCGCTCGCGATGGAGCTGCCCGCGCCGCCCTCGCCGGGGAACTCGGCCGCCCAGACGTAGGTGTGCGACAAGTAGACGAGGACCGCCGTGACCACCGCGCCGGCGCCCAGGAGGCGCCGCCGCCAGGCGAGGAAGCGATTCTTCGAACTTCTGCCCGCCTTCGCGCGGGTGCTGGCGGCGGTCGTGACCCGGTCCAGGACGACCGCCATCACGACGATGGAGAGGCCCGCGTTGAAGGCCGTACCGACGTCGAGGGACTGCAGGGCCTGGACGACGGTCCTGCCGAGGCCGGGCGCACCGATCAGGGCGGCGATGGTGACCATGGCGAGGGCGGCCATGATGGACTGGTTGACGCCCATCACCACGGTCCGCTTGGACATCGGCAGCAGGACCTTCAGCAGTGCCTGCCGCCGCGTCGCACCCAGCGAGTCGGCAGCCTCGACGGTGGTCGCGGGCACGGAGCGGATGGCGTGCGCGGTGATGCGGATCGCCGGTGGAGCCGCGTAGATCACGGTGGCGATCGTGGCGGAGGCGCCGCCGATGAGGAAGAACAGGGTCAGCGGGGCCAGGTAGACGAAGGTCGGCATCGTCTGCATGAAGTCCAGGAAGGGCGTCACGATCCGGTTGAACCGGTCGGACAGCCCCGCCCACACGCCCAGCGGGATCGCGAACAGCAGCGCCACGAAGACCGCGGAGAGGGTGAGCGCCAGGGTGTCCATGCTCTCCTGCCACAGGCCCTGCACCCCGAGGAAGGTGAAGCCGGCCACCGCCAGCAGCGCGACCCTCCAGTTGCCCACGGCCCAGGAGACATAGCCGGCGATGCCGACGACACCGAGCCAGCCGATCTGCGGGACGGGGCGGTCCCCGGACGGCTGCGAGATCAGCTCCTGGACGAAGGTCACCAGGGTGTCGATGACCAGGCGGATCTCGTTGAAGAAGTAGAGGAAGAGCGGGTTGGAGTTGCGGTTCGCGCCGATCGAGTCATTGACGTCGTTGAACCACCGGTGCAGGTCGGTCAGGTCCGCCGCCGCCAGGGTCAGGGTGTGTTTCCCGCGCAGCACGGCGAACAACACCAGCCAGACGAGAAGGATCGCGCCCACGACCATGCCACGGCTGACCTTGCGTACCCCGGCGACGGGCGCGGGTTCCGGCACCTTCGCCAACTCGACCGCTTTATCCGGCTTATCCGTTTTCTCTACGACGGCGGCCATCACACGTCGCCTTCCTGCCCGGCGACCACCGCGAGGATCTCCTCGTCGCCGACGATGCCGAGCAGCTTGCCGTTCTCTACGACCTTCACCGGCTTCTCGGCCGCGAGCACCGCCCGGGTGGCCTCCCGCACCACGACGTCCGGGCCCAGCTCGGGGCCGTCCAAAGCGTCGTCGGGCGCGGCCGGGCGCATGATCCACCGCAGGGTCAGCACCTCACCGCGCGGTACGTCCTTGACGAACTCGCGCACGTAGTCGTCGGCCGGGGCGCCCACCAACTCGTCGCCGGTGCCGCACTGGACCATCTTGCCGTCGCGCATGATCAGGATGCGGTCGCCCAGTTTGAGGGCCTCGGAGAGGTCGTGGGTGATGAACACCATGGTCTTGCCGACCTCGTGGTGGAGGCGGATGACCTCGTTCTGCATGTCCCGGCGGATCAGCGGGTCGAGCGCGGAGAACGGCTCGTCGAAGAAGAGGACGTCGGGGTCGCCGGCCAGCGCCCGGGCGAGGCCGACACGCTGCTGCATACCGCCGGACAGCTGGTCGGGGTAGGAGTTCTCGTAGCCGGCGAGGCCGACCAACTCCACTACCTCCTGGGCCTGTTGGACGCGTTGTGCCTTGCTCATGCCGCGGATCTCCAGGCCGAAGGCCACGTTGTCGATGACCCGGCGGTGGGGCAGCAGCCCGAAGTGCTGGAAGACCATGGAGAACTTGCGGCGGCGCAGTTCGCGCAGGCGTCCCGCGTCCGCGTCGCGGATGTTCTCGCCCTCGAAGACGATCTCACCGGCGGTGGGTTCGATCAGCCGGGTCAGACATCGCACGAGCGTGGACTTGCCGGAGCCGGACAGGCCCATGACGACGAAGACCTCGCCGGGCGCGACCTCGAAGTTCACGTCGCGTACGGCGGCGGTGCAGCCGGTGCGGTCCATGAGCTCACGACGGGTGAGCCCGCACAACTCCTCGGATTCCGGGACCTGCTCGGCCTTCGGCCCGAACACCTTCCACAGCCCGCGCACGGATATGACCGGCGTGCCGTCCGAGTCCTGGGGTGTGCCGCGCCGCTGCGGCACCTCGATCTTTACTGGGGTCACGATCGACCTCTTTTCGGCGTTCAGCCGCTGAACCAGCGCTGCGGCCGGGGTTGGATGTTCTGCCAGATGTGCTTGGGCTCTCGGTACTCGTCGAGGCCGGTCGGTCCCAGCTCGCGGCCCACGCCCGAATGCCCGAAGCCACCCCATTCCGCTTGCGGCACATAGGGGTGGTAGTCGTTGATCCACACCGTGCCGTGGCGCAGCCTCCGGGCCATCCGCTGGGCCTTGCCCGCGTCCTGCGTCCAGACGGCTCCGGCGAGTCCGTACTCGGTGTCGTTGGCGATGCGTACGGCGTCGTCCTCGTCGGTGAAGCGCTCCACGGTCAGCACGGGCCCGAAGGACTCCTCGTGCACCACGCGCATGTCCTGCCGGCACTCGTCGAGAACGGTCGGCGGGTAGTAGTGGCCGCATCCGAGCGCCGGGTCGTCGGGCCGTGCGCCGCCACAGCGCAGTACGGCTCCCTCGGCGAGGCCCGCGGCGACATATGCCTCGACCTTGTCCAGGTGCTGTGCGGAAATCAGCGCCCCGGTCTCGGCCTCGGGGTCGAAGGGGCCACCGAGCCGGATCCGCCGGGCCCGTCGGACGACCTCGTCGACGAAGGCGTCGTGCAGGGAGTCCTCGACGATCAGCCGGGCACCGGCCGAGCAGACCTGTCCCGAGTGCAGGAACACGGCCGTGAGCGCGAAGTCCACGGCCGTCTCGAAGTCGGCGTCGGCGAAGACGACATTGGGGTTCTTGCCGCCGAGTTCCAGCGCCACCTTCTTCACGGTCGCGGCGGCGGTGGCCATGATCCGTTTGCCGGTCTGGAGGCCTCCGGTGAAGGAGACCATGTCCACGGCCGGGTCCTCGGACAGCGGTGCGCCCACCTCGACGCCGGTGCCCAGGACGAGGTTCGCGGCGCCGGCCGGGAGTCCGGCCTCCTCCAGCGCCCTCATCAGCAGGATGGAGGTGGAGGGGGTGAGCTCGCTGGGCTTGAGGATGATCGTGTTGCCGGCGAGCAGCGCCGGGGCGACCTTCCAACTGGCTTGCAGAAGCGGATAGTTCCAGGGCGTGATCAGTGCGCACACACCGATCGGCTCGTACACGACGCGGCTGACGGCGTCGTCGCGTCCGGTGTCGATCACCCGGCCGGCGTCGGTGCCGCCGAGTCCGCCGTAGTAGCGGAAGCAGGAGACGACATCGGCGATGTCGTACGCGCTCTCCACCAGTCGTTTCCCGGTGTCCAGCGACTCGGCGCGGGCGAAGTCCTCGGCGTCGCGCTCGATGATGTCGGCGGTGCGCAGCAGCAGCGCGCCGCGCTCACGCTCGGGGGTCTTCGGCCATGGCCCCGCGTCGAAGGCCCGGCGGGCCGCGGAGATCGCGGCCTCGGTGTCGGGGCGTGTCCCCTCCGAGACGGTCGCCGCGAGCGAGCCGTCGGCGGGACAGCGGATCTCCCGGCGCCCTCCGGCGACCGGATCCCGCCATTCACCATCCATGTACAGGTCTGCCACGCGACGAGCCCTTTCATGGAAATTCGTTGCGCATCGTGCACCCGATTGCTTGTGGTGGAACACAGTGTCGAATGGACCGACCTGCGTCAAGAGGCTGGCTGATGACGATTTCGCCATGCGCCCCATTACCCTCCCGCCCTTGACCACGAGCGACACCGAGCCGACCATGTTGCGTATCGCTCACCATGTTGTGCAATACGCACCATCGGAGGCCGCCCATGTCCCCTCGCCCGCAACCTGGCCGCGAGTACGTCCTCACTCTCTCCTGTCCGGACAGCGCCGGGCTGGTTCACGCCGTGAGCGGCTATCTCGTCAGGAACTCCGGAAACATCCTGGAGAGCCAGCAGTTCGACGACCGACTTCAGGGTCGTTTCTTCATGAGGGTCCACTTCGACGTCTCCGATCCGGACGCCGACATGGCGCATCTGCGTGACCGGTTCGGTCCCGTGGCCCAGGCCTACGGCATCTCCTGGAACCTGAGCGAGGCGGCCACGCCGACCCGGACCCTGATCATGGTGTCGAAGTTCGGCCACTGCCTGAACGACCTGCTCTTCCGCCGGCGCACCGGCGCCCTCAACATCGAGATTCCCGCGATCGTCTCCAACCACCGTGACTTCGAGGGCCTCGCCAAGACCTACGGCGTCCCCTTCCACCACATCCCGGTGACCAGGGACACCAAGGCCGAGGCCGAGGCACGCCTGCTGGAGCTCGTCCGCGAACTGGACATCGACCTGGTGGTGCTGGCCCGCTACATGCAGATCCTCTCCGACGACCTGTGCAAGCAGTTGGAGGGCCGCGCCATCAACATCCACCACTCCTTCCTCCCCAGCTTCAAGGGCGCCCGCCCCTACGACCAGGCCTACCGGCGCGGAGTGAAACTCGTCGGCGCGACGGCGCACTATGTGACCTCGGACCTGGACGAGGGACAGATCATCGAGCAGGACGTGGTCCGGGTGAACCACTCGCTCGACCCGGGCGAGCTGGTCACCGTCGGGCGGGACGTGGAGGCGCAGGTGCTCGCACACGCGGTGAAGTGGCACAGCGAGAGCCGCGTGATGGTGGACGGCAACCGCACGGTGGTCTTTCGCTGAGCGACACGCGATCACGGGGCGGGGCCGGATTCGGCCCCGCCCCTGTCGTGGTGGTCTGCCATCCTTCTCCCGGTTCAGCCGCCCAGCCGGTCCAGCAGCGCGCGGCGCCACCGCTCCGTCTCGGCGATCTGGTTGAACGTGAACAGGTGCAGACCGGCCACCCCGGCCGAGGGCGCGGTGAGGGCCTCCTGGGTGCGGGCCAGCAGCCGTTCGGGTGCGTACCCGCCCGGGGCAGCGAACCGCAGGAACCACGAGGCGTGTTTCGCCAGGAAGCGCGTCGACTCCCCCACCCCGATCTTCGTCGCCATGGTCAGCAGCTTCGCCCGCTGCACGGGCCCGGCCACACCCACGTAGACGGGCAGGCCGACACCCCGGTTCCGGACCCTGCCGATCCATTCCCCGAGGACACGTGGATCGAAGCACAGGTTGCTCACGACGTAGGTGGCGAGTTCCCGCTTGTCCCACATCGCCTGGATGGTGACGTCGTCATGGATGAGCGGATGACTCTCGGGGTAGCCGGTGACGCCGACGCCGGCGAAGGGGCTGCCCAGCTCGCTCAGCCCGCGCAGCACCGGCAGCGCACCGTCGTAGATCCCGGCCGGAGGGTCGGCGTCGCCGGCCGGGACGAAGACGTCGTCCACACCCGCCTCGCGCAGCCGGTCGACGACCTCCTTGAGGTGGGCGTCGTCCCGCAGCAGTCGCGCGGGCACGTGCGGGACGACGTGGTAGCCGTGCGCCGCCAGTCGGGTGGTGAGGTCGAGGGTGGGCTTGAGGCCCTTGACCGGCGACGCCGTCACGGTGACGACGACGTCGCGCGGAACATGGGCGAGGACCTTGTCCTCGGTCGCCTTCGCGGGGAGCACCTCGTAACGGACGCCGCGCAGCAGCTCGCGCAGCCCTGTGGCAGCCAACGTCTACCCGGCCTGCTGCTCGGCGTCACGGTGGCGGTGGTACGCGGCCCTCGACGGTGCGAGCGGCTCTTTGCCGAGGATCAGGTCGGCGGCCTTCTCGGCGATCATCATCACCGGGGCGTAGATGTTGCCGTTGGTGACGTACGGCATCACCGACGCGTCCACCACGCGCAGTCCGTCGAGGCCGTGCACCCGCATGTCGGCGGGGTCGACGACGGACATCTCGTCGGTGCCCATCTTGCAGGTGCAGGACGGGTGCAGGGCGGTCTCGCCGTCCTTGGCGACCCACGCCAGGATCTCCTCGTCCGTCTCGACGGACGGTCCGGGTGAGATCTCCCCGCCGTTGTAGGGGGCGAGTGAGGGCTGGTTGAGGAGCTTGCGGGCCACCCGGATCGCCTCGACCCATTCGCGGCGGTCCTGCTCGGTGGAGAGGTAGTTGAAGCGCAGGACGGGGTGTTCGCGCGGGTCCCTGCTCCTGATCTTCACCGAGCCGACGGCGTCGGAGTACATGGGCCCGACGTGGACCTGGTAGCCGTGGCCGCCGGCGGGCACCGAGCCGTCGTAGCGGACCGCGATCGGCAGGAAGTGGAACATGAGGTTGGGATAGTCCACGTCCTCGTTGCTGCGGGCGAAGCCGCCGGCCTCGAAGTGGTTGGTGGCGGCGGGCCCCTTGCGGAAGAGCCACTGCAGGCCGATGAACGGGGCGCGCCACTTGGCCAGGTAGGGCTGCATGGAGACGGGTTGTCTGCAGGCGTACTGGATGTAGACCTCCAGGTGGTCCTGCATGTTCTCACCGACGCCCGGGAGGTCGTGGACGACGTCGATGCCGAGGGCGGCCAATTCGGTGGCGTTGCCGACACCGGAGAGCTGGAGCAACTGCGGGGAGTTGATCGCACCGCCGCACAGGATGACTTCCCCGGCGCGGACCTGCTGGAGGGCGCCCTTGCCGCGTTGGTACTCGACGCCGACGGCGCGCTTGCCCTCGAACAGCACACGGGTGACGAGGGCGCGGGTGGTGACCGTGAGGTTGGGGCGCTTCATGGCGGGCTTGAGATAGGCCTTGGAGGCCGAGAGGCGGCGTCCGCGGTGGACGTTCCGGTCGAACTTGGCGAAGCCTTCCTGCCGGTAGCCGTTGACGTCGTCGGTCGGAGCGTAGCCCGCCTCCTGGGTGGCCTTGAGGAAGGCGCTGAACAGGGGGTTGGTCGCGGGACCGCGTTCGAGGACGAGAGGGCCGTCGTGGCCGCGGAACTCGTCGTCCGGGTCGGCCGCGAGACAGTTCTCCATCCGCCGGAAGTACGGCAGGCAGTGCGCGTAGTCCCAGCTCTCCATACCGGCGTCGGCCGCCCAACGCTCGTAGTCCATGGGGTTGCCGCGCTGGAAGATCATGCCGTTGATGCTGCTGGAGCCGCCCAGCACCTTGCCGCGCGCGTGGTAAATGCGTCGGCCGCCCATGTGGGGCTCGGGCTCGGACTCGTACTTCCAGTCGTAGAACCGGCTGCCGATCGGATAGGTCAGCGCCGCGGGCATGTGGATGAAGACGTCCCACGGGTAGTCGGACCGGCCGGCCTCCAGGACCAGCACCCGGTTCGCCGGGTCCGCGGAGAGCCTGTTCGCCAGTGCGCTGCCGGCCGATCCGCCGCCGACGATGACGAAGTCGTAGTGCAGGGGAGCCATGGTGCCTCGTCTCGCTCGCGCCTCAGATACGCGAGGCATGCTAGACCCGGTAGCGCCATGCGCACCAGGTTGCGAACAGCGCAACTTCCGGATCTTGACTGCGACGGCCTTACTTCCAGTGATGTTGTTTACTACGCGTATAGTTTCACTGTGAGCAACCACAACCAAGACACCAATACGGCGAACTCGCAGTCCGGCGGAGTGCAGTCGGTGGACCGCGCCATCAGCGTTCTGGAGATCCTCGCCCAGCGTGGCGAAGCGGGCGTCAGTGAGGTGGCCGCCGAGATCGATGTGCACAAGTCCACCGCCTTCCGCCTGCTCGGCGCCCTGGAGGCACGCGGTCTGGTGGAACAGGCCGGTGAGCGCGGCAAGTACCGGCTCGGCTTCGGGATCGTACGACTGGCCGGCGCGGTCACCGGCCGTATCGACATCACCCAGCAGAGCCGTCCGATCTGCGAGCGCCTCGCGGAGGAGATCGGGGAGACGGTCAACGTCGCCGTCATGCAGGAGCAGTACGCGATCAACCTCTACCAGGTACGTGGCCCCGGAGCGGTCACCGCGCACAACTGGGTGGGCCAACTGACCCCGCTGCACGCCACGTCGAGCGGCAAGATCCTGCTGGCCCACCTGCCGACGAAGGAGCGCGCCGCGCTGCTGTCCGCCGTCGGCATGAAGAAGGTCACCGCGCACACCATCACCGCGAAGACCAAACTCGAGAAGAACCTCGCCGAGGCTCGGGAGGCCGGCTACGCCTTCACTCTCGAGGAACTGGAGCTCGGTCTGCACGCCATGGCCGCCCCGGTCCGCAACCGGGACGGCGAGGTCATCGCGGCGCTCAGCGCCTCGGGTCCTTCCTACCGGTTCACCGAGGAGCGTCTGCACGAGCTCTCCCCGGTGCTGCTCAAGGGCGCCGAGGAGATCAGCCACCGCATGGGCTACCTGGGCTGAGTCATCCCTGGGGGTTGCCCAGGCGCTCGTTCACCCAGTCGTGGAACGCGCCGATGTGGTGCTCGCTGGGCACCAGCACGCCCCCCTTGGCGTACATGCGTGAGCTCATTCCGGGCTGCGTGCGCTCGCAGGCGTCGAAGTCCTGCTGGTTGACGCGGTGGAAGAGTTCCACGGACCGGCTGACGTCCTTGCCGCTCTCCACGACGTGCGGCAGGTAGAGCCAGTCGCACTCGACGACGGTGCGGTCCACGGCCACCGGATACATCCGGTGGAAGATCACATGGTCGGGCACGAGGTTGATGAAGACCTGCGGCTTGACGGTGATCGCATAGTAGCGGCGGTCCTGGTCCTCGGCGACGCCCGGGATGCGGTCCAGACCCTCCGAGCCGTCGACGGTGAAGCCCTGGACCTCCTCACCGAACTCGGCGCCGTGGCCGACGTAGTACTGGGCCGCGTAACCGTCCGCGAACTCCGGGAGCACCTCGGTGAGTTCGGGGTGGATGGTGGCGCAGTGATAGCACTCCATGAAGTTCTCGATGATGAGCTTCCAGTTCGCCTTCACGTCGTAGACGATCCGCTTGCCGACGGAGAGGTTGTCGATGTCGTAGCGCTCGATCGACTCGATGTCGCCGAGTCGCTCGACGACCGCGCCGATGACGTCCTCCTCGAAGGAGGGCGGGTTCTCCGCCAGGCAGACCCACACGTACCCGAGCCACTCCCGGACGGCCACGCTCACCAGGCCGTACTCGGTGCGGCCCACGTCGGGCATCTTGGTGAGGTTGGGCGCCGCGACCAGTTTGCCGTTCAGGTCGTACGTCCAGGCGTGGTAGGGGCACTGGAAGGCACGCTTGACCTCGCCGGTCTCCTCCGTGCAGAGCTTGGCGCCGCGGTGCCGGCAGACGTTGAACCAGGCGCGGACCGAGTTGTCCCGGGCGCGGGCGATCAGGATGCTCTCGCGGCCCACGTCCACGGTGCGGAAGGCACCGGGCTTCGCCAGTTCGGAGGCGCGCGCCACGCAGAACCACGTGGTTTCGAATATGCGCTCCTGCTCCTGGGCGAAGATCTGCGGATCCGTGTAGGAGGAGCCCGGCAGGGTGGCGATCAGGCTGTCCGGCAGGCTGGTCGAGGTCACGGTGCACTCCTCGTGGGAACGTCGTGGATCGGACTGTCACGCGCCGGGAAGAGCGACTCCGGACGGCGTTGTGTAGGGAGCAACCCTGCGTGCGATACGCAACCGCAGCATCGGATGCCGCTGGGCTGGTGTCAAGACGAGGGTGGTTTCAAAGACGAAGGGCGGTGTCAGGTGGCGGGCGGCGTCAGGGCGCGATGGTGGCGAGCTGCTTGCGCCAGCGGGTGAACAGCCGTGCCTGGTTCATCCCGAGCACGGCGACCGGGTTCCCGGCCCGCCGGTAGACGGCCAGGACGTCGCGGCCGTCCGCGGTGCCCGCCTCGATGGCCACGCTGTCCGCCAGGGCCGTGTGACCGGCGAACTGGATCTTCACGCCGTACTGGTCGGACCAGAAGTACGGCGGCCGGGGCACGCCCGGTTCCACCGCGCCACCCGCCAGCAACGTGGCGATCGCGGCGTCGGGGCGTTCACGCGCACCGGTCCAGTGCTCGACGCGGCGATGACATCCCGCGCGCGGGTCGTACCAGTTGGCGCAGTCGCCGACCGCGACCACGCCGGCCAGGCTGGTGCGACCGTCCGCGCCGCACTTGACGCCGTTGTCGAGTGCGATGCCGGAGCCTTCCAGCCACTCGACGTTCGGGCGTGCGCCGACACCGACCACGACGATGTCGGCGGGGATGCCGCGCCCGTCCTCCAGCAGCACGGCGTCGACCCGGGTCTCCCCGCTCAGCCCCTTGACACCCACGCCGCACAACAGCTGTACGCCGTGGTCCGCGTGGAGGGCGGAGACAAGGGCACCCATGGTCTCGCCGAGCGGTCCGGCGAGCGGTGCGGGCGCCGCTTCCACGACCGTCACGTCGAGTCCGAGGGCGTACGCGGTGGAGGCGACCTCGGCGCCGATGAACCCGCCGCCGATCACGACCAGCCGTCCGCCCCCGGCCAGTTCGTCCCGCAGGGCGCGGGCGTCGTCCAGGGTGCGCAGCGTGTGGACTCCGGCCAGCCCCTCGGAGCCGGGAAGGGAGCGCGCCGCGGCGCCGGTCGCTATGACGACCCCGTCGGCCCGCACCTCCCGTCCGTCGCCGAGCCGGACGACACGTCGCGCGTGGTCGAGTCCGGTGGCGCGGACGCCGAGCAGCCACTCCGCCCCGAGGTCCTCCTCGTCCGTCTCCAGAGCGAGTTCGGCCTCGCCGAGAGTGCCGGACAGGAACTCCTTGGACAGCGGGGGCCGGTCGTACGGACGGTGGAGCTCGTCCCCGACGAGAACGAGCCGTCCGTCGTACCCCTGCTTGCGCAGTGAGCGCGCCGCCGACAGCCCGGCCAGCGAGGCGCCCACCACGGCGACGGTCCTCACGCCAGGCCCCCGGCGAGCCGGGCCGAGATACAGGGCGGCAGGTTCGGCGCCTCAGTGGACAGGCGGACGTGGATCACGCCGTCCTCGACGACGACCTCGTGCGTCCGGACCGGAAGCTTGGCCGGCGGGGAGTCGACCGCGCCGGTCCTGAGGTCGAACTTGGAAGCATGCAGCGGGCATTCCACCTCACAGCCCTCCAGCCAGCCGTCGGCGAGCGACGCGTCCTGGTGGGTGCAGGTGTCGTCGATGGCGAAGAGTTCGCCGTCGTCCGTGTGGAACACCGAAACCGGCGGATCGATATCGAGCCGGAATGCCTCGCCTCGGGGGAGCTCCTCGAGACGGCACGCGGGAATCATCATGACACCTCGGTGCGTATAGCGAAACGGATTGCGGTAAGCGCAACATCAGTCTGGGGTCGGCCCGAACCCTTGTCAAGGCATCCAGAGGGCGCTCTGAGGCGTCGATTTCATTGCACCATAAGAAACTGAACTCATATAGAACAACAGCAGCCCGCCGTATCGGCTCGCGATGGCGGCGAGCCGGTACGGCGGGCGTTCAAGGGCCGCCGGTGGGCGTCAGAAACCGCGGTCGACCCACTCCTGGAGGTGCGGGGCCTCCGCGCCGACGGTGGTCGTGTCACCGTGTCCGGTGTGCACGACGGTCTCCGGCGGCAGTGTCAGCAACCGGTCCCGGATCGAGTCGACGATGGTCGGGAAATCGCTGTACGACCGTCCCGTCGCCCCCGGCCCGCCGGCGAACAGGGTGTCGCCGCTGAAGAGGGCCTCCAGGGCCGGTGCGTACAGGCAGACGGCCCCGGGGGCGTGGCCGGGCGTGTGCAGCACGGTCAGCCCGACGCCGGCCACCGCGAGGCCCTGACCGTCGGTGAGTTCGGCGTCCGGCGCCCGGTCGGGGTGGGTCTGCTTCCACAGCGGCAGGTCGTCCGGGTGGAGGAGGACCGGGGCGCCGGTGCGGTCGGCTAGTTCGGGCGCGGCGTCGATGTGGTCGTTGTGCGCGTGCGTGCACACGATCGCGATGAGGCGCCGGTCGCCGACGGCTCGGGCGATGGCCTCGGCGTCGTGCGCGGCGTCGATGACGATCGCCTCGGTGTCGTCGCCGACGATCCACACGTTGTTGTCGACCTCCCAGGTGCCGCCGTCCAGCGAGAACGTCCCGGAGGTGACGAGGTGTTCGATGCGGGCGGCCATCAGAGGACCACCACCGAGCGCAGGACGTCGCCGTGGTGCATCCGCTCGAAGGCCTTCTCCACGTCGTCCAGTGCGATGGTCTCCGTGACGAAGGCGTCCAGGTCCAGGCGGCCCTGGAGGTAGAGGTCGATGAGCATGGGGAAGTCGCGGCTGGGCAGGCAGTCGCCGTACCAGGAGGACTTCAGGGAGCCGCCGCGGCCGAAGACGTCCAACAGCGGCAGTTCGAGCTTCATCTCGGGGGTGGGCACACCGACCAGGACGACCGTGCCGGCGAGGTCACGGGCGTAGAAGGCCTGCCGGTAGGTCTCGGGGCGGCCGACCGCCTCGATGACGACGTCGGCGCCGTGGCCGCCGGTCAGTTCGCGGACGGCCTCGACCGCGTCGTTCTCCCTGGAGTTGACGGTGTGGGTCGCGCCCAGCTTCCGGGCGGTCTCCAGCTTGCGGTCGTCGATGTCGACGGCGATGACCTTCGCCGCGCCCGCCAGGTTCGACCCGGCGATCGCCGCGGCACCGACGCCGCCGCAGCCGATCACCGCGACCGAGTCACCGCGGCCGACGTTCCCGGTGTTGATGGCCGCGCCGATGCCCGCCATCACGCCGCACCCCAGCAGACCCGCGGCGGCGGCCGACGCGGTCCGATCGACCTTCGTGCACTGCCCCGCGGCCACCAGGGTCTTCTCCGCGAAGGCGCCGATGCCGAGGGCCGGCGAGAGTTCCTGCCCGGTCGACGCCAGCGTCATCTTCCGCTTCGCGTTGTGGGTGGCGAAGCAGTACCAGGGCCGTCCCCGCAGACAGGCCCGGCACTGACCGCACACCGCGCGCCAGTTGAGAATGACGAAGTCGCCGGGGGCGACCTCGGTGACCCCCTCCCCCACCGACTCCACGACTCCCGCGGCCTCGTGGCCCAGCAGGAAGGGGAAGTCGTCGTTGATGCCGCCCTCGCGGTAGTGCAGATCGGTGTGGCAGACCCCGCAGGCCTCGATCTTCACCAGCGCCTCACCCGGACCCGGGTCGGGCACGATGATCGTTTCCAGGCTGACGGGGGCGCCCTTGCCCCGCGCGACGACAGCACGGACCTGGTGCGTCATGGCCACTCCTCGGCTGGTTCGAGACTTGAATCAGATGTTGCTCATTACGGCACACATCTCACGTGTCGCAACACAGCATCGTGGAGCGCCGACCGCGGGTCAAGCAGCACGACGAGGGTTCTCCTCCGCCGGGCGGGAGCGCGGGACGGCAACGTGAACGCCCGGCGGGGTCGTGGCCGCACAGGGCGGTGCCACGACCCCGCCGGGCGCGGGTGCCGCCGCTCTCAGTGAGCGGAGGAGGGGGCGGTCGGCTGCTCGGACGACTGGGGCCGCTGGGGCTCCGTGCCGTCGGAGGACTCACAGGGACCGATGCGGATCTCGAAGTCGCCGTCGTACTTCTCGTGGCCGGCGATGACGGCCGTCTCGATGGCTTCCTTGCCCTTGCTCCTGCGGATGATGAGCGGGTCGTGGCGCAGATCACGGGTGAGCGCGACGCACAGGCCGATCATCACCAGGGTGAAGGGGGCCGCGGCGAGGATGGTGAGGTTCTGCAGCCCGGTGAGCGCGTCGCCCTTGCCGCCGCCGATGAGCAGCATGACCGCCGCGACCGCCCCGGTCAGCACTCCCCAGAAGACGACGACGCCCCGGGTCGGTTCCAGGGACCCGCGCTGCGAGAGCGTGCCCATCACGATCGAGGCGGCGTCGGCGCCGGAGACGAAGAAGATCCCGACCAGGATCATCACGACCACGCTGGTCACGGTGGCGATCGGGTACTGCTGGAGCACGTCGAAGAGCTGCCCCTGGGCGGTCGAGGCATCGCTCAGGCGCTTCTCGTCCTGGAGGTGCATCGCCGAGCCGCCGAAGACGGCGAACCACAGCAGGCTGACGGTGCTGGGCACCAGGATGACTCCGCCCACGAACTGCCGGATGGTCCGGCCGCGGCTGATGCGCGCGATGAACATCCCCACGAACGGCGTCCAGGAGATCCACCAGGCCCAGTAGAAGACCGTCCAGCCGGCCAGCCAGTCGGCGACTCCCTCACCGCTCGACGCCTCGGTACGCCCCGCCATCTGGGTCAGGTCGCCGAGGAAGGCGCCGACGGAGGTGGGCAGCAGGTCGAGGATGAAGATGCTCGGCCCGACGAGGAACACGAAGACCGCAAGGGTCACGGCCAGCACCATGTTGATGTTGGACAGCCACTGGATGCCCTTGGCGATCCCGGACACCGCCGAGGCGACGAACGCCACCGTCAGCACCGCGATCACGGCGACCAGCAGGCCGGTGCCGACCGATCCCATCCACCCCAGTTCGGTGAAGCCGCTGCCGATCTGCAGGGCGCCGAGCCCCAGAGAGGCGGCCGAGCCGAAGAGCGTGGCGAAGATGGCGAGGATGTCGATGACCCGGCCGCCCCAGCCGTTCGCCCGCTTCTCACCGATCAGCGGGGTGAACACGGCGCTGATCAACTGTCGGCGTCCGCGCCGGAAGGTGCTGTAGGCGATGGCCAGGCCCACCACGGCGTACATCGCCCACGGATGGAGCGTCCAGTGGAAGAGGGTGGTGGCCATGGCGGTCTCCATGGCCTGGGCGGCATCGGCCGGGTCCGTGCCCGGGGGAGGCGTGGTGAAGTGTGACAGCGGTTCGCTCACGCCGTAGAACATCAGGCCGATGCCCATGCCCGCGCTGAACATCATGGCGATCCAGGAAACGGTGCGGAACTCGGGCTGCTCGCCCTCCTCCCCCAGGGTGATCCGCCCGTAACGACTCATCGCCAGCCAGAGGGCGAAGACGACGAAACCCGAGGCGGCGAGGACGAACGCCCACCCGCCGTTGCGGATGGTCCCGTCCAGCAGCGTCCCGGAAACGCTCTTCAGACTGTCGGTCGCCGAGGCTCCCCATACGACGAAGGCGAGAGTGATCACCGCGGCGACACCGAAGACGACACGGTCCGTCCGAGGACCTGCCGTGGTCGCCGGGCTTCCCGGCAGATCCGCCTCGACGGGATGGCTTGGACTCCCGTCCCGTTCGCGGGTTCTGTTCATGGCTCGTCCTTTCCACAGACGGCGGTGGACTACCTGTCGCGGCCGACTGCATCGCGGTCGCGGCATCGGTGTCGCCCTCGCCGGCCGCGCCCTCCGCTGTGGGCTACCGGCACACGGATCGGGTGGGAGATCGGCGAGGGAAGAGATGGAGCTGTCACCAGGGGACATCGTTGCAAATAACGCATCGCTATTCACGATGGGCAACAACAGTCCGATGCTTCAGGAAGGCTGTCAAGACCCCGTTCAGGAGCGTTGCCCGACCGCAACCGAGCAGCCGGAGCCACTCGCCACGGAGTCACAGCACGCGCACGGAGGAACCCGCCCTCGGGCTCGGACCGGAGCACCACTCGCCGGGTGCGGACCAGAGGCCACCGCGGGCAGGCGGAGCGTCTTCAGCTCCGTCTCGGCCCGCTCACGTGGGCGTCGGGGTCCCACGTCATGCCGGCCACCGTACCGAACCGCGGCAGCGGGCCGTCGGGAGCGGTGCGGTCGGGAGCGGTGCGGTCGGGAGCGGTGCGGTCGGGAGCGGTGCGGTCGGGAGCGGTGCGGTCTATCCGGAACGCACGGTTGCCCACGGCGCGCCAGGGCGATCAGGGCGCCGAGGTGCGCGCTCTGATGGCTCGGGCGGCGGCGCGGCTCGCGTATGCGCCGGACCCATGGCGGTGTGGGCGGCCCGGTCGAGGGACGTCCGGGTGTCCGGGCGGGCTCCGCTCATCGCAGGTCGGGACTCGCGTCCGCGCGGGCGGCGACCGGTTCCAACCGGACGACGATCGACTTGGACGTGGGCGTGTTGCTGACGGCCGCGGTGGAGTCCAGGGGTACCAGGACGTTGGTCTCGGGAAAGTACGCGGCGCAGCATCCGCGGGGTGTCGGGTACGACACCGCGCGGAAGGCGGGCGCCCTCCGCTCCACGCCGTCCCCGTACTCACTGACGATGTCGACGAGGTCCCCTGCGGCCAGGCCTCGGTCGGCGAGGTCGTCGGGGTGCAGGAAGAGGACCCGGCGGCCCTGGTGGATGCCGCGGTAGCGGTCGTCCAGGCCGTAGACGGTCGTGTTGTACTGGTCGTGGGAGCGGAGCGTCTGCAGCAGCAGTCGGCCCGGCGGGACCTCCGGCCACTCCAGCGGGTTGACGGTGAAGTTGGCCAGGCCGGTGGTGGTCGTGAACCGGCGCTCGTCGCGGGGCGGGTGGGGCAGTGCGAAACCGCCCGGCCGTCGCACCCGGGCGTTGAAGTCCTCGAAACCGGGGATCACGCGTGCGATGCGGTCGCGGATGCTGTCGTAGTCCGCCTCGAAGTCCTCCCAGGGCACGTGCGCGTCCGCTTCCCCGAGTGTGGCCCGTGCCATCCGGCAGATGATCGCGACCTCGCTCAGCAGGTGCTCGGAGGCGGGGGCGAGACGCCCCTGCGAGAGGTGCACCATGCCCATGGAGTCCTCCACCGTGACCGGCTGGGGCCCGGTCGGCCGCACGTCGGCCTCGGTCCGGCCCAGACACGGGAGGATGAGTGCCTGCTCCCCGGCGACGACATGGGAGCGGTTGAGCTTGGTCGATATCTGCACGGTCAGCCGGCACCCGCGCAACGCCTGCTCGGTCAGCTCGGTGTCGGGGGCCGCCGCGACGAAGTTGCCGCCGAGCGCGACGAAGACCCGGACGTCGCCGTCACGCATGGCACGGATGCTCTCGACCGCGTCGTGACCGTGGTGCCGCGGGGGCGAGAACGCGAACTCGGCACCGAGCGCGTCCAGGAACGCGTCGTCCGGCTTCTCGTGGATGCCCATCGTCCGGTCGCCCTGCACGTTGGAATGGCCGCGCACCGGGCAGAGGCCGGCGCCGGGGCGGCCGATGTTGCCGCGCAGCAGGAGGAAGTTCACCACGTCCCGGATGGTGGGTACCGAGTGGTGGTGCTGGGTGAGACCCATCGCCCAGCAGACGACGATCTTCTCGGCGGCCAGCACCTGGCGGAACGCCGCCCGGATCTCTTCCTCGGGCAGGCCCGTGGCTTTTAGGACGTCGTCCCACGGCGCCTTGCGGGCGTGCTCGGCGAACTCCTGGAAGCCGTGGGTGTACCGGTCGATGAAAGAGGTGTCCAGGCAGGTGCCGGGTGCTTCGTCCTCCGCCTCCAGCAGCATGCGGTTGAACGCCTGGAACAGCGCCTGGTCTCCGCCCAGCCTGATCTGCAGGAACTGGTCCGTCAACCGGGTGCCGCCGCCGAGGATGCCGGAGGGCCGCTGGGGGTTCTTGAAGCGGAGCAGCCCCGCCTCGGGCAAGGGGTTGACGGCGATGACGCGTGCGCCCCGTCGCTTGGCCTGCTCCAGTGCGGAGAGCATGCGGGGATGGTTGGTGCCGGGGTTCTGGCCGACCACGAGAATGAGATCGGCTTCGTAGAGGTCGTCCAGACGAACGCTGCCCTTGCCGATGCCGATGGTCTCCGTCAGGGCCGATCCGCTGGACTCGTGGCACATGTTGGAACAGTCCGGCAGGTTGTTGGTGCCGAACATCCGGACGAAGAGTTGATAGGCGAACGCGGCCTCGTTGCTCGCCCGTCCGGAGGTGTAGAACGCGGCCTGATCGGGATGATCGAGCGCGGCGAGTTCCCGGGCGATCACGGCGAACGCGTCGTTCCAGGAGATCGGTCGGTAGCGATCGCTGCCCTTGGGGCGGTACATGGGGTGGGTGAGGCGCCCTTGCTGCCCGAGCCAGTAGTCGGTACGGGGGAGCAGATCCTCCAGGGTGTGCTCGGCGAAGAACTCGGGGGTGACCCGGCGTACGGTGGCCTCCTCGGCCACGGCCTTGGCCCCGTTCTCACAGAACTCCGCCCGGTGCCGGCGCTCCGGCTCGGGCCAGGCACAGCCGGGACAGTCGAAGCCCTCCTTCTGGTTGACCTGGAGCAGCGTGAGCAGGCTGCGGCGGGCCCCCATCTGCTCGCCGGCGTGCCGGAGAGAGGAGGTGACCGCTGGTATGCCGGCGGCGTACTCCTTCGGGGGACCGACCCGCAGACGGGCGTCGCCGGGGTCCTCAGCAGGTGCCTTGCGAGTCATCTGAAGCGCCACTCCGCGGTGTAGGGGATCAGAGCCATTCATCGCCGGGCGTCGCGGCCCGTCGTGCGGGGCCGCCCACCGGAGACCATGCGGTTTCGAATTACACAACAGTATCGCCATGCGCAACGCGTCTAAGGAAGCCCGACTCGCGTCCTCCTGTCAAGGCCGCTGCTTCGCCCACGTTGGAGGCCGGGCTCCGGCCTCCGCGCCGACTCGCGGCCCGGCCGGCGGTCGTCCCGTTCCCGACCCGTACCTCCGAACCCGGCCGCGTGCCCGCGCCCCCGGATCCGGCCACCGGACGAGGACACCAACCGGCCTGCCCGACCGACCCACCTGAGACGACCGGCGACAGGTCTCCGAACAGGAAAGATGTCGGCCGGTCGCCCGTGCGCGCACGGCCGGGACAGGCGCATGCGCCAAGGCCACGGGATGCTGGGATGCTGGGTGGGTGGCGACCCGGCGAGGACGACCAGGAGGTGAGTACGGTGATCGCCGTCGACCCGACGGACAGCGCCTCGGTGCTTGCCGCCTTCGGCGCCCTCGGCGTCCTCGTGGTGATCTTCGCGGAGTCGGGCCTGCTGGTTTTCGGCTTCTTCCTGCCCGGTGACTCGCTCCTGTTCCCGGCCGGTGTGCTGTGCGCCGGGACTGCCGAGCAGGCGCCACGGCTGGTGCTGTGGCAGGTGCTGCTGTGCGCCGGCGTCGGCGCCGTGGCGGGAGGCCAGGTCGGGTTCCTGCTCGGGCGGCACGGCGGGCGGGCGGTGCTGGCCCGCACCTCCAAACCGGGCGTGCGGAGGACGGCGGAACGGGCGGAGCGGCTCCTGGCTCGCTATGGCTACGGCAAGGCCCTGGTGATCGGCCGTTTCGTCCCGATGGTGCGCACGGTTCTGCACCCTGCGGCCGGCGCGCTGGGCGTGCCCACGCGGACGTTCACCGTCTGGCAGATCGTCGGTGGGCTGCTCTGGTCACAGAGTCTCGTGCTGGCCGGGTACACCCTCGGGGCCTCCGTTCCCGACATCGACGACTACCTGCCGTCGCTCGTCGCCCTCGTCGTCGTGGTCTCCCTCCTGCCCTTGCTCCCCCTGCTGACCGAAGCACGCCGCACGAGGCGACGCCACCGCTGACGTCCGTCGCGACACGGGTACGGACCGCCGGCGGCGTCCTTCGGTCCGGAGCCGCCCGAGCCGGAGAAGCAGGCGGTGGCGCTGACGGCCACGGCCAGTGCGGTCAGGGCCGCAGCGGTGAGACGGCGGCCGGCGCAACGGCGTCGGATGGTTGTCCGCATGGCGGGTTCATGGTCTCAGGAGTCAGGCGTACTAATGAGGTGCACCGGAGTCCGGGACTTCGGCGAAGGGCGTGCCGCCCGCGGGCCCGGTACTGGCCCGCAGGGAGATCGGCGGGGCGAGGAGGTGGTGCCGAGGTGAGGCAGTGGGGTGGTCGAGGCGTTCGATGAGGAGGTCGACGGCATGGCGGCCCATCTCCTCCGCCGGTACGTCCGCCGCGGTGAGCTGCGGGGTCACCGTCTCCGCCCACCGGGACGCCACGACTCCGGTGACGGAGAAGTCGCGCGGCACATGGCGGCCCGCATGGGCAAGCCCTCGGTAGAGGCCGCCCAGCGCGGCCTCGTTCAGGGTGACCAGGGCCGTGGTGGCCGGGTCCTCGTGCAGAATCTGCTCCAGGCAGGCCTGACCCGAGGCGGCGTCGTCACCGCAGCAGTACGTCCGCACGGTCAGCCCTCGCTCGGCCGCGGCCTTGGTGAAACCGTCCAGGCCCCGGTGCGCCGACTCGTACCCGGCCCGCAGGAGCTGCTGCGGCCGGTTGACGAAGGCGACCCTGCGGTGACCCAGGTCCGCGAGATGGTGGACACAGGCCGCCGTCAGAGCGGTGTGGTCCAGCCCCACCCACCAGGTGCCCTCCGGGTGCGCCGTACGACCGATGGCGACGGACGGGAAGTCCAGCTCGGCGAGGTGATCGACCCGGTCGTCCGCCAGCCTGATCTCCATCAGGATCGCCCCGTCGACACGCCGCTCCCCCAACAGCCGCTGGAACGAGCGGTCGCTGTCCGCGCCGCTGGGAGACAGCAGCACGTCGTAGTCGTGCGCCGCCGCGGCCTCCACCACACTGCCGATGAAGTCGAGCTGCATCCCGGTGTAGTGGTTGCCGGCCGGCGGGAAGACAAGGCCGATCGTGCTCGTCCGGCCGTTGGCCAGGGCGCGGGCGCTCGCGTTGGGCTGGTAGCCCAGCTCGTCGATGACCCGCTGGATCTTCTCCCGGGTCTCCTCCGACACCGGGCGCTTACCGCTCAGCGCGTACGACACGGTGCTCCGCGAGACACCGGCCCGCTCGGCGATCTCCCCGATGTTCACGGCACTCCTTCGTCGAACCGGTTCGCGTGGTGGGAAGTTAGAAGCTGCCCCGCCCCCTGTCAATGCCCGGCGCCGACTTCCGGCGAACCGGTTCGACGAAGTCACGCGTGCCGTCGCTTCGCCTTGGCCGGGCCCCCGACGCGTCAGGGGACCCGGCCGGTGTCTCGGGGCCACACGGACACCACGGGTGAAGCCATCCGCGTCCCGGGCGTGTCGCCGATCGCCGCACGCGACGGACGCGACCGACACGACCGACGCGAAGCACGCGACGGACGTATCAGGGTGATGTGACCGACGGTCGAGGGTCTCCCGGAACCGACTGGGTCAGGTGGACCCGGTCAGGTGGACCCGGTGCCCGTACGAGCGTGCGACCACGTTCCGTGACCTCCGTCCGGCGCCGGGTCGGCCGGTCCGGGCAGCCCGCCGGGACAGGCTCCTGGGACCGGGGGTCCGAGGGCCGGCTCCTCGGCGCTCTCGCCGAGGAAGCCTCCCGACTGGTGCTGCCAGAGCTTGGCGTAGGCGCCCTCCACCGCGAGCAGTTCCTCGTGGGTGCCCTGCTCGACGATGCTCCCACGGTCGAGGACGACGAGACGGTCCATGCCGGCGACGGTGCTCAGACGGTGGGCGACCACGAGGGCCGTACGACCGTCCACCAACCGCCACAGGGCGTCCTGGACGAGGAGCTCGCTCTCCGAGTCCAGCGCACTGGTCGCCTCGTCGAGCAGCAGGATCGGGGCGTCGCGCAGGATGGCCCTGGCCAGGGCGACGCGCTGGCGCTGGCCGCCCGAGAGTTTGACTCCTCGCTCCCCCACCAGAGTGGCGAAGCCGTCGGGGAGCTGGTCGGCGAACTCCGTGACGTGCGCGGCCGCGGCCGCCGCGTGGATCTCCTCGTCGGTAGCGCCGGGCCGGGCGAAGGCGATGTTGTCCCGCAGGCTGCGGTGGAACATGGCGGGTTCCTGTGGGACGTAGGCGATCAGTGAGCGCAGGTCGGTCTGGCGCAGCCGGCTGATGTCCTGTCCACCGATCAGGATGCGTCCGGCGCCGATGTCCGACATCCGCAGCAGGAGCCGGGTGAGTGTGGTCTTGCCGCCGCCGGACCTGCCGACCAGACCGATGCGTGCGCCTGCGGGCACGTCCAGGTCCAGTCCCTGGAAGATCGGTTTCGCGCCCGCGTGGGCGAAGGTCACCGCCTCGAAGCGGATGCCGGTGTCCCGCGGGGCGAGCGGGTCGGGTTCCATCGGGTCTAGCACGGTGGGCGGGTCCAGCAGCAGCTCCGTGAACTGCGCGGCCTCGGTCATCGAGCTCTCCAGCCGCCGGTAGATCTGGTTGAACTCGAACATGATCTGTGTGGCGTTGGAGTAGTAGGTGAAGGCGACGACGATCTCCTCGACTCCCTGGCCGGAGCCACCGAAGGCGATGGCGACCAGCAGACCCAGCACGTTGGTCAGCACGGACATGGGGGCGATCAGGGTGTCGACGCGCAGATTGCCGTAGTCCCACGACCGCAGCGTCAGGCGCCGGGAGTCCGCGACCCGGCTGCGGTGTTCGTCGGCCTCCCGCCGCTCGGCCGCGAACGCCCGGATGGTCTCCATGTTCATGAGGCTGTCGGCGACATGGCCGGAGACCCGGGCGACCGCCGCCTCACGGTCGTTGACGAGCCTCTGCCGACGACGGATCAGAGGCGTCGCGGCCACCACGGTCAGCGCGATCATCACGACGAGGCCGACGACGAGCATCGGTTCGTAGCTCCACAGCACCACGGCACCGAACACCAGCGGGACGAGGCTGCCCACGATCCGGTACGTCACCGTGTCGACGAAGTCCTCGAAGCGCTTGCCGAAGCTCAGCACCCGCTTGGTCAGGGACCCGGCGAAGTTGTCGTGGAAGAACGCCGCGTCCTTGGCGAGGAGTTCATCCATGCCGCTCACGTACAGGTGTTCCATGCCGAGGGCGTCCACCCGGTTCAGGCAGTGCTGCCCGATCCGCCACACGACCTCGGCGAGCAGCAGCGTCACGCCGAAGCCCAGCACGTACGGCAGCGCCGAGCCGAGGGTGAGACCGCCGCCGCCGGCCGCCTGTGCTGCCAGTTTGGCGATCAGCAGGGGGGCGACGTAGCGGATGCCGATGTTGCCCACGGCCGGCAACAGCAGCGCGGGTAAGGCCAGCCGTCGCAGTCGCAGCAGTTCCCGGCAGTAGCGGCGCAGTGCCAGAACGACCGCACTCCTGTCCGGCGTGGACCCTCGCGTCTCTTTTGTCCCCATCACACTCCCGGAGGTTCGGAAGTCGGAAGTGTCCCGTCCGGGGAGGTTCTCAGTCCAGGCATTTACCGCGGACCGGCGAGAACCGGACACCGCCGCGCATGGTCCTTGACGGTGCCCGCACCGAGGCGAATGGGTGAGCGTCCCACCGACGAGCCACACTGCTCGGCTTCGGCGTCGCCCTGACCGTGTCCACCATGCCCTGGTACCGTAATACGAGACAGCATCACTCCCATTGACCCACATTCCGCCCTCCTCTATGGTTGAGGCACTTCTCGAAAGGACGGGACCAGCATGGAGACAGTCGCCCTGATCGGCGTTCTGCTCGTGTCGTGCGCTGGCCGCCGGACCTATGACGAGCCGCTCAGCTACTTCCCTCCCAGGGAAGGACTGCGCCCGGGTACGGCCGCCGGCGAGCCTCAGACCCCGTTCTGAGTGTTCCGAGGCCGTTCGTCGTCGACCGACGAACGCCCGCCGCACGGAGACCTTCGTCGTCCGTCGGGTCCGCACCCACGGGCATCACCGCATTCTTCGAGGAGCGCATCATCATGACCACCTCTGTCGGCCTCCAGCCGATCTCCGGACCGTCCGCCTGGCGCGGCGACGAGCTGTCGAAGTCCACCGAATGGATCTACGTGCTCAGCGACGCCGAGCGCGCCGAGCTGGAGGCACTGGGACGGCGCTTCGTCGCCGAGAACCCCGACCTGCGCACCGTCACCGCCGCCGACTACCCGTTCGACGCCTGCCGCGCGCTCAACAACGAGTGCGCGGTCCAGATGGACGCCGGCCGCGGCTTCGTCCTGGTGCGCGGCCTGCGCACCGAGGAGTACGGCGACGCGATGGCCGCCGCCATCTTCTTCATCATGGGCCTGCACCTCGGCCAGCCGATCGGGCAGAACCAGCGGGGCGACCTGCTGGACCACGTGATCGCCACGTCGAACAAGACGTTGTCCGACGAGGGGGCGCTGCCCTCCCGCGTACGGGACCGGCTTCCGTTCCACTCGGACAGCTCCGACGTCGTCGCCCTCATGTGCCTGCGCGGCGCCAAGGAGGGCGGAGCCTCCAGCCTGGTCAGCGGCACCACGATCTACAACGAGATGCTGCGCCGTCGGCCGGACCTCGCCCCTCGGCTCTTCGACACGTACCACTGGGACTGGCGGCGCCAGGACCCCGACTCCCCGGAACTGACGTACACCTCGCCGATCATCGGCTACGTCGACGGCGTCTTCAGCACCTACGCGGGCAACTCGATGATCTTCAGTGCCCAGGAGTACCCGGGTGTCCCTCAACTGACGCCGGACCAGGTCGCGGCCATCAACCTCTTCGACGAGATCTCGCAGGAACAGGGTCTGCCGATCGACATGGACTTCCAGCCGGGGGACGTGCAGTGGCTGCTCAACTACGCGGCGCTGCACTCGCGCACCAGCTACGTCGACCACCCGGAGCCGGAGCGCCGTCGGCACCTGCTGCGGCTGTGGCTCAAGCGGGACGTCGGCCGTCCGTTGGCTCCCAAGTTCGGCAAGCACGTCGTCGAGTTGGGTGAGCCCACGAAGCCGTTGGTGCCCGGTGGCCGGTTCCGTATCGGCGACGCGGTCACCGTCAACGACGACTGGGGAGTGTGACACCACCACCCGCACCGGCCGTCGGCGTGACGGCCGGTGCGGGTGGTTCCCCTGGGGCGGATCAGCCGAGTCCGCACCACCAGAGCGTTTCCCACAGCCGCCGCAGCCCTTCCGACGTAGGGCTGCGGCGGCTGTACGCGTCGGGGGCCCACGACCTCACGCTGCACGAGCCGAGGCCCACGACCTCACGACGCAGGCCCCCGGTACGGCGGCGCGCCCGCAGGGAGCGTGCCGCCGTACCGGGGGCCGGGGTGCCGCCAGCGTCGACGACGCAGGTCCGGCAGGGTCAGCAGGCGGTCTCGTGAGGGATGAGCACGTTCGCCGCCGTCTTCTCGGCGACCTCCTCGTGGGTGACGCCGGGAGCGGTCTCGACGAGGACCAGACCGGCGTCGGTCACGTCGAGGACGGCGAGGTCGGTGATGATCCGGTCCACGCAGCCCTTCCCGGTGAGCGGCAGACCGCACTCCCGGACGATCTTGGGGCTGCCGTCCTTCGCTGTGTGCGTCATGGTGACGATCACCCGCCGGGCGCCGTGGACGAGGTCCATCGCTCCGCCGATGCCGGTCACCATCCGGCCGGGGATCGCCCAGTTGGCGAGGTCGCCCCGTTCGGAGACCTGCATGGCGCCGAGTACCGCGGTGTCGATGTGGCCGCCGCGGATCATGCCGAAGGACAGCGCCGAGTCGAAGAACGCCGCGCCGGGCAGCACCGTGACGGTCTCCTTGCCCGCGTTGATCAGGTCGGGATCGACCTCGTCCTCGTAGGGGAAGGGGCCGGTGCCGAGGACGCCGTTCTCCGACTCCAGTACGACGTGGACGCCGTCGGGCAGGTGGTTGGGGATCAGGGTCGGCAGGCCGATGCCCAGGTTGACGTACTCGCCGTCACGGAGATCACGGGCCGCGCGGGCGGCCATGTCGTCGCGTGTCCAAGCCATCAGGCCCCCACCTCCGGGTCCCTGCGGAGGACGGTCAACTGCTCGATCTTCTTGTCGGCGGCCTGTTCGGCGGTGAGGGCCACCACCCGCTGCACGAAGATGCCCGGCAGATGGACCTGGTCCGGGTCGATGCGGCCCGGCTCGACCAGCTCCTCGACCTCGGCGATCGTGATGCGGCCGGCCATGGCCGCCAGCGGGTTGAAGTTGCGGGCGGACTTGCTGAACACGAGGTTGCCGTGCCGGTCGCCCTTCGCCGCCCGCACCAGGGCGAAGTCGGTGGTGATCCCGCGTTCCAGGACGTGGTCCCGGCCTTCGAACTCGCGGACCTCCTTGGGCGGTGAGGCGACGGCGATGCCGCCGTCCCCGTCGTACCGCCACGGCAGCCCGCCGTCGGCGACCAGGGTGCCGACGCCGGCCGGGGTGTAGAAGGCCGGTATGCCGCAGCCCCCGGCCCGCAGTCGCTCGGCGAGCGTGCCCTGGGGGATCAGTTCCAGCTCGATCTCACCGGCCAGGTACTGGCGGGCGAACTCCTTGTTGCCGCCGATGTAGCTGCCGGTCACGCGTGCGATCCGGCCGGCGGTGAGCAGCACGGCGAGGCCGGACTCCAGAGCGCCGCAGTTGTTCGAGAACACGTCCAGTCCGGTCACGCCGGCGTCGTACAGGGCCTGGATCAGGATGTCCGGGACTCCGCTCAGACCGAAGCCTCCTACCGTCAGGGAGGCTCCGTCGGAGACGTCCGCCACGGCTTCGGAGGCTGAGGCGACGACTTTGTCCATCCGCCCGCCACTTCCTTTCAGGGGCATCGGGTGCCCGATGGATGGTGCGCACCGGCGAACTCCGGTTCGCCGGTGGCACGGGGTGTCTTACGTCGCTCGACCGTCTCGACGTGGTGGTCGGCGGCGGTCTGTGCCGCTGCGGCAGCGGGTGGCCGGACGGCGACGCCGTCCGGTTCACGTCGAGGGGGTGTCGAGCGGGTGTCGAGCCGACCGCCCGGACTACGCCGGTTCGGTCAGGAGCCTTCGGTACACGCGTGCGAAGGCGGTGAGTTCCGTCAGCGCCAGCACATCGCGACGGGGGTCGTCGGTGGCCGGCCTCGCCCGCGGGCCGAGGCGTACGGTGTCGACGCCACGGGCGCGCAGGACGACGCCGTCGGTCGATCCCGTCCAGCCGGTGACCGGCGGCGGCCGTGTACCGAACTCGTCGAGCCAGGCCGCTTGTGCGGCCCTCACCACCGGGGCATCGGCCGGCGTGGCCACGGCGGGGGCGACCGGCTCGGCCTCCACGTCGATCTCGCAGTCACGCAGCGCCGACCGTGCGCACCGCGCCCGTAGCCGGTCGGTCAGCTCGGCCGCCAGCGCCTTCGGCTCCACCTGGTCACCGGCGACGACGTACAGGTCGATCCGCAGCCTGGCCGGCAGCAGGTCCGGCTTGTCCGGCCACCCCCCGCTGACCGCGCCGATACCGCACGCCCGGCCGGTCTGCCCCGCCCTGGGGTCGGCGGCCAGATACGACGTGCGCCAGCCGTCCAGCTCCTCCAGTACGACGCCGGCATGGGCGACGACTCCGCCCGGTGGCGTGGCCGACTCCGCCGTCATCGCCGCCCCGGAGCGGCCGGTCACCCGGACGGTCAGGTAGCACGCGCCCGGTTCGTGCCACAGCAGCGTGGGAGGGCCGCACTTGGCCACGATCGCCGACCGCGGCAGCGGGAAGGTGTCGGCGTACGCCTCCAGGCCGGTGATCCCGCTCGCGCGGCGGTGCGTCCCGGAGCCGGCGAGCAGCAGCCGCCCGGCACCCGCCTCGGCGAACGCGACCAGCGCGGCGGCCGCCGGGCCTCGGGCGACCCCGAGGCCGAAACCGGCCACCAGGTCGCCGTCCACGGTGAGCGGACCGACCGGCGCGGCGTTGCCGGTGACGAGCCGGTTGAACTCACCACCGTCGTCCAGTGACGTGTCGAGGTGGGAGTACAGCAGCGGCCCGGCTCCGTGGGCGGCGACCAGGCTGCCGCCCGCGGAGCCGTGCTCCAGCACCTGCCACTCGATGTGCGGCCACCGCTCGGCGCACCAGGCGCGCAACCGGTGGGCCGCCGTGCGCTCCCCGCCTCGTGGGGCGGGGGTCGCGTCGAGCAGGCGCAGGACGTCGAGCAACCGCTGTCTCAAAAACGTCCCCAGTCGTCGGAGGCCGGACGCCACACGTCGATGTTGCGGGGGTCGGCCGGCATCCTGCGGGGCCGGTGCGTCTCGTGCTCCTCCGGCGTGAACACCCGGTGGCGGTCGCACAGTTCGTAACGCGGACCGAAGCGGGTGTCGTGCAGGTAGAACGCGATCGACGTCGACGCCGAGTGGTTGACGATGTCGGAGGCGATCGGCGCGCCCTTGTACAGCGCGCGGGCGCGCATCCGCATGACGTGGTCGAGGCTCTTCATGGCGAAGCACAGGTGCGCGACGTAGTGCTCGGTGTTCTTCTGGATGGCGAGGCTGTGGTGGTAGCGGTCCTCGCAGCGGAAGAACGTGGTCGAGCCGACGACGTGGTCCGAGGGCATGAACCTCAGGACGTTCTGGTAGAAGTTGACCGTCTCATCGAACTTCGCGGTGGCGATGAAGGGGTGCACCAGGTCCAGCGGCCGGATCTCGAGGTGCGGCGGCTCGGCGTACTCCTGGAACTCGGTGAACAGCTCGACGACAAGGCCGTCGGGGTCCTTCACCGCGAAGCCGTTGTCGCACAGCGCCTTCTGCCGCTCCTGCAGCTCGAGCACCTCCAGTCCGGCGTCGAGGACGCTCTTGTGCAGCTCTTCGAGGACCTCCTCGCTCTCGACGCTGTAGCCGACCGCGGTCGTCCACCCGTCGGTGCGCTCGGGGGCGTGGATCAGCTCGATCGCGTGATGCTCGATGTCGGCGCGCAGGTAGGCGTAGTCGTCCGTACGCTGCTCCAGTTGCAGACCGACGTGGTACTGGAGGAAGTCGATCGTGGCCTGCATGTCCGGGACTTCGATCCGGGCGTACTCCATGCCGTACGGGCCGTGCGGGCGGGTGCTCACCGGCGGTTTCCTTCCTGCGGCGAGCGAGGGACGCTCGGCGAACTCGAACGAGGTGATGGCCTGCTGGGCGATGACCGGCCGCCAACGCGTGCGCACGAAGCTCTCGTGGGACTCGCTGGAGAGATAGGCGAGCAGGTCGTCCTGGCTGTCGAAGTCGACGGCCATCGTGTGGGTGAAGGTCTGGTCGCGGGTGCTGATGTTCTCGCCGAGGACGAAGCCGCGCATGGCCGGGTAACGGCCCGGGAAGGTACGCAGCTCGGCCAGCACGGACTCCCGCGTGGCCTCGTCGACCTCGTCGGCGAAACGGAAGGACAGGGTGTGTCGGATCATCGGGTCACCATCCGTCGCCGGCTAGAGGATGAAGCTGAGCCGGGCGCCGGCCGCCAGCGACTCATGGCCGAGGACCGAGCGCCGCAACCGGAAACGCAGTCCGTCCTCGGTCGGCACCAGCAGATGGTCGTACCAGCCGACGTAGGCGTCGAAGTGACCGTCGCGGGCGCGGTGGATCACGAAGGACGCCGACACCCGGAAGTGGTCCTCGGTGTCTCCCTCGGAGAGCCGCACGTTCGACACCAGCCGGTGGGTGCGCGAGTGCGGGTTCTCCGCGTGTGCCTTGCGTGACTTCAGGCGCTTGACCCGGGCCCGGAGCAGGTCCCAGTCGTCGTCGACGAACGATCCGGTCTCGTGCGGCGACCAGCCGGGGCGATGGTCGGTGGTGGGGATCTCGTAGCGGGCGCCGTCCTCGAAGAGGGCCAGCCAGCCGTCGTAGTCCCAGTGGTCGAGGATGTCGGCCTCGGCGTAGAGGAAGTCCTCCACGTCCTGCCGGGTGATGGTGCGCCCCGCGCACCGCACGGATCCGCTGTTGGTGATCGCGGTCATCGCACGTCCCTCCCCACCAGGAAGGACGCCGGTCGCTCGCCGTGGATGTCGAGGCCGTCTTCGAGCCCGACAGCTTCGATCCAATGCCGCCAGAAGCCCCGCATCGCGCCCTCGTCGATCGACCTGCCCTGCGCGCCCTTGACCTCGTCGGCCATGCCGCGCGACATGTCGCTGTAGTCCAGCTCGGGCGCGGCGCTGTTCGCCGTGGCCTGGATGCCGCGCTGCACCGCCTCGTACGCCTCGATGTCGTCCGGCGTGGCAAGCCCGCCCGGACCGACGAAGCTGACGACCGTCTTCATGCGCAGGGCACGGGTGTCCGGGTCCTCGTCGCGCGGGACCAGCTGCCAGGCACGCACATCCGTCTGGTCGGGTGCCACCGGCTCCAGCTGCCGGATCGACAGGCCCTCGATGTCGAACAGCAGCAGGTTCGGGAACACGAACAGGATGTGGCTCTCGTCGGCCACGTAGTGCGCCCGCTTCTCGCCCAGCCGCACGTTCATCTCGGCTCGGTGCTCCTCGGTGCGCACCCGTTCGTCCTCGCCGAAGCGCGGTTCCCAGACCATGCTGATCCGCCCGCCGTGCCCGGTCAGGACCAGCAGCCCGTGGCCGTTGCCGAGGTTGTAGGCGTACTGGTTGTCGTCGGTGACGGCGAAGCCGCTCTCGCGCAGGTAGCCCACGAACGTGTTGTGCGTCGGCGCGAAGTGGTAGCCGTCCATGGCGTTCTCGACGGCGAGTTTCCAGTTGCCGCGCACGCTGTAGAGCTGTGTGCCGGGCAGTGTGGTCATGCCGCCGACGTGCTGCTGCTCGATCATCGTCATGTAGTCGGCCGCGTCGCCGAGGTGCTCGAGCAGCGGCGGCACGTCGGGGTCGAAGGAGACGAAGACGAACCCCTCGTGGATCTCCAGGCGCGGCACGCTGCGCAGCCCCATCGACGTCCCGAACGCGTCGCCCGACTCGTAGGCGCCGACATCGGGGATCGCGGCGAGCTCACCGTTGTTGCGGAACGTCCAGGCGTGGTAGAAGCACTGGAAGAGCCTGGTGGAGCCCTCCTGCTCACGGCACAGAACCGTGCCGCGGTGCGGACAGGAGTTGAGGAACGCGTGGATCTCGCCGGCGCTGTCCCGGCAGAAGATCAGCGGCCGACCACCGAGGGTGCGGACCTTGAAGTCGTTGGGGTTGGGGATCTCGGTCTCGTGGCCGAGGTAGAGCCAGGTGTGCATCCACACCCAGCCGCGTTCCCGGGTGAAGACCTCCGCGCTGCGGTAGGCCTCGCGGTTGACCCGGAAGGTGAGCTGGTCCCAGTCCTCGACGATCATGGGTTCTGGGGCGGTCCGGGGTTTGCTTCCCATTGCGGAATGTGCCTCTCACAAGTCCCGACCCGAGCGGCGTACTCCGTGAGACGCCGTCTCGTATGTCGCACCAGCGTCACCCAGCACCCGCGCGCTGTCAAGCATGCCGTCGAACGGTTGACACCCTGAGCCGATGCCGCCATCATCACATTTCATAAATAGAGACACTGTCTCGCATTCTGTGCGACCCGTGTGAAGGGCAACAAGCTCGTGCCGTACGTCATCACTCAGGCATGCATCGACATCATGGACAAGTCGTGTATGGAGGAGTGCCCGGCCGACTGCATCTACGAGGGCGACCGGATGCTCTACATCCAGCCCGACGAATGCGTCGAGTGCGGGCGCTGCGAACCGGTCTGCCCGCAGATCTCGATTTTCCACCACGAGGACCTTCCGGCGGAGGTCAAGCATTTCGAGCGCATCAACGCCGAGTTCTTCACCCTCGGAACCGAACCGCTCGGATCGCCCGGCGGTGCGCGCAAGGTCGGCCGGGTCGGCAACGACCACCCGGAGGTGGGCGCGTGACCGGCCCCGCGGGCGCCGTCGGCGCCGGCTCCGAGGTGTCCGTCGACCTGCTCGTCATCGGCGCCGGCCCGACAGGGCTGTACGGCGCTTACTACGCCGGCTTTCGCGGCATGAGCGTCGCGATCGCCGACGCCCTGCCCGAGGTGGGCGGCCAGATCGCCGCGCTGTACCCCGAGAAGCTCGTCTTCGACGTGGCCGGCTTCCCCGCCGTCCGCGGCCAGGACCTGGTGGACCGGCTGGCCGAGCAGGCCGGACGGTGGAGCCCCACGTACCTGCTCGGGCACGGAGTCACCACGGTGGACGACACGGGCGAGGGCATCGTCGCCACGACCGACGCCGGCGCGCGGATCTCGGCGGGCGCGGTGCTCGTCTGCGGCGGGATCGGCAACTTCATCCCGCGCGAGCTGCCGGTGGGCTCCGAATACCTGGGCCGGGGCTTGCGGTACTTCGTGCCGCGGTTGGACGAGCTCGCCGGACAGGACGTCGTGGTCGTGGGCGGCGGGGACTCCGCGCTGGACTGGGCTCTGTCGCTGGAGCCCATCGCCTCGTCGGTGACGCTGGTGCACCGGCGCAAGCAGTTCCGGGCCCACGAACGCAGCGTCGAGCAGGTCCACGCCTCCTCCGTGCGGATCCTGACGCCCTACGAGGTCGAGAAGATCTCCGGCGACGGGGCGAACGGGGCGGTGTCGGAGGTCGTGGTCGCGAGCTCCGACGGCGACCGGGTCACCCTGCCCGCCCAGTCCGTCGTGGCGGCGCTGGGCTTCATCGCCGATCTCGGCCCGATCGAGCAGTGGCGGCTGGAGCTGCGCCGCCGGCGCATCCTCGCCGACCGCACGATGCGCACGAACCGGGAGCGCGTCTTCGCCGCCGGCGACATCTCCGACTACGACGGCAAGGTCAGCCTCATCTCCATCGGCTTCGGCGAGGCGGCCCTGGCCGTCAACCACATCGCCGCGCTGCTCGACCCGGCACGCTCGATCACGCCGGGGCACTCCTCCGATGCGTGAGGCCTCCCCACTGAGGGGCGCTCTGAACGGGCGCCCCTCAGCCGCGCCGCGGGTCCGCAAGGCCCCGCGGCCGACCGCTCCCGGCGGGCCGGACGACCTTCCCGCCCCGCTCCCTCGGCCACCGGCGACGACAGCGGATGAGCGTTCCAGTACTCTTCACGCACCACCACGCGCCCCATTATCATTACACTATCCAATACAGTGTTTCATTCAACGAGTCAGCACCCCGCGGTCTCACCACCTCGGCTGAGCATGGACAGGAGCGAGTGACCCATGGCCACCAAGGCGCAAGGAGGCGCCGGCGAGCAGGACGGTCCTCCCGAGAGGACCGCGCCGACCATCCAGACGGTGCAGCGTGCGGCGCTGATCCTCGGCTCGTTCACCGTCGGCAAGCCGCACATGAGTCTCAACGAGATCACCGCATGTCTCGGGGCGAGCAAGGCGACCGCCCACCGCTACACGAAGGCACTGCGGGCGGCGAACCTGCTGCGGTACGACGAGCGCACCTCCCTGTACTCCCTCGGCCCTCAGGTGCTCACGCTCGCCGGAGCCGCCCGGGCCGGCCTGCCGATCGTCGCCGCCGCGGAGCCGTACATGGAGGATCTGGTCCGGCGCATCGACGAGACGATCGTGCTGTCGGTCTGGGACGGTGAGTCGGCGACCGTTGTGCGTTCGGTGGACAACACCGACCACATGGTGCGCATCAGCGTCCGGGTGGGCTCGCGCCTGCAGCTCACGTCCTCGGCGCAGGGACGGGTCTTCCTCGCCTTCCTGGGCCCGGACCAGGTACCGACGTTGCCGCGCTCGGTCCGCAAGTCGCCCGAGCTCCTGGCGGAGCTCGAGGCGATCCGGCAGCACGGGCTGTCGGTCAACTCCCCCGCCGTCAACGGGGTCCGCACCATCGCGGCGCCGATCTTCGAGGGCGACAAGATCAGTGGGACGCTCGCGATCGTCGGTACCACGGCCACCGTTCCCGACGACGTCAAGTCGCCGATGGCGCAGGCCCTGCTGGAGACCACCCGCGCGTTGTCGCAGCGGCTGGGCAACTCGAACGGCGCACCCGTCGCCGGCTGAGCGCTTGCGTCGAGAGCTGATCGGCCCGCCGCCCTGAGGGCGGCGGGCCGATTGTCATGTGCGGACCCGTCGGACGTACGGGTGAGGACGGGCCCGCCCTTGCAGCGGCAGGCCCGTCCGTCGGTCAGGGCAGCAGGTCGGCCCGCGGCGGGACGAAGAAGTCGATGTTCACGCATGGCGCCTCGGTCGGCTCCACGTAATGCTCACTGCCCCGTGGAACCAGAAGGAACGATCCCGCGCGCATGTCGTGCGCGACACCGTCCACGTAGTAGTTCGCCCGTCCCTCGGCGATGTGGACCAGCTGGTCGAAGTCCTCGTGCCGGTGGGGGTTGAGCGTCATGCCGACCTCGAGTTCGTGGTGGCAGATCATCACCTCGTCCGTCGCGTAGACGCGACGGCGGACTCCCGGCCGCACCTGGGTCACCGGCAACTCGTCCCAGTTGACGACGGTGCCGAACAGCGCTGCGTTGCGTGTGCTCACTGGTTCTCCTCTCCGGCGGCCGCCCGCAGGCCGGCCGCCAACATCTGCAGGTCCGAACCGACGACCAGGTAGTCGGCCTCGCCCAGGCCCAGGTCCGCCGCGGCGCCCCTGGCCGGCGCCCAGCCTCCGAACGCCACCCCGGCGGACCGGGCGGCCTCGCACACCCGGTCCACCGCGGCGCGCAACACCGCCGGATCCGCCGGGAGGCCCAGGTCGACCGCGAGGTCGGTACTGCCGACGAAGCACACGTCGAGAGCGGCGAGAAGATCCGGCAGCGGATCGGTGCGCGCCGTCTCGATCTGGCCCACCAGCACCGGCGGGTCGTCCTGCTCGGCGCGCAGGAATCCGGCCAGCGGGGCCGCGCCGAACCGGGCGACCCTGTTGGCCAGGCTCACCGACCGACGACCGCCCGGAGCGAACCGGGTCGCCGCCACGAGTGCCTCGGCCTGGGTGACGCGGGTGAGCATGGAGAGCTGGATCCCCGCCGCCCCGGCCTCCAGCAGCCGGTTGACGGCGGCGGCGTCCACCTCGGGCATACGGACCAGGGCCGGCAGGCCGCACGCGTCGGCGTGCCGGACCAGGTCGACGGCGTTCTGCTCGGTGAGGGTGGAGTGTTCGAGGTCGACGACCACGAACGCGAACCCGGCCTCGGCGGCCAGTTCCACCACGTCGGGCGAGGCCAGCTTGACGAACGTACCGACGGCTGGTGGCCCCGCCGTCAGGGCCGCGCGCAGTCGGCGCCGCAGCAGATGGACGTCACCGACGGTCATCGCGTCCTCCCGGATGTGCGGCGCGTCAGGCCGACTTCAGGCCCCGCCACGGCACGATGTCGACCTCGGCGCCGCTGTGCAGCACCACGGTCGGCTCCAGGCGCGGCGCGACGATCGTGTTGCCCGCGGCGTCGGGCAGGGTGACCTCGTCGGTCCAGTCGACGACCGTGACGTCGGCCCGCCCGCCGACCTCCAGGCGCCCGTAGCCCTCGGCGTCGAGCCCGAGCAGCTGGGCCGGTGTGACGGTGGCCCGCCGGACGCACTCCTCAAGCGGCGCGCCGAGCGCGACCAGCTTGGAGATGCTGGTGAGCAGGTCGAACACCGGGCCCCGCCAGTTACGGGCGCTGGTGTCGGAGCTGAGGATGTCGGGCAGGAACCCGTCGGCGATCGCCCGGCGCGCCACCTCGAAGCTGAGGTTGCTCTTGCCGTGGGCGGAGTCGAACAGGACACCGCGCTCCCGGGCGGCGTTGACGGCGGGCTGCACACGGTCGCCGTCGAGGATGCCGTACGGCTTGCCGGTGTAGCAGTGCGCGACGATGTCGCCGGGGCGCAGGTGGTCGAGGACGACGGGCAACGGCTCCGAGGTCTCGCCGATGTGCAGCATCAGCGGGAGACCGGCCTGCTCGGCCAGCGCCACGGACTTCTTCAGCAGCGACTCCCAGTTCTCGCCGACGACGTCCTCGGACAGGCGGATCTTGAAGCCGCGCACGATGTCCGGGTGGGCCTCGGCGGTCGCCAGCGCGTCCTCGGGGACCAGGGTGTCGGGGTTGAGCAGCTCGCCGAACCTGAAGTCGATCAGGCCGAGCACCGAGACGTTGAGGAAGTTGACGATGCGCAGCGGGTTGGCCTCGACCACCAGCTTGCGGAAGGCCGCGAACGTCGAGGCGCCTGCCGTTCCGGCGTCCGCCGCGGCGACCACGCCGCGGCGCAGATGGGCCTCCTCGGCCGGGGCGCCGACGGCGGAGACGTACTGGAAGATGTGGGTGTGGCCCTCGACGAGGCCCGGCAGCACGGTGGAGCCGGTGACGTCGATCGTGCGGGTCGCGCTCGCTGCCAGACCCTCCCCGATCGCTGCGATGCGGTCACCGGTGACCGCCACGTCGAGCCGGGCGTTGGTGCCCGACGCCGGGTCGATGACGGTGCCGCCGGCCAGGACAAGGTCGTAGGACGGCTGGGAGGAGTTGGACATCGATGTGTGCTCCAGGATGGGGAACGGTCAGCTGACCGGTTCGGTCAGCCGGTTGTCGCGCTGTGAGGCGTCCGCGGGACGGACGATGCGGGTGACGAGGGGCAGCACGCCGTCCACCTCGACGCGCACCTCGTCGCCGTGGGCGAGGAAGCAGGCGCGGTCCTGGCCGGTGCCGGCCGGGGTTCCGGTGAGGACGACGTCGCCGGGTTCGAGCGCGGCGAACCGCGACAACCGGCTGAGCAGATCCGTGACCGGGAAGATCATCCCGTCGCTGGTGTCGTCCTGCACCAGCTCGCCGTTGACCCGGGTCCGTACGCGGATCCCGTGGCGGTCCTCGAGGTCGTCGGGGGTGCAGATCGACGGGCCGAGCGGGGTGAAGCCCGGGTAGCTCTTGGCGAGGGCGGGTGTGCCCGTGGTGCGCATGACATCCCGCGCCGTCATGTCGTTGGCCGCGGTGATGCCGGCGATCGCGGGCCAGACCTCGGACTCGGCCGCCTGGTGCAGCCGGCGTCCCACGACGACCGCGATCTCCCCCTCGTAGTCGGGTTCGGTCACGGACTGCGGGATCTCCACCTGTGCGCCGGGTGCCGGCACACCGGACGACGCGGCCAGGTACAGGATCGGCTGCTCGGGCAGTCCCCGGCCGGTCCGGGCCGCCTTCGACAGGTAGTTGAGGCCGATGCCCCACACCGCGCGGGGACGGCCCAGCGGCGCCAGGAGGGTGGCCTCGTCGAGTGGGATGCGCCGGCGCACCGCGCAGGACTGAAGTCCCCGCAGCGAGCCGTCCTGCTCGAGGACCGCACCGACGTTGGGAAAAGCCGTGTCCAACAGGGCGACAGCCCCGTCCTCGATCCGGCCCAGGCCGGCGTCCGTCGTCACTACTCGCATGGCGAGCATCTTTCAATGCGAGATGGCGTCGTGTCAAGCGATACGAAAGCAAGGGTTCCGGACATGCCGACACCCCGTCCGAACAACAGTCGAACGGGGTGTCAATGTGCTGGTCAGGGGCTGTTTCGGGCGTGCCGCCGAAGGGTGTCAGGCGAGCTGTCGCTGTACCTCGCCGCTGTCCCAGTAGTCCGTGCGGCGCGTGATGAGACCGCCGGTGACGGTGAAGACGAAAACCCCGCGGACGCGCACGGGGCGGTCGCCCGCGGAACGCATCCGGAACGTCATGACGTACGGCACCGCGGCCGACTCGCCGTCGACGAGGAGGCGCTCGGGCGCATAGTGCAGGTCCCCGAAGTTCTCCAGGAACCCGGGCAGCGCCGCGCGGTACTCGGCGCGGCCCCTGCGGCTGCGCCCCGTCGACGACGTGTGTTCGTTGACGAAGTCCTCGGACACGCAGGCTGCCACGGCGTCGGCGTCGTGCGCGTTCAACGCCGCCAGGTACGCCTCGACCGCGGCGCGGGTGTAGTTCAGGACGAACCCCACTTCTGCCGCACCGTGTCGAAGACACGCTGGTCGTGGGAGATCTCGACGACGTTGCCGTCGGGGTCCTTCAGAGCGCAGATGTAGCCGATGGGGTCGGGCATCTGCATGGGCTCCCAGTGCAGGCAGCCCAGTGCACGGGCCCTGTCCGCCAGTGCGTCGACGTCCTCGCGCGTCGGCACCTCGATACCGATGTGCGCGAACGGGTGCAGCAGGCCCTGCTGGGTGCCCTTGTCCTTGTTGAACGACACCAGGACGAGCACGAAGGGGGTCTCGACCTGCTTGTCGTTGGAGAGCCAGACGCTTTCGCCGTCGGCGTCCTTGAACCGCTCGACGACGACCAGGGGAGTCAGCGAGGTGTAGAACTCGATCGACTTGTCGAGATCGCCGGTCGGCAGCGCGACATGAGTCCAGCGGGCCGAGGTGAGACCGGTGGCCACGGTTCCTCCATTGAGTGGTGCGATTTTCCTCGAGCGTATGTCCGCGTGCCCCGCAGGTCGATGTGCTGCGGACACAACGAGTGCGCCGGAAACGCTGACCCCGCGCGACATCGGATCCGGGCCGGACGCCATGGAAGCCTGCGGCATGACAGCGACAGGAGTCGCCGAAGAAGGCAAGGGGAAAGCGTGCGCTACCGGATTCTGGGTGGGACGGGCATCGAGGTGAGCGAGCTCTGCCTCGGGACGATGATGTTCGGCGCCTGGGGCAACACCGACGAGGCGGAGTGTCACCGCATGGTGGCGACGGCGCTGGACGCCGGGGTCAACTTCATCGACACCGCTGACGTGTACGCGTTCGGCGAGTCGGAGGAGATCCTCGGCCGGGCGCTGAAGGGACGGCGCGACGACGTCGTACTGGTGTCGAAGTTCCACAACCAGATGCCCGGAAATCCGCTGGACCGCAACCGGCGCGGCAATTCCCGGCTGTGGATCACGCGCGCCGTGGAGAACACCCTGCGACGGCTGGGCACGGACCACCTCGACGTGTACCTGGTCCACCGTCCCGATCCGGAGACCGACGTCGAGGAGACCCTCGGTGCGCTCAGCGACATGGTGCGGACGGGCAAGGTGCGGGCGATCGGCACGTCGAGCTTCCCGGCGGAGGAGATCGTGGAGGCGCAGTGGGCGGCACGGCGCGCCGGCCGCGAGCGGTTCACCGTCGAACAGTTGTCGTACTCGATCCTGGCCCGGCATGCGGAGGCCGCGGCCCTGCCCACCGCGCAGCGGCACCGTATGGGCGTCATGGTCTGGAGCCCGCTGAACGGCGGCTGGCTGACGGGCAAATACCGGGTCGGCGCGGAACCGGCGGCGGACTCGCGCGCGCGGGCCCACGGCGACCACTTCGACTTCGCCGACGACCAGGTACGCGAACGCAAGCTCTCGGTTGTCGAGGAGCTCGTGCGCCTCGCCGCCGACGAGGGCTGCACGCTCGTCGAGCTGGCCCTGCGGTTCGTGCTCGCCCATCCCGGCGTCACCTCGGCCGTCATGGGCCCGCGCACCCACGACCAGCTCCTGACACAGCTCACCGCGGTGGACCGGCCGCTGTCGGTCGGAACGCTGGACCGGATCGACGCTCTCGTCTCACCGGGCGGCGTGCTCAACCCGAGCGACGTCGGCCACACGCCGCCCGCGCTGGAGATCGCGGCGCTGCGCCGGCGGTGACACCGGGATCACCGACGGCCGGCCCCTGGGCGAGCGCCGAACGCACGGCGTCCGCCACATGGGCGGCGTCGTTGCGCTTCCACGGCGGATGCCGGCAGCCTGCCGGGTCCGCCGTGACCGTCCCGCCGCTCCGGCCCTATTTCGGCCGGCCCGAGACCGCCTCGTACGCCTCGATGAGCTCCCGTGACCGCTTCACGTCGCTCGCGACGGCATCGGGGAGGGCCTCGATCGGGTCGGACTTCGTCTGTCCGCGGACGAAGGCGAGGAGGTCGACGGCGACGTGCAGGCCGTAGAGATCGAGGCCGACGCGGTCGATGGCGTGGGCCTCGAAGGAGCGTCCCGTACCGTCGGGATAAGGCTTCGTGCCGACGGAGATCACGGCGGGCATCGCCTCACCCCCGGCGCGCAGCCAACCGGCGTAGACACCGTCCGCGGGGATGGCGCTGTGCGGCAGCGTCTCGACGTCGGCAGTCGGGAAACCGAGCTCGCGACCGCGCTGAGCACCGCGGACGACGACCCCCTCGACACGGTGCGGACGGCCGAGGACCTCGGCGGCGCCCTCGACGTCGCCCTCGGCCACGAGGCGGCGGGTCAGGGTGGAGGAGAAGGGCTCGCCACCGCCGGCCTCGCCACGTACGCACAGGTCGACGACCTCTACCGCGTAGTCGTAGGTGTGGCCGAGCTCGGCGAGAAAGGCGACGTCGCCGGCGGCCTTGTGCCCGAAGCGGAAGTTGGGGCCTTCGACGACACACCTGGCATGCAGCTTGTCGACGAGAACTCTCACGACGAAATCCTCGGGCGACAGCCTCGCGAACTCCAGGGTGAAAGGGAGGATGAGCAAGGCGTCCACGCCGAGTTCCGCCATCAGTTCCACACGCCGGTGGCGCGAGGCGAGCAGCGGGGGGCGGCGACCGGGACGTACGACCTCGCGCGGACGCGGGTCGAACGCGACGACAACAGAGGGGACTTCGAGCTCCCTGGCGCGTTCCACCGCTCGGCCGACGATCAGCTGGTGCCCCCGGTGCACGCCGTCGTAGGAGCCGATGGTGACGACGCTGCGCCCCCAGTCCTGCGGGATGTCCTCGAAGCCATGCCAGTGCTGCAACCTGTCCACTCCTCGAGTCTGTGTCCTTGATATCCGGGTTTCGATACGCCGATACGCAACGCTGCCTGCCATGCCGGTGGCCGGGTCAGAGGTCCTCGGCGACGCGGAAGCCGACGTTGCCGCTCGAGCTGTCGGGGTCGTTCTTCGTTCGCGCGGCGACGCGGTAGCGGTTGCAGTACGAGGCGTGGCACAGGTAGGAACCGCCGCGCATCGCGCGGCCGGCGTGAGCCGGACCGAAGAGGTCGGCGCACCACTCCCACACATTGCCGGCCACGTTGTACAGCCCGAATCCGTTCGGCTCGTAGGCATCCACCGGGGCGGTTCCGGTGTAGCCGTCCTCGGCGGTGTTGTGCGCCGGAAAGCGGCCCTGCCAGATATTGCACCGGTGCTGCCCGCCGGGGGTGAGTTCGTCACCCCACGGGTAGCGCGCCTGGTCGAGCCCTCCGCGTGCGGCGTACTCCCACTCGGATTCGGTGGGCAGGCGGCGTCCGGCCCAGGCACAGAACGCGGTGGCGTCGTTCCAGGAGATGTGCACGACGGGGTGCTCCCAGCGTCCTTCCAAGTCGCTGCCGGGTCCCTCCGGAGTCGCCCAGTAGGCCCCGGACACCCCGCACCACCAGGGCGTCTGCTGCGGGCGTGGTGAGACCTTGCGCAGCTCGCCGGGCAGGAACTTGGCGAACACGTAACTCCACCCGTACCGCTCGGCATCCGTGCGATAACCGGTCGCGGAGACGAACTCCGCGAAGCGCGCGTTCGACACGCAGTGCGCGTCGATGGCGAACGGCGCCACGGTCACCTCGCGCACCGGGCCTTCGCGGTCCTCGGGAAACCCGTCGCGGTCGTCGGTGCCCATCCGGAAGATCCCACCGGGCAACGCGATCAGCGCACCGGTGTCGCGGCCGTCCGTAGGAACTCGCTCGGCCCGGCCCTGATGGCCTCCACGCCCTGGAGCGCAACACCCTGCCATTCCGTTACATCTCCCTCTGCTTCCGTCCATCGCTGGAACGGGCTCACCGTTTCGATCCTGCCCGGCTGTGATCGCGGACCACCTGGGCGCGCCGCGGGCCGGCGCTGGTGTCGTGACCCCCGGCACGGTGGACGATCGATCCGGCCGACCGCGTGCCCGGCGGCTGATCTCGCTCCTCAACTCGTCGTCCCCCGACCGATCGCGTGATCTCGATCGGAAGCGGGCGGGCGCCCGCCCCCCGTGGCGGCGGGCGCCGGTGTCCTTGCCGCATCCTCGGCGCTCAGATCGACCCGCGCTGGAAGGGCTGGCAGAGCGCGGCGGGCTGCCGGTGCTGGGTGGTGAACAGCACCATCGCGAGGAGCGCGAGCAGATACGGAGCCGCGACGAGCAGTTCGGCGTTGAGGGTGATACCGAGCGCGGGGAGAGCCAGCCGCAGCGCGTCGGACAGGCCGAACAGCAGGCAGCCGAGCATGGCCCGGCCGAGCCGCCACGCCCCGAAGATCACCGCGGCGATGACGATGAATCCGCGGCCTGCGGTCATATCCTGGTTGAACGATCCGACCTCGCCGACCGCGAGGTACGCGCCACCGAGACCGGACAGTGCGCCGCACCACAGCAGGGCCTGCCGGCGCCGCACGTTCACCTTGATGCCCGTGACGTCTGCGGCCTGCGGATTCTCCCCGACCGCCCGCAGTTCCAGGCCCCATCGGCTGCGCTCCACCAGCCACCAGGTGAGCGGCACCAGCCCGAAGAGGAGGAAGGCGGGCCAGCGCTGGGAGAACAGCGGCTCGCCGATGAGGGGGATGTCCTGCAGCAGCGGGATCGAGAGCACCGCGACCTGGTGCGAGGCGAACTGCTCCGCGGTGATCAGGTAGCTCGTCAGCCCGAGCAACAGCGCGTTCAGCACAAGACCGACCGCGAAGGTGTTGATCTGCGCCCGGTGGGAGAGGTTGCCGTGTACGAAACCGAGGATCAGGCCGACCAGGACACCGGCCACGAGGCCGATGGTGGCACTGCCGGACGCGCTGGCGGCGGCGACCGAGGTGAACGCGGCGCCGAGCATCATCGCCTCGACGGAGATGTTCATCGTGCCGGCGCGCTCGGCCAGGTACTCACCGCAGGCGGCGAACGCCAGCGGCACGGTCAGCCGGACGCCGCTGGAGAGAATGGTTGTGGTGTCTTCTATAACGCTCACGAGGCTGCCTTCACCTTGGTCGGGACAACCGGCACGGGGCGCGCCGTGGCCGGCGCGGCACCGCGGCGCCGGCGCCAGAGGTCGAGGAGGACGGGCGGCGCGACGAACGCGAGGACGAGCAACGCCTTGACGATGTCGACCAGGTAGTACGGCACGCCGGTGGTGGACAGGAAGTTGCCGCCCGCGCGCAGCACGCCGAACAGGAACGCCACGGGGATGGTGGCCAGGGGCCGGTTGCGCGCGACGAGCGCGACGAGCAGACCGTCCCAGCCGACGTTGTCCGACACGCCGGCCGTCAGCCGGTTGGTGCCGATCGGGCTGGCCACCAGCAGGCCGCCGGCCAGCCCCGCGAGGGCGCCGGACACCGCCAGGGTGAGGCCGCTGACCGCTCCCACGCGGACACCGGCGTGCTTGGCCGTCATCGGGTTGAGTCCGACCATGCGCGCCTTGAAGCCCCAGCGGCTGCGGGTGAGGAGGATGAAGACGCCGACCGCGGCGATGAGCGCGAGGAACAGGCCGGTGTTCAACTGCAGCGACGGGTACTGTCCGAAGGTGGCGAGCTGGGCGTTGGCCGGCAGGGGGTTGGACTGCGCGTCGGCCAAGTCGGAGGCACTCACGGTCTCCTGCAGCAGCCACTGCGTCCCGACGGCGAACGAGATGACCTGGACGGCGACGAACGACATCAGCAGGGTGCTCACCGCGATATTGACTCCGCGGTAACGGTGCATCAGGGCGCTGAGTCCGGCCCAGACGCCACCGCCGACGGCCGCGGCGATCAGTACCACGACGGCCAGCATCGGGCCGGGCAGGGCCAGTCTCAGCCCGACCCATGCTCCGGCCAGAGCACCGATGAGTACCTGTCCCTCCTGGCCGATGTTGACCGTGCCGGTGGTCGTGCAGATGCACATTCCTATCGCGACCAGCAGCAGGGGCGCCGCGTTGAGCAGCGTGGTCGTCCATCCGCCAGTGTTGGCCAGACTTCCTTGCCAGATCGCGTCCAGCGCGGCACTCGGCGAGAGACCGGTCAGTACGAGCAGCAGCGCGGACACGGCGGCGGCGACGAGCACGAGCACGACGGTCAGGCCCGTTGTCATCCAGCCACCGCGCCCGGGCCTGAGCTGCGCGAGGAGACGACGGCCGAGCTCGTCCGGGCCGGGCAGGGATGCGGCGCTCATGCGGCCTCACCGCCGACCAGCATGCCGAGCCGCTCGGGGGTCGCCTCCGAGACGGGGAGCAGTCCGGTGATCCGCCCGGAGGAGATCACCGCCATCCAGGTCGCTAGGGCCATGACTTCCTCGAATTCGGTGGAGATGAGCAGCACACCGACGCCTTCCGCGGCCGCCTTGCGCAGCCGGGAATACATGCTTTCGATGGCGCCGACGTCAAGCCCGTGGGTGGGCTGCGCGGCCACCAGGACGCGGGTGTCATCGGACAGTTCCCGGGCGAGTACGACCCGCTGCTGGTTGCCGCCGGAGAGGCTGCGAACGGGCAGGTCCAGCGAGGGCGTGACGATGTCGAACTCCTTGGCGAGACGGCGTGCCTCGGCCTGCATCGCGGCCCGCCGTACCAGGAAGCGGCCACTGACCTTGGCCAGCGACTTCATCGCCAGGTTCTCGGCGATACTCATGTCGAGGACGACACCGCTTTGGTGCCGGTCCTCCGGCACGATGCCGAGACCGGCCTTCGTGAGCGCGCCGGGCCGGGTCACGTCGACGCTCTGTCCGGCGACCTCGACGGTCCCCGCGGTCGGCACGACAAGACCCGACAGGACATCACCGAGCGTCGCCTGGCCGTTGCCCTCGACGCCGTAGAGGGCGACGATCTCCCCCGCGCCCACGGTCAGATCCACGCCGTCGAGGAGTTTCACCCCGCCTTCCTCGACGGTGAGTCCGTCAAGACGCAGGACGGCCGGCTGCCGGTCCCGGGTCTCGCCGCTGCCGGTGCTCGGGGTCCGCACCGGCAGCATGCCGAGGGCGGCGGCCTCCTCGCCCAGCGACACCTCCCTGCCCACCATCTGCTTGGCGAGTTCCGCCGCGGTGGTGTCGACGGTGGCCGTCCGGTGGGTGACGCGTCCCTTGCGCAGGACCGTCACACGGTCCGTGGCCTGGGCGATCTCGGCGAGCTTGTGGCTGATCAGGATGACAGCGCGTCCCTCGTCCCGCACCACCCGGCGGAGTACGGCGAACAGTTCCTCCGACTCCGCCTGGGTCAGCACCGAGGTCGGCTCGTCCAGGATCAGGATCTGGGGGTCACGCCGCAGGCACTTGATCACCTCGACGCGCTGCCGCTGGCCGGCCGACAGGGCGTCGACACGCGCCTCGGGGTCGATCGGCAGTCCGTACCGGGCGGAGACCTCGGCGATGTCGGCACAGAGGACCTGCTTGTTCACCCTGCCGGTGTCGCCGAGTGCCACGTTCTCCCACACCGTCAGCCTGTTGATCAGGCTGAAATGCTGGTGCACCATGCCGATGCCCAACTCGGCCGCTTCCTGCGGGCTGTCCAGCGCCACCTGCTCGCCGCGCACCAGGACGGTGCCGCCGTCTCGCCGTACCAGCCCGAGCAGGACCTTCATCAGACTGGACTTGCCCGCCCCGTTCTCACCCAGGAGTCCGTGGATCTCTCCGGCGTCGACCCTGAGGTCCACGCCATCGCAGGCTGTTACGGAACCATAGGCCTTCGTGATGCCTCGCAGTTCGAGCACCGGAACCGCTGAGGTCGTCGCTGTCATCGCTGATCTTCCTTGTCGGTATCGGTACGTCAGCCGAGGCGCTTGACTTCGGCGTCCGCGTCGATCTCCTTGTTGCCGATCTTCTTCATGAACTCGGTCAGCTTCTTCGCCTCGTCGCCCTCGGGGTCGCAGAACTTCACCGCCGGGTAGGGGTCGACGCCCATCTGCCACACGCGGGTCGTGCCCATCTCGAGGTTGTTCTTGGCGAACTCCTCCAGCGCGGCGAGGAAGTAGGAACCGGGGCTGAACAGCACCGAGATGTCGAACTTCGGGTCGGTGGAGGAACAGCGGTCGGTGCCGGGGGTGAGGGTCATCACGCCGTTGGCGTTGGCCAGCTTCGTCGCGGCGTCGGTCGCGCCGCCCAGGCTGGGGTAGATCAGCTTGGCGCCCTGGCTGATCTGCGCCTGCATGGCTTCCTTGGCCTTGGCCGAATCGTTGAAATCGCCGGTGTAGGTGACGAGCACCTTGGCGTTGGGGATGACCTCGCGGATGCCGGCCGTGAAGGCCTTGGCGCCGGCGACGTTGAAGGATGCCTTGGGGCCGGTGACGAAGCCGGCCTTGGTGTGGCCGGCGGCCTTCATCTTCAGGCCCGCGGCGTAGCCGGCGGCGAGCTGGGTCTGGTTGGGGTTGTCGGTGGACAGCAGGATCTTGGGGGTCTGGGTGACGACGCCTTTCGCCGCCGGTATGTACCAGGCGGTCTTGGCGCAGACCGGTTCCTCGGAGGCCGGGACGGCGGTCTTGAGGTCGGTCCCGCCGAGTGCGATCAGGTCGACGTGCTGCTGGCACAGCGCGCGTGCCGCGCTGAGCGCGTCCGTCGCGTCCACACTGCCGCGCTTGATGACATTCCAGTCCTGCTTCTTGGCGAAGGTTTCCGCCGAGTCGACGAAGCTCTGGTAGTAGCCGTGGTCGTTGATGTCACCGGGGCTGAGGACACCGATGACGACCTTGCCGTCGCCGTTGACATCGGGCTCCTTCAGCGCCGGGCTCTTGCCGCCGGCCGCCTGGTCGGTCGCCTTGGGCGCCGTCGCCGCGTTGCCGGCGCAGGCGGACAGCGCGAGGGCTCCCGCGAGGGCGAGGCCGACCGCGGCCCGACGACGCCGCAGGGTACTGGTGGTTGTCATGTCTGTGATCCCTTCACTGGGTGGCACCGCCTTGTGGAGGCGGGGTGGAATCAGGCGTGGTCGCCGGTTCAGCGGGTCAGCCGGCCGGATGGGGTTGTGCGTGGAGACACGGTTGGTGGGAGGGGCTGCTCGACTGCGGCCGAAGACCACGGGAACCACCCCGTTCGCCCGACCGCCGTGTCCCGAGTGGGGCCTGTACGGCCTGAGACGGACGTGATCGAGTTCTGTGGTGACTCAGACGACCTGAGCGAGCATGTGTACGGCGAGAAGCAGGTGGTGTGTGATGTGGTCACCCGGGTCGATCACCTCGTGCACGGGGCACTCAGGGCGAGCGGGGCTGTCGGCGGGCGACGACGTGTCGACGACCTGGGAGATGCACAGGACAGGTCGCCGGGCACGACGCCCGGCGTTCTCGCGGTGCCGCCCACTCGAGGAGGCGACGAGGCCGCGTAACGGCGGGACCACTGTCTGCGGCCGCAGGCCCCGCTTCTTCACCGGCTCAAGCCCGGATGTGTCGACGGCGTGCAACGGGTGTTCTCCCTTGTTGGGCGGCCCGTCGGCTCCGTCCGCGGCCCGTCGGCTCCGTCCGCGGCCCGTCGGCTCCGTCCGCCGGGCCGGGCGGGCCGGGCGGGCCGTGCGGGGCGTGGTGCTCCGACGCTCCGGACGAGAGCGGGAGAGCGCCGGACCGCTCGGCGGCAGCCGCTGCGCTGGCCGCGAGGTCGATGCCGGGCGGCCGCCCGTCCCGGCCCGACCAACCGCTGAGGTCGTCGGTGTCAGCCGAACCTTCTCGTGGATCTCGGCAGGTCAGCGGAGCTCGGCAGGTCAGCCGAGGCGCTTGACCTCCGCCGTCGGATCGATCTCCTTGTTGCCGATCTTCTTCATGAACTCCGCCAGCTTCTTGGCCTCGTCGCCCTCGGGGTCGCAGAACTTCACCGTCGGGTAGGGATCGACGCCGAGCTGCCACACGCGCGTCGTGCCCATCTTCAAGTTGTTCTTGGCGAACTCCTCCAGAGCGGCGCGGAAGTAGTCACCCGGGTTGAAGATCACCGAAATGTCGAACTTGGGGTCGGTCGAGTCGCACCGGTCCGTGCCCGGGGTGAGGGTCATCACGTCGTTGGCGTTCGCCAGCCGCGTCGCGGCGTCGGTCGCGCCGCCCAGGTAGGGGTAGATGACCTTGGTGCCCTGGCTGATCTGCGCCTGCATGGCCTCCTTGGCCTTGGCCGAATCGTTGAAATCGCCGGTGTAGGTGCTCGTCACTGTGGCCTTCGGGACGACCTCCCGGATCCCGGCCTGGAAGGCCTTGGCGGCGAGGACACTGAAGGAGGCCTTGTTGCCGGTGACGAACCCGGCCTTGGTGTGGCCGGCGGCCTTCATCTTCAGGCCCGCGGCGTAGCCGGCGGCGAGCAGGCTCTGGTTGGGATCGTCGGTGGACAGCAGGATTCGCGGGGTCTGGGTGACGACGCCCGCCGCCGCCGGCATGTACCAGGCGGTCTTGGCGCAGATCGGTTCCTCGGAGGCCGGGATGGCGCTCTTGAGCTCGGTCGCGCCGAGGGCGATCAGGTCGACGTGCTGCTGGCACAGCGCGCGTGCCGCGCTGAGCGCGTCCGTCGTGGACACACTGCCGCGCTTGGTGATCGTCCAGCCCTTCTCCTTGGCGAAGGCGTCCGCCGAGTCGACGAAGCTCTGGTAGTAGCCATGGTCGTTGATGTCACCGGGGCTGAGGACACCGATGACGACCTTGCCGTCGCCGTTGACATCGGGCTCCTTCAGCGCCGGGCTCTTGCCGCCGGCCGCCTGGTCGGTCGCCTTGGGCGCCGTCGCCGCGTTGCCGGCGCAGGCGGACAGCGCGAGTGCTCCCGCGAGGGCGAGGCCGACCGCGGCCCGACGACGCCACAGCGTGCCTTTTGTGGTCATGAGCGTTGTTCCATTCACTGGGTGGCACCGTCGCCACAAGGCGGTGGTGGATCAGGGGAAGTGGTGGCCGGTTGAGCAGGTCTCGGTGAGTTGGTTTGCTTCGGCCTGGGAGACACGGTTCTGGTGGGACAGGGACTCCTGACCCGCGGCCAGGGGCGGCGGGGATCCCATCCGCTCGGGCGCGGGGGGTCGACGCGGTCCGGGCGGTGGTGACCGAGGGGTCGGCGGTGACGCGGACGGGCTCGGCGGGCGTGGGCACCCTGGTCGGTCGTCTCGTGCACGAGGCACTCAGGTGGGCGAGGCGGTGGGCCTGCGACGGCGTCCACGACCTGGGGTCAACCTGTCGCCGGTCGGCGAGGTCATCGCACCGGCTTCGCCGGGGTCGTCACGGGCCACCGCCTCGACGGGCTCGGCGGTCCCGACCGTCGTGACGTTCACGGCTGAATCGCCGGTGCGCCGCTGACCGGGATGTCGTGGCCGTACGGCGTGACACCGGCCCTCCCGCCGGAGCGAGGGTTCCGCTCGTCGCGGGCGGCGGCGGTACCACCGGCCGCGGCGGCATGCCTCGACTCTCCGGCGGCGGAAGTCCACATATGACGATGACATGCACTGCCGGTCTCCTTTACTGAGTGGCTGCCGGCTCGGTGGGCCAGGTCGGGCGGGGTGTGATGCCGGCGCGCCGCAGGAGGGCGGCGGACCGCTCGGCGGCAGCCGAGGCGACGGCCTCGAGGTCGACGCCGGTCGGCCGCCGGTCGCGGAGCACCACGCGGCCGTCGACCAGCACGTCCCGGACGGTGCGTGACACCTGGCCCCATACGAGCTGGCGCGCGAGGTCTCCACGGGGCACCCATGCGGGGTCGGCGGTGTCGAGCACGACGATGTCGGCGGCCTTGCCCACCTCGAGCGAGCCGATCCGTTCGCCGAGACCGATCGCCCCGGCGCCGTCGATCGTCGCGAGGGCGAACGCCTGCTCGGCGCGGAGCGGGTCGGGCAGATCACGGTCCCGTTCGAGGCCGACGAGCAGGTAGGCCGCCAGGAGGACGTCCGGGGCATCGCCGGCGTTGTGCGCGTCGCAGCCCAGTGCCACCCGGCCGCCCCGCCGCACGAGTTCGGCGTGGCGGGAAGCACGGGTGTATCCCTGGGCGAGACGGAGGTAGGCCCCCGGGCAGGCGGCGACCGCGGTACCGGTCTCGAGGATGGCGTCGACCTCCGCGTCGTCGAGCCACACGGCGTGCCCCAGCAGCAGGCGCGGGCCGAGTACTCCCAACTCGCGGAAGTGGACCACCGGTCGGCGCGCGCAGCGCCGGGCGTACGCCTCGATGTCGGCGGGTCCCGGCGAGACATGCCAGGTCAGTCCGGTGTCGAGCCGCTCGGCCAGGCTCGCCGCCCCGGCGAAGAGCTCGTCGCTGGCGAGGTCGTGGCCGACGAGCGTCACCCACCCGGTGACCGGCCCCGTGACCGGCAAGGACCGGACGATGTCCTCCTGCCTGGAGAGCACCTCGTCGGCGGGAGCTCCGAACGGCACACCCTCGGCGTCCCAGCCCCAGCCCCCGACCCGGGCGCGGATGCCCGCGGCACCCAGCCCCGCGGCGACTCGTTCCGGGTAGGCCACCGTGCCCGGTTCCAGCACCGTGGTGATTCCCCGGGACAGGCAGTCGACCGCCGTGATGGTCGCGGCCAGCTCGTCATCGTCACCGTCTGCGCGGGCGTGCAAGGGGACGATCCAGTCGAATATCGACTCCTGCGAACCGATGTCGTCCGGGATCATGCTGCGCACGAGGGGGTCGACGGTGGTGTGCTGGTGGGCGTCGACCAGGCCCGGGATCACCACACAGCCCGACGCGTCGATCTCCCGCGCCCCCGGGAAGCGGGCGCGCAGGTCCTCGGCCGTGCCGAGCGCGGCGATGCTGTCCCCGGACACGGCGACCGTCGCACCGGTCAGGACCCGCCGAGCGGAGTCCATCGTGACGACGTCGCCACCTACGATCAGCAGGTCGGTCATGGCTCGATCACGACCTTCCCCATGGTCTCGCGGGCGCCGAACACGTCCCAGGCTCGGGCCATGTCCTCGAGCGGGAACCGGGCGGCGGTGGGCAGGTGCAGGCCTGCCGCGAAGCAGGCTGACATCGCGGCGACGAAGTCGGCCGAGGTGTAGCCGCCGACACCCAGCAGTTTGAGGCCGCGGTGGAAGACCTCTCTCAGTGAGAACGACACCTGGTCACCGCTGGTGTTGCCCATCAGGAGCAGACGCCCGCGGATGCCGAGGCAGTCCAGTGAGGTGCGCCAGGTTTCGGCACCGACGTGGTCCAGGACCAGGTCCGCGCCGGCGCCGTCGGTGAAGATCATGATCGTCTTGACGGCGTCCGGGTCCCCGTTGCGCAGGAGCAGGTCCGCGCCGGCCGCGCCGGCCGCGTCCAGCTTCGCGTCGGTGCTGGCGAACGCGACGACCGAGGCCCCGGCCCGCTTGGCCAGAGTGATGGCCGCCAGGCTGATGGAGCTCGCACCGGCGTGCACGACAAGGGTCTCACCTGCGGCGAGCGACCCGACCGTGTGCACCGCGTACCAAGCTGTCGCGAAGGCGGTGGGGAGGGTGACGGCCGCGGAGAGGGGCATGGATTCAGGGACCGAAACGATCGAGTCCGCGGACACGAGTACATATTCGGCCAGCGCGCCGGGGGCGTTGGCGCCGAGGATGCGCGGGCTGACGCAGTAGGCACGATCGCCCACCGCGCAGTGCCGGCAACTGCCGCAGCCCTGGGTGGGATCGGCGATGACCCTGTCACCGGAGACGATCGAGCCGACCGCGGATCCGGTGGCCACCACCGTTCCGGCGAAGTCCATGCCCGGCACGTGCGGAAGGCGGAAACCGGGGATCACGGCCGGCCCCTTGAGCTGCTGCAGGTCCAGCCAGTTGAGTCCGCAGTACGCGACCTCGACGACGACGTCGCGGGGTCCGCACACCGGCTCCGGGACATCCTGCAGGAACATGGCCTCGGGCCCGCCGAAATCGGTCTGCACCATGGCTCGCACCGTGCAGCCTCCTCACTCTGACCCGTCTCGCATTGCGAGGCGGTGGAACGTATTGCGAGGTACTCTGCCTCCGCCGACCGGTGCTGTCAACGCTCCTGCGCTACATCTTGGTCTCACCGACGTTTCCCCAGGTCGCAAGGCTCACGGGCACGCTGAGGGAGGCGCGGGAGCGGGTACACGAGCAGGCGCGCCGCCGGGCCCGGCGGCCGCGCATCGCAGACCGTTTCAGCGTCCGGCGGACATCGGCTCGTCGTCGTCAAGCAGCCACTGTTCGTCGGCAGCGAGCAGGTCCAGGGCCGTGAGCGCCAAGTGCAGTTCCGCCGAGGCGGCGGGAAGCAAGGGGTCCGTGCCGAGGAGGCTCTTGATCTGACGAACCCGGTAGCCCACCGAGTTGCGGTGCAGGTGGAGTTGTTCGGAGACGCTCTGCCGGCTGCCCCTCTCGGCCAGCCAGGCACGCAGAGTGGCCATCAGCTCCGTACGCTGCCGGATCGGCCCGAGGTGCGCCTCGACGTACACCTCGAGCCGCGCGGGCGGGAGGGGCAGGAGGACCTGGACGACTCCGCAACGGTCGAAGGTGAGCAGCGAGACGCGTCGTGTCCGGGCCAGCCGGAGCAGCCTCTCGGCCTCGGTGAAGGACCGGGCCAGGCCGCCCGGTGAGTCGGGGTGGGAGCCGCTTGCCGCGACGACGTCGTGGTCAGGGGAATCGTCGCCCGTCATGAGGCGCAGCCGGTTCCGCAGGCGGGCCAGCACGGCCTCGCCCGGCACGACCGTCCACGCGATGCGCCCCTCCTGCTGCACCGGGTGTTCCAGCCAGGCGAGGGCCGTGGACCAGGCGCGCAGGCGGGAGCCGCTGTAGTGCAGTACGGCACCGGCCAGGGGTCCCTGCAGATCGATCCCCAGTGCCGCGGCCGCCGCGCACACCGAGGGGCTCACCGTCCCGGACCGCAGGGCGGCGACGACGTCGGCCGGCGTGTGCTGCGGCGGAGCGGCGGAGTGCTCCCCCGCGCGGACGGCGTCGATGAGCAGCGCGGTGACGGCGGCCCTGGCCAGCGCCTGCACGCGGGGATCGCCGGGGCCGACAGTCAGCAGCACACCGGCCGTCGTCGTCCCCGCCCGCACGGGCAGCGCCGTTGCGCGCAGCCCGTCGAGCGTGTCGACCGCCGATCCGCCCGTCTCGGAGAGCACGGCGCCCGCCACCGCGGCCGGCACTCCCGCGCCGTCGTCGGTGGTCGCCAGCGGCACGCCCCGGGCGGACAGCAGGCGCACATGCCTTCCCGTCGCCCCCCGGAGCCTGCGAAGCACGTCCGAGCGCTCGGCGCCCCCGAGGACGGCCCCGGTCAGCTCCCGCTCCAGAATGGCAGGCTCAGTGTCCGGCCCGGGTCCTTCCCGAGCCGATCCGGACCACGCTCCGGCGGTGCCACTCATGGGTTCAGCGGGCCAGCAGCCGGATGGCCACGCCCTTCTCCTGGGTATATTCGCGCAACGCCGCGTACCCACCGCCGCGGCTGAAACCGCTGTCCTTCTGCATGTTGAACGGGAAGCCGATCACGCCCGCGTCGTGGAACTGGTTGACCGCAACCTGCCCGGAGCGGACGTCCTTCGCCAGCCGCAGTGCCCGGGAGACGTCGTTGGTCCAGATGCAGGTCAGCAGGCCGAAGTCCGTCGCGTTCATCAGCTCGGTCGCCTCGGCGGTGTCGCGGAACGACTGCACGGCGAGAACCGGGCCGAAGACCTCCTCACGGGCGACGCGCATGCCGGCGTCCACACGGTCGTACACGGTCGGCCGGACGAACCACCCTTCGCCGGTGGGAGCGCCCCCCGCCACCAGACGGGCCCCCTCGCGAGGCGCTTCCTCGAGGAAACCGCTGACGCGGGCGAACTGCGCCGCGCTGACCAGCGGCCCCATGTCCAGGTCGGCTTCCCAGGGCCCGGTCTTGACGTCGGCCATCGCGGCGGCAATCCGCTCCACGACCTCGTCGTGCACGGAGGCCTCCACGAGCAGCCGGGAACCGGCGTAGCAGTTCTGCCCCGCGTTCTCGGTGATGGAGGTGACGATCGCCGGGATCGCGGTGTCGAGGTCGGCGTCGGCGAAGAGCACGTTGGGAGACTTGCCGCCGAGTTCCAGCTTCACCGGGACGAGGTTCTGTGCGGCGGCCGCCATGATCGCCCGTCCGGTGGTGGTGGAGCCGACGAAGCTGATGTGGTCGACGTCCGGGTGCGAGGTGAGTGCGACGCCCGCCTCGGGGCCGAGGCCCGCGACGACGTTGATCACACCCGGCGGGAACCCGGCGCGACGGGCGAGTTCGACGAGCGCGAACGGGGCCAGCGGCGCGATCTCGGACGGCTTGAGGACGACCGTGTTGCCCGCCGCGAGCGCCGGCGCGACGTTCGCGGCCGTGAGGATGGTGGGAACGTTCCACGGGATGACGACGGCGCACACGCCGTACGGCTCGTGCACCGTGTAGCCCAGGTAGTCGGGGCTGCGGGTGGGCAGCGTGACTCCGGTGAGCTTGTCGGCCGCGCCGGCGAAGTAGTCGATCATGCCGTGAGCGATGTAGATGTTCGTCCGGCCCCCGGACAGTGGCTTGCCCACGTCCTGGGCCTCGACGGCCGCGAGGGCCTCGACCTCGGCGATGATCAGGTCCGCCCAGCGCCGGATCATTGCGCCGCGCTCGCTGGGGTTGGTCGCCGCCCAGGCAGGGAAGGCGCGGCGCGCCGCGGCGACCGCGTCGTCGACGTCGGCCGCGCCGGCCCGGGCCACCTTGGTGATGACCTGTTGGGTGGCCGGATCGAGGATGTCCAGGGTTTGGCCGTCGCGGGCCGTAGCCCACTCGCCATTGATGAAGTGCTGGGATGAAGGGAAGTCAACAGCCGCCATAGGGGGAACCTTGACCGACCCTGTCCCGCATGTCAATATGCGATCTCGCTTTGTGAGTATCGAGCAGGCCGCATGCGCGCCGCCGCCGCTCTACTGGGGCAGCCCGGACAACCGGTCGTCCTGACGTCACCACGTCCTTCACACGTGCGGCAGTGCGCGGCCATCCGCACCGGCACGCCCATGCACCGCCGCACCCTCGGCGCGGTGAACCTCGGCACCGGCGAACAGATCACGCGCGTGTACAGGCCTACCCGAGCGTGGCTGAGGGGGTTGCACCGCCGAGAGCTGCGCGTCTTGCCCGGCGATCGGCGGCGGGTCGGTCACGCCTGCGGCCTTGAGGTTTTCACCTAAGACGCCTGCGGAGCCTATGGCGCCTACGAAGCGACGCCGCGCGGCCGCCGCGTCGTAGGCGGAGTACACGTCGAGCGGCGCGAGCGCACCCACCTTGAACCGCGGGACCAGCCGCTGACCGGATGATGGTGGACAACCCCGACAGGGTCGGCCGGACGACCAGTGGACAGAACATCCCACCCCTGACCCCCAGCCCAGGTGACTGACGCCGCTCAAGAGGGAACCCTCATCCGTCGCCTCCTTGGTCGACCGAGGGGCATGCGTTACCATGACCGCGCATATTGCGAAGCGAGACATCATCTCGCATTACGGTAGAGCGCTGGATGGGACATCGGCCGCGAAGGCATTCCAACGCGCTGGGCTCCGAACGATGGGCCGCCGCCTCGGCTGCCACTCGCCCGACATGGCGCGCGACCGCGCACTCGGGGGCCAATCGGACTCCGGGCCAAGAAACGAGGCAGACAATGGGCAATGAGTTCGAGCCGGAATTCGCCGGCGTGATCCGCGAAACGGTCGCGGAATCGACGCCCTGGCAGGCGCCGGTACCTCACCCGGGGCCAGGGGCCCCGAACATCGCAGTGATCGTCCTCGACGATGTGGGGTTCGCGCAGTTCGGGTGCTTCGGAGGTGCCATCGAGACGCCGACCATCGACCGCCTCGCGGCCGAGGGGACCCGATACACGAATCTGCACGTCACGCCCTTGTGCTCGCCGACCCGGGCCTGCCTGCTCAGCGGACGCAACCATCACTCGGTCGGCATGGGCATGCTCGCCGGCTTCCCGTCGGGCTTCCCGAACGGACGGGAGTCGGTCTCGCACCGTGCACCGATGCTGCCCTCGATACTCCAGCAGGCGGGCTACCGCACCTACGCGATCGGCAAATGGCACCTCACTCCGATGAAGGAGATCAAGCCGTCCGGTCCGTTCGACCACTGGCCGTTGCGCAAGGGCTTCGACCGGTTCTACGGATTCCTGGGCGGCGAAACCGACCAGTACAGGCCGAACCTGGTGCGGGACAACCACTTCATCGACCCGCCGCGCGAGAAGTACCACCTGAGTGAGGACCTGGCGGACGCCGCGCTGCAGATGGTGAGGGATCATCGTTCCGGAGATCCGGACCGCCCCTTCTTCGCGTACCTGGCGTTCGGCGCCGGCCACGGACCGCACCAGGTACCCGAGCCGTACCGCAGCAAGTACCGCGGGCGGTTCGACGAGGGCTGGGACGTCGAACGGGACCGCGTGTTCCAGCGTCAGCTCGCCACCGGTGTCATTCCCCCCGGAACCCAGCTGCCGGAACCCAACCCGGACGTTCCGCGCTGGGAGGACCTCACCGCGGAACAGAAGCCACTCATGGCGCGCTACGCCGAGATCTACGCCGGCTACATCGAGCATGCCGATGCCCAGATCGGCAGGTTCCTCGACGGGCTGGCCGCGCTCGGCGCGGACGAGAACACCCTCGTCATGGTCGTGTCGGACAACGGCGCTTCCGGAGAGGCCGGCGAATCGGGCACCTGGAACGAGCTGATCGCGCTGAACGGCTTCCCGCCGGTGGACGACACCTCCGCCGCGCGTATCGACGAGCTGGGTTCGCCCACGACGTATCCGCTGTACCCGGCAGGATGGGCACAGGCGGGCAACACGCCGTGCAAGCTGTACAAGCACTACACCTTCGGCGGTGGCGTCCGCGCCCCGCTCGTCGTCCACTGGCCGGGCCGCACCGGCGAGGCCGGCCGGGTGCACGACGCGTTCCTGCACGCCATCGACATCACCCCGACACTGCTCGAAGTGGCAGGCGTCAGCGTCCCCGATGGTGAGGACCACATCCCGATCCACGGCGTGCCGTTCTCACTCGCGGGCGAGAACGGGGCCGCCGAGCGCACCCAGTACTTCGAGATGGGCGGGCACAGGGGCCTCTACAAGAACGGCTGGAAGGCCGTCACCCTGCACGAGACCGGCGTCAAGTACGCCGACGACGAGTGGGAGCTCTACCACCTCGACGCGGACTTCTCCGAGGTCGACGACCTCGCCGCCCAGAAGCCCGAGCGTCTGAAGGACATGGTCGACACGTGGTGGCGCGAGGCGCACCGGTTCGGTGTGCTGCCCCTTGACGACCGCTTCGTCGAGCGCTCGGCACGCCCCGATCCGCAGCCCTCGCTCGTCTACTACCAGGGGGCCGAGCGGATCGCGGAATCGGCCGTCCCGGCCCTGCTCCGTGCGGCCTGGACGATGTCCACGAGGCTGACCGACCACGTCGGCCAGGAAGGCGCGATCTTCTCCTTCGGCGGGTCGTTCGGCGGGGTCGTCCTGCACATCGCCGACGGATCGGCGCGGCTGGACTTCAACTACTTCGGTGAGGTGTACGACACACTCGAACTGGGTCCGCTGCCGACCGGCACTCTCGATCTGAACGTGCTCTACCGCCCCACCACCGCCGGCGGCGCCTGCGCGGAGCTGTCCACGCCCGGCCTGGCACCGGTACGCGCGACCATCGATCGTGTGGTGCCGTACTACACGGGCGGTAACGGCCTCAGCGTAGGACGTGATCCGCTGGCGCCGGTGGTGACGGCACCGTCGGCCGGACGGGCGTACCCGGGCCACTTCGGCCAAGTGCGCTTCGATCTGGACCTCGACGGGGCACTGGCGGACGACGGCGGTCTGATGGCCTCCTGGATGGCCGCCGACTGAGCGAAGACCGGTATGTGGTCCCGCCGCGTGAGCGGCGGGACCACTCCTTTCGGCATGGCGATGCGCCTGCGTCCGGTCGTAGCAGTAGGCCCTGGGGGCATACCAGGTCGCGCCGGGCGTCCTAGGCCGAACCTTGACCGGCCATGTCGCACATGACAATATGCTATCTCGCAATGCGAGTCACCAAGGAGGCCCTGTGCGTGCCACCGCCGCTCTGCTGGAGCAGCCCGGACAGCCGTTCGTCCTGACCGAGGTGGACCTGGACGAACCCCGCCCCGACGAGGTGCTCGTCCGCGTCGCCGCCGTCGGCATCTGCGGTACCGACCTCGAGTTCGCCAATTTCTTCCCCACACCGGCGCTGCTCGGGCACGAAGGGGCGGGTGTCGTCGAGAAGGTCGGCGCGCACGTCACCTCCGTACGTCCGGGCGACCACGTGGCCATGTCCTTCGCGTCGTGCGGCACGTGCGCGCTGTGCCGCACCGGCTCGCCCGCCTACTGCCGCGGCTTCGACGCGGTGAACTTCTCCGGTCGCCGGCCCGACGGATCCACCGCGGTGACCCACCGGGGGCGAGAGGTCAACGCCCACTTCCTCGGCCAGTCGTCGTTCGCCGACCACGTCGTCGCACCGGAGCGGGCGGTCGTCAGGATCGACCCGTCGCTGGACCTGCTGCGGGCGGGCCCCTTCGGCTGCGGTTTCCAGACCGGAGCCGGTGGCGTGCTCAACGTGCTGCAGCCGCGCCCCGGCTCGTCGATCGCGGTGTTCGGAGCCGGGGCTGTCGGCGTGGCCGCTGTCATCGCCGCCGGACTGAGCGGCTGCGATGTCGTCGCCGCCGTCGACGTGAACCCGGCCAAGCTCGAGGCGGCCCGTGGTTTCGGAGCCACACATACCGTCGACTCCTCGGCCGGAAACACCGCCGAACAGCTGGCCGCCCTCGTGCCCGAGGGGTTCGACTTCGTGATCGACACCACCGGGCGCGAGGACGTCCTGCGCACGGCGGTGGAGGCTCTCGGGCCGCTCGGCCGCGCCGGTGTCATCGGCATCGGCCCGAGCGAGTCGATGAGCTTCGAGTGGCGCAGCATCCTCAACGGGCGCACCGTCACCGGCATCATCGGCGGGTCCAGCCTGCCGCAGCTGTTCCTGCCGCGACTGCTCGACCTCAACGCCAACGGCCGGTTCCCGGTCGAAAAGATGATCACGTTCTTCCCGTTCGAGCAGATCAACGAGGCCGTCGCGGCGGTCCGGTCCGGCGCGGTCGGCAAGGCCGTACTGACCTTCTGAGCGTCTTCCCGAGACGTTGTCGCAGGCGGCGCGACACCTTAGGGTGGCCGACGCCGATGAGGCACCCCGCATCCGGTGGCGCGGCCGGACAACACCGCGCACAGGTCCGAGCACGTGGAGCGTGCCCACCATGTCCGCCGACATCGACTTCGACCACCACTCCGACGAGGCCAACGCCGACCCGGTCGCCTATTACGCGCGCTTCCGCGAGGCCTGCCCGGTCGGGCGGTCCGCTGCACACGGCGGCTTCCACTACACGACGCGGTACGCCGACGTGGCCCGCATCGCCCGTGACGACGAGACGTTCTCCTCCGCCCGCAGCGACCACGGCGGCCAGGGGGTCGGCATCGTCATCCCCAAGGGGCCGGGACTTGAGCAGTACCCGATCGAGCTCGACCCGCCGCGGGCGACCGAGTACCGGAAACTGATCAACCCGCTGCTGACCCCGGAGGCGGTCGAGCATCTGGTCCCCATGATCGAGCGCCACGCCGCCCGCATCGTGGACGAGTTCATCGAGCACGGCTCCTGCGACCTCGTCCGCGACCTCACCAACCCGCTGCCGGCCGCGGTGACCCTGGACTGGCTCGGGTTCCCGGAGGAGGACTGGGCGAAGCTGGCCGGGCCGATCCACGACATCTTCGCCGCTCCGGCCGGCAGCGAGCGCGCCGCGCGCGGGGCCGCCGGACTGGCCTACATGGACCGGCGTATCCGTGAGCTGATCGCCGAACGCCGGACCGAGCCGAGGCCCGACGGGGTCAGCACGCTGGTGGCCGGCCGACGCGCCGACGGCAGCGAGTTCGGCGAGGACGAGCTGGTGTCGGTGATCGGCCTGCTCATCGCCGGCGGTGTCGACACCACCACCTCCCTGACCGGCTCGACCCTCGTCCACCTCGCGCGCCACCCCGAGCAGCGCCGGAAGCTGATCGACTCCCCCGATCTGCTGGACAGAGCGACCGAGGAGTTCCTCCGCGCGTTCGCCCCGTCGCAGTCGATGGCGCGCACCGTCACCCAGGACGCCGAGGTCGGGGGCTGCCCGATGCAGGCGGGCGACCGGGTGCTGATCCCGTGGGTCGCCGCGAACCACGACCCCGCCGTGTTCCCCGACCCCGAGCAGGTACGACTGGACCGTGACGCCAGCCGGCACCTCAGCTTCGGGATCGGGTCGCACCGGTGCGCCGGCGCGCACCTCGCGCGGGCCATGTTCCGCGCGATGATGACCCAGGTCCTGACCCGCCTGCCCGACTACCGGGTGATAGAGGAGGGGCTCGTCCCCTACCCGACGCGCGGCAATCAGTCCGGCTGGGACGCGGTCCCGGCGGTCTTCACGCCCGGCCCGCGGGCGAGCGCGGCGGCCGGCTCGATCCGCGCGCTGACCACACCCACGCCGCTGCGCGTGACCGAGGTCCGCGCGGCGGCCGACGGCGTCGTCGCCGTCGACCTCGTCCTGCCGGACGGAGGCGAACTGCCCGCGTGGCAGCCCGGCGCGCATGTGGAACTGCGTCTGCCCTCGGGCAGGCTGCGCCAGTACTCGCTGTGCGGCGACCCCGCCGACACCACGACGTGGCGCATCGGCGTCCTCCACGAGCCGCAGGGCCGGGGCGGCTCGGTCGAGCTGCACGAACTCGCCCGCCCCGGAGCCACCTTCTCGGTACGCGGGCCGCGCAACCACTTCCCGCTCGTGCCCGCGCCGTCGTACCTGTTCATCGCCGGCGGCATCGGCGTCACCCCGATCCTCGCCATGGTCCGCGAGGCCGCCGGACGAGGCACGCCCTTCACCGTCGTGTACGGCGGCCGCACCCGCTCGACGATGGCGTTCACCGACGACCTCGCCGCCGTCGCCGGCGACGCGCTCACCCTGCTCCCGCAGGACGAGGCCGGCCTGCCGGATCTCCCCCGGCTGCTGAGCGGGCTGGAGGCGGACACAGCGGTCTACGCGTGCGGGCCGGCGCCGATGCTGGCGGCGGTCGAGCACGAGTGCGCCCGGCTCGATCTCACAGACCGGCTGCACCTGGAGCGCTTCGCCGCCGGCGACGAATTGGAGACGGCCTTCGGCGCCGCCGACAACCGCGCGTTCGACGTCCGGCTCGCGCGCACGGGCGTCACCCTCACCGTGCCGCCGGACCGTCGCCTCGTCGAGGTGCTGCGCGATGCCGTCAGCGGCCTCTCCTACGACTGCGAGAAGGGGTACTGCGGCGCCTGCGAGACGCGTGTCCTCGCCGGGACACCCGAGCACCGGGACTCCGTGCTCAGCGAAGAGGAACGCCTCGCCGGACGCACGATGATGATCTGCGTCGGCCGCTGCCACGGCGACCGCCTCGTCCTCGACCTCTGACGCCCGGCCGCCGACCGACCCTCGGGCGCCCCGGACGTCCCGTCCCCGCCGCCCTGCACCGCTCGGGCGACGGGGACGGGACGGGATGGGATGGGGATGGGGATGGGGATGGGAGCGGGACGGGACGAACACGCAACTTCCCCACCGGCAGGCACGGGGTCAGTCGGCCCCCGGGAAGAAGTCGGCGCCCTGGACGTACGCCATCGCCTTCATCCAGCCCGGGTCGCCGAGGCGGCGTTGCATCTCCTCCGGGCTGACGTCCTCCACCCGCGTCTGCAGCCACCACAGGTTGCCCAGCGGGTCGCGTACCCGCCCGATCCGGTCGCCGAAGAAAAGATGCGTCACCTCGGTCACGGACGTGCCGCCGGCCGCGACGGCCCTGCGGTGCGCGGCATCGGCGTCCTCGACATAGAGACGGAGGAAGGCAGGCGTCAGCGGCCAGCCCTCCGGCGCGTCGAACGGCATGACGACCGAGTCGCCGATCCGCACCTCCGCGTGCCCGATCCGGCCGTCCTCCCCTACGACCCGGGCGATCTCCTCGGCGTCGAACGCCTCCTTCAGGTAGTCGATCAGTCCGGCCGTGTCGCGCGAGATGATCCACGGCGTGACGGTGTGGTAGCCGTCGGGGATCGGTTTCACGGTCATCGCCTGCCTCCCGAGTCCATGTGCTCCTTTCGAGGCTACGGCGCGTATAGGTCTGTTTCTGACCTAGAAGCGCCGCGACGGAGCCTTTCGCCCGGCTTCCCGTCCCTCCGGCCGGTCGGCCGGACGGCCCGGTCGGCCGACCGGGCGGCCCACGTGGCAGGATCGGCTGAGCTCCACCGACCTGGCCATCCCGACCGAGAGAGACCTGATGTCTCCGACGATCCGCAGGGCCGTGATCCCCGCCGCCGGACTCGGCTCCCGTCTGCTGCCCCTGACGAAGGCGACCCCCAAGGAGATGCTCCCGGTCGGCGACAAACCGGTCATCGAGCACACCGTGCGCGAGCTGGTGGACTCCGGCATCACCGACATCACCATCGTCGTCTCCGGCGGCAAGAGCCTCATCCAGGACCACTTCCGCCCCAACCCCGCCCTCGTCCGGCAGCTCCGCGAAGACGGCAAGACGGCCTACGCGGACGCCGTGGAGGAGGTCGCCGAACTCGCCCGCCGGGGCCATATCACCTACCTCGACCAGTACGGCCCCTACGGCAACGGCACCCCGGTGCTGAACGCCGCACGGGCCTTCGGAGACGAGCCGGTGCTCGTGTTGTGGCCCGACGACGTCTTCGTCGCCGAGATCCCCCGTGCCCAGCAGTTGATCCGCGCCTACGAGCAGACCGGCTGCCCGGTGCTGGCCCTCCTGCCGATGGACCCCACCGAGTCGCAGCGCTACGGGGTACCCATCGTCAAGGAGGACCTCGGCGACGGCCAGTTGCGCATCACCGGCCTGGTCGAGAAGCCCGAGCCGGCCGCCGCCCCGTCGTCGTTCGCGGCCATCGGCGGCTACGTCGTCACTCCCGGCATCATCGACGAGCTGCGAGAGCAGACCCGCCGCTGGTACGAGCACCGGACCGGCGAGGTCTATCTGACCGACGCCATCAACGCCTACGCCGCCACCCGGGCGGTGTACGGGCAGGTCATCAGGGGCCGCTGGTACGACACCGGCAATCCGGCCGACTACCTGGTCGCCCAGATGGCGTTCGCCCTCGCCCACCCGGAGTACGGCCCGCTCCTGCGCGGCCTGGTCACCGGTCTCGACGCCGACCGTGCCGCCTCCGACGCGGCGGACACCGGCACCTGACCTCCGTTCCCTACTGGGGCCGCCCTCCGATCGTTCCACCGTGAGGACGCGGTGCGCCGCGAGGAGGGCGGCCTGGTTCGGTGCCGAATCCGGCCGGGCACCGTCCGGGCTGCCGATGAGTTCCGGACGAGGCGGTGAAGCGGCGGCCCACCGGGTCGGGCCGGAGGCCGGTGCGGCCGGGCATCGCCGGTGTGTCAGCCCAGGGCGTCGTGGAGTGCGGGGAGCAGGGTCTTCTCCGACCAGTCCAGGAACTGGTGTTGGGAGTCGCCGCCGATCTGTACGAGGGCGATCTCGTCGAACCCCGCGTCGGCGTAGCTCCGTACGGCCGTAACGAAGTCGTCCGGGTCGTCGCCGCAGGGGATGGCCGCGGCCACGTCGTCCGGGGTCACGGACTTGGTCGCCTGTTCGAAGGAATCGGGGTGGGGGAGCTCGGAGTTGACCTTCCAGCCGAGCCCGGACCAGCGGAACTGGTCGTGGGCGCGGTGGACGGCGGTGTCGCGGTCGGGGTCGTAACTCACCGGGAGCTGGCCCACCCTGGGCTTGCCCGTGCCGCCGTGCCGGTCGAAGGCGTCCAGCAGTTCCTTCTCGGGTTCGGTGGCGATGACCAGGTCCGCGGATCGCCCGGCGAGCGCGCAGGAGCGGGCGCCCGAGACGGCGATGCCGATCGGTGGCGGGGCGTCGGGCAGATCCCACAGGCGGGCCGAGTCCACCTGGAAGTGGGTGCCGTGATGGGTCACCTGGCCGCCGTCGAAGAGTGCGCGGATGATGTGCACCGCTTCCTCGAGCATCTCGTGCCGTACGCGGGCCGGGGGCCAACCACGCCCGACCACATGCTCGTTGAGGTTCTCTCCCGAACCGAGCCCGAGCCGGAACCTGCCCTCCGACAGCTGCTGCATGGTGGCCGCCTTCTGCGCCACCACCGCCGGGTGGTAGCGCACGGACGGGCAGGTCACGTACGTCATCAGCGGGATGCGCGACGTGGCCTGGGCCGCCGCGCCGAGGACGCTCCACGCGTACGGGGAGTGCCCCTGGGAGCGCAGCCAGGGGAAGTAGTGGTCCGAGACGACCGAGAAGTCGAAACCCACGTCTTCGGCGCGGACGACGTGGTCCACCAGGTCACGGGGGCCGGCCTGCTCGGTCATCATCGTGTATCCGATGTGCACCATGCGGCTTCGGGTCCCCCTCATGACGCACGGGAAACGCTCGGTCGACCGGAGGTGGAGAGAGAAGGCCGTCGTCCCCGTGCCCGGCCAGATAGGGGGTGACCGGGCACGGGGGCGGCCCGCGCGGTGCGGGATGGGGCGTCGGTCAGGGCATGACCGCCGTCATCGCACGGGCACCGCGAGGTACTGGTACTCCAGGAACTCCTCGATCCCGACCCGGCCGCCCTCCCGGCCGAGGCCCGACTGCTTGACGCCGCCGAAGGGCGCGGCCGGGTTGGACACGAGCCCGGTGTTGAGGCCGACCATGCCGACCTCCAGGCGTTCGCTGACGCGCAGGGCACGGTCGAGGCCCTCGGTGAAGACGTAGCCGACGAGGCCCCAGGGGGTGTCGTTGGCGCGGCGTACGACATCGTCCTCGTCGTCGAAGGTGAGGATCGCCGCGACGGGGCCGAAGATCTCCGTGTCCATCAGCCGGCTCGCGGGGTCCACGTCGGCGAGCACGGTCGGCGGGTAGAAGCAGCCGGGGCCTTCCGGCGTACGGCCGCCGACCAGCACCTCCGCCCCGCGCTCCACGGCGTCGGCGACCAGCTCCTCCACCTTGGCCCGCCCCGCCCGGTCGATCAGCGGGCCGACGTCGACACCGTCCCGGGTGCCGGGCCCCACGACGAGCGCGCCCATCCGCTCGGCGAGGCGCCGCCCGAACTCCCCGGCCACGGAGCTGTGCACGAAGAAGCGGTTCGCGGCCGTGCACGCCTCCCCCATGTTGCGCATCTTCGCGAGCATCGCACCGTCCACGGCCACGTCCAGGTCGGCGTCCTCGAAGACGATGAACGGCGCGTTGCCGCCCAGCTCCATCGAGGTCCGTACGACCGTGTCCGCGCACTGGGCGAGCAGCAGCCGGCCGACTCCCGTGGAGCCGGTGAAGGACAGCTTGCGAATCCGCCCGCCGCGCAGGAGCGGTTCGCACACCTCCCCCGCACGGGAGGTGGTGACGACGTTCAGCACGCCGTCCGGCAGCCCGGCCTCCTTGAGGATCGCGGCGAGGGCGAGGCTGGAGAGCGGGGTCTGCGGGGCGGGCTTGAGGATCATCGTGCAGCCCGCCGCGACGGCGGGACCGATCTTGCGGGTGCCCATGGCCAGCGGGAAGTTCCAGGGCGTGATCAGCAGACAGGGTCCCACCGGGCGGCGGGAGAGCAGCATGCGGTTGCGGCCGTCGGGCAGCGTCCCGAAGCCACCGTCGATGCGGACGGCCTCCTCGGAGAACCACCGGAAGAACTCGGCGGCGTACGCCACCTCCCCCCTGGCCTCGGCCAGCGGCTTGCCCATCTCCGACGTCATCAGGTGCGCGAGCTCGTCGGTGCGTTCGAGGATGATCTCGTAGGCGCGCCGCAGGATCTCGCTGCGCACCCGGGGCGCCGTACGGGCCCAGTCGTGCTGGGCGGCGACGGCCGCCTCCTCCGCGAGACGGGCGTCCTTGGGGCCCGCGTCGGCCACGTGGCAGAGGATCTCGCCGGTGGCCGGATCGTCGACGGGGAGGGTGGCACCGTCGACGGCGTCCACCCAGGCACCGCCGATGAACAGCTGCGTGGGTGTGTCGGTCATGGCGTCTCTCCTGAGGGCTCGGCGGCCGGGTCGAGCAGTTCCGCGAGGTGCACGGCGCGGATGTTTCGGTCTCCGGCGAGATGGTCGATCTGGGTGGCACAGCTGAAGCCGTCGGCCACGACGACCTTCGGCGCGTCCTGGTCGATGCCGTCGAGGCGGGGCTTGAGGGCCAGGTCGGCGACGGCCATCGAGGTGTCGTAGTGCTGCTCCTCGAAGCCGAAGTTCCCGGCGAGGCCGCAGCAGCCCTCGGCTTCGTCGATCTCGCCCACGCCGAGGCGGCGCAGCAGGTCGCGCGGATGGCGGCTCTTGAACGTGGCGTACTCGTGGCAGTGGGTCTGCAGGACGACGCTGTCCGGCAGTGCGGGTGGGGTCCAGTCCGGCGCGGCCAGTTCGGTCAGAGCGCCGGTGAGGGTGTGGACCCGGGCCGCGACACGTCGGGCGGCGTCGGTGCCGAGGAGTTCGGGCACGTCACGCTTCAACGCCGCCGCGCAGCTGGGTTCGGCCACGACGATGGGCCGGTCGTCGCCGTTGTCGAGGCGGGCGACCGTACGGGCCATGACGCGGCGCGCGACGGACAGCTGGCCGGTGCTCACCCAGGTCAGTCCACAGCACAGGTCGTCCTCGGCCGCGCAGGGGAGGCCGGCGTCGGCCAGGACACGGCTCACGGCACCCGCGACCTCGGGGCGGAAGGCGCGGGTGAAGCTGTCGACGAAGAACAGGGCCTTCGCCGGTTCGCCGGTCCTCTCCCTGCGCAGAACCTTGCGCAGGGCCCTCCGGGAGGCGAAGGCCGGGATGCGCCGCTTCGTCGTCACCCCGCCCACGCGGGCGAGGAGTGTGCCGACCGGGCCGCGCAGGAGTGCGTTGAGGGGGCGGGCGGCGTATCCGGCGAGGGCGGAGGTCAGGGGCAGCCAGCCCAGTGAGTAGTGCGAGCGGGGCCGCACCCGTCCCTTGTAGTGCTGGTGCAGGAACTCGGCCTTGTAGGTGGCCATGTCGACGCCGACCGGGCAGTCGCTGGAGCACGCCTTGCAGGACAGGCACAGATCGAGGGCGTCCTTGACCTCGGTCGAGCGCCAGCCGTCCTGGACGGTCTCGCCGCGCACCATCTCCTGGAGCAGGCGGGCCCGGCCCCGGGTGGAGTCGTTCTCCTCACCGGTGGCCCGGTAGCTGGGGCACATCACCCCGCCGGCGTCGCTGCGGCAGCGGCCCACGCCGACGCATCGGCGGACCGCGCCCGCGAAACCGTCCTCGTCGTGCGGAAAGGTGAAGGAGGTGTCCACGAGCGGGAGTTCACGCAGCGCCAGGTTCGCGTCGAGCGGCGCCGGAGCCACGATGACACCCGGATTCAGCAGGCCCTCGGGGTCGAAGATCTTCTTGAAGGCGGCGAAGGCCCCGATCATCCGGTGGCTGTACATGACCTCCAGCAGCTCGCCCCGCGCCCGCCCGTCGCCGTGTTCGCCCGACAGGGTTCCGCCGTGCTCGACGACCAGGGCGGCTGCCTCGCCGAGGAAGCGGCGGGTGGTGGACCGGCCGGCGTCGGTGGCGAGGTCGAAGTCGATGCGGACGTGGACGCAGCCGGCGCCGAAGTGGCCGTAGAGCACGCCGGTCAGCCCGTGGCCGGTGAGCAGCTTGCGGAAGTCGCGCAGATAGGCGGCCAGGTTCTCGGGCGCGACGGCGGCGTCCTCCCAGCCGGGCCAGGACTCCCCTCCGTCGACGAGACGGGCCGCGAGTCCGGCCCCGTCCTCGCGGACGCGCCACAGCGAGCGTCGCTCGGCGGCGCTTGCCACGACCCGTCCGCCGGTCATCCGGCCGTGCGTCCTGAGGACGTCGAGCAGTTCGGCCGCGCGGGCGTTCACCGCGTCCTGGTCGTCGCCGTCGAGTTCGACGTACAGCCAGGCGCGCCCGTCGGGCAGGCCGGTGACGGAGTCGGGCCCCCGCCGGGCTCGCATGGTGGCGACGATCGCCTCGTCCATGCCCTCGACGGCGGTGGGGTTCCAGCGCAGGATCTCCGGTACGTCCTCGGCCGCCTCGACCACGTCGTCGTAGCCGAGGGTGAGCAGTGTGGAAGCCTGTGCGGTCGCCACCAGGCGGACCGTCGCGGCGGTGACGACCGCACAGGAGCCTTCGGTGCCGACCAGAGCACGGGCCATGTCGAACCCGTTCTCAGGCAGCAGGTGGTGGAGCTGGTAGCCGGAGACCTGACGCGGGATCCGGCCCAGCTCGGTGCGGATCGGCGCCAGATGGGCGTCGATCAGCCGTCGTACGTCCGCCGCGAGGCGCGCGACGTGCTCCGCGTCGGCGGGATCGACCGGGTGCAGCCCGGTGCGGTCGGCGACGGCCCGCACGCCGTCGGCCGTCACGATCTCCAACGCCTCTATGTGGCCGCTGGTCCGCCCGTGCCGCACCGACCGGTTGCCGCACGCGTCGTTGCCGATCATGCCGCCGAGGGTGCAGCGGCTGTGCGAGGAGGGGTCGGGGCCGAAGGCCAGGCCGTGCAGAGCGGTCGCGCTGCCCAGCGCGTCGAGGACGACTCCGGCCTCGACGCGCGCGGTCCGGGCGGCCGGGTCGATGCCCAGGATCCGGTTCATGTACCGGGAGAAGTCCAGGACCACGCCGGGCCCGACCGCGTTGCCCGCCATGCTGGTGCCGCCACCGCGCGCGGTCACCGGGATCCCGGTCTCCCGGCAGGCCCGCAGCACCGCGACCACGTCGCCGGTGCCCCGGGGGAAGGCGACGGCGCGCGGCGGGACCCGGTAGTTGGAGGCGTCGTAGGAGTAGAGGCCGACGGCGCCCGGCCCGGTCTCCACCCGCAGACCGGGGGCGGTCTCGGCGAGGCGGGCGACCAGCTGCTCCACGCTCGCGGTCGTCTCGCCCCGCACCGTCACGCGCCCGGTGGTGTGCGTGGTCACCGCACTGCTCCCGAGGTGCCTGTCTCGACCGCGTTCGCCCAGGCCTGGAGGCCCTCGTCCACCGCGGCCTCGTCGATGACGAGTGCCGGGATCATCCGCACGACCTGGTTCCAGGCGCCGCAGAGCAGCAACAGCAGTCCCTCGTCGATGGCGGCGCGCTGCACCCGGGCGGCGGTCTCGGGGTCGGGGGCGCCGTCCTCGGTGACGAACTCGGTGGCCAGCATGAGGCCGAGGCCGCGCACGTCGCCGATGCCGGGCGTCCGGTCCGCCACCGCCTCCAGGCCCTGGCGCAGCCGCTTGCCCATCGCCTCGGTGTTCTCGACGAGCCGCTCGTCGCGTACGACGTCGAGGGTGGCGCAGGCGGCGGCGCAGGCCACGGCGTTGGCGCCGTAGGTGCCGCCCTGCGAGCCCGGCCACGCCTTGCTCATCAGCTCCTCGGACGCGGCGATCCCGGAGAGCGGGTAGCCGCTGGCCAGGCCCTTGGCGGTGACGAGGATGTCCGGGGTGACGCCGAAGTGCTCATGGCCCCAGAACCGTCCGGTGCGGCCCACTCCGGTCTGCACCTCGTCGAGGATCAGCAGGAAGCCGTGCCGGTCCGCCCGCTCGCGCAGCCCTTCCATGAACGCGCGGGTGGCGGGCACGTACCCGCCCTCGCCGAGTACCGGCTCGACGATGATCGCGGCCGTGTCGGCGGGCGAGGAGATCGTCTGGAGCGTGTAGTCCAGCTCCTTCAGGGCGAAGCGGGTGGCGGTCTCCTCGTCCCAGCCGTAGCGGTAGGCGGCGGGGAAGGGGGTGACGACGACCCCGCTCATCAGCGGCGAGAAGCCGGAGCGGAAGCGGGTGCCGGAGGTCGTCATGGACGCGGCGGCCACCGTACGGCCGTGGAAGCCGCCGTGGCAGACGATGATGTTCGGCCGGCCGGTGGCCTGGCGGGCCAGGCGCAGCGCGGCCTCGACGGCCTCGCTGCCCGAGTTGGTGAAGAACAGGCTGTCCAGACCGGTCGGCAGCACGTCGCCGAGCTTCTCGACGAGGCGCTGGAGGGGCTGGTGCATGACGGTCGTGTACTGACCGTGCACGAGCGTGCCCACCTGCTCCCGCGCCGCCTCCACCACCCTGGGGTGACAGTGTCCGGTGCTGGTCACCCCGATCCCGGCGGTGAAGTCGAGGTAGCGGCGGCCGTCCTCGCCGTAGAGGTGGACGCCCTCGCCCCGGACCGCCACCACGGGCGTGGCCTGGCGAAGGTGCGGCGACAGTGCGGTCATGTTCGTCTCCCGGCCGTTGTGTGATGGGCTGCGTGAGCGTGGTCCGCTCCGGCCTTTAGAGCATCCCGGCCGCCGGGGACCGCGACAACGCGTGATCTGTCCAGCGTGGGCGCGGTGTTCGGACGTTGTGTCAACCCTCGGCTCCTGGGCCGGCCGGTGGACAGCTCTTGCGCAGGTCAGCGCCACTTGTCACAGTGGCCGGGCGCCCCCGAGCTCTAGGCTCCACCGGAGCGGAAGGCGCCAGGGAGACACCGTGAACGACAACCGCCCGACGCTTCGTCCACCCGAGACGGACGACCGCGTCCCCGCCGCCGGCCGTGTGCCCACGGTCGCGGACGTCCTGGCCCTGCCCGTCCTGGCCGCCGGGCAGCCCCAGGTGGTCACGGGTCTCCCTCATCTCGACCGGCCGGTGCGGTGGGTCCACATCACAGAGCTGACGGACCCCGCGTCCTTCCTCAAGGGCGGCGAGCTGGTCCTGACGACCGGCATGCCCCTGCCCGACGATTCCGCGGGGGTGCGCCGGTACGTCGACGAACTCGCCGACGTCGATGCGGCGGCCCTGGTCATCGAACTGGTCCGCCGCTACCACCGGCCGCCCGACGCACTCGTCCACGCGTGCCGGGCCCGAGACCTCCCCCTGATCACCCTCGCCAGGGACGTCAACTTCCTGGAGGTCACCCAGGTCGTCCACGCCCTCATCCTCGGCAACCAGGCCGAGGCGATGCGCCGGACCCAGCGCATCCACGAGGCGTTCACCGCGCTGACGCTGCGCGGCGCGGGGCCGGAGGACGTGGTGCGGGCGGCGGCGGAGATGAGCGGCCACACCGTCGTCCTGGAGAACCTGATGCACCAGGCCCTGATCTGCGAGCCGTCCGGCTGCACGATGGAAGCGGCGCTCGCCGACTGGGAGCGGCATTCCAGGGGCGTCGCGCACGGCGGACCCACCGGCTCCCGTGGCACGGTGAACTGGCTGGTCGCGCCCGTGGAGTACCAGGGTGAACGCTGGGGACGGGTGCTCATGCTCCCGGACCGGGCCGACGGGCCGTCGTTCGCACCGGAGCACCTCACCGTCCTGGAGAGAACGGCGATGGCCCTGACCGTCGCCCGTCTCATCCACCCCACGCCCTGGGAGCACACCGCACACCGCAACGCGCTGCGCGACCTGACGGGACAGCGCCACCGCTCGCCCGAGGACGCCCGCGCCCGCTTCGCCGCACTGGGGCTGCCCACCGAGAACAGCCGCTTCCTCGCGGTGCTCGTGGACTTCTCCACGGCCGAGGACGGCTCGGTGCTGGAGACCCGTCTGCCCCAGGAGCTGCGCCGCGCCGGGGCACAGGCACTGGTCGGAGCGCTGGCCCCCGGCCGGCTCGGCATCCTGCTGGCCCTGCGCGCGTCCCGGCAGTGGCGGCCTGTCGTCGAGCAACTTGGCGTCACGGCAAGGGACTTGGCACCGGAGGCGGTGGTGAGCGTCGGCTCTGAGGTCATGGACCTCAATGACACGGCCCGTTCCTTCCGTGAGGCGGCCCGTGTCGCCGAGGCCACCCCACCCGGCCAGCCCCTTCCACCGGGCCGCTCCTTCCACGAGCAGGCCGACATCGGTCTGCGCCGCCTTCTGTACGCCCTCCGCGAGGACGTCCGCGTCCAGGAGTACGCCGAACGGCGGCTCGGGCGACTCGTCGACCACGACACCCGCCACGGCACGGATCTGCTGACGACCCTGCGCCACTACCTGGACTCGGCCGGCAACAAGACCACCACCGCACGCCGGGGCGGTCTGTCCCGCGAGACCGTCTACCAGCGCCTGCGCACCATCGACCGCCTCCTGTCGTGCGACCTCGAATCCGGCGAGCAGCGCACCGAACTGCATGTGGCGCTGGCCGCGCTCGACGTTGTGCGGTCACGCGTTCCCGAACGGCCGGGGGGAGTAGCCGAGTGACGGCGCGGCCGGAACTGAGCGCGGGCTTGGTGCGCTTCATCGGTCTGGCCGAGGTCGCCGCCGGCGGCGGGCTGACTCAGAGGGCCAGCAGGCCGGCCGCCGTCTCCTTGAAGCCGCAGGCATCGAGGTAGAACGGACGCAGGTGCTCCGCGAAGTCCACGTGGAGCCACGCGCACTTCGCGGCACGGGCTTCGTCAGCAGCGGTGGCGACCAGTGCGGCGCCGACACCTCGCGCCCGGTGACTCGGCGCGACAACCGTGTCCAGGACGAAGGCATGGACTCCGCCGTCCCAGCCGACGTTGACGAAGCCGATCAACGAGCCGTTCTCCTTGGCACACACCCAGCCGAGACTGTGGCGTTCGAGCCGTGCTCGCCAGTCGGTCCGAGCGACCGGGTGGCCGAACCCGTCGGCGTGCAGCGCGTTGAGGGTCGCGTTGTCGAAGTCGCCCCGCCATTCGTAGGTGATCGTCACCCTCCGATCGTATGCCCCCAGGCCCAGGGGCCGGATCAGCGCGGCGAGGTCCTCCGCCACCTCACGCGGGTGTGTTGCCCTCGTCCGGTACCTCGGAACGGCCGTGGCCGCGCAGGTCGGGAACGACGCATGCCGAACCCGGCGGCGGTGATCCGGAGGAAGCGGCGGCGGTTGGGGGGTGGGCCGGGCGTCACGGGGGGGTGCGGCTCTGCCATCGGTGGTCTGTCCTCTTTCACTCGACGTTGAGTGCGGGAAGGTCGGGGAGGGCGGTGAGCCGGTGCGGTCCCCCGTACCGCACCGGTTCCCCCGCTCGGTCAGCGGCCCCGGTACAGGACCAAGGTGCCGAGCGGGCCCAGCTTCGGCCGCTGACCGGCGCCGATCACCTTGCCGGCGGCGAGGTCGCGGGCCGGGCCGAACCGCTGCCGGGCGGGCAGGGTGAACGTCTGGTCGGTGGTGGTGTTCATGGCGACGAGAGAGGCGACCCCGCATTGAGCATTGCCCTACGAGCCATCAGCCTCCCATGGTGTAGAAATCGTTTACCTTCCGCTTTCATCACTCACGGGCGCGACGGGCGTGCATCCGCGTCACGGTTCACTCTTTCGGTCGTCACCGGTGTCCGGGGGCAGGCGGTCGGTCGCGGGTGGGAGGAAGGGGCGGAGGCCGGGTGGGAGGAAGGGGCGGAGGCCGGTGCCGGTGGACCGTCGTGGGCGGCTGGAGCGGCGGGGCCGGAAGGCCTCGAGGGAGGAAGCCGCGGAACCGTCGGGTCGTGCGGGGTGTTCGCGCCTATCGTGGAACGGCACACTGACGGTCGGCGCCGAGGCGGGCTGGACATGAGGGAACCGCATATCGACTATGCGGAGGTTTTCCGGGCCCTGCCCGGAATGGTGGCACTGCTCACCCCCGACCTGGTGTACGTCGACGCCAACGAGGACTTCCTGCGTCTGGCCGGACGCACCCGCGAGCAGTTGCTGGGCCGGTACATCTTCGACGTCTTCCCCGAGAACCCGAACGAACCCTCCGCGGCGGGCATGCGGGAGACCGAGGCCTCGATGCTGCGCACGGTGGCCACCGGCGAGCGCGACACGATGGCGCTGCTCCGCTACGACATCGAGGACCCGGAGCGGCCCGGCCGCTGGCAGGAGCACTACTGGAGCCCTGTCAACGCCCCCGTCCTCGGCCCGGACGGGAAGGTGGCCCTGATCGTGCACAGGGTCGAGGAGGTCACCGAACTCATCCGCGCCCGCGGCGGGCCGGGCGGCGGTGGCGACCGCGCCCGGGTGCTGGAGGCCGAGCTGTACACCCGCGCCCGTGAGTTGCAGGAGGTCAACGAGCGGCTGCGATCGGCCCACGCCCACGAGCGCGAGGTGGCGCTGGCCCTGCAGGCGGCGATGCTGCCCTCGCCCGGCCCGGCCGGCGCGCACGGCGCCGCCGTGCGGTACCGGCCGGCCGTCGGCGCGCTGAACGTGTGCGGCGACTGGTACGACCTGGTCACCCTGCCCGGCCGCGGTCTCGCCGTCGCCGTGGGCGATGTCGTCGGGCACGGTCTGGCGGCCGCATGCGCCATGGGGCAGTTGCGCAGTGCGCTGAGTGGGGCCACCCGACTCACCCATGATCCGGCCCAAGCCCTGGAGGCCCTCGACCTCTACGCCCGCTCGGTCGACGGCGCCGAGTCGACGACGGTGGTGACGACCTTCATCGACTGGGACAGCCACAGCATCACCTACAGCTGCGCGGGCCACCCACCGCCCGCCCTGGTGCACCCCGACGGCACCGTGGTCTTCCTCGACCACGCCACCGACCCGCCGCTCGCCGCCCGGCCCACCCACGCCCCTCGCCCACGGGCGCACGCGCCCTTCGTCGACGCCGCCACCCTGGTCCTGTACACCGACGGGCTGATCGAGCGCCGTACCGAGAGCATCGACACCGGTCTGGAGCGCCTCGCCGACTCCCTCGCCCGCCATCGCGAGCTCGACCCCGAGACCCTGGCCGACGCCCTGCTCGCCGATCTCCTGCCCGCGGCGGGCAACACCGACGACACCGCGCTGATCGTCCTGCGCCTGTGACCCGTCACGGCCCCACCGCGGCCCTGCGGCGCCGCGCCGGTCCGACGGCCGCCCTGCCCCGGGCGGGCGACTGTCACCTGTCCCAGATCTTGCGGTAGCCCTCCTGGTAGCCCGACGGGTTCCAGCTCGTGGCGTCCTCGCTGTTGTCGGCTGTGCTGATGTGGACGGGGGCCACATAGCCGCTGGCGGGCCGGTCGGAGAAGGCGCGGTTGAACTCGTCCACGATCTGCCACCCCTGCAGCGTCAGCGGCTCGGGGACGGTGGCCGCCTGGTACTGCTCGTTGTTGATCCGCTGGAAGGCGGAGGGGTCCCCGTCCCCGGCACCGATGTTGAAGGGCGGGCCGGAGCCCTCCTTGCCGGCCGCCCGGAAGGCCGGCGCCGCGTCGGCGAAGTACAGGTCGTTGATGGCGACGGAGTGGGTCCACCGGTCCGGGAAGCGGGACAGGAGCGAGGAGACCTCACGGGGTGTACGGCTACTGGCGTCGGGGATGGGGATGTTCTCGTACGACAGGAGGCGCACGCCGGCGCAGGTGGCGAGTTCCTTTCTGATCAGGTCGGACTTGTTCTTGGCGAAGGGGATCGAGGCGTCGGTGAAGACGACGACTCCGGCGTCGCCGTTCGACGTCGAGATGACCCACTGCGCGCTGATCCTTGCCACGTTCTCGACCCGGGTGGTGATGTTGGTGAAGAGCGGGGGCTGCCGGCTGGGGCCGGGGGCGGCGACCGCGTGCCAGCCGATGAGCGGGATGCCTGCCTCGTCGGCCCGCGCGACCTGCTGCGAGGTCGCGGTGGGGTCGAAGCCGCCGATGACGATGCCCGAGGGCCTGAGGGCCACGGCCTCGCTCATCGCCGCCTGGATGCCGGCGGGGGTGCCACCGCCGTCGATGACCCGGACGTTCCAGCCGATGACCCGCGCGGCCTCGCGCACGCCCTCGGCGGCTCCGGCGACTCCCGGATTGGTCATGGTCTGCGCGACGTAGACGATGGTCCGGCTCCCGGCGACCGCCGCGGGGCCGGTGGTCGGGCCGTTCCACGGGACGTCGGTCCGCTCCGCCCGGCCCACGGCGGCGCGGGCCTCGGCGTGGGCCTCGGGGCAACCGCTCGTACCCGAGGCGTCGCCCTCCGGATCGCCGGACGAGCCGCGTTCGCAGCCGGTCAGGAGGACGGCGGTCGCGGTCAGGAGAACGGTCGCCGCGTACCGGGCCTTGTGTGCTCCGGCGTTGGCCTTGCGGTGGTGGTGCACGGGGACTCCTCGCGGAGGGACGAGCGGGAGGACGCCGCCGGGGTCGGCGGTGTCGCGCGCGGCGTGGGTCATGGAGGGCCGCCCGTCGTGTCGGCGCCGGGTGAGTGGCCGGGCGTGGGGGCGGACGCGGCGCGGTCCGCGACGGCGCCGTCGCGGACCCGGCGGCGGGCGGTGTAGCCGGCCAGGCCGACGGCGAGGAGCAGCGTTCCGCCGTGGAACAGGGGCACCGTCCAGAAGTCCGCGCCCAACTGGGCGATGCCGGTGAGACCGACCGCGAGCACGGCGACGGCGACGAGGGTGCCCATGGCGTTGGGACGGCCCGGTCTGATCGCGGTGGAGCCGAGGAGCGCCCCGACGAAGGCGGGCAGCAGGTAGTCCAGGCCGACGCTCGGATTGCCGATCTGCTGCTGGGCCGCGAGCAGCACTCCGGCGCAGCCGACGATCAGGCCCGACGCGGCGAAGGCGCAGACGGTGTACTTGCGGACCGGGATGCCGACCAGGTCGGCGGCGCGTGGGTTCGACCCGACGACGTACAGGTACCGGCCGATGGGCAGCCGCTCCAGCACCAGCCAGAGGGCCACCGCGAGGACCAGCACGTAGAACGCGGGGACGGGCAGGCCGAGGAACGTGGAGGTGTAGAGGTCGGTGAAGGCGGCCGGGAGGCCCCCGGCGCCGGGGACGATCCGGCCTCCGTCGGTGATCCAGCCGGTCACGGCGTACATCATGCTGCCGGTGCCGAGCGTGGCGATGAAGGAGTCGATCCGGCCGAACTCGACGACGACACCGTTGAGGACACCTACGACCAGTCCGCCGACGACCACGGCGAGACAGGCGAGCGGCCAGGACCAGCCGGCTTCGACGATCAGGTACAGCACCATGACATGGGCCAGGCCGAGGCCGTAGCCGATGGAGAGGTCGAACGCGCCGGTGACGATGGGGACCATGGCGGCGAGGGCCAGGACGGCCGGGATCGACTGGGTGGAGAGGATCGAGTCGACGGTGTCCGAAGTGGGGAAGGTGCGCGGCAGGGCGAAGGAGAAGACCACCACGAGCAGGGCGGTGAGGGCCAGGAGGCCGTAGGCGCCGATGAGGTGCCCGCCCAACCCGCCGCGCGGGCGGGGTCGACGCGGCCGTTCAGGTCGGCGTGGGCGCGGAGCGGGCGGGGGGTGCGGGGCGGTCACGGGTGCGTCGCGGTGCCGGAGGGGGGCAGGGCCGAAGCCGCCCGGGTCAGTCCGACGACGGTGAGGGCCGGACCGCTCAGGTCGGTTGTCACGGAGCCTCGGACGAAGACCAGGGCGCGCCCGCACACCCTCGCGACCTCCTCGAAGTCGGTGGAGATGAGGACGACCGCGAGACCTCCGGCGCGCGCCTCGTCGAGCAGACGGTGGACGGCGGCCTTGGCGCCGACGTCGACGCTCGCCGTCGGCTCCTCCAGGATCAGCAGACGCAGGCCGGTCCTCAGCCAGCGGCCGATCATGACCTTCTGCTGGTTCCCGCCGGACAGGGTGGCGATGGGGGCCTCGCTGTCGCGGGGACGCACCGAGAACCGTTCGATCAGGGCGGCGGCGTGGGCGCGTTCGCGGCGGGGACCGATCCAGCGGGGTGTCGGCCCGGCCCCGGCGCGAGGGTTGGCCAGGAGGTTCTCGCGGACGGTCAGTTCGGCGAGGCAGCCCTCCCGCTGCCGGTCGCCGGGGACGAAGGCGACACCGTGTTCCACGGCGTCGGCGACCGTGCGGGGGCGGTAGGGGCGGCCGTCGAGCAGAACCGTTCCGTCGCGGAAGGGCCGGGAACCGGCCAGGGCCCGGCCGAGGTCCATGTGTCCGGCGCCCGAGAGGCCGACCAGGCCGAGGGCTTCCCCGGCTCTCAGCTCCAGGTCGACCGGTCCCGCTCCGGAGGTCCGTACGCCGTCGAGGTTCAGGACCGGTGGGCCTTCGGCCGGCGCGGGGGCGGGGGCGGGTCGGTGGTGGGCCGGTTCCTCGCCGGTGATGTCACGCACCAGGCGGATGGGGCTGTGCCCCGCCGTCGAGCCTTGGCTGACGAGGTGGCCGTCGCGCAGGACGGCGAAGGCGTCGGCGACCTCGTACACCTCGTCCAGGCGGTGGCTGACGTAGAGGATGCCGTGGCCCCGGTCGCGCAGGGCGTGCAAGACGCGGAACAGGCGGGCGCAGTCGGCGGCCGGGAGCCGGGCGGTCGGTTCGTCGAGGACGATGAGCCGCGCCCGTGCCGCCAGTGCTCGGGCGATGGCGACCAGGGACCGTTCGGCCGGGTCGAGGTGGGTGATCGGGGCGTCCGGGTCGAGGTGGCCGCCGACCCGTGCCAGGGCCTCGGTGCAGCGCTCCCGGGTGCGGCGCCAGGAGATCAGCCCGGCGCGGCGGGCGTATCCGGTGGTCAGGGCGATGTTCTCGGCGACCGTCATCCACTCCACCAGACCGAGGTCCTGGTGGATGAAGGACATGCGGCGGGAGGCGGCAGGACTCCCGAGGGGGTGCCCGTCCACCGTGACGGTGCCCGAGTCCGCGTGGTGGACACCGGCGAGGATCTTGATGAGCGTGGACTTCCCGGCTCCGTTGGGGCCGAGGAGGGCGAGGACGCTGCCGGGGTGGACGTCGAGGTCGACCCCGGCCAGGGCGAGGGTGCCGCCGAACCGTTTGACGAGCCCTCGGACACGGACCAACGGTTGCGCCCTGCCGGGCGGGGCCGGCTGTGCAGAGGTGTCGTGAGCGTCGTGCACGGACAGCTCCGGGGATCGGCACTGGCGGGTTCTTCCCGACTTGCGTCAGTGATACTAACCGTACATATCACTTCATTGACGGCATTTCGTCGCCATCTCTGACCCCAACGGACGAGCGGAGTGCCCCGAGGGCCGTCGCGTCAGCCGCCGTCGAGCCCGCATTCCGCCCAGATGACCTTGCCGTCCGGGGTGTAGCGCGTGCCCCAGCTCTGGGAGAGCTGGGCGACGAGGAACAGTCCGCGACCGCCCTCGTCGGTGGTGGCCGCCCGGCGCAGATGGGGGGCCGTGTTGCTGGTGTCGGCGACCTCGCAGATCAGGGAGCGGTCATACAGCAGCCGTACGCGGATGGGGCCGGCGCCGTGACGGACGGCGTTGGTGACCAGTTCGCTGAGCATCAGTTCGGCGGCGAACGCGGCCTCGTCCAGCCCCCAGTCGGCCAGCTTCCGTAGGGCCGCGGCGCGGACCTCACTGACGACGGCCGGGTCGGAGGGCAGCTCCCAGGCGGCGATCCGCCGTGGGTCGAAGGCGTGGGTGCGGGCGACGAGCAGGGCGATGTCGTCGCCCGGGTGTGTGGGTGCCACGGTGTCCAGGACCACCCGGCAGGTCTCCTCCGGTGTGCGTTCGGGGTGGGCCAGGGCCACGCGGAGCTGGTCGAGGACCACGTCGACGTCGCGGTTGCGGTCCTCGATGAGTCCGTCGGTGTAGAGGACCAACTGGCTGCCCTCGGGGAGGTGTATGTCCACGGCTTCGAACGGCAGCCCCCCGAGTCCTAGCGGAGGTCCGGCGGGCAGGTCCGGGAACGACACGTCGCCGTCGGGCCCGACCAGCGCGGGCGGCGGGTGGCCCGCGCGCGCCAGGGTGCACTGCTGGGAGGTCGGGTCGTAGACGGCGTACAGACAGGTCGCGCCGATGATGCCGCCACCGTCGGAGACGGGGTCCTCCCGGTCCAGTCGTCCCACGAGGTTGTCGAGGTGGGTGAGGACCTCGTCCGGCGGGAAGTCGAGCTCGGCGAAGCTGCGTGCGGCCGTACGGACGCGCCCCATCGTCGCGGCGGAGAGCATGCCGTGGCCGACGACGTCCCCGACGAAGAGGCCGATCCGGGAACCGGAGAGCGGGATGACGTCGTACCAGTCGCCGCCGACGTCGGACTCGGCGGGCAGATAGCGGTGGGCGACCTCGACGGAGTCCTGGTCGGGCAGGCCCTGCGGGAGCAGGCTGCGCTGCAGGGCCAGGACCATGGTGCGTTCGCGTGTGTAGCGCCGGGCGTTGTCGATGGAGAGCGCGGCGCGGCTGGCGAGTTCCTGGGCCAGCGAGCGGTCGTCGTCCCCGAACGGGGCGGGATCCTGGGCCCGGTAGAAGGCGGCGACGCCCAGGACCACACCCCGGGCGACCAGGGGCACCGCGATGAGGGAGTGCACGTGGCTCAGCAGCCGTCCCGTGTGCTCGGGGTCCTGCGCGAGCCAGCCGGCCGCCGTCCTCAGATCCGGTTCCAGCAGTGCCTCTCCCCTGGTCAGACAGCGGAGCTGGGGCGCCGTCGGGCCGTAGTCGACCTGTTTGCCGACCGGGCTGAAGGGGAGGTCGTCACGGATGCCGTGGACCACCGTACGGCGCAGGTCACTGCGGGGGTCGGCGGCCTCCTCGCCGCGCAGCACGGGTTCGGCCAGGTCGATGGTGACGAAGTCGGCCAGCCGTGGGACCGCCGTGTCGGCGAGTTCCTGGGCGGTGCGGCGTACGTCCAGGGTGGTGCCAATACGGGTGCTGGCCTCGGACAGCAGCTCCAGACGACGGCGGGCGGCCAGCGCGTAGGTGCCGACGTGGGGCTCGCCCACCATGATGAGGCCTCTCTCGGGGGCCGGGGTGACGGGGCGGCCGTCCGGCTCGTCGTCGGCGGCGGTGGGTTGGGCACCGGGCGGGACGGCGGTGGTGGGCGGGGTGACGCCGACGGCATGTGGAGCGATGCCCGGGGTGGGCGGAGTGATGTCGGTGGCGGGGGAATATCCGTCGACGGTGAGGCCGTCGGCAGGGAGCCCGTCGGCCCCGGCGCCGTCGACGCCCCCGGTGATCTCGCCGTGTGCGGTGTCGCGCTGGTGGCCGGGCACCGCAATCGCGGACAGCGGGCCGGCCTTCGCAGCCAGGGGGGCGCCCTCGAAGCGCCGGCCCAGCGGGGTGTCTGCGTGCTCGACAGAGCCCACGAGGCCGACGGGGACCACCGGTCCGACAGGCGACGCGGGGGAGCCGTCGAGGAAGCCCCGCACCCCCTCCTCCAGCCCGCGCGGTACGACAAGAGGCTGAGGCGCCTGGGGGCCGGGAAGGACGGCCTCGACCGCGATGCCCTCCACCCCGGAGGCGCTCGTCATCAGGCGGCTCACGAGTCTGACCATGCGCCCGTCCGTCAGGGGCACGTCGACGGCGGCCCGCTGCGCGCGGGAGATCAGTTCGGCGGCCTTCTCCAGGAGCGTCGCCCGGTCGCCGGGGCGCAGTCCGAGGGCCAGTTCGTCCACGCCGACGCTGTGGTGGGGACCCACGCCTGCCTCGGTCCCGGCGTCCAGGTACGCCTGCAACAGGGAACGCTCACGCACGGAGCTCTGCCCCAGCAGCCGCCGTTCGATGGCGGCGGCCGCCTTGCGTATCACGGCGGACAGCGCCGGGTGCTCGAAGCCGCGCGGGTACCCGAAGCAGAGAACACCCTCGATACGGCCGCTGAGGGGGTCACGCACGGGGAGGGCTCTGCACGCGCTGGCCTGGGAGCGTTCGGCGAAGTGCTCGGCGCCGTACACCCGGATGAGACGTCGTTCCGCGAGGGCGAGACCGATGCCGTTGGTGCCGGCGAACCGCTCGGCGAACACGAAGCCCGGGACGGTCTGGATGTCCGGGAGCCCTCTGGCCAGGGACGCCTCACCGAAGCGGCGTAGGAGAACCGTGCCGTTCTCGTCGGCGACGGAGATGTTGATGGCGCTGCCGGCGAACCTCGATTCCAGCCGGTCGAGCACCGGTACGGCCGCGCGGGCGATCCGGTCGTCCCGGTCGAAGTCGTCCCGGAAGGGGAGGTCGGACTGGTCCGGCGAGAGCCCCAGGGACCGGCAGCGCTGCCAGGAGTTCAGGATCGAGCCGCGTACGCCCGTCTCCAGCGACTCGCCCTGCAGAAAACGCTCGCGAAAAAGGGTGGGGCCCGTGCCGTCTGTCGCACGTCCCGTGAGTACCGGCTCTCCTTCGGACCGCACCACGCTGGCCTCACTCGCGCCCTGGACAATCCGCTTATCGGAAATATCTGGCATTGACGAGGATACGGGCATCAGCCACGTGAGTCACGATGCGGAGCGCTCGTCACACACCGTGAGGCACGGTGTCACAGGACAGCGACCGGGTTGACCGGCGAGCCCGTCCCGCCAGGGACGTTCAGCGGAGCCACGACCAGGAGGAACTCGTACCGGCCCGCCTCGGCGGTCGCGTCGGAGAGCGCCTCCAGGTCGAGGTTGTCCAGCAGCGGCACCCCCATCGCCGCCACCGCCAGCGCGTGGACCGGCGAGTGCACACCCTCCACGGGTGAGGGCCGCACATCGCTGTCACCGTCGCCACCGAGCAGTGCGACCCCCCGTTCGGCCAGCACGGGTACGGCGTTCACATGGAACCCGGCGCTCGCCGTGTCGGGATCCCAGGCTCCGAGTTCCTCGCGGCGGCGGACGTGTCCGGAGCGCAGCAGCACGGCGTCACCCTCGCCGATCGTCACGCCGAGCGCCTGTTCCGCCGCGACGACGTCCCCGGCGCGCACCGCCCGCCCCGGCTCCAGCCAGGGGAGACCGAGGACGGCGGGGAGGTCGAGCAGGACCCCTCTGGTGACGAGGGGCCCCAGCTCCGACACCGCGCCGAACCGGGCGCCCGCCGCGCCCACGGCCTCGTGCGCCCGCCGACCGTCGTAGAGCCGTCCCTGATAGGCGATGTGGCTCAGGGCGTCGAGATGGGTGACGCCCTTGCCGTGGTAGTCGGCGGCGATGAAGTCCTTGTGGGTGCTGGGTTCCGGGCTCTCCACGTCCCCCAGGTCGGTCATGTGGTGCAGGGCGGGTTTCCGGTTGTCCGGGCCCGACCGGGTGTTCCAGGGCCGCGCCATCTGGACGACCGCACCGGACCGCACTCCGGCCACCGCCCGCCGCACATGGTCCTCGGTCACCCGGTTCCAGGCCCCTCGGTCGGCCCTCTCCCAGCGCCCCCACGTACGCACCGCGTCGAACAGCGCGTCGAACTCCGCACGGGAGACAGCGGGCCCGTTGTCGGCGCCGGCCGGCGGCCCGGGTCGCGGGGCATCAGCGGAATGCGCATTCATCCGTACTCACCGTTCGCTCACTGTCGGCGCCACACGGGGGAAGAAGGACGCCCGAGAAGTACCGTGCGGCGAGCCCTGACAAACGTGAGGCCGCCGTCTCCGCCCGGCCGCCGTCTCCGCCCGGCCGCCGTCGCCGCTCGGAGCCGTCTCCGCCCTGAGCCGGCCCCGCCCATTCGAGCACACTGCAAATTTTACCCGGCGCAATGATTCATTCGTCGAGTCCGTCCGTACCTCTTGGCAACCGACTCGCCACCAGGAGGTACCTTCCCCATGCGTCGCACATGGAGCATCGGCACGATCTTCGTGAGCGGCGGTCTGCTGATGACCGTCGCCGCCCTCGCCTACCCCGCCATGGTGGGCGTCGAGAAAACCGTCGCCGGCCCGGAGCGGATCATCGCCAACACCCAGTTCGGTCCTCTCACCGAGGCCGACCGGGACTTCGTCGTCAAGGTGCGTGCCGCAGGGCTGTGGGAGTACCCGTTGGGCGAGATGGCCATGGAACGCGGCACGACACCGGAGATGAAGGAGGCCGGTAAGCATCTGGTCGTCGGACACGCGGGCCTGGACGAGCTGTGCCGCAAGATCGCTCCCGAGCTGGGCATCACGCTCAACAACCAGGCGAGCCCGCAGCAGCAGCAGTTCGTGGCGACGGCCGACGCCGCCACCGGCCGGGAGTTCGACTCCACCGCCGTCACCATCATGCGGGTCACACACGGCCAGATCTTCCCGACCATCGCCAAGATCCGCGCCAGTACGCGCAACACCCTGGTGCGCCAACTGGCCGACCTCGCCAACGACACCGTGCTCGACCACATCACCGTGCTGGAGAAGACCGGCCTGGTCAACCACGACCAGGTCAACTACCAGCAGACCAACCCGCCGAAGCTCCCCAAGGAACAGGTCACCCCGCCCGTGCCCCAGCCGGGAGCCCCGATGGTCGTCCTGACCCCCCGTCCGGACCTGAACGTGAGGACCAGCGCGCCGACGGCCACCCCCGCTCCCCCTGCCGGCAAGGGGTGAGGGCCCACGCGGTGGGCGTCGTCCCGGCCGGCGCCCTCGGCCCGCTCAGCCCACCGAGGTGTCCACCCAGCCGAGCGGATACGACTCCGGATCGTCGGTCACCGGGACCACGGGCTCCCCGCCCGCCTCGTTGAACGCGCTCAACGCCTCGATGAGCGCCACCCGTTGCTGCGGGCCGAGCCGTTCGACGATCGTGGCGAGTTCGGCGCGCCGTCGAGCGGTGACCTCGGCGACGGCGCGCCGCCCCTCGTCGGTGAGCCGCAGCAGGGTCTCACGGCGGTTGTCGGGGTTGGTCTGCCGGTCGGCGAGCCCGGACGCGATCAGCCGGTCGACCATGCGCATGGCCGTGGACGGGGCGACCTGGAGCTGTTCGGCGAGTACGACCAGTTTGGTGGCGCCACGGATGGACAGCACCACCAGCATCCGGAACTGCGGAATCGTCACCCGCTCCTCGACGGCGGCGAGTGACCGTGCGGAGATCGCGACCAACAGCCGCGACGCGGTGAGCACCGCGCGCGTCACCTCATCCACATCGTCCACACCAGGTGCCAGACCATCGCGTTCAGTCATGCTCCCTTTCTATCCCGGCGGCTTGTCCCGGCAGTCAGCGGATCCGAGGAGATTTTCCCTTCTCATGACCGAACGGGATCTCCGGGTAGGCGAGGCCCTGGGATCCGGTCGGGGTCGCCGGGCCTGACGGGCCGGTCGTCGTCGGCATCCACACCCGCATGGCTCCCGGCCCTCGGTGGGCCCAGGCGTAGTACGGCACCGCTGTCAGCTCGATCGTCGTCGTGGGCGACCGGTGGGGGCTCTGGCGCCAGGGCCGGTAGGGCCAGACGGAGCCAGGACGGTCGGGAGCGACTGCGGGGCCGGAACTGCCGGGAGGACCGGAAGGACCGGAAGGACCGGCATGCTCGGGAGGGGCGGGAGGCAGGAGGCGGCGGCCCGTGGCGTGCACCGTGACGACCTGGTCGAACAGGTCCGGACGGAACCGCTCGGTGAGAGGAACGGCCACGTCCAGGGTGAGTGCGTCAGGGTCCGAACCGTCCGGCTGGTCGGTCTGCTCCAGGCAGTACACCAGCGGCCCGCGTTCGACGGCGACACAGCCGCGGACGGCGTCGACGCCCGGGGGCGGGGCGGTGAGCCGGGGCTGCATCGCGAGATCGAGTCGTACGGTGTCGCCCGGCCGGAAGTTCCGGGTGACGCGCCACCAGCCGTCCCGTGACGTGGGTTCGGGCACGGGGGTGCCGTTGACGGTCAGGGTGGGGTCGTCCACCAGGACGGCAGGCGCAGCGAAAGGGTGCGGGCGGCGCGGGGGGCGTCCTCGACGGTCACCGTCACCGTGCCCTGCCAGGGGTACTCCGTGGCCACACGCACCGTCATACCCGCGCCGCCATAGGTGCCGCCGGCGTACTGGTGCAGTTGCAGGCCGTCCGCGTGCGCGCTGGCGAAGCAGTGGTGCAGGGAGGCGAGCAGACGCATGGCGTTGGGCGGACAGCAGGCGCAGCGGAACCACGGCGTCCGGTGGGCGTTCTGGTCACCGGGCCGTTCGTGCGGACGGGCCCGGCGGTGCAGCGGGTTGACGTACATCCAGGTACGCCCGTCCAGGCCGACCCCGCCGAGGAAGCCGTTGAAGAGGGTGCGTTCGACGAGGTCGGAGTAGCGGGCCTCGCCGGTGAGCAGGGCCATCCGCCAGCCGAACTGCACGGAGGCGATGGCGGCGCAGGTCTCCGCGTAGGCGCGGTCGGCCGGGAGCTCGTGGGCGTCGCCGAACGACTCCCAGTCGTGGCGGGACCCCACACCCCCGGTGAGATGGGTCTTGGTGGTCACCATGTCGTGCCAGAGCCGTTCCAGGGCCTGACACAGTTCGGCCTCGCCGGACTCGATCGCCAGGTCGGCGGCGCCCGCGAGGAGATAGAGCTGCCGTACCGCGTGGCCGGTGACCTCGTCCGCCTCGCGGATCGGCGTGTGGTCCTGCCAGTAGCCGGGGCCGGGGTCGCGGTCATGTCCCCGGTCGGCACCCGCGGCCACGGTTCCGTGGCCCCGGCGGTCCAGGAAGTACCGGGCCAGATCCAGGTAGCGCGGCTCCGTCGTCGCCCGATACAGCTCCACGAGCGCCGTCTCGATCTCGGGGTGCCCGCACACGGCGTCCACCTTTTTACCGGGGCCGAAGACGGAGTCGATGTGGTCCGCGAGCCGACAGGCCACGTCCAGCAGCCGCCGACCGCCGGTGGCCCGGTGGTGCGCGACGGCCGCCTGCATCAGATGCCCGGCGCAGTACAGCTCGTGACCCCAGCCCAGCTCGGTCCACGGTTCCCCGCCGCCGAGCTGGTAGTACGTCTGCAGATAGCCGTCCGGCCGCTGGGCCTCCGCGATCAGCGTCACGATCCGTTCCACGTCGGCGGCGAGCGCGGACGCGGACTTCGCACCGGCTTCGGCCTCGGCCACGGGCTCGGGCTCGGGCTGGCGCTCGCGCTCGTCGGCGAGCTGCCAGCAGGCGGCCTCCAGCCACTTGTAGACATCGGAGTCCTGGAACTGGAAATCACCCTTGAAAGCCGGTGCCTCGCCGGTGAGGGAAGCGGCCGCCGCTCGCAGATTCGCGAGGTTCCCGGCCTCCTCCAGCTGTCGCGGGCCTTCCGGGACGGACACCTCGGCGTTGACCCGGCGGCGCCGGGCCCAGAACCCGCTCTCGATCCGGGCGAGAACGGCGGGGCGCAGGGCTGCCGCGGCATCCGGGCGCGGGCGGACGGGTCCGACGGATTCTCTGGCGCTCAGGGGAGCCTCCCTTATGACGAGGAGCAGTAAACGTTTATCTATCGGGATGAGAAGGAGCCGACGCGAAGGCGATCAGGACCGCAGACCCCTCGGTCGGCAGCACGACGCGCAGAGTGTGCCCGCGCTCGCCCCAGTCGAGTCTCGTACGCTCCCCCGCCTCGAGCAGCACGCGTGGCCTGCCCTCGGCCCGGGGCAGCGTCAACTCCACCGCCTCGGGCACCCCTTCGGAGAAGGAGAAGGAGAAGGAGGAAAACGTTTACCCTCTCCAGGCTCTCACCGTAATCACTCCTCGCCCGGTGTCGCAAGAGACTCTCGTACGGCCTGGTCCCACAGCCTCAGTCCCGCGCGGAGGAACCCGCCCACAGCCGCCCTCTCCTCCTCCGACCAGGCTCCGTCGCCGACGTCCCCGGCGAGCACCTCGCCGCCGAAGACCTTCTCGTACGCGCTGTCGTGAACCGGCCCCTGCGGGGGAAGGGCCGACTCGGCTCCCAGGCCGTGGGCGAGATCGTCAAAGAAGTTCCACGCGTCCAACAAGGTCCCGGCCGACACCGAGTCGCACCGCGGGCGCTCGACCCACCCACGCACGGCGTCCAGATCGAGAGGGACCGCATCTGCCCGGACGAGCGTCCGGCCATGGTGCTCACAGTGCCCCTGAAGCCGGTCGAGGTCGGGGAAAACCAGGAGCCGTCCCACACCGTCGACGAGGAACGCATCGTGGGCATCCCCCTCTCCGGCCCGCCAGAGCAGCGTCAGGTCGCCTGTTGCCGTCTCGATCCGGTACGGGTAGTGGTCAGTCATGCAGGGGCTCCCGGAGGGCTGTGGCGGCGTGGATCCGCGAGGTCGGTGTGGATCGCGCGGGGTCGGTCGAACAGGTCGGAGCAGGTCGGCGTTGTCCGCCGCGGTGCTCACCAAGCCGAAAGCCAACGGACGGGTGGATGAATGATCCACCAGGTGCCGAGGAGGAGGCGGCGGCCCCCTCGGACACCCGGGGCCGTCAGACCGTCGGTCTCAGGCGTCGAACGGCTTGCGGAAGCGCACGTGCTCGTTGCGGCGGTACGGGCGGAAGACATAGCGGTCCACATCCATGCCCAAGACGTCTCGCACACGCGCACGTGCTGTCAATCGCCTTCCGGCGGCTCCGCACGGGGATGCTCGGGGTGCTACGGCCGCGGTGCGGTCGGTCGGCGTGAGGGCGGTGAGGCAGCCGTCGGCCGGGCGCGTACCCAGCCGAGGAGCACCACTGAGCAGAGGGCGGCGAAGGCGCACCAGGTCGAGATGAACTCCAGGCGCCACAGCGTCCAGCAGACCAGCGCACCGGCGGCGGCGAGGATTCCGAACAGGGTGAGCCGACGGTCACCGGAGAGGATCAGGGAGCCGACGGTGGCCAGGAGGTAGCCCGCGACGAGGAGGAGCGGGTGGGAGAGGTCGATCGCGTAGCCGACGGTCCGGCCGCGGATCTCGGCCGTCACCGGGCCGGTGACCAGGCCGTGGGCGAGCGGCACGGCGGTCATGACTCCGACCGCGAGCAGGACGACGAGCCGGGTCCGGGCGTGCGGCGGCGCGGCACACAGCACGCCGGCCGGCACCCACACGGCCAACAGCGGCAGCGCGATGACGACCCAGGCGACCGTGGCCGGTCCGCCGCCCCCGTCCGAGGACCAGACCACCGCCTCCACGACCTGGTGCGCCCCGAGCAACAACGGCAGCGCGGCGAGCGGCAGGTCCCGACGGCTGCGCACCAGCGCCACACAGACCACACCGACCGCACCGACACCGGCACCTGCCACGAGATCGGCCGTCGCACTCCAACACATCACGCCACCATGGGATCGACCGTCGATGCACGCCCACCTACGCTACCGGTCATCATTCGCAGTGCTCCGGCCCTCAGGCCGGGGGTGTGGCGAATCTTGTGGCTACGACGCGTACGTACGCCTGCACACCACAGCCGACCCCATCGGGCCCTGGTGGTACGGACGTCGTCACAAGGGTTGACGGTCACGCGTGGGGCGGTCACCTTCTATGGGACGGCGTCTATGGGAGCGCTCCCATAGGAGACCGCCGTCCATCTCCCTGCCCCCGTGCGTCGAAGGGACGGTTCCTGTGCACACGCATCGCCGGTTACCCCGCAGAACGCTGGTCGCGGCCGCCGCCGGCCTCGTCGTCAGCGCCGTCGCCGCCCCCTCGCGGGCGGCGTCCCCGCCGGAGGCGGCCGGTGGGCGGGCGGCGGGGTTCCACACAGTGGGCCGGGTCAAGAGGGCCGCCGACGGATTCGTGCGGTACGGCTGGCCCGGCGTCTGCTTCGAAGGACGGTTCCGTGGGACCGGGGTGGGCATCGTCCTCGACGACGCCCACAACGACTACGACGTCCAGGTCGACGGCACGACCGTCGCCACGCTCGTGACGCCGGGCCGGACCGTGTCCTGGATCGACGGGCTCGCCGACGCCCGGCACACCGTGCGGGTCGTGAAGCGGACGGAGAGCCCCTGGGCGGCGGGCCGGTTCGGCGGGTTCGTCGCCGCCACCGGGGGCGCGATCCTCGCGAGGCCCCGGCCGCGGAGCCGGCAGATCGAGTTCATCGGCGACTCGTTCACCGCCGGATACGGCAATGTCAGCGACACCCGGGACTGCTCGGGCAACGGTGGGGTCAACCGGAACAGCAACGCCGATCTCGCGTTCGGCGCGCTCACGGCCCGCAGACTCGACGCCGACCACCAGACCAACGCCTTCTCCGGACGGGGCATGGTCCGCAACTACAACGGCGGGGAGCCGGGAACCGACTTCCGCACGTACTACGACCGGGCCCTGCTGAACGTGGAGGGCGATGTCTGGCGGAGACCGGCGAGCTGGCGCCCGCAGGTGGTCGTGATCGGGCTCGGTATCAACGACTTCTCGACGCCCCTCAACCCCGGCGAGCGCTGGAGCACGGTCGAGGACCTGGTCGCGGACTACGAGAGCGCCTATCACGGCTTCCTCGACCGACTGCGCGCCCGGTACGGGCCCAGGACGTTCCTGGTGGTCGCCGCCGCCCGGCTGTGGAACACCACCGCGTTCACGGACGCCACCCTGCGCATCGTGGAGGAGCGCGGGCGGCGGGGAGACGACCGGGTCAGCCACTGGTACTACGACGACCCCGGTCTGGATCACCTGGGCTGCGACTGGCATCCCTCGCTCCACGACCACCGGATCATCTCCGGGCTGTTGGACGACCACCTCGCCGGGCTGCCGCTGCGCTGGTAACCCGCCGTTCGCGGGGCGGCGTACCGGCTCAGGCCGTCAGGGACTGACCCGGCTCCAGCGCGGCGAGGAGGCCGGCGTGGTGCAGTGTCGCGACGGGTGCGAGGAGGTCCGGGTGGCGGAGCAGTGCGGCCGCCCGCCGGTCGTGGTCGTCCGGTTCAAGGAGGCGGCGGAAGGCTACCGGTGAACCGGCCGTGTGCGGGGAGCCGGTGAGGGCGGCCACGGCGGCGTGAGCCAGATCCGGGTCGGCGAGGAGGCAGGCCGCCCAACTGGCCACGACCTCGTCCACCCAGGTCCGCCAGGCGTACTCGTCCAGGGTCCGGTCCTCGTCGGCGCCGGTGAGCCAGTCGAGCCGGGCGGAGCCGCCGGGTCCCGCCATGCCGACGAGCGCCGCGTCCATCGCGGTCGGATAGCGGAGCCAGGCCGCCACGGTGACGGCCTGCCGGGCCTGCGCCTCGGAGAGCGCGTCGTCCAGCGCGCCGCCGCCCGCCGGATAGGCGCGGGTCATCCACTGGGTGGTCGCCGCTATGAGCGGGGAGAGATCTGTGAGCACTTGACCGTCCATGGGTACTGGGGAGTGCGTTGCACAACGTAACCGGGTGCCGTCGGCCCGGAAATGGCGCAGGCCACGGAACGGACGTGTCCTGGGCCACATCTCCCCGTCCCACCGACTCGGTCAGCGCTTGGCGAACTGGGTGCGGCCCGGCTGGTCGACCGTGGGCGTGATGGTGATGCCGGTGTCGGTGAGGGTCTGGCCGTAGATGTCGGTGACGCGGATGTCCGAGCCGCAGCCGGCGCCGTCGGCCGAGACGAAGTAGTTGTATTCCTGTCGCGGAAGCCGGCGCCAGGTCGTGCCGGTGCGAACCTCCAGGGTGGCGACCGGGTTGCGGTGGTTGCGGACCTGGATACCGCACCACCACTGTGAGGACCCCTCCTTGTAGCGGTAGGCGACAGGACCGCCGATGTCCGGGCTCACCAGGGTCCAGGTGATCGGCACCCGGCCCGCCACGGGGTCGGCGATACGGGCGAAGGCCTGCTGGCCGAGGTCGACGTCGCCGGGGCGGCACTCCGGACAGCGGTCGACGATCTTCACGGTCAGCTCGCCCCGAGAGCCCTTGACGCGGATGAAGGCCCCGCACATCCGGGCATTCTCGTAGTCGGTGTGGTTGAGGGCGGCGATGGCGATGTCGGCGGTGGCGTCGTAGAGGCAGTTCCCCACGCCGGTAGCGCCGTAGAAGGTGCCTTCGCCGGAGTAGGTGACACCGGGCTGGACACTGGCGTACGCCGGTGCCGTGGCCATGGTCAGGAAGGCCGTGACGGCGGCGAGGAGGGCGAGTCGGCTGCGCATGCGAATGCCTTTCGAGGACGGCGGGGCGTGCTCGGGGGCAGCGATCCTGACATTGTTGAAAGATCAAGTGAAGCCTGATTGCAGCCATCTGCCGCGAACGCCCCGTGTCGTACCCGGACCTTGTCACCCACGGACGAACCCCGGCCCCGGGGGACTCATCTCCCGCAAACAGAACGGTGATCGACCCGGTCCACCCCTCCGGCGCTGCCATATTCGGAAGCCACTTCGGAGGTGGTTGTGACACTAGAGGTGACGACATTCCCGGCAAGGCAGCCGGCGAAGCGGACGGCCGACCGTGCGCCCGAGCCCTCGGCTAAGCGGACGGCCGGCCCGGTACCCGAGCCGGTCCGTGAACGAAGCGCCGACCGAACCGTCGAGCGGCCGGTCGACCGCACCGCCGACGGCGTCGCCGCGCGCCCCGTCGACCGAACGGCCGACCGTATCGCCGAGTTGGAGAGCCGCCGGGCGCGGGCGGTCACTTCGGACGGGCCGAGGAGACGTGGGGAGTACGGCGCCCGCGAGCGGATCGATCTGCTGCTGGACGCGGGCTCGTTCACGGAGACGGGCCTGTTCGTGCGGGCCCGGCCCACCGGGGACGGCGGCCAGCGCCCGTACGGCGACGGCGTGGTGACCGGACACGGCACGATCGACGGCCGTCAGGTCTGTGTCTTCGCCCAGGACTCCACCGTGTTCGGCGGCAGCATGGGCGAGGCCTTCGGCGAGAAGACCATCGCGTTGATGGACCTCGCCCTGAAGACGGGCTGCCCGGTCATCGGCCTCAACGACGGCGGCGGTGCCCGTATCCAGGAGGGCGTGACCTCGCTCGCGCTCTACGCCGAGCTGGTGCGCCGCAATGTGCGGGCGTCGGGGGTGATCCCCCAGATCTCGGTCGTCCTGGGGCCGTGCGCGGGAGGGGCCGCGTACTCGCCGGCCATCACCGACTTCACCGTGATGGTGGACGGCGCCTCCCACATGTTCGTCACCGGCCCGGACGTCATCGAGACGGTCACCGGCGAGCGCACCAGTGCCGAGGAACTGGGCGGCGCCCGCACCAGCAACACCGTCAACGGCAACGCGCACTTCCTCGCCGCCGATGAGGTGAACGCCCTCGACACCGTGCGGGACCTGCTGTCGTACCTGCCCGCCAACAACCTGGAGCGGCCCCCGCAGTACGCGCCGGGGACCGCGCCCGCCGGCGCGGGGCTCGACGCGGTGGTGCCGGACCGGCTCGGTCAGGCCTACGACATGCGGGACGTCCTGCGCGCCGTCGTCGACGACGGCGAACTCCTGGAGATCCAGGAGCTGTTCGCGCCGAACATCATCTGCGCGCTGGCGCTCGTCGAGGGCGCCGCCGTCGGGGTCGTCGCCAACCAGCCGCTGCACGCCGCCGGGGTCCTCGACATCGACGCCTCCGAGAAGGCCGCGCGCTTCGTACGGTTCTGCGACGCGTTCGGCATCCCGCTGCTGACCTTCGCCGACGTCCCCGGCTATCTTTCCGGGGTCCGCCAGGAGCAGGCCGGCATCATCCGACGCGGTGCCAAACTCCTGTACGCCTACGCCGAGGCGACCGTCCCCAAGGTCACCGTGGTGGTGCGCAAGGCGTACGGCGGCGGCTACGCGGTGATGGGCTCCAAGCATCTGGGCGCCGACGTCAACCTCGCCTGGCCCACCGCCCGGATCGCCGTCATGGGCGCCGAGGGTGCGGTGGGGGTCCTGCACCGCCGCGAACTGGCCGCCGCGGCGGACCCCGAGGCGCTGCGCGCCCGTCTCGTCGCCACGTACGAGAGCACCTACGGCACCCCGTACCTCGCCGCCGAGCGCGGCTACGTCGACGCCGTCATCGCCCCGCGCGACACCCGGGCCCATATCTGCCGCGCCCTGCGCGCCCTGCGCGGCAAGCGCGCCCCGATGCCGGAACGCCGCCACGGCAACATCCCGCTCTGACCGTTCTACCGCTCTGACCGCTAGACGTCCGTCCCGCACGTGAGGAGCCCTGCTCGATGGACAGCCGCCGCCCCCCGCTCGCACCCGCGTTCCGCAGTCTGCCGGAGTATGTGCGGCACTGGGCCGAACACACCCCCGGCCGCCGGGCGTTCACCTTCGTCGATCACCCCGCGCCGCACTCACGGGGCGTCCACCGCACCCTGACCTGGCGCCGGCTGGACCTGCGGATGCGAGCGGCGGCGGCCCGGCTCGCCTCCGAGGCCGAGCCAGGGGCGCGGGTCGCGGTGCTGTGTCCGCAGGGGACGGAGTACGTGACCGCGTTCCTCGGGGCGCTCGCCGCCGGTCTGGTCGCCGTACCGCTGTACCCGCCCGGTCTGCCCGGGCAGGACGACCGGCTGTCGGCGGTCCTGGACGACGCGCGCCCGACGGTCGTCGTGACGACGGGCCCTGCCCTCGCCGAGGTGCGGAAGGTGTGCGAGAGCCGGGCGGTGAAGGTCGTCGCCGTGGACCAGGTGCCCGACACCGCCGCCGACGACTGGCGGTCGCCACCCGCGCTCGACGACTCCGACGTCGCCTACCTCCAGTACACCTCCGGCTCGACCCGCACCCCCGCGGGCGTGGAGATCACCCACGCCAACGTCGTCGCCAATGCCCGCCAGGCGCTGTCCGCCTACCGTGCCGACGCGAATCCGGTGACCTGTGTGGGCTGGTTGCCGCTCTACCACGACATGGGGCTGGTGCTGAGTGTCGCGGCGCCCGTGGTGCGGGGGCTGCTGTCGGTGCTGATGGATCCGGTGGCGTTCCTGCACGAACCCGTCCGCTGGCTACGGCTGCTGGCCGCGCACCCGCGCGCACTGAGCGCGGCGCCCAACTTCGCCTACGACTACTGCGCCTCGACGGTCACCGAGGAGCAGAAGGCGGGGCTGCGACTGGACGGCGTCGCCGCGCTGATCAACGGCAGCGAGCCGGTCCGCCCGGGCACGGCCGACCGTTTCCACGCGGCGTTCGCCGCGCAGGGGCTCCTGCCGGAGACCCACTGTCCGTCGTACGGGCTGGCCGAGGCGACCGTGTTCGTCAGCGCGGCCCGGCCCGGCGAGCCGTTGCGCGGTTTCGCACTCGACCGGGACGCCCTGGCCACCGGCAAGGCGCTGTCCGCGCGACCCGACGATCCGAGGGCCGTGCTCCTGGCGGGCTGTGGCGCGCCGGCGGGCCAGCGGGTGCGGATCGCCGACCCGGTGTCGCGGGTCGCGCTGGCCGAGGGGGAGGTCGGCGAGATCTGGGTGCAGGGTCCGAATGTGGGCCGGGGGTACCGGAATCAGGAGGAGCAGTCCCGCCGCGTCTTCGGAGCCGTGCTCGCCGATGCCGAGGCGGGACCGGGTGGTTGGCTGCGGACCGGCGACCTGGGGACGGTCCTGGACGGCCAGTTGCTCGTCACGGGGCGGCTGAAGGACCTCATCGTCGTCGACGGGCGCAACCACTACCCCCAGGACGTCGAGGCCACCGCCCAGGACACGCATCCCGCCGTACGGCGCGACCGGCTCGCCGCGTTCGGCGTACCGGGCGGCTCGGGCGAGCGGGTGGTGGTCGTCATGGAGCACGTACGGACCGTGTCGCTCGCCGACATCGACGTACCGGCTCTCGTGCGGACCGTACGCGCCGCCGTCTCCGCCCGGCACGGCCTGCGGCTGTCCGACGTGGTCCTCGTGCCGCCGGGCACGGTGCCCCGCACGTCCAGCGGGAAGGTGTCGCGGGCGCTGACCCGTGAGCGCTACCTGGCCGGTGCCTACGCGGTGGGGGTCGTGGCATGAGAGGCGTGGGTGTGGGCGAAGGCGAGGAGGAGCGGCCGGGCGGCCCGATGGGCGCGGCCGGCGAGGGTGTGCTGCGGCGGCTGGTCGCCGAGCACGTGGCCGCCTGGAGCGGTGGGACCGTCGAGGACGTACCGATGGACCGGCCGTTCGCGGATCTCGGTATGTCGTCGCGGGACGCGGTCGTGCTGTCCGGGGAGTTGTCGCGGGCGACGGGGCGTGACCTGCCGGCCACCCTGTTGTGGGAGGCGTCCACGGGGGATGCGCTGGTGGCGCGCCTGTGCGGGACCGGCGCGGGCAGCGCTGCGGGGGGAGTCGCTTTGACCGGGGCCTCACCTGCGGGGGCCTCACCGACGGGGGCCTCTTCGACGGAGGACTCTTCGACGGGGGACTTTCCCGCGGGAGTGGTGTCGGCGGGAGTCGCGGGCCTCTCCCCGACGACATTCGCACCCGCACCCGCACCCGCGACGACACCCGCGATCGGTGAGCCGATCGCCGTCATCGGGATCGGTTGTCGGCTGCCCGGCGGTGTGCACGGCCCGGCCGAGTACTGGCGGTTGCTCCTCGACGGTGTCGACGCCGTCCGGCGGGTCCCGGAGGACCGGTGGCGGGACCTCACCCCGTACCCGCCGGCCGAGGCACTCCCGTACGGCGGCTACCTCGACGACATCGCCGGGTTCGACGCCGACTTCTTCCGCATCACCCCGCGCGAGGCGGCGGTGATGGACCCGCAGCAGCGGATCCTCCTGGAGGTCGTGCGGGAGACCCTCGACCACGCAGCAGTCCCGGCCGCGTCCCTGGCGGGCAGCGCCACCGGTGTCTTCGTCGGGGTCTCCGCGCCGGAGTACGGCCAGCTCACCGGCGCCGACCCGGCCGCCGTCGATCCCTGGGCACCGGCCGGCGGCGCGCTGAGCGTGGCGGCTGGGCGGCTGGCGTACGTGCTGGACACGCGCGGGCCGAGCATGGCCGTCGACACGGCGTGTTCCTCGTCGCTGGTCGCCGTGCACCAGGCCTGTGTCAGTCTGCGCACGGGCGAGAGCGACCTCGCGATCGCCGCCGGGGTCAATGTGCTGCTCTCCCCCACCGTCACCGTCGCGTTCGGGCGGGCGGGCGCGCTCGCGCCGGACGGGCGGTGCAAACCGTTCTCGGCGGCGGCCGACGGCATCGGCCGGGGCGAGGGCTGCGCGGCCGTGCTGCTGAAGCGGCTGTCCGACGCCGAACGGGACGGCGACCGCGTCCTCGCCGTCGTCCGCGCCACCGCCGTCAACTCCGACGGCCGCTCCAACGGCCTGCTCGCCCCCAACCCGGTGGCCCAGCAAGCCCTCCTGACCACCGCCTACGCACGCGCCGGCCTCTCCCCCGCGCACATCGACCACGTCGAGGCGCACGGCACCGGCACCCCGCTCGGCGACCCCATCGAGGCGGGCGCCCTCGGCAGCGTGCTCGGCGCGGGCCGCGACCCCGACCAGCCGCTGCTCCTCGGGTCGGTCAAGGGCAACCTGGGCCACCTGGAGTCCGCCGCGGGCATCGCCGGTCTCGTGAAGACGGTGCTCGCACTCCAGCACGACCTGATCCCGCCCTCCCTGCACTGCGCCGAGGGCAGCGCCCTGGACGGCGACGGACCGCTGCGGGTCGTGACCGAGGCCGAGCCGTGGCCCCGGTACGGCGGTACGGCCACCGCCGGGGTCTCCGGGTTCGGGTTCGGCGGCACCAACGCGCACGCGGTACTGGAGGAATGGCGGCCCGGCAGCCTGCCACGGCTCCCGGCCGACGAGCCGCCCGCCCGCCTCCACCTCCTCTCCGACGCCGACACCGCACGCGTCCGCGACACCGCCGCCCGGCTGGCCGACTGGCTCGGCACGCCCGAGGGAGGCGCCGCGCACCCCGACGACGTGGCGCGCACGCTGGCGGGCCGCGCCGGGTGGGGTCGGGTGCGCGCGGCGGTCGTCGCCGCCGACCGTGCCGAACTCGCGGACGGGCTGCACGCCTTGGCGGACGGTCGCCCGCACGCCCGGGTCGTGACCGGCGACCGGGATCTGATCGGGCGCGGCCCGGTATGGGTCTTCTCCGGGTACGGCAGCCAGTGGGTCGGCATGGGGCGGCGGCTGTTGGCCGAGGAGCCCGCCTTCGCCACGGCCGTGGAGAAGCTGGACGCGCAGCTCGCCCCGGAGTGCGGCCTGTCCCTGTACGACCACCTCGCCTCCGGTGGCGCCCTCGACCGTCTGGAGGTCGCCCAACCCGTCCTCTTCGGGGTTCAGTTGGCCCTCGCCGAGCTGTGGCGCGCGTACGGCGTCGAGCCCGTTGCCGTCATCGGCCACTCTCTGGGCGAGGTGGCCGCGGCGGTGTGCGCGGGCGGGCTGGAGGTGTCGGACGCGGCCCGTGTGGTCGCCGTACGGGCCCGGCTGCTCAGTGGGTTGCGGGGTGGGGCGATGGCGGTGGTGGACCTCGACGACTACGAACTGGACGTGCTGGCACGCGACTTCCCGGGCGTCCATGTGGCGGTGCATTCGTCCCCGGGGCAGAAGGTGGTCACCGGGGAGGAGGACGCGGTGGCCCGCCTCGTGCGCCATCTGGAAGGGGAGGGGCGCGCCGCGCGCTCGATGCGGGTGGTCGGCGCGGGCCACTCCCCCCAGGTGGAACCGTTGCTGGAGGAGTTGGCGGACTCGCTCGCGGACATCCGGGGTGTGCGCCCCCGCCTCCCCGTCTACTCCACCGTGCTGGACGACCCGCGAGGGGAGTGCCTCTTCGACGCCGCGCACTGGGTGGCGAACCTGCGGCGGCCCGTACGCCTCGACCGTGCCGTCGCCGCTGCCGCCGCCGACGGCCACACCGCCTTCGTCGAAGTCTCCCCCCACCCGGTCCTCACCCGAGCCGTCACCGACACGGCCCCTGGCACCCTCTCCGTCGCCACTCTCCATCGCGGCGGCGACACCTCCGCCGGGTTCCTCACCCAGCTCGCCACCCTCCACACCGCAGGGTTGCCGCCGGCGCCACCACCGGGCCGGGTCATCGACCTGCCCGCACCGCGCTGGCGGCATGTGCGGCACTGGTGGACGGACGGGCGCGGAGGTCCGGCGGCGGACCACGGACCGGCACGGCGCCAGGTGGTGGCAGGGGACCGCGCTCCGGGGCGAGACGGGGTGCGCAACGGTGGCCGCGATGGCGGTACGGCGTCCGCGGGGGACGGGGGCGACGCTCGGGGACAGGGCTCCCCGCAGGGCGGAGACCCCGCGGCGGACGAAGCCTCGGTGTCCGCACGCCTCTGTCACCACATCGCCGCCGTCACCGGTCACCCGCCGACCCGTGTCACCCCGTCCACCGCTTTCGCCGAGCTGGGTCTCGACTCCCTGATGGCCGTCCGCATCCGCGCCGCCCTCGAACGTGAGTTCAGCATCGAGTTGCCCCTGCGCGACCTGCTGGGCGCCGCCACGGTCGAGGAGGCGGCGACCCGCGTGCAGCGGGCCCTGACAGCCGGGCCGAATCCGGCCAATCCGACTCCGGCCGGGCCGACTCCGGCCGGGCCGACGCACACCGGCGCGTCGACCCGGGCAGTGGATGCAGACTCCCCGACGGCGTCCCCGGGCACGCCGGTCGAGCACGCCCTGCCACCGGCCCGACCTCGCCCCATGCGGCCCTTGCGGTCCCTCCCGGCCGACTCCCCGCTTCGCCTCCTCCAACCCACCGGCGCCCAACCCCCGTTCTTCCTGTTGCACGCCGCCGGTGGCACCACCGACGTCTACCGGTCCCTCGTCGAACGGCTCGGGGCGGAGCGGCCGGTGTACGGACTGGAGCGGATGGAGGAGACCCGCACGGTCGTCGAGAAGGCCCGGCGCTATGCCGAGGCCGTCACCGAGGTGTACCCCGACGGGCCCTGTCTGCTGGGTGGTTGGTCGTTCGGGGGGTTCGTCGCTCAGGAGGCCGCCCGGCAGCTCACGGCGGCGGGGCGGAACGTGGAGCTGGTGGTGCTCATCGACTCCGTACGACCGCTCCCCCGGACGGAGGGCACACCGGCCGACCGGATCCGCGCCCACTTCACGGGCTTCGCGCGGTATGCGGCCGACACCTACGGGGTCGAACTAAGGTTGCAATACGACGAGTTGGCCGCGACTCAGGACGACGGCGAGCGCGTCGACACGGTGCTGCGGGCCCTGCGTGAGGCGGCCGACGTGCCCCGGGCCGCCCTCGACCACCAACGCGCCTCCTATCTGGATCTGCGGATCGGCGAAGCCCACAGACCGGGCCGCCACGAAGGTCGGGTGGTCCTGTACCGGGCCACCGAGCCTGCCCCGCACACCGTGCGCGACCCCGCGTACGAGCGCGACGACGAGGCGCTCGGCTGGGACGAGGTGTGCCCGCGGCTGACGGTCGTACGGGTCGCCGGTCACCATCTGTCGCTGCTCGACCCTCCGTACGTCGACGAGATCGCCACCCATCTGCGGTGGGAGCTCGCCCAGCACCAACGTCGCACCTGAGCCGAGGAGACCGTCATGTCCGACCGCACCGCCCGAGTGTCCCGACGTGCCGCCACCAGAGCGGCCGCCGCCACCGGCCTGGCCGCCCTGTTCGGCGTCACGGCCACCGGCACCGCCGGCGCCGCCACCCGCCGAACGCCCACCGGCCCCCGGAGCGCCGCCGACCGCCCCGCCGGCCGGGCGACGGCGGCCACAGCCGCGGCCGCCCCCACCGTCACCCGCCTCGGGCCGCGTACCCTCGACGTCTCCCTCCCCTCCGCCGCCCTCGGCCGCAGCGCGCCGGTGCGGCTGATCCTCCCCTCGTCGTTCGGCGCACGGCCCGCCCGGACGTACCCGGTGCTGTATCTCCTCCACGGCGCCCACGACGACTACACGTCATGGACGCGGGAGACGGACATCGAGGCGTTCACGGCGGGCCGGGAGCTGATCGTGGCGATGCCGGACGCGGGGCCCACCGGCATTCCCACCGCCTGGCGGGGCGGCCCGGACTACGAGACCTTCCAGCTCACCGAGGTCCCGGCGCTGCTCAACCGCGACTACCGGGCGTCCGGGGTCCGGGTCGTCGCCGGCGTCTCCACCGGCGGCTACGGGGCGATGGCGCACGCGGCACGGCATCCGGGAGTGTTCGCGGCGGCGGCCTCGTACAGCGGCATCCTCGACACAAGGGCACCCGGGGTGCCCAGCCTGATGGACGCCATCGTCGCCCGCGAGAACCTGGCGCCGCTCTCCCTGTGGGGCAACCCGATCCTGAATCTGCTCACCTGGCGGGACTTCAATCCGCGTGACCGTGCGGCGGGGCTGCGCGGCACCGCGCTGTACGTGTCCAGTGGCAGCGGGGTGGTGGGCGGGACCGGCGACTGGCTGCCGGAGGCGCTGGAGAGCGCGCTGTGGCCGTCGGCGCACGCGTTCACCGACACGCTCGCACGGTTGCGCGTCCCGGTGACGACCCACTTCTACGCGGGAGGAGGACACAGCTGGACGTACTGGAAGCGGGAGTTCGGCGCGTCGTGGCCGATGCTCGCCGGTGCGCTGGGGGTGCCGGAGTGAGGCCGGTGCCGTCGGGGCACGGAACGGAGCGCGGGGGACGTGCGTCCTACTCAGGACTTGTCCCCCGCCCCACGGGCACCGGCCCGCGGGTGAGCCGCTTCCGGGTGAAAGGAGGGTCCGCCGTGGCTGCCCCCACCCCGCCGCACGGCGTACCGGACGGTTTCGGCGCCCCGGTGCCGCCCGAACTCGCCAAACTGCTGCGCGACCAGTTGGAGTCCGTCGCCGACGAGGTCGAGGAGGAGGTCCGCCGCCAGGTGCCGGAGTACGCCCGCCCGGCCGACGGTGCCTATCGCGCACACCTGAGATCCGGGGTCGTCCAGGCGTTGACCCTGTTCGTCGACCACATCGCCGATCCGTGCGGCCAGGGTGCGTCGATCACCGCCACGTACTACGAACTGGGGCGTGGCGAGGCTCTGGAGGGCCGGGGCCTGGACGCGTTGCAGTCGGCGTTGAGGGTCGGCGGCCTGCACGCGTGGCGGCTGATGGGCCGTACGGCGGAGGAACTGGGGCTGGACTCCTCGGTGGTGGCGATGCTCGGCGAACTGGCGTTCCAGACGGTGCACGAGGTGGCCGAGGCGGCAGCCGCCGGCTACGCGGAGGCGCGGCTGCGCAGCACGGACGAGTTGGAGCGGCGGCGCAGACGGCTGCTCGATCTGCTGCTGGGCGAGGGGCCGGTGGCCCCGGAGGCGGTGCAGGATCTGGCGCACGGCGCCCGGTGGACGGTGCCGCGGCAGGTCGCGGTGGTCGCGCTGGCGGCCACCGCGGACCAGCGGGAGACGGAGCGGCCGTTGGCGGCGGCGGGGGCGCTGGTGGACATGGAGTCCCGGCCGCCGCGGATGCTGGTGCCCGACCCGGACGGTTCCAGCCGCTTCGGCGGCCGGGCGTTCGCGCTCGCGCTGCGCGGCCGTCCCGCCGCGGTCGGCCCGACGGTCCCGCTCGCCGAGGCCGCCCGGTCGCTGCACTGGGCCACCCGCGCCCTGGGTCTGATGGGACGGGGCATCCTGCCCCGGCAGGGCGTGGTGCGCTGCTCCGACCATCTGTCGACGCTGCTGCTGCACAGCGACGAACCCATGCTGGCCCACCTCCGGTCGCGTGCGCTGGCGCCGCTGGACGCGGTGGCGGAAGGGCCACGCGGCCGGCTCGCCGAGACGCTGCTGGCCTGGCTGCTCAGCGGCAGCAACGTGCCCGACGTCGCCGCCCGGCTGCACATCCACCCGCAGACGGTCCGCTACCGCCTGCGCCAGTTGGAGAAACTCTTCGGCGACGCCCTGCACGATCCCGGCACCCGCCTCGACCTCATCCTCGCCCTGCGCGCGGACGCATTGCGGGACGACGACACGTTCACCGCATGAGGAATCGCCCTCCGGAAAAGCGACTCACTTGGGCGCAAAAAGAAACGAGAACACTGAATTCCCGTACATAACACCCGGCCCTACCGAGCGCATACCTTCGGGACGTCCTTTTCCACAGGCGCTCCTCGCGCCCCACCCTCAAAGGATCCCCATGCGTATCCGCTTGTGCCTCGCCGCGCTCTCACTGGCCGGCGGGGCCGGACTGGCCACCGTCTCGGCATCCCCGGCCACGGCCGCGGCCTGCACGGACGTCGATGTCGTCGCGGCTCGCGGCACCTTCGAGCCGGGCAATCTCGGTTTCATCGTCGGCGACCCCGTGTATTCCGCGCTGCAGAAGAAAATCACGGGCAAATCCCTCTCCAGCTACAAGGTGAACTATCCCGCGGACCTTTCCCTCACCTCGGCCGCGCAGGGCAACTCGGATCTGGTGAACCACGTCAGGAGCCAGGCCGCCGCCTGCCCGAACCAGCGTTTCGTTCTCGTCGGCTATTCACAGGGCGCGAACGTCGTCGACAACTCCATCGGCATCAGCAGCGCCGGCGCGGTGGTCGGCAGCCCCATCGTGGCCACCATTCCGGCCGCGCTCGAACCGAAGGTCGCCGCGGTGCTGCTGTTCGGCAACCCGATCCGGGCCCTCGGCAAGAGCGTCACCGGCACCTACCAGAGCCGCACGATCGACTTCTGCGCGACGGGCGACCCCATCTGTGAGAACGGCGGCGGTGACGTGGGCGCCCACCTCGGCTACACCGCGAACGCCGACGCGGCGGCGGCCTTCGCCGCGACCAAGGTCTGAGTCCCACAGGCGTAGAGGAACCTGGAGGAACCCGAGCAGTACGGGAAGGCGACCAGCGGTACGGGAAGGCGAAGGGCCCGGGAGGAGAATCCTCCCGGGCCCTTCTTCCATGGGGCAGTGGCTTCCAGGGGTTATTCGGGAGCCCGTGCGAACTCCGTCAGGCTCGTGGAGACCGGCTCGGGGCGGCCGTCGTTCTGCGTGGGCGCGGCGGTCAGCACGTCCAGGTGCTGGTAGCCGTCGGCGACCACGGGGTCCAGGTCGGCCGGGACACGGCCCGCGAGGAGTCCGTCGCCCGCGAGCACGGTGAGCGTCGGGTTGGCGGTGAGCCCGTCCGGGTGGACGACCAGCCGCTTCACCTGGGGCGAGGTGGCCAGTTGGAGGTCGGTGACCAGCTTGGTCGGGAAGTACTGCTCGGTGAAGTCCAGCGGCTGCTCGGCCATGCTGCGGGCCAGCTCCTGGATGTCGGTGACCTCCTTGCCGGCGGCGGTGAACGGTGTCCCGTCGGCCGACCGGTACCCGGGGTCGTCGGGGTCGCCGACGCGGTCGTAGTTCCGCCAGGTGTAGAGCGGCCCGCCCGGCCGGTCGGGGATCGCCTTGTACTCGCTGCCGAACAGCGCGGGCAGTTCCTCACCGCCGTTGGCGGCGGGGAAGTTCTTGTCGGCGATCGGCCCACCGTCGAAGAACCCGACGCTGCTCTGCAGGAACGCCAGCGGTACGGAGTGGTCGTCCATGAGCGCCCCGAGGACCGCCTCGTTGGTGAGCCGGAAGTCCTTCACGGCCGGAGTGCCACTGAGAAAGGTGGCGGTGTCCTCGGAGAACAGGAAGCGGTTGGTGACCTCGATGTTGGTGTTGAGGGGCAGATAGCCCGGCAGCGTGGCCTCGCCGCCCGGGTCCTGGAGGGCGCCCAGGCCCGCGATGGCCAGGAGGGTCATCATCTCGGGGTTGAGGAGCACCGGAGCGGACAATGAGCGCGGCAGCAGGCCGCTGTCGAGCCCGGCCTGGACGGCGCCGTGGCCGAGGCCCACGTCGGGCAGGTTGGTGTCGTCCGGGATGCTGCCGCTGAGGTCGGCGAGCGAGGTGGAGACGGTGGTGTCGAGGGCGAAGTAGCCGGCGCACTGGTTGTGTCCGGCGTCCGCCGTGGTGGCCCGGTCGCCGTCGAAGTCGGCGGTCGCGAAGTACCCGGTGATGACACCGCCGAGCGAGTGGCCGCCGCACAGCACCTTCTGCTTGCGCACCCGCTGGTCGGGCAGTTCGGCGGTGAGGAGGTCGTACTGGTCGCGGACGGTGCGCTCGATGCCGAGCTTCGCCATCCAGCCGAGGTCACCGTTGGCGACGAACCCGTCGAAGGTGCGGCCCGCGACCTCCTTGTCCCGGTAGTAGTAGTCGACGGCCGTGTGCTGGTCGCCGGAGGCCACGCCGGTGCGGTCCTCCAGGCAGTTGGAGCGCCGGTCCAGGGCCCAGAACTCGATGTGCTCGCCCTGTTCTGCGGCACGGGTGACGGTGTTGCGGGCAACGCTGTCGAAGGCTCCGGCGCCTTCCAGGATGCCCGGCTGGGCGAGGAGGATCCGGTCGGCGTCGGCCGAGGCCGCCGGACCGTCGGCGGAGCGGTAGCGCAGGTACGACAGCCAGTCGCACGCCGCCGGACGCGCCCCGAAGGACGCCGGCAGCGGCGCCTTGACCCGCACCATCGTCTCGGTCACACCGCCGACCGGGCTCGTCGAGACCACCGCGGTCTCGGTCCGTTCGTCCTCGCCCCGGGCGTCCGCGGTGGGTCCGGTGAGCGCCCCGACGGTCAGCAGCACCGCCAGCGCGGCGCCTCGCGACGCCCTCAGGGTCCTTCTCCTGCTGCGACTCGTGTTCATGCTGGGACGGTAGGACCGCGAGAACGGCCCCACCGCCCCATGCTCACAACTTCGCAGCGACTGTCGGCACCTTTGTCATCAGGCACCAACTCCCGGTAACGGCCCGGTAGTTACAGACCGTCGCTCACCATGGCGGCGACGATCCGGACATGCCGGTCGGCCGCCGTACCGGAGTACTCGTTGTCGTAGTTCAGCCCGTACGGCCAGAAGTGCCCGCCGCCGGTGGAGATCTTCGCGCTCGCCCCGTCGAACTGCCGGACGAGCGCCGTGGCGCGGGAACCGGTCCAGGTGCCCGAGCCGCCCAGCCGTGACCAGCCGGAGCTGGTGCCCACCCCGATGGTGTGCGCGATCTCGTGCAGCGCGGTCCGCTCGTTCATGTAGCCGCGGTTGCCGAAGCGGATGGTCCCGTTGATGTTCCCGTCGGCGGTGGGGACGCCCGGGTTGTAGTGCACGGTGATGTTCTTGCCCAGGTCGCTGAGGTTGTTGTAGCGGGCGACCGCGGCGTTCATGGCCGTCGTGATCAGGTTGTACGCCGTCTGCTGGTCCTGGGTGGGGTTGCTCGCCCGGACGAGGGTCCAGGTGATGGTGGCCGCCGCAGCCCGCTCCCGGGGCACCGGCGCGGACTGCGATGCCTGGGGGGCCGCCTGTGCGACACCGGGTCCGGCCAGAAGCGCGGCAGCCAGGGCCGCCATGACCGTCTTCCTGCGCAGAGAACTCATGTGGGGGGTCTCCTGTGCATGGGTGGGGGGAGGATCAGGCACCGATCTTGCCGATGCCCACCCCGGCCCGTACGAGGGCCGGGACGTTGGCCACGGGGTCCAGCGTGTAGCCGTAGTACGTGCGCGGCTCGGTCACCGTGCCGTTGGTCTCGCACGTACCGGACCCGGTGAAGACGTTGTTCCGCTGGACCAGCCGGCCCGGCCCGGAGGCGTCGTAACCGCTCGCGGAGTAGCACGGGTTGGGGACGCCCTCGAAGTGGTTGCCCTCGACGACGACACCGGCGTTCATGGTCGAGGCGACGCCGTAGACGGCGTTCCCCTTGTAGTAGTTGTTGTAGATGTGCACCGGCTCGCCGAACCGGACCCGGGGGTGCCGCTGCCGTGAGCCGCCGAAGAGGTTGTGGTGGATCGACACCTTCAACTTGCCGGTGTCCTGGCTGCCGTTGCCGTCGGAGTGTCCGAGCAGCATGCTCTTGTCGGTCTTGTTGAACCAGTTCCAGGACACGGTGACGTACTCGGCGGCGCGGACCACGTCGACCGCCCCGTCGAGCGGGGTCACGAACTCGTTGTGGTCGATCCAGATGTGGTGCGACTCCCGGCCCACGCTGATGGCGTCGTCCTCGGCGTTCGTGAACCTGATGTTCCGCACGATGACGTTGTACGAGCGGTGGAACTCCAGGCCGCCGCCGTTGATGACGGCCGAGGAACCGACCCCGATGATGGTCTTGTCGGGCCGGACACCCTGTTTGCTGGTGATGTCGATCCTGCCCTGGACCCGGATGACCAGCGGGCCCGTGGTGTCGATGTACTCCAGGAACTGCTCGGCGGTGGTGGCGGTCACGGTGGGTCCGCCGACCCCGCCGGTGGTGCCGTTCTGCCCGAGCGCGTCGACGGCGGCGAAGCCGGAGGGGGAGGTCTCCGCCGACGGGGCCATGTCCGCCCCGGTCTCCGCCTCGACCGGTGCGATCGCGGCGAGCAGCAGGGCGAGCGTGAGAGCCGGAACACCGCGTGCGGCGCGTGACAACGACGACCTCATGTGGTTCCTCCCGGAGCGAGTGGGCGGATCTTCCTTGGGCCGTGCGAGAACGAGCGCACAAAACAACACACAAACGAGCGCACAGAGACTAGAAAGCGCTTTCAGTTTCCTGAATGCTAAGCACGTGTTTTGGCCATGTCAACGAAACGCGTTGGCCTCTGTGTTGTGAAAGGGAGTGTTGTGACTCCACGACATCGCATCGTCCGGGCCGTGGCGCCCATGGTTCCCCTGGTGCTCGGCGCGAGTCTGACGGCCACGCCTGCGGTGGCCGCGGACACCTCGGCCTCGGCGGCCCCGAGCGCGGTCACCGTACGGATCGACCCGTCGTACCAGCAGCAGGAGTTCGAGGGGTGGGGCACGAGCCTCGTCTGGTTCGCCAACGCCACGGGCAACTACCCCGAGCCCGTCCGAAGACGGCTCGTCGACATGCTGTTCGGTGAGGACGGTCTGAAGCTCAACATCGCGCGCTACAACATCGGCGGCGGCAACGCCCCGGACGTCCGCAAGGACTACATGAAGGCCGGCGCGACGATGGAGGGCTTCTGGAAGGCCCCCGAGGGAACCACCCGGCAGGACATGGAGTGGTGGGACCCGAACAACCGCGACCACTGGGACTGGAACGCCGACTCCGGCCAGCGCTGGTGGGTGGACCAGATCAAGGACAAGATCACCACCTGGGAGGCGTTCAGCAACTCGCCGCCCTGGTTCCAGACCGTCAGCGGCTATGTCTCCGGCGGCTTCGACGCCAACACGGACCAGATCCGCGCGGACCGCGTCGACGAGTTCGCCACGTACCTGGTGCGGGTGACCGAGGAGTTGGAGAAGCGGCACGGCATCGACTTCGACACCATCGCGCCGCTGAACGAGCCCAACACCAACTACTGGGGCACCCAGATCGGCGCGAACGGCCAGCCGACGGGCGGCCGTCAGGAGGGCGCGCACGCGGGACCGGCGCTCCAACAGAAGGTCGTCCTGGCGCTCGACAAGGCGTTGGAAGGGGCGAGGACCGACGCCGAGATCTCGGCGATGGACGAGACCAACCCCACGATCTTCACCCAGAACTGGAACGCGTACGACACCGCCGCGCGGGCGGCCGTCCCCCAGCTCAACGTGCACACCTACGGCACCGGGATGCGCACCAGCGCCCGTGACATCGCCAAGGGCGCGGACAAGAAGCTCTGGATGAGCGAGGTCGAGGGCACCTGGGGCACGGGCAGCGACTTCACGACCATGGAACCGGGCCTCGGGATCGCCACCCGCATGGTCGACGACATGCGGGAACTGGAGCCCTCCGCCTGGGTGTTCTGGCAGCCGATCGAGGACTCGATCCCGCAGGCGGCGGCCGGCAAGAACTGGGGCAGCATCCACGTCCCGTTCAACTGCAAGGCCACGGACACCCTGGAGACCTGCCCGATCCGGGCGAACTCCAAGTTCCACACCATCCGCAACTTCACCCACCACATCCGCCCCGGCGACCACTTCGTGAAGGTCGACGACCCGTCCAGCGTCGCCGCCGTCAAGAAGTCCGGCCGCGCGGCCACCGTCGTCCATGTGAACAGCGGCACGACCGCGCGCTCCGTGACCCTGGACCTCTCCCGCTTCGGGAAGGTCTCCTCCCGCGCCACCGTCACCCCGGTCGTGACGAGCGCCGACGGCGCCCTCGTCGAGGGCACGCCGGTCCGGGTGAAGGACGAGTCGGCCACACTCGACGTCCCCGCCAAGTCCGTCACCACCTTCCTGGTCCAGGGCGTCAGCGGTGCGGCGAAGGACGCCGCCCTCGTCCAGCCCGGCCACGTCTACCGCCTCCAGGGCGCGCAGAGCGGCAAGTCGCTGGCCCCGTCGGAGGACGGCACCGGCGTCGTCATCCGCACGACGGACGCGAGCAGCGCCCGGCAGCTGTGGTCGGTGGAGAAGCTGACGCCCGGCAGCGACAACCGCGAGCGCTACGCCCTCACCAACGCCGAGACCGGCAGGCGGCTCGCCGTACGCGACAACCAGGCGGTCCTCGAAGAGGGGCCCGACGGCGAGGTCCCGGCAGCCGCCCAGTGGATCATGTCGACCACGGGTGACGGCAGTTGGACGTTCGTGAACGCCGCCACCGGACGCCTTGTCGACGTCACCGGGCAGTCGTCGGCGGACGGCGCCAAGGTGTCGACGTACACCCCGACCTCGGCGGCCAACCAGCGCTGGAGCGTGTCCGACGAGACCGTGCTGCGCACCGAGCGTGCCGAGGCGTTCACCGTCCCCGGTCTGCGGCCGACGATGCCCGAGACCGTGACGCCGGTGTTCCGGGACGGCTCCCGTGGTGCCCTGCCCGTCGTGTGGGAGCTGCCGTCGGACCGGAAGTGGCGCAAGCCGGGGACCGTACGGGTGACGGGTGAGGCGACCGACGCCCTCGGCCGGACGATCCCCGCGAAGGCCGTCGTCACCGTCGACACGATCACCTCGACCGTCCCGGGCCGCGCGAAGACCTTCGTGCGCGGCGAGCCGGAGCTCCCGGCCACGGTCGTCGGCGTGGGCCGGCACGGTGGCCGGACCAGCCTGCCGGTGGCCTGGGACGCGGCCCCCGACGGAGCGTTCGACAAGACCGGTGTCGTCACACTGACGGGTACCGCGAAGGTCGTCGACGGCGGCACGGTCGGCGCGACCGCCCGCGTCCAGGTGACCGAAGCGACGGAGACCAACATCGCGACCGACTCGAACGTCTCCGTCGCCGCCACCTTCACCGAGAGCGGCTACTCCGCCGAGCGCCTGCGCAACGGCAACACCGCCGAGAAGGCCTGGTCCAACTGGAGGTCGGGCACCAAGAACCCGTCCGACACCATCACCTTCGGGCTCCCGAAGGCCCGCGGCCTCAGCCGTGTGGTCGCCCACTTCCACCGGGACGGGACCAACGCCTCCTTCCCCGAGAGCCTGAAAGTGCAAATCCAGGCGGCTGAGAACGGTCCGTGGACCGACGCGGGCGACCCCGTCACAGTCGGCACCGAGGGCACACCGGTGATCGACGTCCCGCTCGACGCGGGCCCGGTGACGGGGGTGCGGGTGGTCATGACGGCACGTCAGGGCGGTTACATCACCCTGGGTGAGATCGAGGTGTTCGCCAAGGCGCCGGGGGTCTCCTCGGACGCCGCCGCCTCCTCCGTCGAGGTGGGCGGAAAGCCGGTCCCGTCCTTCGACCCCGACACCACCGCCTACCGGGTCGTGACCGCCGACCCGGGCCGCGCGGCGGTCACCGCCACCGCCCGCGACCCGTACGCGACCGTCACCGTGGAACGGAGCGGCCGGACCACGGCCGTCGTCACCGTGACCGGCGAGGACGGCACGCGTTCGCGGACGTACCGGATCCAACTCGTACGACGCTGAAGCGAGCGTGAGGCGACGGGCGGGGGTGGGCATCGGCCACCCCCGCCGGTCGCCGCGTACGGCGTCGGTCAACTGCTCGCGCAGGCGGTTCCGTTGAGCGTGAACGCGGTCGGCGCGGTGTTGGTGCTGCCCTTGGCGCCGACGAACCCGACCGTGACGGAGCCGGCGGCCGGGATGGTGGAGGTGTAGGAAGCGGGCTTCACGCTCACCGCACCACCGCTCTGGGTGACCGTTCCGCCCCACATGTTGGTGACGGTCTGGCCGTCGGCGAAGGCGAAGGCCAGCGTCCAGCCGCTGACGGCGGTGGTGCCGGTGTTGCGGATGACGATCTCGCCCTGGAAGCCGCCGGGCCACGCATTGGTGGCGCGGTAGGTGACGGAGCAGTCGCCGCCGGGTGTGCCGCCGCCCTCCTCGGTCGTGACGTTCACGGTGGCGGAGCGCGCCGACCGGTTGCCGGCCGCGTCCCGGGCGTAGACGGCGAAGGTGTAGGCCGTGTCGGCGGTGAGGCCGGTCAGGGTGGCGGTGCTGGTGGTGGAGGCGGCGAGCTTGGTCTCGGTGGAGCCGGTCACCCGGACGATGTCGTAGCCGGTGACGCCGACGTTGTCCGTGGAGGCGGTCCAGGACAGCGTGGCGGAGGTGGCCGTCACGGCCGAGGCGCGCGGAGCGCCGGGGGCCGTCGGGGCCTGGGTGTCACCCGGGTTGCCGCCGCCGAAGACCGTGGCTTCCTCGGCGGTCTGCGCGATGCCGTCGGCGCCGTTGAAGATGCGCTGGCCCCAGGCGCTGAGCCGCGTGGGGTCGAAGTCGATCGACAGGTCCAGGATCGGGTCGGTGTTGCCGCTCCAGGACCAGGCGAGATAGCCGAGGTCGAGCCGCTCGGCGGTCGCCATCATGGTGTCCTCGTCCGGGTCGCCCCACTGGTCGGCGGGGCCGCCGAACTCGCCGATGAGGATCGGCAGTCCGGCGTTCACGAAGGCGCCCAGATAGTCGGTGATCTCGGCGGCCGTGTCGAAGACGCTGTACATGTGGATCGAGAAGATCAGGTTGCCGGTGGTGTCGGCCTCGTACACGGACCGGGCGTTGGCGCGCATGACGCCCTGCCAGTCCTGGCCCCAGTTGGGCGCGTCCACCATGATCGTGTGTTCGAAGCCCGCGGTCCGCAGCTTCTGCACGGCGGCCTTGGTGGGGGCGGTCCAGCCCGCCGGGTCGGTGTTGCCCCAGGGCTCGTTGCCGATGTTGATGATGACGTAGTTCTCCTCGCCGGCGAGGACGTCCTTGAGGCCGATCCAGTAGTCGGCCGCGTGGTCCAGTGTCCCGGCCGCGGCCTCCTCGCCGTATCCGGTGGTGTCGTGCACCTCCAGGACGCAGATGAGCCGGTTGGCCTTGCACTGGGCGACCACGTTCGCCACGTCGGCCGGGCTGTTCTCGGTCCAGCGGTGCCCGTCGGAGAGGACGACACGGACGGTGTTGGCGCCCAGCGCCTTGATGTCGGCCAGCGACTGGGTCTCGCCCGGATACCAGGTGTGGGCGTGGTTGACGCCGCGCATCACGAAATCGTTGCCGTTGCCCTCCAGCAGTCGGCCGTCGCTGATGTGCAGGCCGGTCGCCCGGACCTCCGGCGCCGAGCGGGCCTGGGCGGTGGCCGGGGCGAGGACTCCGAGGAGGGTGAGCCCGATGAGGCTCGCGACTCCGGCCAGGAGGGCTCTCAAGGGGTTCCTGCGCTGTGTGCTGCTTGTCGTTCTCACTGCGACTCCAGGTGGGGGTGAGCGCCGAGAGGGGCGGGCGGGGGGAGATTATGGGAGCGCTCCCATGGACTCATTTCGACACGTACACGTCAACCCTTCGTGCGTGCCGGGTATCGGGAAGGACGCGACGCTCAGCTCCGCAGTCCCGCCCTCGTCGCCGCCGCGACGACCGCGTCCCGCTCGGCGCCGGAGAACCGCCCTTCGGCCGCCCAGACGTCGGCGAGCGTGCGCACCGCCCGCACGAACGTCTCGGACGTCGTGAAGGGCGCCTGCGCCCAGAGCACGTCCAGGAAGGTCAGGCCGTCACTGCGCGACCGGTTCGGGACCCCGGAGTCCGCCGTGCCGAACACGACGACCGGCTCGGAACGCCTGAAGTAGGCGTGATAGGGCACGTCGTTCCCGATGAAGAACGGTGCGAGGGTCAGGCCGTGGGTGGTGAAGTGCAGCGGCCTGCCCTCGGGACGGATCACGTCGGCCAGATCGCCGCGCAGGGTGAAGCCCTTGTAGAAGGAGAAGGGCCGGAACCCGGTCTCCGGGCTCTGCGCGACCAACAGCAGCGGGCCGAAGAACACCGACTGGACCGTGGGATCGTCCAGGGCCCTCTCCACCCGCAACCGGTAGGGCGCGGAGATCCCGACCCGGTCGCCGCGCCGCCAGTTCCGGCTCAGGGTGACGTACGAACCGGGCTCGGCCTCGACCCGTTGCCGCACCCCGTTGACCGTCACGGTGAAGCCGGCCGTCGCCCAGGACGGCACCCGAAGCTTCAGGTCCAGCCTGCCCCCGCCCTCCCGGAAGGTCAGGGTGCGCACGCCCTCGGCCGGGTAGGCGCCGGCCTGCTGGATGACGAGGCCCCGCTCCGGCCACCGCAGGGTGGAGGCGAGGTACAGGTTGACGTAGAGCGCGGCGCCGTCGGCGGAGCGGAAGTACACCGAGTCCTGGTACTTGGTGTGGTTCTCCATACCGGTGCCGCCGCAGCAGGTGCCGGTGTTGCCGTACTCGCGCACGACCCCCGGCCCCATTCCGACGAAGTAGGTGACCTCCGGGCTGCTCGTACTGGCCGTGTCCCGGCGGGAGGCGAGGATGTGGTTGGTCAGACCCCGCTCGTAGTGGTCCATGTGGACCGGGTCCGGCTCCCGGAAGAACAGTTGCCGGCTCAGCTTCAGCATGTTGTACGTGGCGCAGGTCTCGGCGTTCTTGTCGTCGAGCGTGGCCGCGACGGCGTCCCGGGCCCGGAACATCTCGCCCTGCCCGGTGCCGCCCAGACTGTACGTCCGGTGCCCCGCGACCATGCCCCAGAAGTTGCGGGCCGCCTCGGCGTACCGCTCCTCTCCCGTCTCGTCGAACAGCCGCAGATAACCGGTGAACTGCGGGATGTGCTGGTTGGCGTGCCGGCCGTCGAGGACGTCCCGGTCCTCGGCACAGGCGTCCAGCAGGGCGGTGTTGTCGAAGCAGCGGGCGGCGGCGAGGTGTTCCGCCCGGCCCGTGAGGGCGTACAGGTCCGCCATCACCTCGTTCATCCCGCCGTACTCACCGGCGATGTAGATGGACCACATGCGCTCCAACTGGGCCTTGGGCAGTCCGCCCAGCCTGCTGTGCACCCAGTCGCCCATCTTCGAGGCGATGGTCAGGGCCTGCGCGTTCCCGGCCAGCGTGTGCGCGTCGAGGAGACCCCGCATGATCTTGTGGCAGGTGTAGTAGGGGGCCCAGATGGTGGGGTACGTCGTGTAGCTCTCCAGCAGGATGAACTGCGTCTCCGGGTACGCCGCCAGGTAACCGGGGTGACTGGGTCTCGGCGAACCGTGCTCGGCCAGGGCGGTCTGACACTCTCCGAGCGCGCCGACCAAATGGTCCAGCTTCGACTTGAGCGCGGCCTCCCGGGTGTCCGCGTACGCCTGGGCGACGAGGGTGAGGAAGTGGCCGCCGTAGTGGCCGCGCAGGTTGCCGTCGGCGGTCTCCCAGCCGCCGGGCGGCCGGGCGCCGCGGGTGTCGAGACCGGCGTTGGCGCGGAAGACGGCCAGGATGCGGTCGGCCGGGTAGGAGCGGGCGTAGGCGAGCATCAGATCGCGCTTGGTGCGGAATACGCCGTCGCCGAGGGTGACCTGGTCGAGGGGGAAGGGGTGTACCGACCAGGAGGCCGGGACGGGCTGGGCGGCTGCGGCGGCCTGGCCGCTCACCGCCTGCGGGGCCCGGCGGGCCGCCGCGTGCGCGGTGCCGGCGAGCACCGTCGTCTGTGCGAGTGGTGTGGCCGCTGCGGCTCCGGCGGCGCAGCTCAACAGCCGTCGCCGGGTGGGGGGTTGGGACATGCGCTCGGACTCCGATCTCAGGTGGGTAGAGGTGGGGGTTGATCGTCCGGTCAAGCGGAGGAGGCGCGAAGGGTCCTCAGGGCGGGCCGGTCACCGTCACCGCCGCCGTTGGCCCGGTAAGTCGTTCCGGCCACGGTCCCCCGCACCTCGATGGTTCCGGGCTCGGCGTAGCGTTCCGGCTCGACCGGGTCCCAGGGCACCGCGGTCCCACCGTCCCTGGAGCCGTCGTTGAAGGTGGCGACGACGGTGGCCGGGACGGTGGGTGCCCGGCCGGCCAGGGTGGTGACGCGCCCCTCGGCGACGCTGGTGATCTCGACGGCGTCGGTCTGCCACACCCACACGGTGGCGGTGACGGGCCGCGCGGCCCGGTCGGCGATCCCGGTGATCCGCACGCTGGTGCCGCCCTCGGCGACCTGCGCCTCGGTGAGAGCGGGCCAGACCACCGGCGAGCGTGCGGTGGAACCGTCCGCGTACACCACGTGACCTCATCGGGCGGTTCCGGGACCGTGCCGCGTGGGGTGGGGACGTGGACCTCGCGCACGGACTCGGGAGGCTCGGCGTACACCTTCCACTCCTGGACGCCGAGGGCCAGGTCCGGGTGTCCGGTGAGCCGGCCGCGCAGGGTGCTCCGGCGGCTCCCGGAGCCGGTGTCGGTGAGGGCCGGGTTCGTCACGGCGACGTTCGTGTCGGTGATGAACTTCGTCTCGGTGACGGTCAGTCCGGTGTCCTCGTGGGTGAACTCGCCGCGCCAGTGGCTCGGTGTCTGCTTCCTGGAGTCGAGGTCCTCTCGCAGAGGGAGGTCCTCCCCGTCGACGGCCAGGTCGACCGTGTACGCGGAGCGGTTGCCGATGCTCTCGCAGTACGCCACCTTGCCCGCGAAGCCGAGCCGCGTGGGGTCGTGCTCCTTCATGAACACGGCCCGGCCCCGGGAGACGAAGCCCGCCGGTAACTCCGGTACGGGCTCTACCGATCCGGGGTAGACCGGGTAGCCGATCCCCGAGTTGTCCGCCTCGGCCGGAGCCACGGCGACGAGCGCGGTGAGCAGCCCGGGCCCCACGGCCAGCGCTCCGGCCAGGGTTCCGCGGTGGTGCCGTCTTCGTGGTCCGCGCACGACTACCTCCCCGTGTCGGTTCCGCTGTCCCGGTCCACGTTCCCGTCCACGTCCACGTCCACGTCACCGTCCCCGTCCCCGTCCGGGCCTTCGGGTCGGGCCTCCGCCGTCGTCGGCAGCCACACCCGCATCGTCGAGGGCCCCCGGTTCGCCCAGGAGTAGTAGGGCACCAGGACGATTCCGGCGGGGGTGGTGGGCCGTGGCGCGGGGCGGCCCAGCGGCTCGTACGGCCAGGCCGCATCACCCTGACCGGTGGGTACGGCGATCTCTCCGGCGACGACGACGGTGGTGGTGGTGGTGGTGGTGATGGTGGTGATGGTGGTGACGGTGTCGGTGCCCGGGGTGTCCGTCACCGGTCCGCCCGGCCCGTCCTGCGGGGCGACGGACGGGTCCACCCGGAGCGCGTCGACGTCATGGCCGTCCGGCAGATCGACGGACTCGGCGCAGTAGACCAGCGGCCCGCGCTGGACGGCCACCGTGCCGCGTACGGCGTCGACGCGGGGGTCGGCACCGATCCAGCGGGGTGCGACGGGCAGTTCGAGCCGGATCTCGTCCCCGGGACGGAAGACGCGGGTGACCGTCGCCGTGCCCGGGGCGACCGGGCGGCGTACGCCTTCGGTCTCCACCAGCCACGCGGTGGCGCCCGCCGTCCACGCGGGCACCCGCAGGGACAGGGTCCAGGAGCGGGCCGGGGAGCGGCCGATCCGTACGGTGACGGTCCCGCCGGACGGGTAGTCGGTGCGGACCCGTAGGGCGACACCGTGCCCGCCGGGCAGGGAGGTGGCGATGTCCGCGTCGGCGTACTGGTGCAGCTGCACCCCCTCGTCGTCCGCCGTCGCCAGATAGGCGGGGAGCTGCGCCAGGGTCCGGGCCACATTGGTCGGGCAGCACGACACCGCGAACCAGGGGGCGCGCAGCCCCGAGTCGGCGCGCGGGCTGTCGAGGTCCGCCGGCGGTGCGACGCCCCGCTGCCGCCGGTGCAGGGTGTTGGCGTAGAAGAAGGACCGGCCGTCCTCGGCAGAGCAGGCCGCGACCACGTTGAACAGGGTCCGCTCGAGGAGGTCGGCGAAGCGGGACTCGCCGGTGGCGAGCAGCAGGCGCCAGCCGAGCATCACGGAGGCGACCCCGGCGCAGGTCTCCGAGTAGGCGCGGTCCGGGGGCAGCGTGAAGTCGTCGCCGAAGGACTCGTCGCGGTGGTGCGAGCCCATGCCGCCGGTGATGTAGGTGCGGCGGGCGACCGCGGCCTCCCACTGCCGTACGACCGCCGCGAGCAGGTCGTCGTCGCCGTTCTCCACGGCCACGTCGACGGCTCCGGCGGCGAGGTAGAGGGCGCGGACGGCGTGGCCGCGCAGCACGGTGGCGCTGCGGACCGGCAGGTCGTCCTGGAAGTAGGCGCGGCCGAACTCGCCCTCGGCGAGGGTGCCGTGGCCGCGCCGGTCGACGAAGAGCGCGGCCTGGTCGAGATAGCGCTGCCGGCCGGTGAGACGGGCGAGTTCCACGAGCGCCGACTCGATCTGCGGGTGGCCGCAGACGGCCTCGACGCCGCCCGGCCCGAAGGTCGAACAGACGTGGTCGGCGGCCCGCTCGGCGATCTTGGTGAGTTCGCCCTCACCCCGGGCGCGGGCCTGGGCCACGCCGGCCTGGACGAGGTGACCCTGGCAGTACAGTTCGTGGCCCTCTTCGAGGTCGCTGTAGCGGGCCGGTTGTCCGGGGCGGCCGAAGGCGGTGCTCAGATAGCCGTCGGGGTCCTGGGCGGGGGCGACGAGGTCGGTGAGGGCGGTGATCTTCTCGTCCAGCGGGGTGCCGCCGCCGTTCGCCGCCTCCCAGGCCATGGCTTCGAGCAGCTTGTAGACCTCGGAGTCGGCGAACTCCCGGCCGCGCCGGTCCCGGTGGATCCGGCCCTCGACAGCAGCCCGGAAGTTACCGGTCCAGCCGACCCGGTCCATCCAGGCGCGGCAGTGGTCGAGCGTGGCCGTCGCGTTGGTGTGCCGTCGCCGGGCCCAGAAACCGCCGGTGATCCTGACCTCGTCGAGGCCGAGCGGCCGCAGCCGGCCCCGGGTGGGTGCCACGGGCAGGACGGATGACGTCACCGCGTTCTCCCTCACCTGTTCATGCCTTCGGTTCGTCCCTTCGGTCGTCGGTGGGATGCCGGCGGGCTCCGCCCCCCGAGGGCTCACCCCGCGGGGTCCGCCCCCCGGGGTTCACCCCTTGAGCGCGCCGGACATGAAGCCCCGTACGTAGTGCCGTTGCAGGAGCAGGAAGAGGAGCAGGCAGGGCACGGCGAGGACGACGACGCCCGCCTCGGTCGCGCCGTAGTCGACCGCGCCCATGCTCTGTTGCCGCAGGTTGGCGACGGCCAGCGGCAGGGGTGCCTTCTCGCTGTCGGAGATGAGGATCAGGGGTGCGATGAAGTCGTTCCAGGCGGCGAGGAACGCGAACAGCCCCACGGTGATCAACCCGGGCCGCACCGCCGGGAGGAGCACCCGGCGCAGCGCGCCCGCCGTGCCGCAGCCGTCGACGAGGGCCGACTCCTCCAGTTCGCGCGGCACCGCCTCGAAGGAGATCCGCATCATGAAGGTGGCGAACGGCAGTTGGAACATCGCCAGCACCAGGCTCAGCCCGATGAGCGAGTTCTGCAGGTGGAGCCTGCCGAGCAGCACGTAGAGCGGGATGAGGAGAGTGGCGTACGGGACCATCAGGATGGCCAGGGTCAGCAGGAACAGCACGTTCTTGCCGGGGAAGTCGAAGCGGGCGAAGGCGTAGCCGCCGAGCAGGGACACGCCGAGGGTCAGGGCGACCGTCAGCGCCGACACGACCGTGCTGTTGAGGAGGTACCGCCACAGGCCCGCGTCGTAGTCGAGCAGCGTCCGGTAGTTGCCGAGGCCGTAGCCGGACTCCTGTGCGGTGCCGGGCTGTCCGCTGACCGAGGCCCAGGCGTTCCACAGCAGGGGGAACAGGAAGATGACGGCCAGGCCTGAGGCGACGACGTAGTGGGGCGTCCGGCCCAGGGCACGGGTGAGCACCGTGGTGTCCCTTCTCCTCGGATGGGTGCGGCGGGTGCGGCGGGTGCGGCGGTGGGGGTCATGGCTCGTCGGCGTGGCGCAGGCCACGGAACTGCAGGGCGTTGAGCATGAGCAACACGGCCAGCACGATGATCGACAGGGCCGCCGCCGTGCCGAGGTTCAGGCGCTGGAAGGCCTCGCGGTAGATCAACTGGACGACGGTGACGGTGCTGTTGTCGGGTCCGCCCTTGGTGAGGATGAAGAACTGGTCGAAGGCGAGCAGTGATCCGGTCACGCAGAGGAGCAGGGTCAGGGAGAGGGACGGACGCAGCAGGGGCAGGGTGATGGAGCGGAAGATCTGGCCCCGGCTCGCGCCGTCCGTGCGCGCCGCCTCGTACACCTCGTGCGGGATGCGTTGCAGGCCCACGAGGAGGATCAGCATGTAGAAGCCGGCGAACTTCCAGACGATCAGGAAAACCGTCGACAGCAGGGCGGCGGTCGGTGAGCCGAGGAAGGACACCGGGTCGTCGACGAGGCCGAGCCCTTCCAGGATGCCGCTGAGGGGACCGGTGGTCGGGCTGTAGAGCCCCCAGAACAGCAGGGAGGCGGAGGCCAGGCCGAGGGCGCTGGGCAGGAAGTAGACCGTGCGGAAGAAGCCGGCGCCGGGCCGGGACTCCTGCACCAGCAGGGCGAGCAGGAGGGCGAGGCCGAGGAGCACGACGGTGACGACGCCGGTGTAGAGGAGCGTGAAGCGGACGGCCGGCCAGAACAGCGGGGCGTCGGTGATGTCGGTGAAGTTCTCGGGGGCGTTGACGCCCCGGTTGCCTGCGAGCAGCGGCCAGTCACTGAGCGACATCTGTCCGACGAGCAGCAGCGGCAGTACGAAGAAGACCCCGACGAACACGGCCGTGGGAGCCGCGTAGGCGAGCCCCCGCGCCTTGCGCGACCGCCACCTCGGCGCGGAGGCACGGGGCGGACGGCCTCGCTCCTTGGGCCGTAACCGGTGCGCGGTCGGCGCGGGCTCGGCCACCTTCACCTGCATGCCTCTCCTCTGGCGTGTCACGGGGACGTGGGGAGTGGTGGGCGGCGCGCCTCAGTCGGCCAAGGACTCGCTGACCGCCTCGTTGTCCTTGTCCAGGGACTTCCCGTCGCCGAAGACGGCGTCGCGCATGAGCGTCAGCCAGGGCCCGTTGGGATCGTTGAAGGTCTGGCCGAACTTGAGCGCGTAGGGGGTGTGGCCCTCGGCCACGAGTTCGTTGACGGTGACGAGCCGGGGGTCGGCGGCGGAGTGCTTGTTGGACGCCAGATCGGTGCGGGCCACGACGTCCTTGTGGGCGGCGACGACATCGACCTGTGCCTTGTCGCCGAGGGACCAGGCGAGGAAGTTCCAGGCCTGGTCGGCCTTTTCGCTGGTCGCGGAGATGCCGATGGCGTCACCGCCGACGAAGGTGGACTTCCCGCCGTCGGGCCCGGGGATGGGGGCGACGCCGAGGTCCAGGTCCTTGGGCATCAGCCCCAGCGTGGTCGACGGCATGGGCATGACCCCGACCTTCCCCTTCGGGAAGATTCCGGTCCAGGACGTCCCCGTCTCGTCCTTCGCGCCGGGCGCCACGATGTCGTCGTCCACCCAGCCCCGGTAGGTGTCGTAGACCTTCTTGGCGGTGGCGGAGGCGAGTCGTGCCTCGGTGCCGTCTTCGTTCAGCACCTCCTCGCCGGCGGCCCAGATGGAGGGCCACCAGGTGAAGACGCCACAGCCACCGCAGTTGCCGCCGAAGAAGGTCCCGTTGACGTCACCGCCGAGCGCGTCCACGGCCCGTGCCTGCTCGTCCCACTCGGCCAGGGTGGTGGGCGGCTTCTCGGGATCGAGCTCCGCCTTGCGGTACAGGTCCTTGTTGTAGAAGAGCACCGACAGGTCGAGGGTGTGCGGCACCACGTACTTCTTGTCCTCGTACGTGCCGGCCTCGAGGTGCGACCGGGCCAGGCTCTCGGCGAAGGGCAGGGCTTCGACGCGTTCGGTGAGGTCGGCGAAGAGGCCGCTGGAGGTGTAGTTCGGGACGAAGACCACGTCGGAGGCGAACAGATCGGGCAGGTCCCGAGACCCGGCGGCGGCACCGACCTTGGCCTGGTAGTCGTCGGTGGGGACGACGGTCAGCTCGACCTTGTTCCTGTGGCTCGCGTTGTAGGCCTCGACCAGGGCCTCGCTCTGCGGGCGGGTCGCCGCGCGCGTCCACATCGTCAGCGTGGCGCCGTCGTCGACGCCCCCGGCCTTCACCGCCGTGCCCCCTCCGCCGCCGCCCGAGCCACCGTCCCCCGACCCGCATGCCGTGACCAGGCTCGCGGCGGCGAGCAGTGCGACGGCCCCGGTGCTGAGACGTCCCGCGCGGCCACGCGGTCCGACCGTGCTCCCCATGTTCGCTCCCCCTTGTGTCGCGGCGAGCCCTGCGGGCCTGCCGGTCGGGACGTGGCTGTGGTGACGCTGAGCGGTGTTGCTGAGCGTGGCACTGAACCGAGTACGGAGACGAAAGAGGCCGAAAAGGCTTTCTGAGACGCTAGGCCGCACCCGAATACCCGTCAATCCCCTTGCAGCGGGCGGTTGTCGGAGACATCAGAAACCGGTGTCAGCATCCTGACCGAAACTTTCCGCGTATGGTGAAGGCGTGGGGCGTGCCACCCTCGCGGGGTCGGCACGCGTGGCGAGACAGGAGATCACCCATGGCACAGGCCACCCGCGCCTCTCGTCCGCAGCCCGCAACGCTCGGCGACGTCGCCCGGCTGGCGGGCGTCTCGATCGCCACGGCGTCCAAGGCGCTCAACGGGCGCAGCCAGGTCCGCGCGGAGACCAGACAGCGGGTCATCGAGGCCGCCGAACGACTGTCGTTCCGCCCCAACCAGGTGGCGCGCGGTCTGCTCGCCGGCCGGACCGGCACCGTGGGCCTGCTCACCAGCGACCTGGAGGGCAGATTCGGCATACCGATCCTGATGGGCGCGGAGGACGCCTTCGGCGCGGGCGAGGTCGCGGTCTTCCTGTGCGACGCCCGGGGGGACGCGATCCGCGAACAGCACCATCTCCGCGCCCTGTTGGGCCGCCGCGTCGACGGCCTCATCGTCGTCGGCAGCCGCACCGACCCCCGCCCCTCGCTGGGCCGCGAGCTGCCCGTCCCGGTCGTCTACGCCTACGCCCCCTCCGACGATCCGGAGGACTTCTCCGTCGTCCCCGACAACATCGGCGCCGGCCGTATCGCCGTCGACCACCTCCTCGCCTGCGGCCGCTCCCGGATCGCGCACATCACCGGCGACCCCGGTTACCTGGCGGCGCGGGACCGCGCCGAGGGAGCGGCGGCCGCCCTCGCCGACGCGGGCCTCGCCGTGATCGGTGAACCCCGGTTCGGCGCCTGGTCGGAGGGGTGGGGGCGGGCCGCCACCGCGATGCTGCTGGACCGCCACCCCGATCTCGACGCCGTCCTGTGCGGCAGCGACCAGATCGCCCGCGGCGTCATGGACGTCCTGCGTGAACGCGGCCACCGAGTCCCCGACGACATCGCGGTCATGGGCTTCGACAACTGGCAGATCATGACCGCCGGTTCCCGTCCGCCCTTGACCAGCGTCGACATGAACCTGGAACAGGTCGGAAGAGTCGCCGCCCACGCCCTGTTCACCGCGATCGCCGGAACGCCCCGCACCGGTACCGAGACCCTTCCGTGCAAGGTGGTCATCAGGGGCTCGACCGCACCCCTGTCCTGACGGGCGGACACGACCGGCCCGCGCGGGGGTGTCAGAGTACGGCGAGGCGGTCCACCAGCAGTTCCACCCTCTGCTCGGTGTACTCCGGTGGCAGCCGTCCCGCCCGGGTCAGGGTCGCGAGCCCGTGCAGGGACGCCCAGAACACCTCGGTGAACAGCCCCGGGTGGACGCCGTCCCCGGCGACCTCGCCGAGGCACTCCAACAGCGCGGCGAAGGCGTCCTTCAGCGGCTCCGGGGTGTCGTCCTGCGCGTACGCCAGGCCGCCGTCGAGCTGGAACAGGGCGTCGTAGACCGCAGGGTTGCGCTCGGCGAAGTCGAGGTAGCCCCGGGCGAGGGCGGCGACCCGGGCACGCGGACCGTCCCCGGCGGCGGTCGCGGCCCGCAGCGCGACGGCCAGCTCGGCGGCACCCTGGAGGGCGACGGCACCGATGATCTCGCGCTTGCCGCGGAAGTGGCTGTAGAGGACGGGCTGGCTGTATTCGATGCGCTCGGCGAGCCGACGGGTGGTGACCGCGTCCCAGCCCTGTTGCTCGGCGAGTTCCCGGGCTGTCGCCACGATGAGGCGTTCGCGCTCCGCCCGTTCGCGCTGCTTGCGTTCCTGTACTGACATGGCTCGATTCTAGCACTGCTAGACAAAAGAGCGGCAGCAGTACTAGCGTTGCTTCATCAGCTAGCAACACTAGATAACCGGAGGGTCATCATGCTCAACGCACTCGAGGTGTTCACCACCGTGGCCGTCGGCGTGATGGTGGGGGTGGAGTTCTCCGTCGCCTTCGTCATGAACCGGATCCTCAACGCACTCCCCGAGGACAGCCGCCAACTCGGCCACGCCCACGGCGGCCGGATGCTCGGTGCCGTCATGCCGGTCTGGTACATCGGCTCGCTCGTCCTGGTCGTGGTCTGGGCCGTCGCCGGATGGCACCACCACGGCACCGGACTCGTCGTCACCGCCGCCGGACTGCTGATTCTCAGCGTGGTCATGTCGCTTCTGCTGCTCGTCCCGATCAACAACCGGAACAAGACGTGGACCGCCGAGAACCGGCCCGAGGACTGGAAGGAGCAGCTGAACCGCTGGGAGCGCTGGCACTACGTCCGCGTCGCCGTCATCATCGGCGCCTTCACCCTGCTGGTCGCCGCCCTCACCTGATACCGAAGTCCCCCAGACAGGCACTGGTCAGCCCTGCAGCTCCTCCGCGCCGAGCGCGACGACACCCAACGCCGAGCCCGAGCCCGAGCCCGAGCCCAACGCCCCACATGGATGCCCTAACCGTCCGCCCGGCCGTCCACCCACCGCTCCGGCCCCACTCCCCCTACCCGCGGTCACCACCGGCCCGCGTCCGCCGGCACCACCACGTCACAACCACAACCACAGCCACAGCCACCGTTTCGGCGGGCGCCTGATCGTCCTGATCGGCCCTGCGGCATCGCGCCCGAGGCGTCGCAACCAGCCGCCGGGGCCCCCGCGCGGGTAAACGCTTACCATCATGGAGCACCCCGGTTCCCCATCCGCCCTCCGCGAACACTCTTCCATGCAGTAACGTCGAACCGTGACGGTCAATGAAAACGGTCGCCGGAGCAGCTCCGAACCCAACGGGGCCAGGCGTCGACGGAGCAGCACCACGGGCGGCGAGCGGCCCAGCACTATTCGGGATGTCGCCGCGCAGGCCGGGGTGTCCGTAGCAACCGTTTCCCGCACGCTCGCCGGGAACTACCCGGTGTCCGCCGAGACCCGGGCTCGTGTGATGGCTGCGGTCGAGTCACTGCACTACGTGGTGAACGTGCACGCCAAGGCGCTCTCCGGTCGGGTCGCGGGCCCCGTCGCGCTGGTCATCAGGGACATCACCGGCCCCTCGCTCGCCCATGTCGCCGCCGGGGTGGAGCAGGCGGCCGCCGACCGGGGCCGGCTGAGCCTCGTGTGCGCCACGCACGACGACGCGGCCCGCGAGGACGACCTGGTGCAGTTGATGCGCGAGCAGCACGCGGCCGCGGTCCTCCTCGTCGGCGGGGCGACCGAGGACGAGGCGTACCAGCGGCGCATGGCCGAGTACGCGACGGCGCTGGACGCCGCGGGCTCCCGACTGGTGCTCGTGGGCCGCCCGCCGCTGCCCGGCGATCTGCCGGTCACGGTGGTGCAGTACGACAACCGGGGCGGCGCCTTCCAGGCCACCGACCATCTGCTCATCGCCGGGCACCGGCGCATCCTCTTCCTGGGCGGGGTCCCCGGACTGAGCACGTCCGAACAGCGCCGGGACGGTTTCCGGCACGCACTGCGCGCCCACGGGGTGGCGCACGTGGAGGAGTTGGACCAGCCGGGCCCGTACACCCGCGTGTCGGGCTATCAGCGCACGCGGGAGGCGCTGGCGGCCGGGCTGGAGTTCACGGCGGTGTTCGCGGGCACCGACATGGTGGCCACGGGCGCCCTGGCCGCGCTGCGCGAGGCCGGTCTCGACGTCCCGGGTGATGTCTCCCTCATCGGGTTCGACGACGTGCCGTTCGCCGCCGACCTCTCCCCCGCGCTCACCACGGTCCGGGTGCCGTACGAGGATCTGGGACGTACGGCGGTCCGGCTGGCACTGGAGCGCGAGGAGCGCCTCGGCGGCGACGACCACGTGGTGCTGAGCACGCAACTGGTGATCCGTCAGTCGGTACGTACGCTTCCCTGAACGTGCGGCGTGCGCACAGGTCGGTGGGGGCGGGGGTTGTCTGCGGTTGGGGACAACCCCCGCCTGCGCGTTGTATTTGACCGAGCGTCACCCCTCCGTAGGGCCGAAGGCGCCATCAGGTCAAGCGTCCCGGACTATTGACTCGGATCACCACAGTGGCGATTCTCGTCACATCGCTTGTGCCAGCCATGACAAACGGACTATGGCGTCGTGGGTGTTCACCGCGTCCCGGAACGGTCTGGCCGATCGACCGCGCACCCCCCGACCGAGGACGTGAGTGATGACCAGGACTCCACGCGCCCACCGCAGACGCAGACCCCTCATGGTGCTGGCACTGTTCCTGACCGCGATGGGCATGCTGCTCAGCCCGTCGTCGAGTTCGGCCGCCACCGGCGAATGGTGGCTGCCCACCTCACGGCCGTCGCCCGACTCACAGATCAACGTGACGGGTGAGCCGTTCAAGGGGACCGACTCGGCGGGCGACGTGCGCGGGTTCGTCGACGCGCACAACCACCTGTTCTCGGGCGAGGCGTTCGGTGGCCGGCTCATCTGCGGCAAGGTGTTCTCGACGTCCGGCGTCGCGGACGCGCTGAAGGACTGTCCCGAGCACTACCCCGACGGCTCACTCGCGCTCTTCGACTACATCACCCACGGCGGCGACGGCAAGCACGACCCGGTCGGCTGGCCGACGTTCAAGGACTGGCCGGCGTACGACTCGATGACCCACCAGGCCAACTACTACGCCTGGATCGAACGCGCCTGGCGCGGCGGCCAGCGGGTGCTGGTCAACGACCTGGTCACCAACGGGATGATCTGCTCGATCTACCCGTTCAAGGACCGCAGTTGTGACGAGATGACCTCGATCCGGCTCCAGGCGAAGCTGACGTACGCCCTCCAGGCGTACATCGACGCGCAGTACGGCGGCACCGGCAAGGGCTGGTTCCGGATCGTCACCGACAGCGCGCAGGCCCGTGAGGTCGTCAAGCAGGGCAAGCTCGCCGTCGTGCTGGGCGTGGAGACCTCCGAGCCGTTCGGCTGCAAGCAGATCCTCGACATCCCGCAGTGCGGCAAGGCGGACATCGACAAGGGTCTCGACGAGTTGTACGACCTGGGTGTGCGCAGCATGTTCCTGTGCCACAAGTTCGACAACGCGCTGTGCGGCGTCCGCTTCGACGAGCACGGTCTCGGTACCGCGATCAACGTCGGCCAGTTCCTGTCGACGGGCACGTTCTGGCAGACGGAGAAGTGCAAGGGTCCGCAGAAGGACAACCCGATCGGTGGGGCCTCGACGGAGGCCGAGGAGGATCTGCCGCCGGGCACCGAGGTGCCGGAGTACGACGAGAACGCGCAGTGCAACGTGCGCGGGCTCACCGACCTCGGTGAGTACGCCGTGCAGGGCATGATGAAGCGCAAGATGATGCTCGAGATCGACCACATGAGCGTCAAGGCCACCGGTCAGGTCCTGGACATGTTCGAGGCCGCGTCCTACCCGGGCGTGCTGTCCTCGCACAGTTGGATGGACCTCAACTGGACGGAGCGGGTCTACTCCCTCGGCGGTTTCGTCGCCCAGTACATGCACGGCTCGCAGGAGTTCAGCGAGGAGGCGAAGCGTACCGACGCGCTGCGGACCAAGTACGACGTCGGCTACGGCTTCGGCACGGACTTCAACGGCATCGGCGACCACCCCGCCCCGCGCGGCGCGAACACCTCCAACCCGGTGTCGTACCCCTTCAAGAGCGTCGACGGCGGCTCGACGGTCGACAAGCAGACCACGGGTCAGCGCACCTGGAACTACAACACCGACGGTGCCGCCCATGTGGGCATGGTCCCGGACTGGATCGAGGACATCCGGCTCGTCGGCGGCCAGGGCGTCGTGGACGACCTGTTCAAGGGCGCCGAGTCCTACCTGGGCACCTGGGGTGCGTCCGAGGCCCACCAGGCGGGCGTGAACCTCGCCAAGGGCGCGGCGGCGACGGCCAGTGCGTCCGAGTCGAACCCCGTCACCAGCTACCAGCCCGGCCGGGCGGTGGACGGTGACGGCGGAACCCGCTGGGCGAGCGACTGGAGCGACAGCCAGTGGCTGAAGCTGGACCTCGGTTCCTCCCGTGTGATCAAGAAGGTCACGCTGGACTGGGAGCGGGCCTACGGCAAGGCGTACCAGATCGACGTCTCCACCGACGGTTCGACCTGGAAGACGGTGTGGTCCACGACCTCGGGCGACGGCGGCCTGGACACGGCCACGTTCTCCGCCGTGACAGCCAGATATGTTCGGATGCTGGGGACGGACCGCGGCACGGACTGGGGTTACTCCCTCTACGAGGTCGGCGTCTACAGCGGCTGACCGCACACCACGGGGGAAAGAGGGACCACATGGCACGCCTGCCGTCGGCCGAGCGGCGCAGACAGCTCACCGAGGCCGCGATCCGCGCGATGACCCGGGACGGCGTCCCCAGGACGACGACCCGGTCCATCGCGGCCGAGGCGGGCGTGTCACTGAGCGTCTTCCACTACTGCTTCGAGTCGAAGCAGGAGCTGCTCGAGTCCGTGATCACCACCATCACCGGGCACTACGTCGCCCTCGTCCGGGAGGCGATCCGGCCCCGGGACACCCTCAGGGAGACCGTCCGGGCCGGTTTCCAGGCCTACTGGGACCATGTCTCCGCCCACCCGGGCGAACACATGCTCACCTATGAGCTGACCCAGTACGCCCTGCGTGAGCCCGGGTTCGAGCACCTGGCCAGACGGCAGTACGAGATGTACCGCGAGACCTACGCCGAACTGATCGAACAGTTGCGCGGGAGCATGGAGTTCGAGCTCACCGTCCCCGTTCCCGTACTGGCCCGCTACCTGGCCGCCATGACCGACGGCCTCACTCTGAACTTCCTGGTCCTCGGAGACGACGCGGCGTGGACGGACATCCTCGACACGATCACCGACCACGTGGCCGGTCTCGTGCGGGAGGAAGCCCGCCCGTGAGAGGCTCCGGCGCCGGCGAAGGGCTCCGGCGCCGGCCTCAGTGGGCCGACGCGGCGATCAGCCGGTCCAGCAGTGCGATCAGTACGTCACGGCAGGACGTGCGTTCGCGGGCGTCGAAGAGGAGCACCGGCGTGTTGTCGGGCAGGGCAAGCGACTCCCGGATCACCTCGGGCGGGTAGGGGTGCTCTCCGTGGAAGCCGTTGACGCCGATGACGAACGGGATCCCGCGGCGTTCGAAGAAGTCGATGGCGGCGAAGCTGGACTCGGGGCGGCGCACGTCGACGAGGACCACGGCGCCGAGGGCACCGATCGCCAGGTCGTTCCACATGAACCAGAACCGCTGCTGCCCGGGGGTGCCGAACAGATAGAGCACGAGGTCCTGGCCGATGCTGATCCGGCCGAAGTCCAGCGCCACGGTGGTGGCGTGCTTCTCCGGGATGCCGTCGAGGTCGTCGACACCGAGACCGGCGATGGTGAGGGGTTCTTCGGTACGCAGCGGGACGATCTCGCTGACCGACCCGACCATGGTCGTCTTGCCTACTCCGAAGCCCCCGGCGATGAGGATCTTCACGGTGTCGGGAGCCGCGATGCCCTGGGGGGTGGGGTCAGAGCCGGCCAAGGCCGTCCCTCACTTTCTTCAGCAGGTCCAGATCCGGGGCGCGGGAGATCAGCCGCGGCTGGCGGACACTGATCCGGCCCGCCTCCAGCAGGTCGCAGAGCATGATGGCGACCACGCTCACCGGGAGGTCGAGTTTGCTGGCCAGCTCCGCGACCACGATCGGCTTGGAGCTCAGTTTGAGGATGCGGATGTGCTCCGGCTGTGGCCGGGTGCCCCCGGCCGGCTGCGGGTCCACCGCCGCCACCATGGTGATCAGGGTGAAGTCGCCACGGGCGGGCCGGGTCCGGCCGCCCGTCAGGGTGAACGGGCGAACCAGCCGGCCCGCCGCATCGCCTCCGTTCACCTCACTCGCCGCTGTCGGCCGCGACGACACCGGCACGTGGTGCCGCGCTGAGGTGCTCGCCGATCTTCTTCACCAGCATGTTCATCTGGTACGCCACCACGCCCACGTCCGCGCCCTGCCGGGTCAGCACGGCCAGGTTGGCGCCGGGCCCGGCGTTGGTGAGGATCAGGAAGGCGTTGCCCATCTCGATGAGCAGTTGGCGCACGGGGCCGCCGCGGAAGTCCATGCTGACGCCCTTGCTGAGGCTCATCAGCCCGGACGCGGTCGCCGCCAGCCGCTCGGCGTCGTCGCGCAGGAACGCGGTGGACTTGCTGACGACCAGTCCGTCCTCGGAGAGTACGACGGCGTGATCGACCTCGGCGACCCGGTCCACCAGTCCGGTGAGCAGCTGGTCGAGCTGGCTGTGGGTGGCGGGGATGGGGCGTGTCATCTGTGTGTCCTTCAATGAGCGGTCTGCGTGGGGAGTCGGTGGACGTCAGGTGCCGGAGGCGGGGATCCGGTCTCCTGGGTCTTGGGATACGGATGCCTCTCCCAGTGCGTACTCGGATTCCGCGTCGTCGTCACGTGCCTGGAGCGTTCCGCGCTGGAATCCGGCGAGCGAGGAGGCCGCGCGTTCGGCCGTGAAATCGTCGAGGGCGTCGCCGTCGGGGTCCGGTACCTCCTCCATCAGCTCGGCGGCCAGACTGGTCTGCGGGATGCGGCGTGGCAACGGCATCAGGCCACCCTTCTTCGCGGCCAGGGGCTTCCGGGCGGCGGGCCGTGCCCGCTCCCGCTCACCGGGACCGTCCTTCCCGTCCTGGGCGGCCTCGGGGGTCGACCCGTTCGCGGCGGGCTCAGGGGCCCGCCCGTTCGCGGCGGGCTCAGAGACCAGCCCGTCCGTCACGGCCTCAGGACTCCGTCCGTTCGTGGTCGGCGGTTCCTCCGGCGTACGGCCCGGGCCCTGCCGTTCGGGCTCGGGCTCCGACTCGGACTCGGACTCCGGTGCGGGTCCGGCCCCGGCGGTGAGCCCCGCCGCGGCGACCCGTGCGGCCACCCGCGAGGCCCGTGCGGGCGGCTCGACCGGGTCGGTGCCGTCCTCGGCGTCGGGGGCCTCGCGCACCACGATCTCGTCGGGGATGAGCACGATCGCCGTGGTGCCGCCGTACGGCGAGGCGCGCAGGGTGACGGTGATGCCGTGCCGGGTGGCGAGGCGGGCGATGACGAACATGCCGAGCCGGAGGTCGTCGGCGAGCGCGACCACGTCGAACTTCGGGACCACCGCGAGCTGCGCGTTGAACGCGGCGTAGTCCTCCTCGGACATGCCGAGGCCCCGGTCCTCGACCTCCAGGGCGAGGCCCTTGGCGACGATCGCTGCGCGGACGCTCACCGGGCTGGGTGCGGGCGAGTAGGAGGTGGCGTTGTCGATGAGCTCGGCGAGGAGGTGGATGACGTCGGCCACGGCGGGTGGGGCGATCCACACGTCGTCGTCGGTGTGGACCTCCACCCGCTGGTACTCGGCGACCTCGCCGACGGCGCTGCGCAGGATGTCGATCAGAGCGACGGGTTGGGTCCAGGTGCGTCCGGGCCGCTCGCCGCTGATGATGACCAGGTTCTCCTCGTAGCGGCGGAGCTGGCTCGCGGTGGAGTCCAGCTCGTACAGGCCCTTGAGGATCTCCGGGTCCTGGTGCTGGCGCTCCAGCTTGTCGAGCTTGCTGAGCTGGAGGTTGACCAGGTTCTGGCTCTGCCGGGCGATGCCGAGGATGACGCGCTGGAAACCGCGCCGGATGTCGGCGAGTTCCACGGCGGTGTGCACGGCGGTGCGCTGGGCGGCGTTGAACGCCTTGGCGACCTGGCCGAGTTCGTCGGTGCCGTAGTCCAGCGGGGCCGCGGCGGAGTCCACGTCGACTTTCTCGCCCCGGTCGAGGCGGGCCACCACGTCGGGCAGCCGCTCCTCGGCGAGGCTGAGGGTGGCGGTCCTCAGGCCGGTGAGGCGGCGGGACAGGGAGCGGGTGATGCGCCAGGACATCACGACGCACATCAGCAGCGCGGCGAGCCCGGCGGTGCTCAGCGAGCCGGCCTTGATCAGCAGCCCGCGCGCCTCCTCGCCACTGCGGTCGAGCAGCCCCTCGGTCTGGGCCCGGATCAACTGTTCGTACTGGGCGGACAGTGTCGTCATCGCGTCGTTCCAGCGCGCCTGGGCCTGCGGCAGCCTGGTCTTCCGGGCGTCGCCGGTGCCCGTGGTGTGGGCCGAGAGGACCTGGTCCTCCACGGCCTGCAGCGTCTGCCAGTCCTTGCCCTGGACGATCCGTTCGATCTTGGTCTTCACCTCGCCCTCCACCGTGTGGACGAGCTGGTCGTCGACGAGCCAGCGCCGGGCGCTGACCACTTGGGCGAAGCGGTCGCGACTCGCCTGGTCGAGCTCGCCCGAGGGCCAGTTGAGGGTGAGGATCGCGTCGCCCTGGGAGACCAGTTCCGCAGCCTGTTCCAGGGTGACGAGTGGTCCGGCCTGCGAGGTGAGGTCGCCGTCGTCGACCTGGGAGAGCGCCTGGAAGGCGTGGATCTGGTCGTCGATGATCTCGGTGTACTGGTCGAGGATCTGCTCGGGTGTGATGTCGGTGGGACTGTCCACCTGTTCCCGGTAGTACTCCAGGCTGCCGGAGCCGGCCATCACGGAGTACAGCCGCTGCCCGATGCGGTCGGGGGCGTCCTCCATGGCGTCCGCGCGCGAGGCGAGCTTCGCGACCGCCCTGTCGGTCGCCCGGCGCTGTTGGTACAGGGCGTCCATGGAGCTGCCGGGGGCGGCCATGTAAGCGGCCGACAGGGCTCGTTCGCGCTGCAGGGCGAGGGTCGCCTCGGTTCCCATCGCACCGGTGGACTTGCTCAGTCCGGTCTGCGCCCTCAGCCGCAGCCCCTCCGAGAACATCTGGGTGGTCGTCACGGCCCAGGTGGCGGCGAGCGTGACGCTGGGGATCAGAGCCAGGAGGATCAGCGAGAGACGTATGGAGCCGAGACGGCGCCGGGCGCCGGTCCATGGGGGCATCGTCGTCCTTGGGCGGGAGGCTGGGGAACGGAAGGGATCGGGGACGGTGTGACAGGGTCCGGGTGTGGACGGGTGGGCACCTGTCAGCAGGGCGCACAGAGGATGCGCGAAATGTTATCCGCACAAGTGAGTGCACGTCGCAGGGGCGGTCGGAAGTTTGGGGTCGCCGTTACACGACCGTTCCGGATGCTTGGGTTCCGGAGTGCGGTCGTGCCCGAACGGAAGGTTCCGCTTTTCTGTTCGCGAGGGCTCGGGGGCCACCGGTCACAGATCGCCGTACGGGCGGGCGGGCACGGCATGTCAACGGGTGCCGTTCGCCGCGAACTTCTCGATCCCGGCGATGTTCTTCTTGGTCACGAACGCGGGACCGGTGAGCACGGGCTCGACGCCGCCGCCGCTGACGTTGCCGTTGGTCCGGTAGAGCCAGAGTCCGTCGACCGCGAGGTAGCCCTGGAGGTAGGGCTGCTGGTCCACCGCGAACTGGACGTCGCCGTCCTTCACGGCCTCGACCAGGTCCTTGTTGAGGTCGAAGGTGGCGACCTCGGCCACACTGCCCGCGTCGTCGACCGAGTCCACGGCGGCGAGCGCGAACTGCGCCCCGAGCGTGACCACCTGGTCGATGGTCGGGTCCTGGCGGAGCTTGGCGGCGATCGAGTCGGTCACCGCGTCCATGTCGGTGCCGTCGACGTAGAGGTTGTCGGTCCGGCCGCCGAAGGTCTTCCGTACGCCGGCGCAGCGGGCCTCCACGGCGACGTTGCCGCGCTCGTGGATGACGCACAGGGCGTGCCGGGCGTCGCGCGCGTCGAGTTCCTGGCCGAGCGCGCGTCCGGCGACGCTCTCGTCCTGACCGAAGAATCCCAGCAGCCCCTGCGTCTGCCAGGCGTCGATGCCGGAGTTGAGGCCCACCACGGGTATGCCCGCGGCGCGGGCCTCGGCGACGGCGCCCCGCATGGCCTGGGGCTTGGCCAGGGTCACCGCGATGCCGTCGACCTTGTCGGCTATCGCGTCCCGGACCAGCTCGGCCTGGCCCTGGGGATCGGGGTCGCTGACGTATGTCAGCTCGATGCCGTCCTTGGCTGCCGCGACCTCGGCGCCCTTGCGGACCAGGTCCCAGAAGGCGTCCCCCTCGGCGCTGTGCGTGATCAGCGCGACCTTCATCCCACCGCCCGGCGTACCCGACAGGCCCCTGTCCGAATCGCTGTCCGATCCGCCGAACATCGAGCAACCGGTGGCCGTCAGACAGACGACGGCGGCCAGCGCCATGACACGGAAGGCTGCGAAGAATCTGTGGGGCGCGGGGGGCGGGTTCATGGGAGCGCGGCACCTCACTGTGCTACCGGGGGCGGGACTTCGGGGAAGCGAAGTTGCCGCCATCACCGCGATGACGTGCGGTGATGGCTGACCCTCGCTGGGCGGAGCCAATCGCGTGTGACGCCCGGTAGTCAAGTGAACAACAAAATCGATGTACTGCTGTGACAGCCCGACGTCAGCCTGCGCGCACGTGTCAACGGCCGCCACAGGCCCGGGACGTGAGCCACAGACCGTTGAGCGGGCCCATGTAAGCGTCGATTCCCGGCCATTCATGGGCCTGTTCCGAAGTGCGGGTGTCCTGACCGAAATTCGTACCGGAAGGCGGCAACCTCTTCACACCTGGCGGCGACTGCTCGTCTGACGACCATCCCCCCGCACGGAACGGAAGCGACACGTGAGAGAGAACCACGGCAAGGCCCGCCACCGCAGAAGGAAGACCGCACTGGTGGCCGGTGTCCCCCTGGCCCTGGCCGCCGCCGGAACCATGGCCTACGGCACGGTCCTCGGTGTCTTCGGCGAGGACGCCCAGCCGCAGGCGGCGGCGGCCGCCCCGTCCTGGGCCACCGAGACCGCCGACGGGTTCGCGTCCGTCGACGCGCTCGGCCAGAAGGGGACCTACGGCGGCCGTGACGGCAGGACGGTCACGGTGAGGACCCTGGCCGATCTGGAGAAGTACGCGACCGCCCCCGAGCCGTACGTCATCGTCGTGGCCGCGACGATCAACATGAACCCGGTGGGCAAGGAGATCAAGGTCGCCTCGGACAAGACGATCGTGGGCTCGGGAACGTCCGGGCACATCGTCGGCGGCGGCTTCTTCCTCGGGTCGGGCGTCCACAACGTCATCATCCGCAACCTGACGATCCGTGACTCCTACCAGGGCACCTGGAACGACAAGGACCACGACTTCGACGCCATCCAGATGGACGGCGCCCACCACGTCTGGATCGACCACAACGACCTGCGGCACATGGCGGACGGCCTCATCGACAGCCGCAAGGACACCACCTACGTCACGGTGTCCTGGAACAAGCTGAGCCAGAACAACAAGACCTTCGGCATCGGCTGGACCACCAACACCACTGCCGACCTGACGATCCACCACAACTGGTTCCGCGACACCGAGCAGCGCAACCCGTCCACCGACAACGTGGCCCACGCGCACCTGTACAACAACTTCCTGGAGGACGTGTCCGGCACGGACATCACCTCGTCGTACGGCAACTACGCGCGCGGCAAGACCAAGATGGTTCTGGAGAACAGCTACTTCCAGGGCATGAGGAACCCGGTCACCAAGGACTCCACGGCCGCCCTGGTCCAGCGCGGCAACGTCTTCTCCGGCACCTCCGGCCGCAACGAGAGCGGCGGTACGGCCTTCGACCCCAAGAGGTACTACAGCTACACCCTCGACAAGGCGGCCGATGTGCCCGCCCTGCTCAAGTCCGGTGTAGGACCGAGGAGTTCGATCGGCACGACGGCGACGACCAAGGCCGCCGCGGCGACCACGATCACCGTCGCCAAGGACGGCAGCGGCCAGTTCACCACCGTGCAGAAGGCCGTCGACGCGGTGCCCGCGAACAACCCCTCGCGGGTGGTGATCTCGGTCAAGCCGGGCACGTACCGGGAACTCGTCAAGGTCCCGTCGAACAAGCCGCACGTCACCATCCAGGGCTCGGGCGGCAGCCGCAAGGACACGGTGATCGTCTACAACAACGCGGCCGGCACGCCCAAGCCGGGCGGCGGCACCTACGGCACCGGCGGCAGCGCCACCGTCGCCGTGGAGGCGGACGACTTCCAGGCACGCAACCTGACCATCTCCAACGACTTCGACGAGGCCGCCAACCAGTCCTTCAAGGACCACCAGGCGGTCGCGCTGCGCACCGCGGCCGACAAGGTGGTCCTCGACGGTGTCATCGTCACCGGTGACCAGGACACCCTCCTGCTGGACACGGCGGCCAAGGACAAGCTCGGCCGGGTGTACGTCACGAACTCCTACGTCATCGGCAACGTCGACTTCATCTTCGGCCGGGCCACGGCTGTCGTCGACAAGTCGATCATCACCCTGAAGAAGCGCTGGAACGGCACCTCCGCCGGTTACATCACCGCCCCGAGCACGGCCGCGAACCGCAAGGGCTTCCTCATCATCAACTCCACCGTCAACGGCGAAGTCTCCGACCGGACCTTCTACCTCGGCCGCCCCTGGCACGCGGGCGGTGACGCCTCCCTCGACCCCCAGACGACGGTCCGCAACACCACGCTCAGCGCCGCCATCAGGACCGCGCCGTGGACCGACATGAGCGGCTTCTCCTGGAAGGACGACCGCTTCGCCGAGTACATGAACAAGGGCCCGGGCGCGGGCGGCCAGAGCACCGACCGGCCGCACCTGACCGACGCGCAGGCCGCGAACCAGGAGGTCGCGGACTGGCTGGGCGGCTGGACGCCCGGCACCTGACCCCACCGAGTACGGCGAGGGACGCACCGCGAGTACGGCGGGGGACGCACCGCCCCGGGTTTTTGTTATCCCCCCGGGGCCGGTGCGTCTCCGGTTCACAGCCTCCCGCGCGGGCCGACGCGGGACCGTGCTGCGCCTCCCGTACCCGAGACCCGAGGACCTCCATCGTGACAGCACAGATCAGCCGCCGGAGCATGCTGAAGATCGCCGGTACCGCCGCGGGTGCGGCCGGGCTCGGCGTCGGCACGGGCGCGGTGGCGACACCGGCCGCGGCGGCGGGTGTCGCCTACGCGCACCCCGGTCTGCTCCACACCGAAGCGGACCTTGCCCGTATGGCGGCCAAGGTGAAGGCGGGCGCCGCGCCCTACGAGGCGGGCTTCGCCAGACTGACCGCCAACGCCCACGCCCAGGCCTCCTGGACACCCCGCCCGGCCGCCACGGTCTACCGGGGCGGCGGCTCCCCGCAGAACTACGCCGCGCTCTACAAGGACATCCACGCCGCCTACCAGAACGCCCTGCGCTTCCACATCACCGGCGAGAGCGCGCACGCCGACACCGCCGTGCGGATCCTCAACGCCTGGTCGGGGACGCTGACCAGCGTGCAGGGCAGCGCCGACCGGTTCCTCGCGGCGGGCCTGTACGGCTACCAGTTCGCCAACGCCGCCGAACTCGTGCGCGACCACGCCGACTTCGAGCTGGACCGCTTCAAGACCATGCTGAGCGAGGTCTTCGCCCCGCTCAGCGACGACTTCCTGGTGCACCACAACGGCGCGGTGGTCACCAACTACTGGCCCAACTGGGACCTCGCCAACATGGCCTGCGTCCTCGCCACCGGCATCTTCTGCGACGACAAGGCCCAAGTCGCCCGCGCGATCGACTACTTCAAGGACGGCGAGGGCCTCGGCGCCGTCAAGAAGGCGATCCCCGTCGTCCACGACGACGGTCTCGGCGAGTGGCTCGAGGCAGGCCGCGACCAGGGCCACGCGCTGCTGGGCGTCGGCCTCATGGGCACCTTCTGCGAGATGGCCTGGAACCAGGGCGTCGACCTGTACGGCTACGACGACAACCGCTTCCTCAAGGGCGCCCAGTACGTGGCAAAGTGGAGCCTTGGCGGCCGGGTCGGCTACACCCAGAACACCCGTGCCAAGGGCGCGATCAACGGCTGGTCCGGCCGGGAGACCGCGTCCGAGGCAGCCGGCGTCGACCCCGGCATGACCCGCCCCATCTGGGCCATGATCGCCAACCACTACACCAAGCGCCGGGGCCTCGACGCCTCGTACCTGACCCGGATCGCGGCCAAGTCGGCCCCGGAGGGCGGTGGCGGCGACTACGGCCCCGACAGCGGCGGCTACGACCAACTGGGCTTCGGCACCCTGACCTTCACCCGCGACAAGGCCTCCGCCGCCGAGGCGAGCGCTCCGCGGTCGGCCGACACCGCCGCGTCCGGCTCGGGCGAGAGCGCGGGCTCCGGCTCCGGCTCGAAGAAGGGCGGCTCGGCGGCCTCCCCCGGCACCGCCGCGAGCGCCCAGGGCGGACGCGGCGAGGACCTGGCCGCGACCGGCACCTCCGACTTCCCCGCCTGGACCGCCGCGGGCGGCGTCGCGGCCCTCGCCGGCGGCCTGCTTCTGCTGCGTCGCCGCAACCGCTCGGGCGGCCCCTCGGAGAGCTGACGGGCCACGCAACGTCCTCGCAACCCACCGGGGCGTTCACTGCGGCCATGGATGTGATCCCGCGCGTAGAGCTGACACCCGCGGCCGCCGATCTCGTACGGCGGCTGCGGGCGGCCCACGGCCCGTTGATGTTCCACCAGTCGGGGGGCTGCTGCGACGGCAGCGCCCCCATGTGCTACCCGGACGGCGAGTTCCGTACGGGTGACTCGGACGTCCTCCTCGCGGAGTTGGAGGTCGACGGGGTCGACGAGTCGATCGGGTTCTGGATGTCCCGCAATCAGTACGAGGTGTGGAGACCACAAAGTGGCTTAGGGGTTGCCATTGGGCGACCGCGGCGTGGCGCCAGTGATCTCGTCGACGAGGTGCAGCATTGCGTCCAGCTCCCCTGTGAGGCGTTCAACGAGAAGGATGAGTCGGTGCGGCTCAAGGTCGGCGAGCCTGGCATTGCGCGCCTCGTCGAGGCCTTGGCGGGCGAAGTCTCGTCGGATGGCCTGGGTTGGGGTGAGGGAGGCGCCCTGCGTGGGGTCGGGCTGCTCGGTCATGTGGAGGTCACCTGTTGGTGCGGGCGCTGTGGGGGTGGCGCGGGTGGGCGGGGTGGTGCGGGGGGTGAAGGTAATGGTCAGGTAAACCTCTGGCCTGAACAACGGTCAGTCTACGGCGTCACTCGAACGAGTGTTTTATTCGGCCTTGGGTTGCGGCGGCGAGCCGGGCCTGTTCCGTGAATGTCCCATCGATGGTACAGACATCGATCACGGCCTTGATCAGCGTGTACCCGTGCCAACCGACCCGATGCCCGACTGGGTACTGCAAAGACGTCGAGCCATCGGGGACAACATCCGGGCCGAACGCACGCGCCAGAAACTCACACAGGAGCGACTCGCCGAGTTAACCGACCTCGACCGGAAAACCGTCAACCGGATCGAGCAGGGCGCGACCGCAACACTTATCGATCACCTGCTGCTGATCGCTGACGTTCTCGAAGTCCCGCTCTCGGATTTGGTGCGGTGAGCCCGCCGCCGCGACGGGGGACGTCAGCGGCGGGCCCACCCAGGCCGCCCCGTCCCGGCACAGCTATCGGGGCAGCCACCTCGCACGCCGGGGATCCAGCCGGCGCCGAGGGGATCTCAACGCCGGAGGCGCCCGTCGAGGACGGCCGGGGCCGACTGGTAGGGAAGTTTCCGGCATGGCCGCTTGTGGAAGTACACAGCCGCCGCTGCCGTCGATGCCGCGTCTATGGGGTACGACCGGTACTCCTCGCCGTTCCGGATCGACTGCTGGCAGTCTCCGCAGATTTTGATCACGGCTTCCTCACCTTCTGGGTCGGCTATCCAGGTTGCGGGCGGTCGCGCAGTCTGGGCAGGCGTAGACCTCGGTGTCGAGGTTGTGGGCGCCGCTGCTGCCGCGGGCTTTTCCGGCGCTGACGGCTCCGGTGGTGAGTCGTGTGTCGCACCACACGCAGTTCCAGCCTGTGTATTGGCCGTGGGTCAGCTCGGTGGCGGGTGGCAGGCTCATCGGCTGTGCTCCGCCAGGGGTGTGAGGCCGTGTTGGGTGCGGCAGGTCTGGCAGGCGTACAGCATGCCGTTCTCGCCGCCTGAGCCTTCTTCGGTGATGCGGACAAGGAGTGCGGTGTCGGACAGGCCGCGGTGCCAGTTGCAGTAGGCGATGGGGCGGGGCCCGGGTGGAGGGGTGCGGCTGTGCTCTCGTACGAGTTGCTTCAGGGTGGCGGCGGTTTGGCAGGCGCCGGGGGTTTCGACGCAGGTCTCGCACATGCCGACGTGAGCATGGTCGGCGGCTCGTATGCAGGAGACGCAGCAGCGGGGGAACCAGTGCATGGGGTCGCGGCGCTCGCCGAGGTCGACTGCAGTCTCCACCGTGAGCGGGGTCGGGCACCACAGGCAGTGGCGGCCACACCGCTGGTCTTCCGTAAGGCGAGCAGGGTCGGGGAGGGCGAGCGCGTCGAGTTCCAGGGTGGTGCCGGTCTGGGTTCTCGGGTCCATCGCGCCTCCACGACCACAGGTGATCCGTCTCACACAGTGACCGTAGAGGCGCCCGCAGTTGACCGAGGACCGGAATCCGGTCCCCTACGCGGCCAGGATGCCAACCTCCACCGCAAGCTCCGACGCGCGCCGGCGCCGAGCCGCCTGCTTTGACTCCGTCTCCTCGAGGATGATGCGGCGGGCGTACCCGTTGTAGGCGATCGTGTCCGGTGCTGCCTTGTGCGCCTTCTCGAGCGCGGCGATCGCGACATCCGGCTGCCCGTCCAGCTGGTAGCCGCGCGCCTCCTCGATCTGGTGGCGGGCCCGGCGGGGCTTCGACTTGATGACTGCCTTGTTCGCCAGAGCCGCCTGACGCACAGATTCCCCGCCTTGGTGGAGTTCGACGGCGACGGTGACGGCGTGGGCGCCCATGATGGCCCGTGAGAACGAGGTGATCGGGTGGTAGTAGTCGGCGGGGAGCCGCTTGGCCATCTTGCGGGCCTTGTCCCAGTGCCGCCACGCGGTGCCGGTCTCCCGCCGTCGTGCGGCGGTGTAGCCGAGTTCGAACTCGAGGGCGCCCGCGATCGCGAGGACGTCATCGTCGGCATCGGGCAGGAGTGGCTCGAGGAAGCGGACGGCCTCGAGGTTGATGGCGTCGGCGGCGTCGAAGTGCCGGCGCCCGGAGTCGCGGTGGGCTTGGGCCAGCAGCCAGGCGGCGACGCCGATGGCGTGCGGGTCCCCGGAGTCTTGGGCGGCGACCATGCCGCGTTCGGCGACGCGCCACAGGAGGCTGGAGTCGGGCTGGTAGGCGATGAAGAACTGCGACAGCGAGTACGTCTCGGCGAGGAGGGCTTGTGCGTGGCGGCGGTCGTTGCTCGAGTCGGCGTGTCGCACCAGGGCTTGCGCGTCGCGGATCAGATCCGGCAGCAGCTTCCCGATGACCTCGCGGTGTTTCTCCGCCGCGTGCCGGGCCTTCCATGCGGCGTGCAGTCGGGCCTCGAGGTGGGCGAGTGGTGGCGGCTCGAGACTCGAGGACAGGGAGAAGTTGTCGATGGCGGCCTTGACGGCGGCGAGGCGGGGGTGGCCGGGGCCGATGAAGAGGTCGATGTGCATGTCGGGGTGGCCTGTCAGGTCGGCGAGGTCTCGGACCCGGAGGGCTTCGGCGATCCGCATCACCATGTCGAGGCCGGGTGCCTGCTGCTGCCCGTTCTCGATCTTCTTCAGGGTGTGAGGTGAGACGCCGATCAGGTCGGCGAGTTGTGCGCGGGTCATGCCCCGGCGCTCGCGGAGAATCTGCACCCGCTGGCCGAAGCGCAACGGGTCGGCGTATGGGTCCGGGGTAGCATCGGAGTGCGACATGGCCTTGCCCCTCTCTGAACAGCTCGTCACTGTCAGGGTATGGGCAAGGCCCTTTTCCGTGGGCGGCCATGCGTGTTTGGGGGCGTCGCTCGATAGGCTGACTGTATGCCCCCCGAACCCCCGGCCTCTGGCCCTGTGCGCTCTGCTGCGGCTGTGAACGCCGAGATCAGGGCGTTGTGGGTGGATCCGCGTGTGCCGTTGACGGATGAGCAGCGGGCGCGGCGGGATGAGTTGTACGTGGAGTGGGCGGAGGCTGTACGGGCCGAAGTCGTCGAAGCGGCCTGAGACGCGAGTGCCCCGCCGGACACCCGGCGGGGCTCAGCTCACGCAGCCAGCATGCGCTGTATGGATACCACCAGCCTACGACCGCCCACCGACAACCAGGCCTACGCGTACACCCGTCGCTGCGGATCCAACGCGCCCGCAGCCTGCGGAGTCCCCTCGCCCGGCCCTGGATCCGGGGCCGGGTCCTTCCGGCAGACGAGCGCGTCCTCGTAAGGTGCGGAAGATCCTCCCCGCGCTGACCTGCCGCGCGCTCACCGGCACGGACATCGAGGTGTACGGCGACGGCACCCAGATCAGCGACTGCGTGTACGTCGAGGACGTCGCCCGCGCGTTCGTGGAAGCGCTGGAGCACACCGCCGAACACGGGCCCACCGAACGGCCCGTCGAGGTCGGCCCGCTCACGTCGGTCACCGTCAACGACATCGCCCGCCTCGTCGCCGACTACGCCGCCGAGATCACCGCACGGGAGCCGGTCGGGGTCAAGCACCTGCCGATGCGGCCCGGCGAAGTCCCGAACGCGGTCGTCTCCTCCGACACGTCCACGCTCGCGCAGATCGGGATGACGGCCGCCGACTTCGTGCCCCTCGACGAGGGCATCCGGCGCACGGTCGACTACTACGCCACCGAATGGCTCCCCGGCTACCTGGCCGCCTGACACCTGAAGGAGGCGGTCGTGGCCCGCTTGCAGATCCTCGAACTCCCCGAAGGCACAGGCGACGACCGGCCGCCGTTCGTCCTTGTCGTAGACCAGATCACAGAAGACGAACGGGAGGCGTTCCTCCAGTCGCAGGACGCCACCAACGGGCTTGCCGCGGCGGTCGGGGCCCGAGCGATAGTCAACTTCCACAGGGTGACCATCGACATCCCCGCCAACGACCCGCCGTTCCTGAACGAGGTCGTCGAGGACCCGAAGCGCGCGGGGACTGCCCAGCTCGTCGACGCGCACGAGCGGTCCCGGCTCGCCCTCTGCGACGCCCTCCTCCTGTCACGGGACACGACATGGCACCAGCTCATCGAGCAAGTCAGCGAGCGGCAGCGGGAACTCGCAGCACTCCACCGCAAGCTTGACGGGCCCCCGGACGCCGGACTCTCCGCCCTCGTCCTGAACGCCACCGGCAATGTGACATGGGGGATGCGCGCATGAGACTCGCGAGCGGCACAGCAATCGCTTCCACGACGGTGGCGACCGTCCTGTTCGGAGGAGTGGCGCTCGCCCTCAACGGCATACTCCACGACCAGGTCTCCCACTCCCTCGGCGGAGTGGGAGCCATCATGGTCGCCCTCACCGCTGCGGTGCTGCTCGTCATCCACCGGTGGGTCACCGACACCCGCACCGAACGCGGCCTCCTCGCTCAAGCCCAGCACGAGACACAAACGGAGTGGGCCCGCTATATCGCGGCCCAAGCCTCCCTGGAGGGCGAACGCACCCGCATGCGCCGCGACCTCGACGAAGAACGAGCCGCACTCCTGGAAGGCATCGCCCAGGAACGCGAAGCGCTCTCCGCCGAGTTCGAAGAGCGCAGCGCCAGCCTCATCTGCGAGACGATGGAAGCCACAGTCCGCATGTTCCACAACGGCGAGTTCGCCCCAGACACACGCCGCGGCGCCACCCTCATCCAGTTCCCGAACCAGCAGCCAGAGAAGCAGCCTCGGGGACACGGAGTGGTCGGTCCCTGAACCCCGGCTCCCCGAAGAACGACAGCCGAACACGGCCATCGCCCAACGAGCGCCGGCCAGAACCCTGCGCCTTATACAGCCGGACAGTTACGACCTTACGGATCACTTCCCGCTTCTGCTCAATCGTGAGACCCGGCACCGCCGGCTCATCCTCGGTCGCTGGACGGCCACTCCACACAACCTCTGGATCCCTCGCCTCCAGCATCCTGAGAAGCAGCGGAGATACCCCCGTGAAGCTCTGCAACTTCTTGCGCGCCGCCTCCAACTTCGGCTCCAGTCGGGATTCCATCGACGCTAGCGACGCGGGCGACAGCTTGAATCGGCCCGCTTCGTCGTCGAACTCCTGGGCCAGACGTTGGGCTTCGTCGAGCTGCTCCTCGTAGGCGTTGATGAGCCTCTGCGTGGCGGCCGCCATTTCCTTGACCTTGTCGTCGGCCGGTACAAGGGCGGCTCTCGCGCTCTCCTTGTCGCTGAACCAGGTGAGAAGCGCCTCCTCGACGTAGGCGTCGAGCGTCGTCTCGACGATGGACGTGTCGAACTTTTCCTTGCAGACCAGCGTCGTCTTCCGCCTGCCGCTGGGGGCGAGGTAACGGAGTACTGCATGGTCGCCGCATTCACCACACAGGCCCAGGTATGACAGGAGGTGCTTCACCTCAGTGCCTCGCTGCGTCCTGCGGCCGGGGTCGGTGAGCTTGGCAGTCACACGGTTGAACATGGCCCGGCCCTCAGGGGTGTCAAGCCTCTTGATCGGATCCCATACGGCTTTGATGTACGAATCCCTATGGAGGCGTTCGCCAAGGTAGGCCCGGTTCAAGAGCATCATCCGCACGTACTGCTCTGTCCACGCTTTGCCGTCCGGCCGGGCCGCTTCCGGCTCGGACTTGAGCCAGCGGACGAGCGCCCGCAGGTTGTGCCCTGAGTCGAAGCGCTGCAAGGCCTGATACACGTACGTGCCTCGGCCGTCTTCGCTCTGGCCGGTGCAGCGCTTACGTCCGTTCACGGTCTGGTACGTCCGCGTGTACCCGTATATCGACTTTCCGTGGGGCATGCCTGCCTGTGCTTGGCGGCCGGCAGTGCGCAAGTTCTGGTCGCGTAGCCCTTCAGCTTCGTCTTCGGCGTCGACCGCGTGCATGGCGGTGGCCTTGCGGTCGTCGCGTCGGCTGAGGTCGTAGACCTGGCCGTTGTAGCAGAGCAGTACGTTGGCGGCCAGGCAGGCGTTTCGTAGCCTGACGTACGCCTCCAAGTCGCGGTAGTACCGGGAGGCGTTGTAGGCGACGACGATGCGCCGGACGCCGGGCCTGGCGGTGCCTTCGGTGATGGTGGCGAGGAGGGCCTCGAATTCGGTTCGGGCTTTCTTGCCGTGTCGGCTGGCCGAGGTGTCGGTGTCTTTGAACTCGCGGGCGATGGCCCAGTTGTAGTCGTGGCACAGGGTGCGGCCGGTGGCGAGCTGGGCTTCGACTGAGTCGCCGCTGCCTACGGCGTCGTCGCTGTTGCGGCCATAGAGGAGGGCTTCGAAGGTGACTCCGGCGAAGACCAGGTGCAGGTACTCGGGCGCGTAGGGCATGTGGGTGATGTTAGCGAGTTAATGCAATCTGTAAGCCGCATTGTGGAGCCACACCCGGCTGATCGTCGATGTCGTACCGGGCCGGGGCAGCGGTTTCTCCCTGGAAGCACCCGAAGGAGTGCGTTTTCTCATCCGTTCCCGCGTCGTCGACGCTCAGCCGCCGCCCGGCCGGTAGTCGTCTGGTGCACTTCCCCTGAGTCCAGGAACGGTTGACGAGACATCAGGGGGCATCGTGACGCGTCGTGGTGGGCGGTCGAGGACGGTACTGACGGTTCTCGCGGCGTGGAGTGTGCTGGCCGGCGCGGTCCTCGTGGGGGCGGCCCCGGCCACTGGCGCGCCCAGGGCCGTCGTCATCGCTCCGGGCGTCGAGTACACCCACTTCGACATCCGGGCGACCAAGGGTGTGGCGCACGCCCATGTGCTGAGCGTCGATCTGCGCAGCACTCGGGTCGGCGTCGGACTCCTCCACCCGGGCAAGGTGGCCGCACGGGCGACCGTGTCCCGGCTGGCGACGTCGGCGGGTGCCGTGGCCGGGGTCAACGGCGACTTCTTCAACATCACCGAGACCCAGCACCCGGGTGTCGCGGCCACGGGCGCCCCGGTCGGCCCGGCGATCGCCGACGGGCACGCCCTCAAGGCCGCCGTCCCGAACGGCCAGCGCTTCGGCCCGGCCCTGCCGCCCGGCACGACCACCAAGGACGTGCTCGGTGTCACGGCCGACGGCAGGGCCCGCCTCGACAGCATCGCCCTCGACGGTTCCGTCACCACCGCTGAGGGCGTCGTGCCGCTCGGCGGTCTCAACCAGTACGCCCTGCCGGTCGGTTCCGTCGGGGCGTTCACCTCGGACTGGGGGGAGATCTCACGGCTGCGGGCCGTCTGCGGCACGGACAGCGACCGGGCGGCGCCGTGCAGCGCCGACACCCACGAGGTGCTGGTCGCGGACGGCCGTGTGGTCCGCACGGCCGGCACGCCCGGCAACGGCCCCATCGACCCCGGTGCCACCGTCCTCGTCGGCCGTGAGGCGGGAGCCCAGTGGCTGCGCAAACTCGCCCCGGGCGACACGGTCGAGGTACGGCACCGCCTCGTCCCCTCGTCGGACACGAGCCCGTACACGTTCGCGCTCGGCGGCTACCCCGTCGTCCGGGCCGGCCGCCCGCTCCCCGGCCTCGACGCCACGACCTCGGCGGTCCGCACGGCCGCCGGCATCGCCGACGACGGCCACCGGTTGTTCCTGCTCGCCCTGGACGGGGCCGCCGCGTACCGCACCGGTCTCACGATCGCCGAAGTCGCCACCGCGATGCGGGAGTTGGGTTCCGTGGACGCGTTCAGCCTCGACGGCGGGGGCTCCTCCACCCTCGTCGCCCGCGCACCGGGCGCGACCGCCGTCACCGTACGCAACCACCCGACCGACGGCGCGGAGCGTGCCGTCCCCAACGGCATCGGCGTGTTCACCAAGCCGTGAGAACCCGCTTTCCAGGGGCGCGGGGAACTCACCCACTCACGGCTCGAGATCACCGACGATGTCCGCCGTCGCCGTGAGACCACTGTGGATCGTCGGCGCCAGACTCGTACCGGCCATGGAGAACCCGAGCAGTACACAGACCGCGGCGTGCGAGAACTTCAGCGCGCCGTTGCGCATGAAGATCACCGTCAGGATCGCGAGCAACACCACCACAGAGATGGAAACGGCCATCGTCAACCTCCTCCGCCACGCCCACTTCGCGGCATTCGGCCGTAAGTGTGGCGTAGCGAACGGTTCGTCCGTGCGGCTGACGTATCGGCCGAACAGGTGGTGTCGGGCACCCGCCCAGCGCCCACCCTCCGGAGTGCCGCCCCCGCTCGTACCGTCCGTGCGGGGCTCGCGAAAAGGCCCGCCCCGGGTGGGGCGGGCCTTCCGCGTGGTGGGTCAGGGGGCCTGGAGGTCGACCAGTTCGGCTACTGCCGCCCGGTGGGCGCCCGCCGTGCCGTACGCGATCGAGTCGGCCTTCGCCCGCTTCAGATACAGGTGGATCGGGTGTTCCCAGGTCATGCCGATCCCGCCGTGCAGTTGCAGCGCCTCCTCGGCCGCGTGGACGGCCACGGGCGCCGCGAACGCCTGGGCCACGGCCACCGCGAGGTCGGCGTCGTCGCTGCCGGTGGCGAGCGCGTCGGCCGCGTTCCGGGCGGTCGCCCGGAGGTTGACGACCTCCAGCCAGAGCTGGGCGAGGCGGTGCTTGAGCGCCTGGAAGCCACCGACGGGCCGGTTGAACTGCTTGCGCTCCTTGAGGTAGCGGACCGTCTCGGTCAACGTCCACTCCGCCAGGCCGAGTTGCTCGGAGGCCAGCAGCGCGGCTCCGGCCCTCAGGGCACGCCGTACGGCCGGCTCGGCGTCGCCGAGGAGACGGCCGGGTGCCCCGTCGAGCACCACCTTCGCCAGCGGCCGGGTCAGGTCCAGCGAGACCTGCGGGGTGACGGTCGCCGCCGAGGCGTCCACCGCGTACAGACCGCCGTCGTCGGCGGGCACCAGCAGCAGATCGGCGACGGCCGCGTCCGCGATGCCGGTCAACTCGCCGTGCAGAGCGCCGTCCTCGAACCGTACGACCTTGTAGGCGCTCCCGGCGGGCAGGTTCAGCGCGACCGCGAGGGCGCCGATTCGCCGGCCGGAGGCCAGGTCGCCGAGCAGGTCGCCGGCATCACCGGCCAGCAGGGCCTCGGTGGCGACGACGGCGCTCGTGAGGTACGGCACCGGCGCGACCGCGCGCCCCAACTCCTCCAGGACAACGGCGACTTCGCGGTGGGTGGCGCCCTGGCCGCCCTGCTCCTCGGGGACGAGCAGCCCGGCGAGGCCCATGCCGTCGGAGAGCAGCTTCCACAGTTCGCGGTCGTGCGGTGCGTCCGTCTCGACGCGGGCGACGACGCCCGCCGCGTCGCAGTGGTCGGCCAGCAGATCGCGGACGGCCGCGCGGAGGGCCTCTTCCTCCTCCGAGTACAGCAGATCGGGCTGGGCGCGCTGTGCTGTCATCGGGCGAGGTCCTTCCAGGCGACGTCCTTGTCGGTGCGCGGCTCGGCGGGCAGGCCCAGGACGCGCTCGGCGACGATGTTCAGCAGGACCTCGGTGGTCCCGCCCTCGATGCTGTTGCCCTTGGAGCGGAGGTAGCGGTAGCCGGCGTCGCGGCCGACGAAGTCGACCAGCTCCGGGCGCCGCATCGTCCAGTCGTCGTACGACAGGCCTTCCTCGCCCCGGAGTTCGACCTCCAGGCCGCTGATCTCCTGGTTGAGGCGGGCGAAGGCGAGCTTCATGCCCGCGCCTTCGGGGCCGGGCTGTCCGGCGACGAGCTGCTGGCGCAGCCGTTCGGCGGTGAGCCGGGCGGCCTCGGCCTCGACCCAGAGCTTGAGCAGGCGCTGGTGGAGGTCGTGCGTGCGCAGCTCCGGGCGCTCGCGCCAGGTCTTCGACACCGGGCCGATCATCCCGCCCTCACGGGGCAGCCGCATACCGCCGATGGCGACGCGCTCGTTGTTCAGCGTGGTCTGCGCGACCTTCCAGCCGTCGCCGACGTCGCCGAGGCGCCGCGTGTCCGGGATGCGGACGTCGGTGAGGAACACCTCGTTGAACTCGGCCTCACCGGTGACCTGGCGCAGCGGCCGGACCTCGACACCCGGGTCGGTCATGTCGCAGATGAAGTAGGTGATACCTCGGTGCTTGGGCACATCCGGGTCGGTGCGGGCGATGAGGATGGCCCACCGGGCGACGTGCGCGCTGGAGGTCCACACCTTCTGCCCGTTGACCACCCAGTCGTCGCCCTCCCTTACGGCCCTGGTGCCGAGCGCGGCCAGGTCGGAGCCGGCACCGGGCTCGCTGAAGAGCTGGCACCAGACCTCCTCGCCGGTCCACAGCGGTCGCAGATACCGGCGCTTCTGTTCCTCCGTGCCGTAGGCGAGGATCGTCGGAGCGGCCATGCCGAGGCCGATGCCGATGCGGCGCGGGTCGTTGTCGGGGGCACCCTCCGCCTCCAGGTCGGCGTCCACGACGGCCTGGAGGGAGCGCGGGGCGCCGAGGCCGCCGAGGCCCTCGGGGTAGTGCACCCAGGCGAGCCCGGCGTCGAAGCGGGCGCGCAGGAAGTCCAGACGGTCGGTGTCGGCGGGCGGATGGGCGGCGAGCAACTCGGCCGCACGGCGCCTGAGTTCGGCTGCGTCGGTCATGCGGCGGCTCCGTTCCTGAGCGACGGCACCACGACGACCCGGCCGGTGGTGACACCGTCCGCGAGGCGCTGTACGGCCGCGGCGGCACCGTCGAGCGGCACCCGCTCGCTGACCAGCGGCTTGACGACGCCCCGGGCCGCCAGCCCGGTGAGCTGCTCGTGGCAGTGCTGCACCAGCTTCGGGTCCTTGGTGTTGTACAGGCCCCAGTGCAGGCCGAGGATCGAGTAGTTCTTGACGAGGGCGTGGTTGAGGCCGGGGCTGGGGATCGTCCCGCTGGCGAAGCCGACGACCACGATGCGTCCCTCGAAGGCGACGACCTTGGTCGACTGCGTGTAGGCCTCGCCGCCCACGGGGTCGTAGATCACGTCCGCGCCCCGGCCTCCGGTGGCCTCCTTCACGGCGGCGACGACGTCCTCGCTCCGCCGGTCGACCACCACGTCACACCCCAGGTCCCGGGCCACGGCCGCCTTGTCGGCGCCGCCGACGACACCGATGACCGTCGCCCCGGCCGCCTTTCCGAGCTGCACGGCAGCGCTGCCGACCCCTCCGGCGGCAGCGTGGACGAGCAGCGTCTCCCCGGCCTCCAGCCGGGCCCGGCGGTGGAGGCCGAACCAGCCCGTCTGGTACCCGATGTGCAGGGCCGCGGCCTCGGCGTCGTCCAGCGCCTCGGGCGCGGGCAGCAGCGCGGCGGCGTCGGCGACCGCGAACTCGGCGAGACCGCCGTGGGGCAGCGCGGGGGTTGCGATGACCCGGCGGCCGTCCTCGGTCTCGCCGCAGATTTCCACGCCGGGTGTGAACGGCAGCGGCGGTCGGACCTGGTAGTGGCCCCGGGCCATCAGCACGTCCGGGAAGTTGATGTTCGCGGCACGCACTTTCAGCAGGACCTGGCCGTCACCGGGGGCGGGCCGCTCCACGTCCTGGAGCCGCATCACCTCGCTCGGCTCGCCGTTCTCGTGCACTTGCCATGCCTGCATGCGGTGCCTCCACGGACTGCTTCGGACTGCTTCGTCTGACCGGGGTCGACTGTCGTATGCATACTAAGCGGTCGCTTGCCCTTCGGGGAACCGTCGGGGGCCCGTAGCGTGCGTCACGCGCGCGTGGGCTTCGCCCGTACGTGCATCCGCTCTCCCTGCGGCCCGAACAGGCTCAGGAACTCCACCGGCCCCTCCCCCGTCGACCCGAACCAGTGCGGGACCCGGGTGTCGAACTCGGCGGCCTCTCCGGCGGTCATCACCAGGTCGTGCTCACCGAGCACGACCCGTAGCCTGCCGGACATCACATACAGCCACTCATAGCCCTCGTGGGTGCGGGGTTCGGGCTCCTGGTTCCCCTGCGGCACGAGCACCTTGAAGGCCTGGAGGCCGCCCGGCTGCCGGGTGAGCGGCCAGTACGTCCGCCCGTGCCGGGTGATCGGCTTCGACCGGACCCGGGGGTCCCCGACCGGCGGCTCCCCGATCAACTCGTCCAGCGGCACCTGATGGGCCCGCGCGATCGGCAGCAGCAACTCGAGGCTGGGCTTGCGCAGGCCCGACTCCAGCCGCGAGAGCGTGCTCACCGAGATTCCGGTCGCCTCCGACAGCCCGGCGAGGGTGGCCCCCCGCTCCTTCCGGATCCGCCGCAGCCGTGGCCCGACACCCGCCAGCACCTCGTCCGTCCCGGCAGGCCCGTCGCTCGCCCCGCTCTTGTCGTTCATCCCGCTCGTCCCACTCATGGAGTCATTGCAGTTTCGGCAAAGACGTTTGTCAATGCCGTACCGCTCGGGGGACTGTCGTCGTGGAGGTGGTCAGACATGACCGAGCAGTACGAAGTGATCGTCGTCGGCGGCGGCGCGGCCGGACTCTCCGCCGCGCTGGTCCTCGGCCGGGCCCGGCGCCGCACCCTCGTCGTCGACGCGGGCGAGCCCCGCAACACGCCCGCGGCCCATATGCAGGGCTATCTGTCCCGGGACGGCATGTCCCCGGCGGAGTTCCTGGCCGTGGGCCGGGAGGAGATCGGCCGGTACGGCGTCGAACTGGTCCGTGGCCGTGCGGTGGACGTCACCCGCGATGTGGACGGGCGGAGCTTCACCGTGACCCTCGGGGACGGCCGGGCGGTGAGGGCCCGGCGCCTCGTCGTCGCCACCGGGCTGAAGGACGAGCTGCCGTCCGTTCCCGGCGTCGCCGAGCGCTTCGGCCGGGACGTGCTGCACTGCCCGTACTGCCACGGCTGGGAGGTCCGCGACGAGCCCTTCGGCGTGCTGGCGACCTCTCCGCTGAGCGTCCACCAGGCACTGATGGTCTCCCAGTGGTCCAAGGACGTGACCCTGTTCCTGCACACCGTCACCGAGGACGAACTCTCCGACGAAGACCTGCGCCGCCTCGCCGCCGCCGGAGTGTCGGTGGCCCCCGGGGAGGTGGCGGGCCTGCTGGTGGAGGACGACCGCCTCACCGGCGTCACCCTCGCCGACGGGACGACCCACGCCCGCTCGGTGCTCTTCACGGCCCCCCGCCCGATCCCGCGGACCAGCCTGCTGGAGAAGCTGGGTGCCGAGCTGAACGAGACCCCGTTCGGTTCGTACCCGGTGGTCGACCCCACCGGCCTGACCACCGTCCCCGGTGTCTGGGCCGCCGGCAACGCCATGGGCTTCTCCGAACAGGTGATCAACGCGGCGTCCTCCGGTTACCGGGCGGGCGCGACGATCAACGGAGAACTGCTGATGACGGACCTGGACGCGGCATGAGCGAGCGGCCCGAAGGGCCATCGAGGGGCGCGGGGAACCGCGCGACAAGCCACGACGCACCCCCACTCGCCGATCCACCCGCACCCCCGATCCAATGAGCGCCCCAATGGGCGCCCGACCGAACTCCGTAGGACCATGGCCGCATGCTCTTCGCCCGCCTCGCCCGCGTGTCGCAAGAGGTCGCCGCCACCTCGGCCCGGTCCCGGAAGACCGCTCTGCTCGCCGACCTGTTCCGGGACGCCGAGGCGGCGGACGTACCGATCGTCATCCCCTACCTCGCCGGCCGCCTCCCTCAGGGCCGCCTCGGCATCGGCTGGAAGGTCCTGAACCAGCACGTCCCGCCCGCCGGCGACCCCACCCTCACCGTGCGCGAGGTGGACGCCCGGCTGACGGCGATCGGCGCTGTCACCGGCACCGGTTCGCAAGCCGAACGCAAGCGCCGGGTGGGCGAGTTGCTGGCGGCGGCAACCGCCGACGAGCAGCGCTTCCTCTTCGGGCTGCTCACCGGCGAGGTCCGGCAGGGCGCTCTGGACGCGCTGGCCGTGGAGGGACTGGCCGGCGCCACCGGCGCGCCCGCCGCCGACGTACGCCGGGCGGTGATGCTCGCCGGTTCGCTGCAGACCGTGGCCCAGGCCCTGCTGACTGAGGGGCCGTCGGCCCTCGAAGGGTTCCGGCTCACCGTCGGGCGGCCCGTTCTGCCGATGCTGGCGCACAGCGCGTCGTCCGTCGCGGAGGGTGTGGCGAAGCTCGGCGCGTGCGCGGTCGAGGAGAAGCTGGACGGCATCCGGGTCCAGGTCCACCGCGACGGCGACGCCGTACGCCTGTACACCCGCACTCTGGACGACATCACCGATCGTCTGCCCGAACTCACCCACGCCGCATCGGAGCTGCGGGGAGAGCGCTTCATCCTCGACGGCGAGGTGATCGCGTTCGACGAGGACGGGCGGCCGCGTTCCTTCCAGGAGACGGCGGGGCGGGTCGGCTCCCGGCTGGACGTGGCGACGGCGGCCGAGCAGGTGCCCGTCTCCCCCGTGTTCTTCGACGCGCTCTCGGTGGATGGTCGGGACCTCCTCGACCTGCCCTTCACCGACCGGCACGCCGTACTGGCCCGTCTCGTCCCGGAGCCGATGCGGGTCCGCCGCGCCCTCGTGCACGGACCCGACGACCTCGCCGAGGCCGAGGCGTTCCTCGCCGACACGCTCGCCCGGGGCCACGAGGGCGTCGTCCTGAAAGCCCTCGACGCCCCCTACAGGGCGGGGCGGCGTGGCGCCTCCTGGCTGAAGGTCAAGCCCGTGCACACCCTCGATCTGGTGGTTCTGGCCGCCGAGTGGGGCCACGGCCGCCGCGCGGGCAAGCTCTCCAACCTCCATCTCGGCGCCCGCACCGCCGACGGCTCCTTCGCCATGCTCGGCAAGACCTTCAAGGGCATGACCGACGCCCTGCTGACCTGGCAGACGGAACGACTGAGCGACCTGGCCGTGGAGAAGCAGGGCTGGGGCGTGACCGTACGCCCCGAACTCGTCGTCGAGATCGCCTACGACGGCCTCCAGCGCTCCACCCGCTATCCGGCCGGCGTCACCCTCCGCTTCGCCCGCGTGATCCGCTATCGCGAGGACAAGTCCCCGGCACAGGCCGATACGGTCGAAACCCTGCTCGCCGCACACCCCGAGGTGACACGTTGACCACACCCAAGCGCAGTGCCGGTCTGCTGCTCCACCGCCGCACCGAGCATGGCGTCGAGGTCCTGCTCGGCCATATGGGCGGCCCGTTCTTCGCGCACAAGGACGCGGGGGCCTGGAGCGTGCCCAAGGGCGAGTACGAGCCGGACGAGCCCGCCTGGGAGGCGGCCCGCCGGGAGTTCCAGGAGGAGCTGGGACTGGCGCCGCCCGACGGGGAGGCCGTACCGCTGGGCGAGGTGCGGCAGGCGAACGGCAAGCTCGTCACGGCCTGGGCGATCGAGGCGGATCTCGACCCGGCGACCGTCGTGCCGGGAACCTTCCGCATGGAGTGGCCGCCGAGGTCGGGGCGGATCCAGGAGTTCCCGGAGCTGGACCGGGTGGAGTGGCTGGGCCTGGAGCGGGCTCGGGCGGTGATCGTGCCGGCGCAGGCCGCGTTTCTCGACCGTCTCACGGAGCACTCGGGCTGAGCCCGCGTTGCGGTGCCCACCACGGCGCGGGAAGGTCGAAGTGCACCGTCCCTCAGGAGGCCAGCCATGCCCATCGCCACGGTGAACCCGGCGAACGGCGAGACACTCAAGACGTACGACGCCCTGGGCGAGGAGGAGATCGAGCGCCGCCTGGCGACCGCGGACTCCACGTTCCGTTCGTACCGGACCACGTCCTTCGCGGAACGGGCTCGTCTGCTGCACAGGGCCGCCGACCTCCTCGACGAGGACGCGGAGGACGTCGCCCGGGTGATGACGACCGAGATGGGCAAGCCGGTCGCACAGGCCCGCGCGGAGGCCTCCAAGTGCGCGAAGGCGATGCGCTGGTACGCCGACCACGCCGAGGTGCTGCTCACCGACGTGGAGCCCTCCGACGCGGACGTGAAGGACTCGGGCGCCTCCCGCGTCCTGGTCCGCTACCGCCCGCTCGGCCCGGTGCTCGCCGTGATGCCGTGGAACTTCCCGCTCTGGCAGGTCGTCCGCTTCGCCGCGCCCGCCCTGATGGCCGGCAACGTGGGCCTGCTCAAACACGCCTCCAACGTCCCGCAGACCGCGCTCTACCTGGAGGACCTCTTCCGCCGGGCGGGCTTCCCCGAGGGCTGCTTCCAAACCCTGCTCATCGGCTCCCGCGCGGTCGAGGACGTCCTGCGCGACCCGCGTGTGAAGGCCGCCACCCTCACCGGCAGCGAACCCGCCGGCCGGGCCGTCGCCTCGGTCGCCGGGGACGAGATCAAGAAGACGGTCCTGGAACTGGGCGGCAGCGACCCCTACGTCGTCCTCCCGTCCGCCGACCTCGACCGGGCTGCGAAGGTCGCCGTGACGGCCCGGGCGCAGAACACCGGCCAGTCGTGCATCGCCGCCAAGCGGTTCATCGTGCACGCCGACGTGTACGACGCCTTCGCCGAACGCTTCGTGGCGGGCATGAACGCGCTGAAGGTCGGCGACCCACTGGAGGAGGACACCGAGGTCGGTCCGCTCTCCAGCGAGCAGGGCCGCGAGGACCTCGAGGAGCTGGTCGACGAGGCCGTGGAGAGCGGCGCGACCGTCCTGTGCGGCGGCGAGCGCCCCGACGGGCCCGGCTGGTACTACCCGCCGACCGTCCTCGCCGACATCACCCCGGAGATGCGCATCCACCGTGAGGAGACCTTCGGACCGGTCGCCACGCTCTACCGGGTCGCCGACCTCGACGAAGCGATCGCGATCGCCAACGACACGCCCTTCGGGCTCAGCTCCAACGTCTGGACGCGGGACGCCGCCGAGGTCGACCGCTTCGTCCGGGACCTCGACGTCGGCGCGGTCTACGTCAACGGGATGACCGCCTCCCACCCGGCGTTCCCGTTCGGCGGGGTCAAACGGTCCGGATACGGGCGTGAGCTGTCCGGACACGGAATCCGCGAGTTCTGCAACATCACCACCGTATGGCACGGGGCGTGAGCGTTCCGCAGCTAACATCCCCGTTGTGAACCGCGAAGTGACTCTGCCTCTGATCGTCGACGACCGCGGGACCTTGCAGGTGTCTGCGGCCGATGTGAGCAAGCTGCTGCGGACGGTAGGCGGACGGTGGCTGCACCTGGTGGAGGCGGGTGCGGAGCTCGACGAGGACACGGTGGCCGCGCTGACGATCGAGCTGGCGAAGCTGGCGGACCGGATCGACGTGGCGTGCATCGCGCACAGCAGCGGAGCCGCCTCCGGCTGAAGGCCGGTTCGCCCCAGCGCCATGGAGCTGCCGTCGGGCGCGACCGCGGGTGCGCCGTGGCTTGTCGCGCAGTTCCCCGCGCCCCTTTCAGGGGCGCGCCAGTGTGGTCCAGAACATCGACTCGTAGCTCTGCAGGAGTCGGCCGTAGCCGTTGGCCGCCTCCTCGTCGATCCGCCCGGTATCCAACCCTGCCTGTACCGCCGACCTCGCCCTCTCCTCCAGTTCCGGTGACGGTTCGGCGAAGAAGTCGAAGAAGGCGCGGGCCTGGTCGGTGAAGCCGTGGTGGTCGCGGAGCGCCTTCGAGATCGTCGCGCAGTAGCCGCCCCAGGACGAGAAGTTGGCGCTCAGGGCGAGCACCACGTCGGCCGGGGCCGCGCCCAGGGCCAGACGGGCGACGTACGACGGGTAGGCCTGACAGCCTGGTAGAGGCTCGTACGACGCGGCCCGTCCCGCATCCACCCCGCACGCCTCGGCGTACGCCCCGAGCGCCTCCGCCGCCACGGCCTCCCCCTCCGCGAGCATCTCGAAGAAGGGGGCGCTCGCCGGTTCCTCGGTTGCCGACCGCTCGGCCAGATGGCTGAAGGAGCGCAGGTCGGCGGCGATGACGAGCCGCTGTTCCAGCGCGAGCACGGCGAGGGTGTCGAGCCCGGCCGCACCGGAGGCGATCAGGGGCAGCAGGGGGTTGGCCCCGGGATCCGGGGCGAGCCGCGCGGTCGTCGCTTCCAGCAGTTCTCCGGCCGTGCGCCTCATCGACCACTCCCGTCGGTCCACGTGTTGTCGCTGGTGACCCACGCCCTGTTCAGGGGCGGCTCCGCCGCGGGCGCGAGCGACCACGCCGCTCCCGCGGCCCGCATCGCACGACACCCCACGGCGTCACCGGATCGGCATCCCCGACAAGGTCCGAGCGATCACCAGCCGCTGCACCTCACTCGTACCCTCGAAAATGGTGTAGATCGCGGCGTCACGGTGCATCCGCTCGACCGGGTACTCCCGCGTGTACCCGTTGCCGCCCAGGATCTGGATCGCCTGCGCGGTCACCTTCTTCGCCGTCTCGCTCGCGAACAGCTTCGACTGGGACCCCTCGGCCGCGGTGAACTGCTTGCCGTTGATCGCCATCCAGGACGCCCGCCACACCAGCAGCCGCGCCGCGTCGACGGAGGTCCTCATGTCCGCGAGCTGGAAGGCGACACCCTGGTTGTCGATGATGGGCCGCCCGAACTGCTCACGGCTCTTGGCATAGTCGAGGGCCACCTCGTACGCGGCACGGGCGGTGCCCACGGCCATGGCGCCCACGGCCGGGCGGGACGCCTCGAAGGTGGCCATCGCCGCGTTCTTCACCCGCTCGCCCCCGGCCTTCGCCCGCTCGCGGGCCCGCGCCAGGCGCTCGTCGAGCTTCTCCTTGCCGCCGAGGAGGCAGGAGCCGGGGACGCGGACGTCCTCCAGGACGACCTCGGCGGTGTGGGAGGCGCGGATGCCGTGCTTCTTGAACTTCTGGCCCTGGGACAGGCCGGGCGTGTTCGGCGGGACGATGAAGGACGCGTGCCCCTTGGAGCCGAGCTCGGGGTCGACCACGGCGACGACGACATGGACGTTGGCTATGCCGCCGTTGGTCGCCCAGGTCTTGGTGCCGTTGAGGATCCACTCGTCCTTGGCCTCGTCGTACACCGCGCGGGTGCGCATGGAGGCCACGTCGGATCCGGCGTCGGGTTCGGAGGAGCAGAACGCGGCGACCTTGACGTCGTTGGCGTCGCCGTACATCTGGGGGATCCAGGTGCCGATCTGCTCCTCGGTGCCGTTGGCGAGGACGCCCACGGCGGCCAGCCCGGTGCCGACGATGGACAGGGCGATGCCCGCGTCGCCCCAGAACAGCTCCTCCATGGCCATGGGGATGCCGAGACCGGTGGGATCGAAGTACTGCTGGGCGTAGAAGTCCAGGGAGTAGATGCCGACCTTGGCGGCCTCCTGGATCACCGGCCAGGGGGTCTCCTCGCGCTCGTCCCACTCGGCGGCCGCGGGGCGGATCACATCGGCGGCGAATCCGTGGAGCCAGTCGCGGACCTCTCGCTGTTCCTCGTTGAGTTCCATCGTGAACTCGGCCATGACACGCCTCCAGCACTGCACTAAGATGTTACCTACGGTAACTCGAGTCTGTTACTGGTCGGTAGTAAAAGTCAACTCCCGCGTCGTGCTCGGTAGCCCGTTCGATCGGGACGTGCCAATCAGTGCTAGTTTGCGCAGGGCGTCACCGTCATCAGTATTTGGGGGAAGACTCATGGACACCACGCAGCGGACCGACCAGGAACGGTCCACCGACCGCCGTCGGCGCGAGCTGCTGGAGGCCGCGGACCGAGTCGTGCTCCGCGACGGCCCCGGAGCGTCGATGAACGCCATCGCCGCCGAGGCCGGCATCACCAAGCCGATCCTGTACCGCCACTTCGGCGACAAGGGCGGACTCTACGCCGCCCTCGCCCAGCGCCACACCGACGCCCTCCTCGACTCCTTGCGGGCCGCTCTGGACGCGCCGGCCGAGCGCCGCGAACGCGTCGAGGCCACCCTGGACACCTATCTGGCGGCCATCGAGGCCCGCCCTCAGGTGTACCGCTTTCTCATGCATCCCGCCGAGGGCGGCCAGCCCGGCGACCAGGGCTTCGACGTCGGCAAGCACTCCGCCCCCCTGCTGCGCCGCATGGGCGAAGAGCTCGGCACCGTCATAGAGGACCGCCTCGACCTCGGCCCCGACAGCCGCCAACTGGCACGTGTCTGGGGCCACGGCATCGTGGGCATGATGCACGCCGCGGGCGACTGGTGGCTCGGCGAACGCCCCCTCACTAGGTCCGAGTTGGTCCGCAGCCTCGCGGACCTGCTCTGGGGCCGCCTGGCAGCGGCGGGCGACAAGGTGGGCGGCCCGGGTTTCTAGGGTTCCTTCAGGGTGCAGTCGGTGATCAGCGCACCTGCAAGGGGCGCGGGGCTGTATCGATACGCGGCTTCCGCCGCGTGGGCGCGTTCCACCGCGTGGGCGCGAGAAGCCCCCACCGGACCCGCGCCCGCCGACGAGCTCATGCCCCCCACGACGCCCTCGCGGCTTTCCTCATCACCCGAGAACGCCGCCACCCCGACAGCCGGTCCACATACACCCGGCCCTCAAGGTGATCGCACTCGTGCTGCAGGCACCGCGCGAAGAACCCGCTCCCCCGCACCCGCACCCGGTCCCCGTCGACCGTGAACCCCTCCACCACGGCCTCGTCGTACCGCTCCACCCCCGCCTCCAGCCCCGGCAACGACAGACACCCCTCCGGCCCTCGGAGCACAATCCCTTCCGCCGCCACCAGCCGCGGGTTCACCACATGACCCACATGGCGCACATCCTCGTCGTCCGGACAGTCGTACACGAACACCCGAAGCCCCTGGCCCACCTGGTTCGCGGCGAGCCCCACCCCCCGCGCGTCGTACATCGTCGCGAACATGTCCTCCACGAGCCGCACCAGTTCGGGCCCGAACCGCGTCACCTCTTCACAAGGCGCGTGCAATCCGGGGTCCCCGAGCAGTGTCATGGGGAGAACGCGCCCTCGGGCGCCGGGAATCGAGCCGCTTCGCATGGCCGCAAGAGTACGTTCGGACCCGATATCGCCGGTCCGGACCCTGCTACGGGCCCGTCGGGATTCGGGCGCGTGAGTGGATCTCGATAGGCTTTGGTCCACACGTAGCCGGGACTGGGCGCGGCGCCGTACGCAAGGAGGATCGAGAACTGATGGCAGGCAACTCGGACCCGCTCACGCCGCGGGCCAAGCTGGCCGTGACGGCGGGCAAGGCGGTCGCGGCGGCATCGCGTGCCGCAGGACGCGGTAGCGGATCTGTGATCGGCGGCCGGGTGGCACTGAAACTCGACCCCGACCTCCTCGCCCGGCTCGCTCAGAGCCTGGACGTCGTCCTGGTCTCCGCCACCAACGGCAAGACCACCACGACCCGGCTGATCGCCGAGGCACTGCGGGCCGCGGGCCCCGTCGTCTCCAACGCGCTCGGCGCCAACATGCCCGCGGGCATCACCTCGGCACTCGCCGGGAACTCGGACGCGAAGTTCGCGGTCATCGAGGTGGACGAGAAGTACCTGGCCGGTGTCGCCCGCGACACCGACCCCAAGTGCATCGCGCTGCTCAACCTCTCCCGTGACCAGCTCGACCGTGCCGCCGAGACCCGCATGATGGCGGAGGCGTGGCGGGAGGGCCTGGCCGGCACCAAGGCCGTCGTCGTGGCCAACTGCGACGACCCGCTGATCGTGTGGGCGGCCTCGTCGTCACCGAACGTGGTCTGGGTCGCGGTCGGCCAGATGTGGAAGGACGACGCCTGGTCCTGCCCGTCCTGCGGTGGCGTGATGCAGCGGCCCGGCGACGACTGGTTCTGCGGCGAGTGCGGTTTCCGCCGCCCCACGCCGAGTTGGGCGCTCTCCGGCGACCACGTCCTCGACCCGCACGGGTCGGCCTGGCCGATCCACCTCCAGCTCCCGGGCCGCGCCAACAAGGCCAACGCCGCCTCCTCGGCCGCCACCGCCGCCGTCTTCGGTGTACCCCCGCAGGTCGCCCTGGAACGCATGTACCAGGTGCAGGCAGTGGCCGGACGGTACGACGTGGTGCAGTTCATGCAGCGTGACCTGCGGCTGCTGCTCGCCAAGAACCCGGCGGGCTGGCTGGAGACGTTCTCGCTGATCGACCCGCCGCCGTCACCGGTGATCCTGTCGGTGAACGCGCGCGGCGCCGACGGCACCGACACCTCCTGGCTGTGGGACGTCGACTACACGCGGCTGACCGGCCACCCGATCTTCGTGCTCGGTGACCGCAAGCTCGACCTCGCCGTACGCCTCGAAGTGGCGAACCAGCACTTCCAGGTCTGCGACACCCTCGACCAGGCGGTGCAGATGTGCCCGCCGGGCCGGATCGAGGTCATCGCCAACTACACCGCGTTCCAGGACCTGCGCCGCCGCGTGGGCAACTGAGCACCCGACCACGAACGACTCTGAGGGGCACTGACTTCATGAGCGACAACAGCCTGCGGGTCGTCTGGGTCTACCCGGACCTGCTCAGCACCTACGGCGACCAGGGCAACGTCCTCGTCGTGGAACGCCGGGCGCGGCAGCGCGGCCTGGACGTGGCGCGCCTGGACGTCCGCAGCGACCAGCCGATCCCGACCTCCGGCGACATCTATCTGATCGGCGGCGGCGAGGACCGTCCGCAGCGGCTCGCCGCCGAGCGCCTGCGTCGGGACGGGCATCTGTACCAGGCGGTGAACAACGGCGCGATCGTCTTCGCGGTCTGCGCCGGCTACCAGATCCTCGGCCACGAGTTCGTCAACGACCTCGGCCAGCGCGAGCCCGGTCTCGGGCTGCTCGACGTGACCACGACCCGCGGTGAGGGCGAGCGGTGCGTCGGCGACGTCCTCGCGGACATCGACCCGCGCCTGGGTCTGCCCCAGCTGACCGGGTTCGAGAACCACCAGGGCGTCACCCACCTCGGTCCGACCGCCCGCCCGTTCGCGAACGTGCGGCTCGGCAAGGGCAACGGCACGGGCGACGGCACGGAGGGCGCGTACAACGACACCGTGTTCGGCACCTACATGCACGGGCCCGTGCTCGCGCGCAACCCGCAGATCGCCGACCTGCTGCTGAAGCTGGCGCTCGACGTGAACGCGCTCCCGCCGACCGACGACCGCTGGTTCGAGGCGCTGCGCAACGAGCGGATCTCCGCGGCGACGCAGCCCGCGTAACACGGCCCGTCCGGCGGGCGGAGGAGCCTGAGAAACGGTTCCTCAGTGCCCGTACGAAAGCCCATCCTAGGAGGCCTTCGCTCACGTGTGAAAGCCCGTCTGACCAGGTCTCCGCTCACCTGTGCGGGGCCGTCCAGCAGGCGGACGCCCGCTACGGCCCCGCCCCCTGCCGCCGGTAGGGTGGCGGGGATTCCAGCCGGACAACGCGGTCCGGTCCCCGGCCCACGTTGAGAAGGTATTCGGGCTATGCGCATTGGTGTCCTCACGTCCGGCGGCGACTGTCCCGGGCTGAACGCCGTCATCCGGTCCGTCGTGCACCGCGCCGTCGTCGACCACGGCGACGAGGTCATCGGCTTCCGGGACGGCTGGAAAGGTCTCCTGGACTGCGACTACATCAAGCTCGACCTGGACGCGGTGGCGGGCATCCTGGCCCGCGGCGGCACGATCCTCGGTTCCTCCCGGGTCCAGCCCTCGCATCTGCGGGACGGCGTGGCACGGGCCAAGGGCCATGTCGAGGAACTGGGCCTCGACGCGATCATCCCCATCGGCGGTGAGGGCACGCTCAAGGCGGCCCGTCTGATGTCGGACAACGGCCTGCCGATCGTGGGTGTGCCGAAGACCATCGACAACGACATCGCCGTCACGGACGTCACGTTCGGCTTCGACACGGCCGTCGGTGTCGCCACCGAGGCCCTGGACCGGCTGAAGACCACCGCCGAGTCCCATCAGCGGGTCCTGGTCGTGGAGGTCATGGGCCGCCACACCGGTTGGATCGCGCTCCACTCCGGTATGGCGGCCGGCGCGCACGCCATCGTCGTCCCCGAACGGCCCTTCGACATAGAGGAGTTGACCGCGAAGGTCGCCGAGCGGTTCTCGGCGGGCAAGCGGTTCGCGATCGTGGTGGCGGCGGAGGGGGCGAAGCCGCGCGCCGGTTCCATGGACTTCGATGAGGGCGGCAAGGACATCTACGGGCACGAGAGGTTCGCCGGGATCGCGCGGCAGCTCTCGGTCGAGCTGGAGCTGCGCCTGGGCAAGGAGGCACGGCCGGTGATCCTGGGGCATGTCCAGCGCGGTGGTACGCCGACCGCGTACGACCGGGTGTTGGCGACCCGGTTCGGGTGGCACGCGGTGGAGGCCGTGCACCGGGGGGAGTTCGGTCGGATGACCGCGCTGCGGGGAACCGACATCGTGATGGTGCCGCTGGCCGAGGCGGTGGAGACGTTGAAGACGGTGCCTTCGGAGCGGTACGCCGAGGCGGAGTGCGTGCTTTGAGTTCCGACTAGGAGCTCGGTTCAGCAGGTGGTTCGTCGGCTGCGTGCGGTTCGTGGCTTGTCGCGCGGTTCCCCGCGCCCCTGAAGGGGCGCGCTGCTCTGCCCCCGGTCGTAGCGGCGGCCGGGGGCGGTTCTAGTCTTGGGGCGGACGTACAGCGCTCAACCCCCACGAAACAGGAGCCGGCGGATGGATCACAGCGGGCACGGTATGGGGCTTTTGCCCTTCACCCTCGGGCGGGGGCTCGCCTGGTCGGCCGATCCCTTCTTTCTCGTCGCCTGCCTGCTGGGGCTGGCCCTGTACGGCTGGGGCGTCGTGCGGCTGGTGCGGCGGGGAGACACCTGGTCGGCGGGCCGGACCGTCGCGTTCGTGGTCGGTGTGCTGCTCGTGATGCTGGTCACGTGTACGGGGCTGAACGACTACGGCATGGTCATGTTCAGCGTGCACATGGTGCAGCACATGGTGATCAGCATGCTGGCGCCCATCATGTTGCTGCTCGGTGCGCCGATCACGCTGGCGCTGCGGGCGCTGCCGGTGGCGGGCAAGGGGCGCAAGGGGCCGCGTGAGCTGCTGCTGATGTTCCTGCACAGTTGGTACATGAAGATCGTGACGCATCCGGCGTTCACGATCCCGATGTTCATCGCGAGCCTGTACGGGCTGTACTTCACACCGTTGTTCGACTTCCTGATGGGGTCGACCCCGGGTCACATCGTGATGATGACCCACTTCCTGATGGTCGGGCTGTTCTTCTTCTGGCCGATCATGGGCGTGGACCCGGGGCCTCACCGGCCCGGCTATCTGATGCGGATGCTGGAGCTGTTCGCGGGCATGCCGTTCCACGCGTTCTTCGGCATCGCGCTGATGATGGCGTCCTCGCCGATGGTGAAGACGTACGAGAACCCGCCCGCCTCCCTCGGTATCGACGCGCTCGCCGACCAGAACGCGGCCGGCGGCATCGCCTGGGCGTTCAGCGAGATCCCCTCGGTGCTGGTGCTGCTGGCGCTGCTCTTCCAGTGGTACGGCTCCGAGCAGCGCCAGGCCCGACGCAAGGACCGCGCGGCCGACCGGGACGGCGACCAGGAGCTCGAGGCGTACAACGCCTATCTGGCCTCACTCAACGCACGCGGTCGATGAGCCCCATTCATGTGTCGCGCCCCCGTTCTTTCTTTGGTCACGGGAGAGGACTCCTCCTTTTTCCCTTGCCCGAGAGGCTTTGCCTTTCAGTAGCATGATGCGTGAGCCCCGCTTCCGCTCTGCGGGGTGACGGGGGAAACCGCCGGGGGGAGCGGTCTTGACCATTCACGCATGCTTGCGAACGTGTTTACGAAAATCGGGAAAATCAGCTGCCCGCCGGATCGCCGTCCTGCTGGTGGGCGTCGCCATTCTGAGCGGATGCGGCGACTCCGCTCCTTCGATCCTCGCCGTGAAGGCGGTGGCAGCGGGGGTGCCGTCCCTCGCGCCCTTCTTCGACGAGGGCGAACGGCTGGGCCGGGACGAACCCGCCCTCACGTCCCTGGAGCCGCACAGCGGTCTGCAGCAGGGCAACGCTCCCGGACTGTACGGGGGCACACAGAAGCCGAAGGTCTGTGACGTCCGCAAGCTCGAATATTTCCTCACCGCTCCCGAGAACGAGCAAAAGGCTCAGGAATGGGCGCGGATCGTCGGTATCAAGGTCGAGGGCATCGGTGATTATCTCGACGCGCTCACTCCCGTTCTCCTGCGCCACGACACCCTGGTGAAGAACCACGACTACAAGAACGGCGAGGCCGTCCCCTTCGACGCGCTACTGGAAGCCGGTATCGCCGTATTGGTCGACGACCAGGGTTTGCCCGCTGTGAAGTGCAGCTGCGGAAATCCCCTGCGCGCGTTCGACGAGGACCCCACACGCATCAAGGTGGATTTCGCCGGCGGCAACGACCGGTGGAAGGGCTACACCGAGTCCGCGATCGTCGTGGTCAGGCCCGCGCCCGCGCAGTTGAGGGAGATCAGGCTCGTCGATGTCGAGGACCCGGAGCAGGGCATCAGCCGGGCGGTCGGCACCACGGGCGAGTCCGACACGACCTTCGACACCCGTGCGCGGCAGGCTGTACCGAAGGTGCGAGGGATGACCTTCGCGCAGGCCAGCGCTGCCATGGCGGACAAGGGCCTGGCGGTGACGGTCGCCGGGGACGAGATGCCACCGGGGGACGCGCCGGTGACCGGGTCGAGCCCCGGGCCGGGTGCGCGGTTGGTGTTCGGCACGGCGGTGGCGCTGCACATGGACTGGCCGGGGGCGTCGTCCGGCACGAGCACGGAGGATCCTGGGGCGGGGACCGGGTCCGGGTCCGGGCCGGGGCCCGGCTCTAGCTCCGGCTCTGGATCCGGCTCTGGTTTCGGATCCGGGGCGGACTCCGGCTCGACGGGATCGGGGGACGATTCGACTGGCCCATCGGAGACGGACGGTTCGTCGTCTGGCGGTTCGTCGTCTGGCGGCTCTTCGCCGGACGGCTCCTCGTCAGACGGCTCCTCGTCAGGCCGCGGGTCGACGCCGACGGACAAGGACACGACACCATCCGGCGGGGGCTCCACTCCGACGGACGACAGGTCGTCACCGACGGACTCGAGTTCTCCCACATCGACGGGCGGCACATCACTGGCACCGTCGCCGTCCAAAACCTCGAGGGAGCCGTCCCCGAGCCTCACCACCCCCACCCTTCCCTCGACACCGCCCAGCCCCTCCAGGTCGAGCCTGCCGTCGCCCCCTCCCGGCCCCGGCCCCAGCAGCCCGCCGGAGGACAACGACCCGCCCACCGAGACCCCGACGAGACACGATCCCCATCCCGGTCCGCCCAGCGATTCGTCGCCCCACGAACAGCACGCATGGATCTGACGGCTCTGATGGATCTGAACCCGGGGAGTGATCGATGCAGCCAGGAGCACCGCATTCGGGAGTCGGCCGCGTCATCGCCGATCGCTATCTCCTGCTGAACCGTCTGGGCAGCGGCGGCATGGGCCATGTCTGGCTGGCGCACGACCGGCAACTGGACTGCGAGGTCGCGCTGAAGGAGATCGTGTTCCGCGGTCCGGGCGAGGCCGAACAGGAGCGCACGGCCCGCGTGGCCCGCGCCCGCGCCGAGGCCCGGCACGCCGCCGGGCTCCGCGCCCACCCGAACGTGGTCACCGTGCACGACGTCCTGGAGCACGACGAACTGCCGTGGATCGTCATGGAGTACGTACCGGGCGCCCTCGATCTGAAGGCCCTCGTCGCGCAGCGCGGCACCCTCGCGCCCGCCGAGTGCGCCCGCATCGGGCTCGCCGTGCTGGACGCGCTGACCGCCGGGCACGAGCGCGGCATCATGCACCGGGACGTCAAACCGGCCAACATCCTGCTCGCCCCGGACCGCACCGGATCGCCGTACGCGCGCGTGCTGCTCACCGACTACGGCATCTCCGTGCAGCCCGACACCCAGGAAACCCGGTACACCCGTACCCACATGCTCGTCGGGACGGCCGGCTATCTGGCGCCCGAGCGAGCCCATGGCTGGCCGCCGACCGCCGCGTCCGACCTGTTCTCGCTCGGCTGCACGCTGTACTGCGCCGTCGAGGGGTACGGGCCCTTCGCCCGGGACTCGGAGATCGCGTCGCTCACCGCTGTCGTCCTGGAGGAGCCGCGCCCCATGGTGCGGGCGGGTGCGCTGGAGCCGGTGCTGGCCGCCATGCTCGCCAAGGACCCCGTGCACCGGATCACCGCCGCCGAGACCGAGGCCGCACTCTCCGCGATCGTCACGCCCCAGGCCCATCCCCGCACCGAGCCCGACCTGGGCTCGCAGCCGCAGTGGGCCAACCAGCCCACGCACACGGCGGAGCCGGAGATCCTCGCCTCCCAGGTACCGCACGAGACACCGTGGTACGCGCCGGAGAGTCCTGCCGGGTGGCCGGCCTCCCCGGGCCGGGGCCCGGGGGCTTCTCCCCGCCCCGCCGCCACGGCACGGCACCGGTTCCACCGGAGCAAGGCCCTGCTCGCCGGGGTGGCGACCACTCTGGCGCTGACCCTGTTGGTGGGCGGGGCCTGGTACGCGATGGGGACGCTGGGCGGTGGCGGCAGCGGTGGGACGGGCGACAGCAGCCGCCCGTACGGCGAGCAGGTCGGTCTGACCGAGCCGCTCAGGGACGGCGACTGCGTCGACGTCACCTGGCCGGGCACCCCGTTCACCGAGGCGCCACAGCTCCGGCTGGTGCCCCGGTGCTCGGGCCGTACGATGGACGGGCAGGTGATGACCACCTACGAGGCGTCCTCGGCCGAGGACGCCCGAACAGGTGGGGCGGACCGGTGCGAGCAGCTCACGCAGGAGGCCCGTGAGAAGCTCGTGGACATCCGTGCCCAAGCCGTCGTACCGACCGACGACGGCTTCGACGCCGCCGGGCACCGAGTCGCCTGCCTGCTGCTGGGGCAGCGCCGCCCGGTGTACGGACCGATCGGCTCGTACCGCCGGCCGGGGACCACGATCCTCGAGGACACGGCGACGATGCAGAAGCAGGACTGCCTCGACCCCCTCTCCCCCAACCGGATCCGGCTGGTCTCCTGCCAGGACCGCCACCGCCACAAGGTGCTCGGTTTCCACCGGATGGGCCCCGGGGTCACGTACGACAGGGCACAGGACGAGGCGGACGCCGCCTGTGCGGAGCACGTACGGCCGCAGGACTACGGCTACGAGCCCGCCGTCACCGCCTCCGACTTCTGGATCAGCGAGGACGGCTGGAAAAAGGGCGCACATTACGTCGTCTGCACCGTCATTTCCGCCAGTGGGGGCACCATGGAGGGAGAAGAAGCCTGAGGAAGGGTGTTGCGATGCCCGGTTCGACGAAGGCCATGGGGGTGCTCACCCTCGGTGGGCTGGTCGTGGTGACGGCCTACACGGTGGCGCTCGGCAGCAACGGCTGGCTGTGGTTCGGATGGGTCGTCCTGGGTCTGCTGACGCTGGGGATGGTGGCGTCACGCACCTGAGGCTCACATCTGGTGATCCTCAGGCTCGGGGTATTCCACCGTCCGGGTGTACGCCCGGCTGGTATTTCGGCAGCCGGGCGGTGATCTTCATGCCCGCGCCGACCGCGGTCTCGATGACGAGGCCGTGGTCGTCGCCATACACCTGGCGCAGCCGCTCGTCGACGTTGCTGAGGCCGATGCCGCCCGAGGGGCTGGTCTCACCGGCGAGGATGCGGCGGAGCACCGCGGGGTCCATGCCCACGCCGTCGTCCTCGATGACGACGAGGGCCTCGGCACCCGCGTCCTGAGCGGTGATGCTGATGTGGCTCTTGCCGGCGGCGGTCACGGTCCGGCCTTCGAGGCCGTGCTTCACCGCGTTCTCCACCAGGGGCTGGAGGCACAGGAAGGGCAGGGTGACCGGCAGGACCTCGGGGGCTATCTGCAGCGTGACCGAGAGACGGTCGCCGAAGCGGGCCCGGACCAGCGCCAGGTAGTGGTCTATGGCGTGGAGTTCGTCGGCAAGGGTGGTGAAGTCGCCGTGCTTGCGGAACGAGTAGCGGGTGAAGTCAGCGAATTCCAGGAGGAGTTCGCGTGCACGCTCGGGGTCGGTGCGAACGAACGAGGCGATCACCGCGAGCGAGTTGAAGATGAAGTGCGGGGAGATCTGGGCGCGCAGCGCCTTGATCTCGGCCTCTATCAGCCGGGTGCGTGACTGGTCGAGATCGGCCAGTTCGAGCTGGACGGAGACCCAGCGGGCGACCTCCCCGGCGGCCCGGACGAGGACGGCGGACTCGCGGGGCGCGCAGGCCACGAGCGCGCCGTGGACCCGGTCGTCGACGGTGAGGGGGGCGACGACCGCCCAGCGCACGGGGCAGTCGAGGATGTCACAGGTCAGCCGGAAGGCCTCACCCCGGCCTGTATCCAGGGGCCCGGCCAGCCGGCCCATGATCTCCGCGCGGTGGTGCTCCGCCACGCCTTCCCAGGCGAGGACCGACTCGTGGTCGGTGAGGCAGAGCGCGTCCGTGCCGAGCAGGGTGCGCAGCCGTTTGGCGGATCTGCGGGCGGTCTCCTCGGTGAGGCCCGCGCGCAGCGGGGGTGCGGCGAGGGTCGCGGTGTGGAGGGTCTGGAACGTGGCGTGTTCGACGGGTGTGCCCAGCCCGCCGAGGCTGTCGCGTGGCCGGGCCGTACGCCGGCCGAGCCAGAACCCGGCCGCGAGCAGCGGGAGCACGGCCACCAAGAACCCCGCGAGGAACCCACTCGACTCAGCGCTCATCACTCACCTCCCCCATGTGCCGCACCGGCGGCATCTCCTGCAAGTGGTACACCGCTCGCCGCCCGCGGGTTCCCTTCCGCCGGGTTCCGGTCCTCAACGCCGCCACAGCTCGATCTCCTTGGTCGCCGCACGTGTCCGGCCGCCGACCAGTTCCTCCGGGAGGTGGAAGCGGGCCAGGATCGCCGGTGTCTCGGGCGGGACCTTGCCGGGGGTGGCCAAGGACACCAGGACCATCGTGAGGAAACCGAGCGGTACGGACCAGAGGGCGGGCCAGGCCAGCAGGGCGTGCAGGGTACCGGTGCCGGGGTATCCGGCCATGGTCGCGGCGACGGCGAGGAGTGCCGCTCCGCCGCCGACGAGCATCCCAGCGGCCGCGCCCGGCGGGGTGAGGCGCCGCCACCAGATGCCGAGAACGAGCAGCGGGCAGAACGACGAGGCGGAGACGGCGAAGGCGAGCCCGACCGCGTCGGCGACGGGCAGCCCGCCGACCAGGCCGCTCGCCGCGAGCGGTACGGCCATGGCGAGGGCCGTACCGAGCCGGAAGTGCCGTACGCCGCGAGCGGGCAGCACGTCCTGGGTCAGCACTCCGGCGACCGCCATGGTCAGCCCGGACGCAGTGGACAGGAACGCGGCGAACGCGCCGCCCGCGACCAGCGCGCCGAGCAGGTCGCCACCGAGGCCGCCGATCATGCGGTCGGGGAGGAGGAGTACGGCGGCGTCGGCGTCGCTGGTCAGGGCGAGGTCGGGGGCGTAGAGCCTGCCGAGTGCCCCGTAGAGCGGCGGCAGGAGGTAGAAGGCGCCGATCAGACCGAGGACGACGACCGTGGTGCGGCGGGCGGCGACGCCGTGCGGGCTGGTGTAGAAGCGGACGACGACGTGGGGCAGGCCCATGGTGCCGAGGAAGGTGGCGAGGATCAGCCCGTAGGTGGCGTACAGCGGGCGTTCCTCGCGCCCTGCGGCGAGCGAGGTGGACATGCCCCCGTTGCCGGCGCGGTCGGCGACGGGGACGGTGTCGCCCTCCGTGAAGGTCAGGCGGGTGCCCTGGGCGATGCGGTGGGTGCCGGTGGGCAGGTCGACGCGCGTGTCGTCGTAGCGGCGGCCGTCGATCGTGCCGGAGGCGGTGACGGTCAGCGGGCTCGCCAGCTTCAGGGCGAGGGTCTCGTCGATGCGGACGACACGTTGCTCGCGGAACCTTGCCGGTTCGTCGAAGGCGTGGCGGGGGGCATTGTCGCCCTGCCAGGCGAGGACGAGGAAGAGCGCGGGGACTAGGAGGGCGGTGAGCTTGAGCCAGTACTGGAAGGCCTGGACGAAGGTGATGCTGCGCATGCCGCCGGCGGCGACCGTGGCGGCGACGACGACGGCGACGATGACCCCGCCGAGCCACTCGGGCGCGTCGGTGAGCACGTTCAACGTGAGCCCCGCCCCCTGGAGCTGGGGCAGCAGATAGAGCCAGCCGACGCCGACCACGAAGGCTCCCGCGAGGCGTCGTACGGTCTTGGAGGCGAGTCGGGCCTCGGCGAAGTCGGGCAGGGTGTACGCGCCGGAGCGGCGCAGCGGGGCGGCGACGAACAGCAGGAGGACGAGGTAGCCGGCGGTGTAGCCGACCGGGTACCAGAGCATGTCGGGGCCCTGGACCAGGACAAGGCCGGCGATGCCTAGGAAGGAGGCGGCGGAGAGGTACTCGCCGCTGATCGCGGCCGCGTTGAGGCGGGGGCCGACGGTGCGGGAGGCGACGTAGAAGTCGGAGGTGGTACGGGATATGCGCAGGCCGAAGGCGCCGACGAGGACGGTCGCCACGACGACGAGGGCGACCGCGGGGACGGCGTAGTTCTCGTTCATGCCTTGCTTCCGGTCTGCTCGTACACGGTGGGTCTCAGCGGCTCGTCACGGTGGGTCTCAGCGGTCCTCGACGAGGCGTACGAGGTCCTGCTCGTTGCGTTCGGCGCGGCGTACGTGCCAGCGGGCCAGGAGGACCAGCGGCGGATAGACGCCGAAGCCGAGGACGGCCCACTCCAGGCCGGCGTGGTCCGGCATCGCGGCGAAGACCAGGGGCAGCGGTGCGACCAGGAGGGCCAGCGCCACGACCACGGCCAGAGCGGCGCGGAGCTGGCTGCGCATGAGGGAGCTGACGTAGGCGTGGCCGAGGGTGGTCTGTTCGTCGATCTCGGTACGGGGGCGGTGGTAGCCGGGTGCGCGGCGGGTGCGGCGGGGCACTCCGGTGACGACGACGCGGCGTTCGGTGGGGTCGTTCGGCACGTCGGCTCCTCAGCTCGTGGTCCGGCGCATCAGCAGATCCCGCAGTTCACGTGCGTGGCGGCGGCTGACCTGGAGTTCCACCGAGCCGACGAGAACGCTGACCGTGCCGGCGTCCAGGCGGAGCTCGCCGACGTGGCGCAGGGCCACGAGATGGCGGCGGTGGATGCGGACGAACCCGCGTGCGCGCCAGCGCTCCTCCAGGGTGGACAGGGGGATGCGGACGAGGTGGCTGCCCTGGGGGGTGTGCAGTCGGGCGTAGTCGCCCTGGGCCTCGACATGGGTGATGTCGTCGACGGCGACGAAGCGGGTCACACCGCCGAGTTCGACGGGTATCTGGTCCGGGTCGGGTTCGTGCACCGGTATCGACGACGGGGCCGTGGCGGTGTCCCGGAGCTGGGCCGCCCGGCGTATCGCCTCGGCGAGGCGTTCCCGGCGGACGGGCTTGAGGACGTAGTCGACGGCCTTGAGGTCGAAGGCCTGGACGGCGAAGCCCTCGTGCGCGGTGACGAAGACGACCAGCGGGGGCCTGGCGAAGCCGGTGAGGAGGCGGGCGAGGTCGAGTCCGTCGAGTCCGGCCATCTGGATGTCGAGGAAGACGACGTCGATCGCCTCGGGTCCGTCGGGGCCGGACTCCAGGGCGCGGTTGATCCGGCGCAGTGCCTCGGTGGCGTCGCTCGCGCCCTCGGCGCTGTCGACCCGTGGATCCGCGTTCAGCAGGTACAGCAGCTCCTCGAGGGAGGGTTTCTCGTCATCGACGGCGAGCGCGCGCAGCATGAATGTGGAGTGTAGGAGCAATTCGTACGTGTGCACACGGGCGTGCGCCGGAGGAGGTCCCGGGAGGGGCTCCGCTGGATACAGTGCCCGCATGAACAGCAAGTCCGCGGCGTTCGACGAGCTCGATCGCAAGATCATCTCGGCGTTGATGGCGAACGCGAGGACCAGCTTCGCCGAGATCGGCTCGGCCGTCGGTCTTTCGGCCACCGCGGTCAAGCGGCGGGTGGACCGGTTGCGCGAGACCGGGGTGATCACCGGGTTCACGGCCACGGTGCAGCCGGCGGCGCTCGGGTGGCGCACGGAGGCGTACGTGGAGGTGTACTGCGAGGGTGCGGCGCCGCCCCGGAGGCTCGCTGAGGTCGTGCGCAACCATCCGGAGATCACGGCGGCGATGACGGTGACCGGGGGCGCCGACGCGCTGCTGCACGTACGGGCCGTCGACGTGGAGCACTTCGAGGAGGTGCTGGAGCGGATCCGCACCGAGCCGTTCATCCGGAAGACGATCAGCTACATGGTGCTCTCGCATCTGCTGCCGGAGGCTCCGGAGGCCGGCGCGACACAGGACGCAGCGAACGTGCGCTGAGCCGGTTGAACACGCAGCATCACTGCGCGAACACGCAACGTTCGTTCCTTGTCGTGCGCCTACCCCGATTCTTACCTTGGTGTCATCCCAGCCGACACCGTCAGGAAGCGGAGAGACCCTCTGTGCCCGACAGCCGTGTGCCGCGCCTTCGGCGCTTTCTCGTCTGCGAACCCAGACATTTCGCCGTGCAGTACTCGATCAATCCCTGGATGCACCCGGACACCCCCGTGGACGTCGACCTCGCCCAGCGACAATGGCAGGAACTGATCCGCGCCTACCGGGACCACGGTCACACCGTGGACACCGTGGAGCCGGTGGCGACGCTGCCCGACATGGTCTTCGCGGCCAACTGCGCGCTCGTCCTCGGCGGCCGTGTCCTCGGCTCGCTGTTCCACGCGCCCGAGCGGCGCCCCGAGTCGACCGCCTACGACGCCTGGTTCGCCAGCGCCGGGTACGAGGTGCTCCGGTCCGAATCCGTGTGCGAGGGAGAGGGCGATCTGGTGCCGGCCGGGCGCTATCTGCTCGCCGGGACCGGCTTCCGCACCACCCGTGAGGCCCATCGCCAGGCGCAGGAGTTCTTCGGCGTCCCCGTGATCAGCCTCCAACTGGTGGACCCGCGTTTCTACCATCTGGACACCGCGCTGTTCGTCCTCGACGACGGCAGCGACGGCTCCGCGGGCAACATCGCGTACTACCCGGAGGCGTTCTCGCCCGGCAGTCGCGCGGTGCTCGCCCGGCTCTACCCGGACGCGCTGGTCGCCACCCGCGAGGACGCCATGGCGTTCGGCCTGAACTCGGTGTCCGACGGCCGCCATGTGTTCATCTCGCCCCGCGCCAAGGAACTCGCCGACCAACTGGCCCGGCAGGGCTATGTCCCCGTCCCCGTCGACCTGTCGGAGTTCCAGAAGGCCGGCGGCGGCATCAAGTGCGTCACTCAGGAGATCCGCTCATGACAGCTCCCGTCCACGCGCGTTCGTCGGCCGACCTCATCCGCGCCGAGGAGCCCGTCCTCGCGCACAACTACCACCCGCTGCCCGTGGTCGTGGCCCGGGCCGAGGGCACCTGGGTCGAGGACGTCGAGGGCCGCCGCTATCTGGACATGCTGGCCGGCTACTCCGCCCTCAACTTCGGCCACCGCCACCCGGCGCTGATCGAGGCCGCGCACCGCCAGCTCGACACGCTCACCCTGACCTCGCGGGCCTTCCACAACGACCGGCTCGCCGAGTTCGCCGAGTCGCTGGCCGAGCTGACCGGGCTGGACATGGTCCTGCCGATGAACACGGGCGCCGAGGCCGTGGAGAGCGCGATCAAGGTGGCCCGCAAGTGGGCGTACGAGGTGAAGGGCGTCCCCGCCGACCAGGCGACGATCGTGGTCGCCGCCGACAACTTCCACGGCCGTACGACGACGATCGTCAGTTTCTCCACGGACCCGGTGGCCCGCGACGGCTTCGGCCCGTTCACTCCCGGCTTCCGTGTGGTGCCGTACAACGACCTCGCCGCGCTGGAGTCGGCGATCGACGGAACGACGGCCGCGGTGCTGATCGAGCCCATCCAGGGCGAGGCGGGCGTGCTCATCCCGGACGACGGCTATCTGCGCGGGGTCCGCGAGCTGACCCGCCGCACCGGCTGCCTCTTCATCGCGGACGAGATCCAGTCGGGTCTCGGACGCACCGGCCGGACGCTAGCGGTCGAGCACGAGGACGTCCTGCCGGACGCCGTGCTGCTCGGCAAGGCGCTCGGCGGTGGAATCGTGCCGGTGTCGGCCGTGGTCGCCCGCCGGGAGGTGCTGTCGGTCCTGCGTCCCGGTGAGCACGGGTCGACCTTCGGCGGCAACCCCCTCGCGGCGGCGGTCGGCTCGGCGGTGGTACGACTGCTGCGCACCGGTGAGTTCCAGCTCCGGGCGGCCGAGCTGGGCGGTGTGCTGCGGGAAGGGCTGGCGGCGCTGGTCGGCAAGGGCGTAGTCGGGTTCCGGGCGCGCGGACTGTGGGCGGGGGTCGACATCGACCCGGCGATCGGCACCGGCCGCGAGATCAGCCACCGGCTGATGGCGGAGGGCATCCTCGTCAAGGACACCCATGGCTCGACGATCCGGCTGGCCCCGCCACTCACCATCACCGGTACGGAGCTACGGTCGGCGCTGGACACCTTGGAGAAGATCCTCACGGTCGCGTGAGGGCCGAGGGGTCGCCGTGCGTGGCGCGGCGACCCTTTCACCTTGGGGTGTACGGGGTCGGGCGGGGCCAGCCCCGGAGCGGCCTGGACCGGCCCTGGACCGGACATGTGGCCTCGGGACAGGCGGGGACGGGCGTGGTGCTGTCTCGTGCCGGGGACGAATCGACCGGCGGGAACCGCAACCGGCCCCGCGTCGGACATGTGCCCTCAGGCCGCGACGGGACGGGCGTGGGTGCTGTCTTGTGCGGTCAGGGCGGGTCGGGGCACAGGGTGGTGTGGGCGGGGCAGGGGATTCCTGCCGGGTCGCAGTCGGCGCACCCCTCGCAGTGGAGCCAGAAGGCCTGCATCGCGTGCTGTCGGCGGGCCTCCTCGGCGAGGTCTCCGATTCCGACGCGTTGCTTATGGCCGAATGCGCCCCCGCTGTCGTTCCACGTCCATCGTGCCGGGGTGGTCGCCGGTGTCGCGGGCCGCTGCCGGGCAGGACCCGAGGGGCGGGTCACCGTGCCGATCAGCGACGCGGCGGGACGGGGGCGGGGCTCGGGCCGCAGAGCGGGAGGCCGTGGGCGTCGAGGGTGGGCCCCCGGGACGGACGGTGCGGTCAGCGAGGTGATGTGGTCGGCGAAGTCGGCGTCGGGCAGGGGGAGGTCGAGGTCGTCGTCACGGTAGGAGACGGCCGCCGGCACATAGGTGAGGACCGCGCCGACCTGCGCCGCTCTGGTGATCAGGTCCTGGGTGGGAGCCTCGTCCCCCTGTGGGTCGCGCAGGTCCCGCAGGACGCGCAGCGTCGCCCCGAGGTCCCGGGGCTCCGCGCCCGGTCGGCCCTGGTCGCGGACGGCCTCGATCGTCTGCGCCCCCCACCAACGGGCCTCACGCTCCTCGCCGTGGGCCAGGTGCTGCAGGTACAGGCAGTGGACGGCGGCGCCGTCTCCGGCCCCGGCGGCGTACTGCCACCAGAAGCGCGCGGAGTCCTCCCGCTCGGTGAGCTGCAGGACGCACCCCAGCACGCGCGCCCCTGGCGGTTCCGGAAGCGAGGGGGCCACGAACCGCTTGAGGCTCGCCAAGGCCCCACGGCTCATGACCGCCGTCTCGCACAGCGTGCGCAGGTCCCGCGCCGCGGCTTCCCTGGGCCCCTCGGGCATCGGCCCGGGCACCTCGGCGGTGTGCGGCTCGGCGCGGCGGGCCGCCGTCCGGGCGGCGACGCGCTGCGCCGCGGCGTTGATCTCCTCGGGGGTGTAGGACGCGTCGACGAGTCGGGCCCGCCCCAGGAGCTGGTCAATGGGCGACGTCATCGTCCTGCCCTTCCTTCGCCAGTCCCAGGATTTCTTGCAGGCGGCGCCGTGCGTGGCGGGCGGTGGAGCGCACCGCGGCGGGGGTGATGCCGAGGTGCTCGGCGGCCTCGCGGGCGGAGTGTCCATGGCTGTAGAGCAGCACCACGACGTCCCGCTGGCGTTCGGGCAGGGCCTCGATCGCCTGGAAGAGGTTGATGCTCTCCTCCAGTTGCCCGATGGGGTTGACGGCCTCGCGCAGCGCCGTGGTCTCGAAGGCCGCGGAGTCGATCAGCGCCTCGCGGCGGCCCCGGGCCCTGGCGGCGTCGATGGTGCGGTTCTTCATCACCTGCCAGGCGTAGGCCGCCGGGCTCTCCTTCGTCAGGACCTCCGGCCAGGCTATGAGCAGTTGTTCGAAAGCGCAGTCGACCGCTTCCTCGGCGTCGGCCTTGTTGTTCAGATAGGTCTTCGCCCAGCCGACGTACGCCGGCCGGTGCATCCGGTGGAACGCCTCGAAGTCCAACGGCAGTTCGGTCATCGGCGCGGCATCGGCTCGGCGTTTCGGAACGTCCCGCTTCACGCCTGCCCGTCCTCGCCGTGCGGTACCGCCACGCGGCGGCCGGACACCCGCGCGACGAGCACTGCGAGGAGCGCCTCATCAAGTAGCTCAAAGGACACTGCCCTTCGTCTCCCTCCCGTGGACTGCGGGCCTACCAGACGGCCCGGAGGAGCGCCGTTCGCGTCCTCTCCCCCTGATGGCGCGCCGGAGTGCGCCACCGTGCATCCACCGAACCAGGATTCTTACCGAACGAATCCGTTCGATTACGCTCAGACACACATCTGAGGACATCCGACCCCGCCCTCACGGGCAAGGGGCCGCACCCCCGCGCCGCCCACCAGCCGCGACGGCCGCACAACCGGACCGACTGGACGGAGGCCGGCGAGCCCTGCGGCGACCCACATGTGACGAGGGTCACCGCCTACGCCTCGCCAACCGAAAACGGCGGTATAGCGGCATTTGACGCCTTTCCGTTCGTGCACACGAACGACTGGCGGGCGCACGTTCGGGCACCCATCGGGCGCGAGCGAGGGCGCGCGACTTGTTCACGTTCAGTCAAGCTGTCGAGGGTGCGCTGCCGGCGACGCTCGTCGCGCAGGCGCACGGCCAGGCGGGCGCGCTCCCGCCGCTGTCGCACGCGCTCCTCCGGACTCGGTGGCGACGGCCCGGCCACGCGCTGACGCTGGACCGCGGGCGGGTGGAGCCGGCCCATGAGGCACTGATCCGGTGCGGGCCCCGGCTGCACCGCTGCCCGACCGAGGACCGCGAGGCCACCCGGACCGTGCGCCGGCTAAGGCGGCAGCACTTCCCGCAGTGGACGTACCGGCAGCCTGTGGGAGTTGAGGTCGGATGAGGCAAAGACTGCAGTTCGAGGGCTCCGCCTGGCGGTACTCGTCGGGCTACGATCAATCGTCGAGATCGCGGGACGAGGCTCGTCGTGCACGAGGATGTGCGCTGTGACCTGGCAGAACACGCCTAAAAGGGCCGTTCCGGTAGAGGCAAGGGGACACCGTGTTCTATTACGTACTCAAATACGTGCTTCTGGGTCCGCTGCTGAGACTGGTCTTCCGGCCTCGTATCGAAGGCCTTGAACACGTGCCGTCGTCGGGCGCGGCCATCATCGCGGGCAATCACCTGTCCTTCTCGGACCACTTCCTGATGCCCGCCATCCTCAAGCGGCGCATCACGTTCCTGGCGAAGGCCGAGTACTTCACCGGTCCGGGCGTCAAGGGCCGACTGACGGCGTTCTTCTTCCGCAGCGCCGGACAGATCCCGGTCGACCGCTCCGGCAAGGAGGCAGGTCAGGCCGCCATCCGCGAGGGGCTCGGGGTGCTGAGCAAGGACGAGCTCCTCGGTATCTACCCGGAGGGCACCCGCTCGCACGACGGCCGCCTCTACAAGGGCAAGGTCGGCGTGGCGGTCATGGCTCTCAAGGCCCGGGTGCCCGTCGTCCCCTGCGCGATGATCGGCACCTTCGAGGCGCAGCCACCGGGCAAGGTCATCCCCAACGTCCACCCCGTCGTCATCCGCTTCGGCGAGCCTCTCGACTTCTCCCGCTACGAGGGCATGGAGAACGAGAAGGCCGTCCTGCGCGCCATCACCGACGAGATCATGTACGCGATCCTCTCGCTCTCCGAGCAGGAGTACGTCGACCAGTACGCGGCCGTCGTGAAGGCCCAGGAGGCCGAGGCGGCGGCGAAGGAGCGCAAGTTCCCGCGGCTGCCGTTGAGTTGAGGCGTTCTGCCGACAGCAGAGCGGCCCCGGAGAACAGTCATGGGCGTCGTACGGTCGGGACATGACACGACGTGCTGTGGTGATCGGAGCGACGGGACAGATCGGCCGGGTGGCCGTGGGCGCGCTGGCGCGGGACGGCTGGGCGGTGACGGCCGTCTCTCGGGGCGGCGACCGGGACGACGGCTGGCCGCAGGACGTGCGGTCCGTGCCGGCCGACCGTGGTGACGACGCGGCGCTGGCGGCGGCGGTCGGCGACGGCTGTGAGGTGCTGGTGGACGTGGTCGCCTTCGGCCCGGAGCACGCCCGGCAGTTGCTCGCGCTGTCCGACCGGGTCGGCTCGGCGGTGGTCGTCTCCAGCGTGTCGGTGTACGAGGACGACAAGGGCCGCAACTTCGACACCCAGGCGGAGCCGGACGGCTTCCCCGAGTACCCCGTGCCCCTGCCCGAGAGCCAGCGCACGATCCGGCCGGACGACACCTCGTACAGCACCCGCAAGGCGGGCCTGGAGCGTGAACTGCTCGCCGGGGCCGACCGGTTGCCCACCACCCTGCTGCGCGCGGGCGCCGTCCACGGCCCGTACTGCCGGACGCCGCGCGAACTGTACTTCGTGAAGCGAAACCTGGACGGCCGCCCGCACCGTGTCCTCTCGTACGCCGGTGAGAGCCGCTTCCATCCGGCGAGCGTCCACAACATCGCCGAGCTGATCCGCCTGGCCGCGGCACGGCCGGGAACCCGGGCCCTGAACGCCGTCGACCCCGACGCGCCCACGGTCGTGGAGATCGCCGCCGCCATCGACGCGGTGATGGGCGTCGAGCCGGTGAACGTACTGGTGGACGGCCCCGCCCCGGCGCCCACCGTGGGCGACACCCCCTGGTCCGTGCCGGTGCCCGTGGTGTGCGACATGACGGCCGCCGAAAGGGAGTTGGGCTACCGTCCGGTGATCCGCTACGCCGAGTCCCTGCCGGAGACGGTCGCGTGGATCGAGGGCCGGCTGGCGGGCGGTCGGGACTGGCGGGAGGCGTATCCGAAGATGGCCGCGGCGTACGGGGACCTCTTCGACTACGCGGCGGAGGACGCGTGGCTGGCGGGGCGATCGGCGTGAGCGCACGGGAAAGCGGACCGTGGGGGCGGGAACGAGCAGGCCGTAGGGCATGAGGAAGGGGGCACCGCTCTCCGCGGTGCCCCCCTTCCTCCTCTCAGGGACCTACGGCTGCGGCGTGGCGTGCGGGGCGCACTTCACGTCGGCCTTGCCCACCTCGCCGGTGAGCAGGTAGGTGTCCACACGCTCGTTGACACACGGGTTGACCAAGCCGGTGACTCCGTGGGAGCCGGCCTTCCTCTCCGTGATCAGACGCGAGCCCTTGAACCGCTTGTGCAGCTCGACGGCGCCCTCGTACGGCGTGGCCGCGTCCCGCTCGGACTGGACGATCAGGACGGGCGGCAGGCCCTTCTCGGTCTTCACGTCCACCGGGGTGTACTGCTTGGACCGCCAGGTGGCGCACGGCAGGTTCATCCAGGCGTTCGCCCAGGTCATGAACGGGTGGTTCTTGTGCAGCCGGGTGTTGTCGCGGTCCCACTTCTTCCAACTCGTGGGCCACTTGGCGTCTGTGCACTCGACCGCCGTGTAGACGGCGTTGCCGTTCTCCGAGGCGGCGTTGCCCGCGGTGTCGGTGAGGTCCGGGGCGGCCGCGTCGACCAGCGCCTGGGTGTCACCGGCGGCGTACTTGCTCCACACCTGGGCGGTGGGCGCCCACGCGGAGTCGTAGTACGGGGCGCTCTGGAAGAAGGAGATCAGCTCGGCCGGGCCGACGAGCCCGCCGAGCGGCTTCTTCTTCGCGGTGGCGCGCAGCTTCAGCCAGTTCGCCTGCACCTTCGCCTGGGTGTCACCGAGGTGGTAGGTCGCGTCGTTCGCCGCGACCCACTTCGTCCAGTCCTTCCAGCGGCCCTCGAAGGCAACGTCCTGGTCCAGGTTGGCCTGGTACCAGATCTTCTCGCGGGAGGGGTTGACCACGCTGTCGACGACCATGCGGCGCACGTGGTTGGGGAAGAGGGTGCCGTAGACGGCGCCGATGTACGTGCCGTAGGAGACGCCGAGGAAGTTGAGCTTCTTCTCGCCCAGGGCGGCCCGGATGACGTCCAGATCACGCGCGGTGTTCGGCGTCGTCATGTACGGCAGCATCGCGCCGCTGCGCTTTTCACAGCCGGCCGCGTACTCGGCGGCGAGCCTGCGCTGCTTGCGCTTGTCGGCCTCGGAGTCCGGGACCGGGTCCATCTTGGGCGCCTTCACGAACTCCTGCGGATCGGCGCAGGAGATGGGCGCGGACTTGCCGACACCGCGCGGATCGAAGCCCACGAAGTCGTACGCCTTGGACGTGTTGACCCACAGCGGGGCCTTGGTGGTGACCCGGCGCGGGAAGCGCAGACCCGAGCCGCCCGGACCGCCCGGGTTGTAGATGAGCGCGCCCTGGCGCTCCTTCTTCGTACCGGTACTGCCGATACGGTCCACGGCGAGCTTGATCTGCTTGCCGTTCGGCTTGGCGTAGTCCAGCGGCACGGTGACCCAGCCGCACTGGATCGGCTTCTCCAGGCCCCAGCTCTCGGGGCAGTCCTGCCACTTGACGCCCTTCTTCGCCGCCTTCGCGACGGCGACGGCAACGCCCTTGGCCTCACGGTCCCGTCCACTCGCGGTGCCCGCGGCGTTGGCCACGGGGGCGGTGACGGCACCGGCTATCAGGGTCGCCGTGACGAGCAGTCCGGCGGAGCCGAACGCTGCCGCCCTTCTCGTCGGCCTCATACCTCTCAAGAGGGAACTCCCCGTACATCGTTCGAAGCTTCACACGGTCACGGGGATCCTCGTACCTGTGCGGCTTTCCCGAACAGAGGAGCGCGGAGTTCTTTGCCAATCCGATAACCGGTGCGGAAAGTCCCGTTCAGCGGATCTCCCTCTCCACGTGCGCGGAGCGATCGTCAAGCAGCCGACTCCAGCTCGACAAGGACCTCGTCGAGCACGCGCCGCAGCCGCAGCGCGTCGGGGGCGAGTGCGCTGACGAGTACGGCGGGCCCGGCGAGCGGAGTGAGCACGGCGGACTCCCCCAGCACCCTCGGCGGCGGGGTCCGCTCAGCGAACTCCGGTCGCACGACGACGAGTTGACCCAACGCACGGTGTCCGCCCAGGACGGCGGGGCCGTCCCAACCACCGGGCGCCCCCGGCCCGCACGTCACCTCCTGGTCCAGCAACGGCCGCCCGTTGAGCACCACGGTGAGGCGGCTACCCAACCGTCCGGGCTCTTCCCCGGCCCGCCCGAGCACCTGCTCCTCCCGGAACACCAACCGCGCGCCCACAGCGAGTTCCACCCGGGTCGACATCCGCAGATCGCTCCCCCTCGCGGAGATCAACTGCTCGGGCAACCATCGCAGTTCGCCTCCGGCGGCGACCTCGATCCGCACGTCGTAGCGGGCCTCCCCCTTGGCCTGCCCCGGCAACGCGATGGTCGCGGCGGCCGACCCCACCCGCAGCCGGGCCCCCTCACCGACCGCCGCCTCGACGGCGAACCGGTCCCCGCCGAGCGGCCCACTCATCGCCCCGACCAGCATCACCCGCGCCTCGTCACCACTCCCCCGAGTCCGCCGCAACGCCAACGGCCCGTCACTCTCCAACACCGGCAGGGCCGTACCGCCCCGCCCATCGACACGGGCCACGATCCGCGCGGTGGCCGCGACACCGGCGGTTGGCATGGGTGGGGCGGCGGTCGGATCTGCGGCGACGGTCAGATCTCCGCCCGTACGCCCACCGACGGCCGCGCATCCGGAGGTGTCCGGGGCCCCGGCCGGGCGTCCGGAGGCGACCCGGTCCCCGGCCGTGCGCCCACCTGAGTCCAGGTCCACCGGCGGGCGTCCGGAGGTGTCCGGGCCCCCAGCCGGGCGTCCGGCAGAGGTCGGGTCTCCGACCGGGCGTCCGGCAGAGGTCGGGTCTCCGGCCGGGCGTCCGGTGGCACTCATGTCCTCGGCCGGGCGTCCGCTGATGCTCGTAGCGGCCGCCGTCGTCGTCATGCCGTCCACGCCGCGAGCTTCTCCCGTACCCAGGCGGCGACGTCCCCGACTCCGGCCTCGCTCCTCAACGACTGGAACGCCACCGGCAGCGCGGCCCGTTGCTCCTTCGCGTCCGCGGCCATGCGGGCGAGGTCCGACCCGACGTACGGCGCGAGGTCCGTCTTGTTGACGACGAGCAGGTCGGCGGTGGTGACTCCGGGCCCGCCCTTCCGAGGGATGTCGTCGCCGCCGGCCACGTCGATGACGAAGATCTGCGCGTCGACGAGCCCCCGCGAGAAGGTCGCCGTCAGATTGTCACCACCGGACTCGACGAGAATGAGATCCAGCGGCCCCACCTCGTCCTCCAGGTCCTCGATGGCCTCCAGGTTCGCGGAGATGTCGTCCCGAATGGCCGTGTGCGGGCACGCCCCCGTCTCCACCGCGGTGATCCTCTCGGGCGGCAACACGGCCTCACGCAACAGGAACTCGGCGTCCTCACGCGTATAGATGTCGTTCGTCACCACCGCGAGCGACAACTCGTCCCGCAGCGCTCGGCAGAGCGCGGCGACGGTGGCCGTCTTCCCGGATCCGACGGGCCCCCCGAGCCCGATCCGCAGGGCCCGCCGGGTTCCGTCGGGCCGACGCGCGTCAGCGCTCACGGCGGAGGGGCCGCCGTCGTGGGAGTGGGAGTGGTCGAGATGCATGGCTGCTTCTCCTTGTTCTGCTAGGTCGGGCGTAGTGCGCGGGAAAGCTCGGGGTTCGGGTGCGTTGGCCGGTGCGGGTGGCGTGTGGTTGCTCGCGCAGTTCCCCGCGCCCCTCAAAGACGGCCCTGCGGGCCGAAAAGCAGGGGCGCAGCCCCTGCTTTGCAGGGGCGCGGGGAACTGCGCGAGCACCCCCACTCACCCGCCCCCGCCCGCGACCCCTCACCCCCGACCCACAAGGCGCCCAAGCGGGGTCGAAGGGGCGGCAGCCCTTGGGGATGGGGCGGGCGGGGGCGACAATCTCAAGACGCGAACAACCGCACAGGCCAAGCCGCATGCACCTCCCCCCCGATCTCCAGCAACGGCGCGGAAGCCGCAGGCAGAGCCCCCGGCCCACCACCCCCCACCACACCCCGAGCCGCGGCAACCGCCGCCCCCACCACCCCATCCATCTCCGGCGCCAACCGAGCCAACACCCCCGTAGCATCGAACGGATCGAGACTCAGCAACCGCACAGTCGCCCCAGCCGCCCCACTCACACTCTCGTACGCGGAGCAGTACGCCGCGTCCTCCGGCCCGATCCCGGCCGCCCGCGCCGCCACCCCCAGCACAACCGGCTGATGCGCCCCCTTCGGAAACTCCCTCGCCAGCGCGTCCAGCTCCTCCGACGGCCAGGTCGCCCGTGCCGCCCGCATCAACTGCCGCCCCAGCTTCCGCGAAGCACCCCGCAGGGCGGCGGACGGCGTCCGCGCATCCGCGGCGGCGTCCAGCGACGACGGATCCACCCCGAGCGCCGCCGCGGCGGCCAACGCCGCCGACACCAGCCCCGCCGTGTGCAACCGTCCCCGGCAGAATGCCTCCAGCCCCTCCGCCCCGGTGATCAACCCGGCCTTGACGGCCGCCTCGGCCCCGCCGGAGTGCGCGTGCCCCCCGGCCGGAAAACGTCCGTCGGCCAGCACGAGAAGCGCGGCCCTAGACATCCCGCACCTCAGATTCCAGCCGCCGGACTTCCCACGTCGACACTTCCACGGACCTCGGCACTTCCACGGACCTCGACGCGCCCACCCACCTCACCCTTCCCATCAGAAGAGGAAGTACCGCTGCGCCATGGGCAGTTCCGCTGCCGGCGCCGCCTCCACCAACTCCCCGTCGATGTGCACGGCGAAGCTGTCGGGGTCGATCCGCACCTCGGGCCGCGCGTCGTTCTCCCGCATGTCCGCCTTGGTGACTCCCCGCGTCGACTCGATCGCGACGAACCGTTTTCCCAGCGAGAGCCGTTCCGGCAGCCCGTCCTCGATGGCGAGCGGTGCCACGAAGTTGAACGAGTTGGAGGCGGGCGCCCGCCCGATGGCGCCGTACATGGGACGCGGGAGGATCGGCTGCGGCGTGGGGATGGAGGCGTTGGCGTCGCCCATCTGCGCGTACGCGATCTGCCCGCCCTTGATCACCAGATGCGGCTTGACCCCGAAGAACGCAGGTTCCCACACCACGAGGTCGGCGAGCTTGCCGCTCTCGACGGACCCGATCTCCCGGGCGAGCCCCTGCGCGAGCGCGGGGTTGATTGTGTATTTGGCGACATAACGACGTACACGTCGGTTGTCCGCACGCCCGTCACCGGGGAGCGCTCCCCGCCGCCGCTTCATCACATGGGCCGTCTGCCAGGTCCGCAGGATCACCTCGCCGACACGGCCCATGGCCTGGGAGTCGGACGAGATGATCGAGATGGCGCCGAGGTCGTGGAGGATGTCCTCGGCCCCGATGGTCGACGGACGGATACGGGACTCGGCGAACGCCAGATCCTCCGGCACGGCCGCGTTCAGGTGGTGGCAGACCATCAACATGTCGAGGTGTTCCTCGGCGGTGTTGACGGTGTAGGGCCGGGTCGGGTTGGTGGAGCTGGGCAGGACGTGCGGCTCGGAGACCACGGTCATGATGTCGGGCGCGTGCCCGCCGCCCGCACCCTCCGTGTGGTACGCGTGGATGCCGCGTCCGGCGATCGCGGCGAGCGTGTCGCCGACGAACCCGGCCTCGTTCAGCGTGTCCGTGTGGATGGCGACCTGGATGCCGGTCAGGTCGGCGACCGTCAGGGAGGCGTCGATGACGGCCGGGGTTGACCCCCAGTCCTCGTGCAGCTTCAGGCCGAGCGCCCCGCCCCGGATCTGGGACAGCATGGCCTCGTGCGAGACGGTGTTGCCCTTCCCCAGGAATCCGATGTTGAGCGGGTACTGCTCCATCGCCTCCAGCATCCGGGCGAGGTGCCACGGCCCCGGCGTCACCGTCGTGGCCTTCGAACCTTCGGCCGGCCCCGTACCGCCACCGACCAGCGTGGTGATACCCGACGACAGTGCCTCGTCGGCGATCTGCGGGCAGATGAAGTGGACGTGGGCGTCGATGGCACCGGCGGTGACGATCCGGCCGTTGCCCGCGATGACCTCCGTCTCGGGGCCGATGACCAGATCGGGGTGGACCCCGTCCATGGTGTCGGGGTTGCCGGCCTTCCCGATGCCGGTGATCCGACCGTCACGGATACCGATGTCGGCCTTGACGATGCCCCAGTGGTCGATGATCACCGCGCCGGTGATGACCGTGTCCGGGGTGCCGTCCGCACGCGTGGCACGCGACTGGCCCATGGATTCACGGATGACCTTGCCACCACCGAACACGGCCTCGTCACCGGCGAGCCCGGGTCCGCCGGAACGATCCTCCTCGATCTCGACGAGCAGATCGGTGTCGGCGAGCCGGATGCGGTCACCGGTGGTGGGGCCGAACAGGTCGGCGTACGCGGCACGCGAGATCTCAGGCATCGAGAGCACCTCCGGTCTCCCCGCGCAGTCCGGGCACGACACGGGCGCCGCTGAGCGGAACGAGTTCTACGTCGACGGGGATCCCGGGCTCGAAACGCACGGCGGTGCCGGCGGCGACGTTCAGCCGCTTGCCCCGCGCGGCGGCGCGGTCGAACTGCAGGCCGGGATTGGCCTCGGCGAAGTGGTAGTGGGAACCGACCTGGACCGGCCGGTCGGCGGCGTTGAGGACGGTCAGCCGGGTGACCACACGGCCCTCGTTGTACACGATCGGGTCCTCGGCGAAGAGGATCTCTCCGGGAATCATCGAGGCCCTCTCAGACGATCGGATCGTGGACGGTGACGAGCTTGGTGCCGTCCGGGAAGGTCGCCTCGACCTGGACGTCGTGGATCATCTCGGGGATGCCCTCCATGACGTCGTCCCGGGTGAGCAGCTTTCGTCCGGACGCCATGAGTTCGGCCACCGTACGGCCGTCCCGGGCGCCTTCGAGAATGTGCGCGGTGATGAGCGCGACGGCCTCCGGGTGGTTCAGCTTCAGCCCGCGGGCCCGGCGCTTCTCCGCCACGTCTGCCGCCACATGGATCAGCAGCCTCTCCTGCTCGTGCGGGGTCAGTTGCACGGCGTCCACCTCACATCCTCGCTCCGGACCGTGCGGGGTCCGGTTGCCGCGACCACCGGGCGAAATCGCTGGTGGCGTGGCCGCAGGCTAATTGGGCGGCGTTTCAGCGACGTTAACCGGACCGTGATCGGACACGCGTCGATCCGCTGCCGCCCGGTTCGTGGTCGCCCGGTCCGCGGAGGCCCAGTCCGACGCGGAGGCCCAGTCCGCGGAGGCCCGGTCTGCCCTGCCCGGTCCGCGCGGTCTGCACGGTCTGCACGGTCTGCACGGTCCGCGGCCGCCCCCTTCCCGACGCTCACTCCCGGGCGTCGGGGCCATCCATGCTCATCAGCGCCTTCACACCCAGCTCGACCACCTGGATCGGCACATCACCGAAGAGCGCGTACTGGACCGCGAACCCCTGGGCGAGCGCGACCATCGTCCGCGCGACGCTGACAGCGGGGATGTCGGCCCGCGTCATCCCGGCGTCCTGGTAAGCCTCGACGATCTCGATCCAGGGCTTGCGGACCTTGGCGAATCCGCCGTCGAGGATGGCGTGCAGCTCGGGACTGCGCCGTACTGGTGGGGGTCACCGCCACCGCGATCGCGGACAGCTGGCTGGGCGTGCTCGACGGGAACTGGTGGGCCGAGGCGGGCGTGCTGAGCCTCGCGACCCTGGCCGTCGGCGCCACCGCGGCCGGATTCGCGGCGCTGCTCGGCACGGCGGGAATCGGCCTGGGCGCCCTGTTGATCGTCCTGCTCGGCAACCCCTTCGCGGGCGCCTCCACGGCACCGCCGCTGCTCCCCGAACCGGTGGGCACCCTCGGCGGACTGCTGCCGCCGAGTGCCGGGGCGACCCTCCTGCACTCGGTGTCCTTCTTCGACGGTGCCGCCGCCCTCGCCCCGACCCTCGTCCTGACCGCTTGGGTTACCTTCGGCCTGGCAGCCGTCCTTCTGGGTGACCTGCTCAAGCGCCGCACCCGGCCCATCGGGCGGACCGCCCCGGCGCCGAACCGGACCCGGCTCGCTGACCGACCCGTACCGCCCCTGGCCCAGCCACACAGACCGGCCGTGTGCCCCCGCCGTAGCGTACGGGGGCACACGGCCTCCGGTCGCTGCGGCCCCGAGGCTCCGGCTCGCTGCGACCCTGAGGCTCCGGCTCGCTGCGGCCCTGGGGCTCCGGGCTCCGGCCCCCGAAACGCCACCCCTCGAAACCCCTACGGTCCCCCTACGAAGCCCCCGGTCCCCGATGCTCCGCCGCGATACCGAACCGCTGCTGCCCCCTCGGCACCGATCCGGCCTCGCGGACGCTGGAGACCGCGCTGATCACCGGCTCCTCCGCGGGTTCCTGGAGGGCTTCGAGCTGCTCCAGATCGGCGGCCGACACCAGGGCGACGAGGGGCTTTCCATGCCGCGTCACGACCACGCGCTCGCCGCCGTAGACCACGCGGTTGATCAGTTCGGCGAGCTCAGCCCTGGCTTGCGTCACGGGAATCTCGTAGGCCATGCAGTCCAGCTTAGACCGGGTGTCCCGCACCGTTCCTCGCCAGTGAGCAGGGGGGGTCCTGGACACATACCTGTTCACTGCGGACATCCCGAACGGTGTCGGCGTCCTGGTTGCCCGCGTAGTCACCGCGTCCGGCGTCGCCATCAACTGATCCCATCGCCCCAGCCCGCCCACAACGGCGCCCCGGACCACTCGGCCAGGGGGCCGTTTCGCTCTCGGCGTGGACTCCTTCCCCGCCACCCGTACGTACTGTACGTTCTGTACAGAACCAATTTCAGAGGAGGCGCGCCCATGCCCGCGAACCGACCGTCGGCCCGCCATGTGCTGCCCCAGTTCACCGAGCGCACTGGTGCGGGTCACCGCACTACGGATCCGTACTCGAAGCTGCTGGAAGAGCGAATCGTGTTCCTCGGAACACAGATCGACGACACGTCGGCGAACGATGTCATGGCCCAGTTCATGCACCTCGAGTACCAGGCACCGGACCGGGACATCTCGCTGTACATCAACTCGCCCGGCGGCTCGTTCAACGCGATGACTGCGCTCTACGACACGATCCGGTTCGTCACCTGCGATGTGGAGACGATCTGCCTGGGACAGGCAGGGTCGTCCGCCGCGGTGCTGCTCGCGGCGGGCACGCCGGGCAAGCGGTTCGTGCTGCCGGGGGCGCGCGTGCTGATCCACCAGCCGGCGCTGACCGATCCGGTCGAGGGCCAGGCGAGCGATCTGGCGATCCAGGCGGAGGAGTTGATGCGCAACCGCCGGAGCCTGGAGGAGATGCTCGTACGGCACACGGGGCAGACTCCGGAGCGGATCAGCGCCGATATCGAACGGCACATGTTCCTCGACGCCAAGGCGGCGGTGGAGTACGGGCTGGCCGATCGGGTGATCCCGAGCCGCAGGTCCTCGGACACGCTCCCGGCAGCGAGGTGAGGCGTCGATGCTCCCACCCGAACTGCCGCCGCTGCCCGCGCTCACCCGCGCCGAGGCGGAGCTGATCGACCGTTATCTCGACGTGGTCGACCTGCTCGGCCGCATCAACCCCGCCCGTCCCGGTGACACCTATCGCGGGTTGCGGGCGGCGCAGGCACTCGTCACCAAGGCGACCGCCCTGCGCGACGCACTCGAACTGATGCACAGGCGCGGTGAGAACGAGGTGCACGCCCCGACCCTCGCACGGGCGCTGCGGGTCCTGGACGGCGAGCGACGGGCGGCCCGCGTCGCACTGCCGCCGGAGCCGGAGGACTCACCCGCCTGAACCAGGCCGGGCTCGCCGCCTGAACCGATCACGGGTCGGTCGCCGTACTACTGACGGGGCGTCCGGCCCGGGTTCGGCGCCCTCCGGACGGCCTACCACGATCAACCCATCGGCCCATACGTCGGGAGGACCTGTGAAGTTGCGCAACATGCCTGACGAACGGCCGGAGTATGTCGTTCCGGTGCTGGTGCGGGCCTCCTCGACCCTGTGGACACAACAGCCGAAAACGGCCTGTCCACCCGAACGGGTGAGTGGTGAGTAAGACCACAAATCCCCGGTTCCGTTGGGATTTTCGGACTTCCGTGCGTCAAGATCCCTTCCTGACGACAAGCCCCCGCCACAGCGGCGGGGCGATCCGGGTGGACGCCGAGTCCTGCCGCCGCCCGGATGACCGGTCGACAGGAGTGCATCGGCAGGAGTGGAGGACCCAAGCACGACGGGTCGCCGGAACGGTCAAGCCATGACCGCACCGAGCAGCCCTTGGGGTGAAGCCGCGTCAGCGGCCGGGCAACTTCGCCAGCCCGAATCCGACAGGTCATCCTTCACAGGCGGCTGACGAAGGGTTGCGCATGACTGCGCTGAATCGTGTCCCGTCGCTGTTGACCCGGGCCGGCACGGCCTCGGCTCTCACCATCGCCGCCGTGGGCGGCAGCATCGTGGTCCCGGGCGTCGCAGCCGACGCCGAGGCCGCCACGGTGGCGTCGAAGGCACTCAAGGTCGCGGCTTCCAAGAAGGGCTCCCCGTACAAGTACGGCGCCACGGGCCCGGGCAGGTTCGACTGCTCAGGGCTGACGCTCTACTCGTTCAAGAAGGCGGGCAAGAAGCTGCCCCGTACTGCTCAGCAGCAGTACAACAAGACGAAGCACATCTCCGCGGGCAACCGCAAGCTCGGAGACCTCGTCTTCTTCCACTCGGGATCGAGCGTGTACCACGTCGGTATCTATGCCGGGAAGGGAAAGATCTGGCACTCGCCGAAGACGGGTGACGTCGTCCGGCTGCAGAAGATCTGGACGAAGAGCGTCTGGTACGGCCGGGTCCGCTGACCCACACGGGGGGCGGCGGTTCTCACGGCCGCCCCCCGGCCGCTTCTCACCCCCCGGCCGCTTCTCAACCCCTCCGGCCGCTTTCTCGACCACCCCCCGGGCCGCTCTTCGGCGCCCCTCCCCGCAGGCGTGCCACGGGCCGAACTGGTTACTCGTTCAGCCATGGCCGATGAACGCACCCGCCTCGCGCGCAACGAGACCCCCCTCGAACGAGCCGACCGCAACTTCTCCGAGTTGCTCCAGGAATTGCGGGTCACCCAGACCGGGGTGCAGATCCTCTTCGCGTTCCTGCTGACACTGGCCTTCACACCCCGATTCCCGGACCTGGACTCCTTCCAGCGCGCTACCTATGTCAGCACCCTGCTGCTGGCGGTCCTCGCGGCGGCGCTCTTCACCGCACCGGCCGCCCTGCACCGCCTGCTCTTCCAGCAGAACGCCAAGCCCCTCATCGTGCGGGTCTCCTCCCGGCTGGCCACCGCGGGCCTGGCGGTGCTGATGCCGGCCTTCGCCGGGTCGGTCATGCTCGTCGTCGATGTGACACTCAGCCGGACGGCCGGGATCACGACCGGGGTCGGCACGTTCCTCGGGTGTCTGCTTCTGTGGGTCGTGCTCCCGAAGCTGGTGGGACGCTCCGACCGCAACCGCGGCGCGGCAGGCTCGGCGCCCCGTCAGGACGAGGCGGTCCCCGTGGGCACGGGCCGGGATTCCGTCACGGCTCCTGCGGACCACCTGCCCTGACCGGCTGGGAGGAGACCGTCCACGGCAGGTCGATCGCCACCGTCTTGCCGCCTTCCCGGGTGGGTCTGACGCTCAGCCTGCCGCCGCACTCGGCGGTCAGCCAGCGGATGATGACCATGCCCCGGCCGTTGTCCTGCTGGACGGCGGCGGGCAGGCGTTTCGGAAAGCGTGGATGACTGTCGGTGACACCGATGCGCAGGTGCTCGTCCCGGTCGAGGGCGATGTCCACGGTGAAGGTGGGCGACTGACCGAGCGTGTGCTGGACGGCGTTGGTGGCGAGTTCGGACACGATCAGGCGCACGGTGTCCGCCATGTCCGTGTCGCCCGGCAGGCCCCATTCGGCCAGCACGGTGGCGACGTATTTCCGGGCAACGGACACCGAGGCGGGATCGCTCGGCAGAGTGACGGATGCTTCCTGGTGATCTGCCATGGCGAGGCGTCCCTTTCCCACGGGACCGGTGTCCGACAGGGAGCGGATGGTTCGACTACGGTCCCGGACTGGTGCTTCGCGCCAGACTGCCACTACCTGGGGTGTCACGGGTGGCGATCCACCAAGATATGCATATATCTGTCGCTCGAAGCGGTGAACTCTCCGACGGCCGAGCGTATTCGGGTGGGGTCTTCGTCCATCCTCTGTCGTCACCCCGACGTCGCGCGCCGGGCGGAAGGAGAACCCATGCGGTACGGTCCGGCGGTGCGCCGCCGCAAACTCGGTGCCGAGTTGCGTGTCCTGCGCACCCGTTCGAGTCTCACCAGTATCGAGGCGGCCCATCTCGTGGGCTGGCACCAGTCGAAGGTGAGCCGGATCGAGACGGGCGCCAGCGGGGTCAGAGCCGGGGACGTACGCAAGCTACTGGACGCGTACGGGGTCGAGGACACCGACTTACGGGAGGTGCTGCTGGCGCTGGCGGGCTCCGAGGACGGCGGTGGGCGGCACAACTGGTGGCACGCGTACCGGGGTGTACTGCCACCGACGTACCGCGACTTCATCAGCCTGGAGTCACAGGCCAGCGGGATGCGGACGCTGGAGACCTCGGTGGTGCCAGGACTTCTGCAGATCCCGGAGTACGCGCGGGCGGTGACGCGGGCCGCGGTGGAGGGGCTGGAAGACGACAAACTCGACGCGCTCGTGGAAGTGCGGCTCGCGCGACAGGAAGTGCTGCGCGGGGAACCGCCGATGGAGCTGAGCGCCGTGCTCGACGAGGGCGTTCTCCGGCGCGAGGTGGGCGGCCCCGAGACCATGGCCCGGCAACTGGACCGTCTGGTCGAGGCGGCACGGCTGCCTCAGGTGCGACTACAGGTACTGCCGTTCACTGCGGGGGCACACATCGGCATCACCGGTCCTTTCGTAATTTTCTCATTTCGGAGCACATCAGATCTGGACGTGGTTGTTCTCGACCACTTGACGAGTAGCCTCTACCTCGAACGGAAAGAAGACCTCAAGGCTTATGTCGAGGCCTTCAACACCCTTCAGATCCACGCCCTTTCACCCGAGGACTCGTTGGATTACATCGCCGGGCTCGCTGCCGGCGCGTAAGGAGGCACCATGCCTGCACCGCCTCGGAACGTACCCACCAGTACCGAACTGCGCGGAGTGCGCTGGCTGCGCAGCAGCCGCAGCACGGGAATGAACAACTGCGTGGAAACGGCCCGTCCCGGGTCCGGCCGCTGGGCCGGACTTGTGGCCGTGCGCGACTCGAAGAACACGGCGGGCCCCGCCCTGTTGTTCGACCCCGAAGCCTGGGAGGGATTCATCACCACGCTTCGGTGACCGTCACCGACAGCGCCCGTGCTTCCGCTTACGGCGATGTTCGGCCATGACGCCGACTCACGGTCGCGTATCGCCGATGATCCCCACGGCTCGGTCGATCTGCCCCTGAGTGAGATCCGCGCGGGCGGTCAACCGCAGCCTGGAAACGCCGTCGGGGACGGACGGTGGGCGGAAACAGCCGACGGCGAGACCCGCCGCACGGCAGTCCGCCGCCCACCGCACCGCCCGATCCGCAGACGGCGCCCGTACCGACACCACGGCGGCGTCGGGCCGCACCGCTTCATGGCCCGACGCCGTCAGCCGTGTGTGCAGTTCCCCGGCCACCTCACGGGCCCGCGCGGCACGCTCCGGCTCACGCCGCAGCAGCCGGAGCGCGGCCAACGCCGCACCGGTCGCGGCCGGGGCGAGACCCGTGTCGAAGATGAACGTCCGAGCCGCGTTGACCAGATGGTCGATGACCCGCGCCGGGCCGAGGACGGCACCGCCCTGGCTGCCCAGCGACTTCGACAGCGTGACCGTCACGACGACGTCGGGGGCGCCCGCGAGGCCCGCCGCGTGCGGTGCGCCCCGCCCCCCGTCGCCGAGGACACCGAGCCCGTGGGCGTCGTCCAGGACGAGGCCCGCGCCGTACTCCCGGCAGGCGGCGGCCAGCCGGCCCAGCGGGGCGGCGTCGCCGTCGACGGAGAAGACCGTGTCGGAGACGGCGACGGCGGGCCCCGGGCGCGTGCTCAGCGCCTTCCGGACGGCTTCCGGGTCCGCGTGGGCCACGACCTGGGTGGTGCCGCGCGCGAGTCGGCAGCCGTCGATGAGGGAAGCGTGGTTGCCCGCGTCCGAGACGACCAGGGAGCCGTGCGGCGCGAGCGCGGTGACGGCGGCCAGGTTGGCGGCGTAGCCGGAGGAGAAGACCAGGGCGGCCTCGAAGCCGCAGAAGTCGGCCAGTTCCCGCTCCAGTTCGCCGTGGAGCTCGGTGGTGCCGGTGACGAGCCGGGAGCCCGTGGCCCCGCCGCCCCACCGGCGCGCGGCCTCGGCGGCGCCCTCGGTGATCTCGGGGTGGCGGGCCAGCCCGAGGTAGTCGTTGCTCGCGAGGTCGAGCAGCGGCGAGTCGGCGGGACGGGGGCGCAGGGTCCGTACGAGCCCGGCCCGGCGGCGCGCCGACGCCTGCTCGTCGATCCAGCCGAACGCCATGGGTCCTCCGGGGGTGGTGTGGGCAGTCCGCGGCGCCGGGGTCGTCGTGGACGGACCCGCGGGCGGGGGCTTTTGTAGGCAGTGCACAGACACTAGTCCGACGACCAGCCGCCCACGATGTGGCAATACCCACACGTCGAACCGACTCTGTTGTCCGAAGCCTCCTTGGCCGGGAGCGGTCCCGTAGGACAGGATCGGCTCTCATGGACCTGCTGAACACGCTGGTGGACAAGGGGCTGCGGCGCGAGCCGCTGAGCCGTGCCGAGGCACTCGCCGTCCTCGGTACCTCAGACGAGGAGCTGTTGGACGTGGTGGCCGCGGCCGGAAAGGTGCGCCGGCACTGGTTCGGGCGCCGGGTGAAGCTGAACTATCTGGTCAACCTCAAGTCCGGCCTCTGCCCGGAGGACTGCTCCTACTGCTCCCAGCGGCTCGGCTCGACCGCCGGCATCCTCAAGTACACCTGGCTCAAGCCCGACGAGGCCTCCGAGGCGGCGGCGGCCGGGCTCGCCGGGGGCGCCAAGCGGGTCTGTCTGGTGGCGTCCGGGCGTGGCCCCACGGACCGGGACGTCGACCGGGTCTCCGACACCATCAAGGCGATCAAGGACCAGAACGAGGGCGTCGAGGTGTGCGCCTGTCTCGGTCTGCTCTCCGACGGCCAGGCCGAACGTCTGCGCGAGGCGGGCGCGGACGCCTACAACCACAACCTCAACACGTCGGAGGCGACGTACGGCGAGATCACCTCGACGCACACGTACGCCGACCGTGTCGACACCGTGCAGAAGGCGCACGCGGCGGGCCTGTCGGCCTGTTCCGGGCTGATCGCGGGCATGGGTGAGAGCGACGAGGACCTGGTCGACGTCGTCTTCGCGTTGCGCGAACTCGACCCGGACTCGGTGCCGGTCAACTTCCTGATCCCGTTCGAGGGAACCCCGCTCGCCAAGGAGTGGAACCTCACGCCCCAGCGGTGCCTGAGGATCCTCGCCATGGTGCGTTTCGTCTGCCCGGACATCGAGGTGCGGATCGCGGGCGGCCGTGAGGTCCATCTGCGCACGATGCAGCCGCTCGCCCTGCATCTGGCCAACTCGATCTTCCTGGGCGACTACCTGACCAGCGAGGGCCAGGCGGGCAAGGCCGACCTGGAGATGATCGCCGACGCCGGGTTCGAGGTGGAGGGCGCGGACCAGGTGACGCTGCCGGAGCACCGCGTCGGCGGCTGCGGGACTCAGGAAGGCGCCGAGTGCGGGTCGCACGAGAGTTCGGGCGCGGTCGGGGGCTGCGGGTCGCACGCGGGCGCGGGCTGCGGGTCGCACGCGGGGGGCGGTGTCTGCGGTTCCGCCGGCGAGGTCCCGGCGGGCGAGGCACGTACGGACCTCGTCGCCGTACGTCGTCGGGGGGCCGGAACGGATCTCGCGCCCAATGCCTGAGCCGCTCCACCCGACCGTGCCCGAGCTGCTGGAACTCGACCGGAGGCATGTGTGGCACCCGTACGGGCCCATGCCGGGCCGGCAGGAACCGCTCGTCGTGGAGTCGGCGAGCGGGGTCAGGCTGAGGCTCGCGGACGGCTCGGGCGAGCTGGTCGACGGCATGTCGTCCTGGTGGTCGGCCATCCACGGCTACAACCACCCGGTGCTCAACGAGGCCGCACGCGAGCAGCTGGAGCGGATGAGCCACGTCATGTTCGGCGGGCTCACCCATGAGCCCGCCGTACGCCTGGCGAAGCATCTTGTCGACATGTCGCCCGAGGGGCTGGAGCATGTCTTCCTCGCCGACTCGGGCTCGGTCTCCGTCGAGGTCGCGGTCAAGATGTGTCTGCAGTACTGGCGCTCCCTCGGCCGCCCCGACAAGCGGCGCCTGCTGACCTGGCGCGGCGGCTACCACGGCGACACCTGGCAGCCGATGTCCGTGTGCGACCCCGAGGGCGGGATGCACGAGCTGTGGCAGGGCGTCCTGCCCCGGCAGGTGTTCGTGGACGCGCCGCCGGCCGGCTACGAGGAGTCGTACGCCGATCGGCTCCGCTCGGCGATCGAGCGGCACGCGGACGAACTGGCCGCCGTGATCGTGGAGCCGGTGGTGCAGGGCGCGGGCGGGATGCGGTTCCACTCCCCCGCCTATCTGCGGGTGCTGCGCGAGGCGTGCGACGCGCATGACGTACTGCTGGTGTTCGACGAGATCGCGACCGGGTTCGGGCGCACCGGAGCGCTGTTCGCGGCGGACCACGCGGCGGTGACGCCGGACGTGATGTGTGTGGGCAAGGCCCTGACCGGCGGGTATCTGACGATGGCGGCGGCCCTGTGCACCGCCCGCGTGGCCGACGGCATCTCACGGGGCGAGGTGCCGGTCCTCGCGCACGGGCCCACCTTCATGGGCAACCCGCTCGCCGCCGCCGTCGCCTGCGCCTCGATCGAGCTGCTGTTGGGCCAGGACTGGCTCGCGGAGGTCAAGCGGATCGAGACGGGACTGCGGGAGGGTCTGGCACCGGCGCGCGAGGTGCCGGGGGTGACGGACGTCCGTGTCCTCGGCGCGATCGGTGTCGTCCAGCTCGACCACGCGGTGGACATGCGGGCGGCCACGGCGGCCGCCGTGCGCGAGGGCGTGTGGCTGCGGCCGTTCCGCGATCTCGTCTACACGATGCCGCCGTACGTCACGGGCGACGAGGACGTGGCGCGGATCGCGCGCGCGGTGTGCGCGGCGGCGACGGCGGGATGAAGGAATGACGGAATGACGGAAGAGGGTGGCATGACGGTCCTGGTGATCACGGGGACGGGCACGGAGGTCGGCAAGACGGTCACCACGGCGGCCGTCGCGGCGGTGGCCGTGGCATCCGGTCGTTCCGTGGCCGTCCTCAAGCCCGCGCAGACCGGCGTACGGCCGGACGAGCGCGGCGACGCGGACGAGGTGGCCCGCCTCGCGGGCGCCGTGACCGCCCGCGAACTCGCCCGTTACCCCGAGCCGTTGGCCCCCGCGACCGCCGCCCGCCGCTCGGGTCTGCCCCCCGTGCGCCCGGAGGAGGTCGCCGAGGCCGCGGCCAAGCTGGCCGTCGAACACGACCTGGTGCTGGTCGAGGGCGCGGGCGGCCTGCTCGTACGGTTCGACGAGGCGGGCGGCACCCTCGCGGACACGGCCGGGCTCCTGGGCGCCCCGGTGCTCCTGGTGGCCTCCGCCGGGCTCGGCACCCTCAACACGACCGAGCTGACCGCCCGCGAATTGGGCTCGCGCGAACTGGAGTTGGCGGGAGTGGTGATCGGTAGCTGGCCCGACGCCCCCGACCTGGCGTCCCGTTGCAATCTCGCGGACCTGCCGGTCGTGGCCGGGGTCCCGCTGCTGGGCGCGGTACCAGCGGGGGCGGGAGCCCTGGAGCCCGCCGAGTTCCGCGCACGGGCGGCGAGTTGGCTGGCTCCGCGCCTGGGCGGCGCGTGGGACGGCGAGGCGTTCACGGCATGGGCGACGGCCCCCAAGGGTTAGGGCCCCGGGCGACCGGCCGCGGCAATGGTGCGGGCGCGAGCGCGTCCCTTCGTGTTACGTTCGGCGCGCTGTGCGTCGCTACGACCCGAGGAGGTGAGACCGATCAACGCTGTGACAGGTCGGGGCTCCCTCTCTCGCACGGTCCGGGGAGTGCCCGCGTAAGGCATTCCGAAAGGCTTCCACGCCATGCGTTTCACTTCCGACACGTCGTCGTCCGACGGTGTCTGCGAACAGCTCTTCGTCCTCGATCCGGTTCTCGGTGTGCTGTGGACGCCGGAAGGGGCCACCGGTCCCCGTCCTCTTGTCCTGATGGGGCACGGCGGCGGTCAGCACAAGAAGGCTCCCGGCATCGTGGCGCGGGCGCGTCGCCTCGCGGTCGAGTGCGGGTTCGCGGTGGTGGCGGTTGATGTGCCCGGCCACGGCGACCGGCCGAAGGACGAGGAGTTCGACCGGCTCGCGACCGAGAACCAGGCTCGCGCGGAGGCAGGGGAGGAACTGGCTCCGCTGATCGCCGGCTTCCAGGCGCTCGTGGCCCGTCGGACGGTGCCGGAGTGGCGAGCGGTCCTGGACGCTGTCCAGCGGCTGGAGCACGTCGGTACCGGTCCGGTGGGCTACTGGGGTGTCTCGCTCGGCTGTGGTCTCGGCGTACCGTTCGTCGCCGCCGAACCCCGGGTCCGCGCGGCGGTGCTGGGCCTGGGTGGGGCGTTGGCCTCGGCCGAGGACGCGGCGCGGATCACCGTCCCGATCGAGTTCCTGCTGCAGTGGGACGACGAACGCGTGCCCCGTGCCCAGGGCCTGGCCCTGTTCGACGCGTTCGCCTCGGCCGAGAAGTCCCTGCACGCCAACCCGGGCAAGCACGCCGAGATGCCGGCGTTCGAACTCGACAGCACCGTACGGTTCTTCGCCCGGCACCTGAGCTGAGGCACGGCGCGTTCCTCCAGCCGCTCTCCCCGCCCGGCTCAGCCTCCGCCGTTCTCCCCCAGCAACCGCACCAGCTCGATCCTCGACCGGATACCCAACCGGGCGAAGACCCCGCGCAGATGGTGGTCGATGGTGCGTGGGCTGAGCAGCAGTCGGGCGGCGATCTCCCGGTTGGTGGCGCCCTCGGCGGCCATCCGGGCGATCATCAGTTGCTGGGCGGTGAGGCGGGCGGCGAGGTCGTCGGCCGGGGAGCGGGACTCGGCCCGCTCCCCCAACGCGCGTAGTTCGGCCCGGGCCTGGGCCGCGCACTGCGGTGAGCCGAAGTGGTCGAAGGCCTCCAGGGCGCTGTGGAGGCGGTCGCGGGCCTCGGTGCGGTTGCGGAGCCGGCGCAGGGCGCTGCCGAAGAGGAGTTCCGTGCGTGCGCGTTCGAAGTCGCGGGCGCCGGAGGCGTGCAGGTCGAGGGCCGTGCGGTAGTGCTCGACGGCCTCCGGCCCGGTGGCGAGCAGGGCGCGGCAGCGGGCGCTGAGCGCGAGGTCGTCGGCGCTGCGGACGGTGCGGGCCCAGCGGTCGTAGTCGGCGTGCGCGGCGCGGGCCACGCGGGTGTCACCGGTGCGGACGGCCGCCTCGACGTAGTGCGGGGTGGCGAGGTGGCGGACGGCCCGGTGCCCGTGGCCCGGGCCGAAGCCGGCGAGGGCGCGGAGGCGGGCGGCCGAGGCGGCGTAGCGGCCGGTGCTGAGGTCGAGGAAGGCGAGGGCGAACATGGCGAGTGCGGCGGGCAGTCCGAGGCCGCGTTCCAGGGCGTGGGCGCGGGCGGACTCGGCGCGCTCCCGGCAGAGCCGCTCGTCACCGGTGACGGCCGCGAACATCGCGAGGGCGGCCTGGAGATGGCAGGCCCCGTTGTCCTGCCCGGTGGCGTACGCCTGGCGCAGGGCCTCCACGGCGGCGGCCTCGGCCGCCTTGGGGCGCCCGGTCCAGAACTCGGCGTACGCCCGGAACTCCATGGCCTGAGGCACGGTCACCGTCTCGCCGCGGGCGCGCGCGGAGGCGGCGGCGCGGGCGGTTGCGGTGAAGGCGCGGGTGTGGTCGCCGAGGAGCAGGGCGGCGATCCCGGAGTGGATGAGCTGGGTGGGGTCGCCGCCGGGGCCGCAGCGTCCGGCGGCGGCTTCGAGGACGTCGCGGGCGTCGTCGTACCGGCCCTCGAACGCGGCGGCCAGTGCGCCGAGGGTGCTCGGCGGCAGGATGCCCAAGGCATCGGCGACGGCGGCGGCCTCCCGGCAGCGGCGCAGATCGCCGGTGTAGATGGCGGCCTCGGTGGCTCGTGCCAGCAGATGGGCGGCGGTGTCCGAGGAGTGGTCGCCGACGTGCCGGACCGCAGCGGTGAGCAGGGCGTCGAAGGATTCGGCGGCGTTGCCGGCGCGGAGGGCGAGGAGACCGCCGAGGGCGTCGTCGTCGGTGGCGGCGACGAGGCGGCGGGCCCGGTCGCCGTCGCCCGAATGCCATGCCTCGGCGGCTGCGTGGGCGAGCAGGGGCCTGCGTTCGGCCGGTTCGGGGGTGAGCGCGGCGGCGCGTTCGGCGAGGGCGGAGGCGAGGGCGGGATCGCCGATGGCACGTGCCACCCGTGCCGCGAGACGGAGTTCGGCGGCGAGGCGGCGGCTGGGTCCGAGGGCGGCGGCGGCCCGGTGCCAGGAGCGGCCGGGTCTCTCGCCCTCGCCGCTCAGGACGGCGGCGAGGAGGCGGTGGGCCTCGCGCCGGTCGGCCGTGGAGGCGGACTCGTACACGGCGATCCGTGTCCAGGGGTCGCGGAAGACGATGCCCTGGGCCGTGGTGTGTGCGAGGCCGGCCGCCTCCGCCGTGTCGAGGGGGCGGGTGTCGAGCCGGGCCGCCGTGACGGCCCGCGCGTAGGCACGGGTCTCGACCGGGTGCTGGTCGGCGGCGGCGAGGAGCAGCAGGAACCGGGCGTCGTCGGGCAGGGCCCGTACGTCCCGGCGGTGGGCCCGCAGGAGTGCGGGGGCCAGTGCCAGGGGGTCGGCGGGGAGCGGGTCGAGGCCGCTGAGCTGGCGTGGGGTCAGGGCGGCGGCGAGTTCCGCGGCGGCCCGTGGGTCGCCGTGGGCGGCGTGCAGCAGGCGTACGCGCACGCCTTCGGACGGCGTGGGCGCGGCGGCCGACGCTGTGTTCGGGCTCGACCACACGTTCATGGGGGGCGGTGGCGAGCGATGCGGAAGTTGTGGGGGGTTCACCGGAGTCACCACGCCCATCACGTTACTGGCGGGTTAACCGGCCAGTAAAGACCGGCGATTTCACCGATGCGGCGCGCGTAGACCCGCCCTGACACTCCTGGCAACCCCACCCGTATCAGGAGGCTCCATGCATCGCCGCATGCGCCGTACCGCCACGGCCCTCGCGACCGTGGCCACCACGCTCCTTCTGTCGCTCTCCTTCTCCGCGACCTCCGCTCAGGCCGCGACCCGCAACCCCGTCGTGTTCGTCCACGGTCTGAGCAGTTCCTCCAGCACTTGGAACGACTGGATCGCGTACTTCAAGGCGGACGGCTACTCGTCCTCGGAGCTGTACTCCTGGTCCTACGACTGGGGCCAGTCCAACGCCACGACGGCGGCCCAGCTCAAGACCAAGATCGACAGCGTGCGCGCCGCGACGGGCGCGTCGAAGGTCGACGTGGTCGTCCACTCGATGGGGGCGCTGAGCTCGCGTTACTACCTCAAGAACCTCGGCGGGACGTCGTACGTGGACGACTTCGTCTCGACGGCCGGGGTGAACCACGGGACGACTGTCGCCGGTTGGTGCCGGTGGCTCTACACCTCCTGTTCCGAGATGTACACCGGCAGCTCGTTCCTGACCGCGCTCAACTCCGGTGACGAGACACCGGGCAGCGTGTCGTACGCCAGCTACTGGTCGAACTGCGACGACGCGCTCACCCCGGACACCTCCGCGATCCTCAGCGGCGCGACGAACGTCGAGGTCGGCTGTGTCGCGCACAACGAGATGAACAACGACGAGCGCATCTACGAGCAGGTCCGGGCCTTCATCGCCTGATCCGGCACCGGGCCCGGCGCCTTCACAGCTCACCCGTCGCACAGCCGTTCCCCACGGCCGTGCGACGGGTGAGCCGGTGCTTCCGGGGGGACAATCGCGGTATCTGCCGCCCTCCTCGGGAGGTCCTCATGGCCCGTGCCGCCAAGGACGCCGTGCACCACCCCGTCTTCGCCCGGTTCTACGCCAAGCTGAGCGTGTCGGCGGAGCCGAGGATCGGGCCCGTGCGCGACGAACTGCTCGCCGGGCTCTCCGGGCGGGTCATCGAGGTCGGCGCCGGCAACGGCCTGAACTTCGCGCGCTACCCGAGCACGGTCGCGGAGGTGGTGGCGATCGAACCGGAGCGTTCCCTGCGGCAGTTGGCGCGGGATTCCGCCCTGCGCGCCGAGGTGCCCGTGGACGTGGTGCCCGGCGCGGCGGAGGCGCTGCCGGTCAAGAGCGAGGCGTTCGACGCCGCCGTCGTGTCGTTGGTGCTGTGCAGCGTGCGGGATGTCGGGCGGGCGCTGAGCGAGGTGCGGCGGGTGCTGCGTCCCGGCGGTGAGCTGCGGTTCTTCGAGCACGGCCGGGGCGGCGGCAGCGCCATGCGGACGGCCCAGCGGGCCCTGGACCGTACGGTGTGGCCGCTGCTGTTCGGGGGCTGCCACGTGTCCCGCGATCCGGTGGGCGCGATCCGGGCCGCCGGGTTCGAGGTCGAGGAGGTCCGGGAGCTGCTGATGCCCGAGACGGGGCCCCGCCTGCCCACTTCCTACTGCGTGGTGGGCCGTGCCCTGCGTCCCGGACCGGGAGACGCCGGGAACTAAGGGCCCCACCTGGACGACGGCTGGTTCACAGGCTCCACTGGCGCAGCTCCCGGGTGATGTCGTGCACGTCGGCCTCCCCGCTCTTGACCAGTTTGGCCAGTTCGCGCACCTGCTCGGCGGTGGTGACGACCTTGACGCCGCTGGCTACGAGGTAGCCGTAGGCGACGGCTGAGGCGAAGAGCGCGTTGGAGCGCTCCAGGGCCGGGACATGCATGAGGAGGTGAAGCAGGGACGCGGCCCGGGCCTGCGGGGAGTCGTAGACGGGGACGCCGAATATCTCGGCCTCATGGCGGGCGACGGCCGCGACAAGGGCTCCCCAGTCGGTGACCTGGGGATCTCCGGGCGTCTTCCGTTCGGCGACCATCAGGAGCCAGGCGAGGTCGATTCTGAGCTGACTCAAGGTCTCAGTGACGTCCCTCGCGGCGGCCTTCGAGATCGGCGCCGAACTCCTCGGCGAAGACCGCCTCGTACTGCCTCATGAAGTCGGCGGCCGACTCGACGAAGGTGTGGCCCGCTTCGCCGGTGTCCTGCCTGACCAGTTCCTCGATGTACCGGTTCACACTCATCCCGCGCTCCAGGGCTCGTTCCCGGGCGGCCCGGGCCGTGCCCTCGTCCACCCGTACGTTCAGCTGGGTCTTGGCCATGAGTCGACGCTAGCGCCGGAGTGCTAGCAGCGGCAAGGGCGCCTTCTTCTCGTACCACCCCTTGAGGGGGCAGGAAACGCGTGCCCCTTACATCGATATCGGGAACCCGACCTGCGGCGGAGACGGCCTCGGACCTCGGGGGGATTTCGGGTGTGTGCTGGATCACACTAGGATCGCGCGAGAACGCCCGGAATTCGAACTGGTTCGAACCTGGAGGCCGTTTTGTCCACTGCTGCCGCTGAGCACACCCCGGGCCACGCGGAAGCCGACGGCGTCGCCGCCCGCGCCCGGGGCCTGACCAAGGCGTACGGCTCGGGCGAGACGACGGTGCTCGCCCTCGACTCGGTCGACGTGGACATCGCGCGCGGCCGCTTCACCGCCGTCATGGGCCCCTCGGGCTCGGGCAAGTCCACGTTGATGCACTGTCTGGCGGGGCTCGACACGGTGTCTGCCGGCCAGGTCTGGCTCGGGGACACCGAGATCACCGGGCTCAGGGAGCGCGATCTGACCAGGCTGCGCAGGGACCGGATCGGCTTCATGTTCCAGTCCTTCAACCTGGTTCCCACCCTGAACGCGGCCGAGAACATCACTCTGCCGATGGACATCGCGGGCAAGAAGCCCGACGAGAAGTGGCTGAACCAGGTCATCGACACGCTCGGACTGCGCGACCGGCTGAGGCACCGGCCCTCCCAGCTCTCCGGCGGCCAGCAGCAGCGTGTCGCCTGCGCCCGCGCACTCGCCTCCCGCCCCGAGCTGATCTTCGCCGACGAGCCGACCGGCAACCTCGACTCCCGGGCCGGGCTCGAAGTCCTGGGCTTCCTCCGGGAGGCCGTCGATCAGTTGGGCCAGACAGTCGTCATGGTCACCCACGACCCCGGCGCCGCGGCCCACTCCGACCTGGTGCTCTTCCTGGCCGACGGACGGATCGTGGACCGCATGGAACGCCCCACGGCCGACGCCGTGCTGGAGCGCATGAAGCGCTTCGACACGATCCGGGCGACCTTCGACGGGGAGGGCGCGGCCGGTGACGTCCCCGCGGCCGGCCCCCGCGTACGGACAGCCGGGCCCGACGTACGGACGAATGACCCCGACGTACGGACAGCCGGGCCCGCCGACCTCGACAAGGACTGAGACCGTGCTCAAGGCGACCCTGCGGAGTTTCCTCGCGCACAAGGGGCGGCTGGTGCTGTCGGCGCTGGCGGTCGTCCTGTCCGTGGCGTTCGTCGCGGGCAGTCTGATCTTCTCGGACACGGTGGCCCGCACCTTCGACCGGCTCTTCGCCTCCACCTCGGCCGATGTCACCGTGGGACCGAGGGACGACGACCTGGAGGGGCAGTTGCCGACCGGGGCGGTCGAAACCGTGCCCGCGTCCCTGGCCCAGCGCGTCGCGGAGATCGACGGTGTCGCGGACGCCCATGTGGACGCGTCCGTGGAGAACATCACGGTCGTCGACAGCCGGAACGAGTCGGTGGGTCCGACGACGGGTGCCCCCACCACCGCCACCAACTGGTACCTCACCGACCGCAGCCCGGTGAAGCTGACCAGCGGTCACGTGCCGGAGGGCTCCGGCCAGGCGCTTCTCGACGCGGACACCGCCGAGAACAAGGGCGTGAGCATCGGCGACACCCTGACGGTGCTCGCCCGGCCGGGCTCCTTCAAGGTGGAGATCGTCGGCATCGCCACCTTCACCACCACCAACCCCGGCGCCGCGCTGCTCTTCCTCGACACCCCCACCGCGCAGACGAGGCTCCTGGGCGACCCCGACGCCGCCACGAGCATCTCGGTCACCGCCGCGCCCGGCCTGAGCGACGCACAGCTCAAGCAGCGGATCGCCGACGATTTGGGGACCCGCGCCTACGACTACCAGACCGCCGACGAGCAGGCCGAGTCGGCGGCGGCCTCGCTCGGCGGCTTCCTCGACGTGGTCAAGTACGTGATGCTCGGCTTCGCCGGTATCGCGACGCTCGTCGGGATCTTCCTCATCGTCAACACCTTCTCCATGCTGATCGCCCAACGCACCCGCGAACTGGGCCTGTTGCGCGCGCTCGGCGCCGACCGGCGGCAGGTGCGGCGGTCGGTCCTCACCGAGGCGGCGCTGCTCGGTCTGGTCGGGTCGACGCTCGGCCTCGCCGTGGGCATCGGGCTGGCCTTCGGGCTGCTGGAACTCATGGGCGTGCTCGGCATGAACCTGAAGTCGACCGAGATGGTGATCGGCGCGGGGACGCCGATCGCGGCGTACGTCGTCGGTCTGGGCGTCACCTTCGTGGCCGCCTTTCTGCCCGCCCGCCGGGCGGCGGCGGTGTCGCCGATGGCGGCGCTCTCGGACGCCGAGATCGCCGGGGTGGGGCGGCCGCTCAAGGTGCGCGCGGTGGTCGGCGCGGTCGTCGGGGCGGCCGGGACCGCCGCGCTGGTGGGATGTGTGGTGGCCTCGGACACGGGGTCGGCGGCCACGCTGCTCGGCCTCGGTGTGGTCCTCACCCTCATCGCGACCGTCGTCGCGGGCCCTCTCCTCGTTCGGCCGGTGATCCGCGTGCTCGGCGGTGCGTTCCCCGCGCTGTTCGGCCCCGTCGGCCGGATGAGTCAGCGCAACGCCCTGCGCAACCCGCGCCGGACCGGGGCCACCGCCGCCGCGCTGATGGTGGGAATCGCGCTGGTCGGCGGGATGTCCGTGGCGAGCGCCTCGATGACCAAGTCGTTCGACAACGAGATCGACAAGACCCTGGGTGCCGACTTCGTCGTCCAGAACCAGAACTTCATGCCGTTCCCCCAGGAGGTCACCGACAAGGTTCGCGCCACGGACGGCACCGGCCTCGTCGTACGGCAGCGCTTCACCCCGGTCGCGGTGGAACTGCCCGACGGCAAGCGGATCGAGACGACCGCCTCGGCCTACGACTCCCGGCTCGACGACGTCGCCAACGTCACCTACGCCCAGGGCGACAGCGCCGCCGCGCTGGCCGACGGATCCATCGCCATGGACGTCGAGTTCGCGCGGGACCACGGCGTCACGGTCGGCAGCACGATCCCGGTGCGGTTCCCGGCCGGGAGGGACGCCGAACTGACGGTGGCCGCGCTCACCGACCAGGACACCGCCGACGGCTTCGGCATGCAGGGCGGTCTGTACTTCGGGATGGGCACCATCGAGAAGTACGTGCCCGACGGCCAGGACTCGGCGCTGTACGTCAACGCCGGCTCCGGTGTCCGCGCCGACGAACTGCGTGCGAACCTGGAGCGGACACTGGACACCTATCCGCAGGTACAGGTCCGCGACCAGGCCGACTACAAGGAACTGGTGCGTGGCCAGATCGCCGTACTCCTCTATCTGGTCTACGCGTTGCTCGGCCTGGCGATCGTGATCGCCGTGCTCGGCGTGGTCAACACCCTCGCCCTGTCGGTGGTCGAACGCACCCGGGAGATCGGATTGCTGCGCGCCATCGGGCTGGCCCGGCGACAGCTCCGGCGGATGATCCGGCTGGAGTCGGTGGTGATCGCCGTGTTCGGCGCCGTGCTCGGCCTCGCGCTGGGCCTGGTCTGGGGGGTGTGTGTGCAGCAGGTGCTGGCACTGCAGGGCATGAAGGCGCTGGCGATCCCGTGGGGCACGGTCATCGCCGTGGTGATCGGCTCGGCCGTGGTGGGCGTCGTGGCGGCCCTGCTGCCCGCGCTGCGCGCGTCCCGGATGAACGTGCTGGCGGCCATCGCCCACGAGTGAGCGGACCGGTGAGCGAGCGCCGCCGGGGTCGTTCCTGAGGGGCCTCGGCGGCGTCGCGACGCCCTGCCCGCACGCTCGCCGGCAGCGGTGGTGGTGGTGGGCGTGTACGTGTGCTGGCGACATTCACGGACCGGTGACGTACTCGACGGAGCGTCGACTCAATTCCCGTTGAAGTGAGGAGAGTTCACGCCGCGCCCGCCTCGCTTCGGAGTCAATCTGCTCAGCCCCACGCCAGCCGAGGAGGCGCGGCGCGCGACGTGCCGCAGTGCCCGAGCAGCTCCGTTACGACGTGACGCTGGTCCCGCCGGACCATCCGGCCATGCACTGGAGCTGGGCTCGGCACGGGGTACGCCCAGGCAAAGCACAACAAGGCCGGACTGCCGTGGGGTACGCCCGGTGCGCGGGTCGAGCGTCTGCGACGCACCGTCGGGGAGTCGGACCGGCTCCTGGCCACCGAGGGACACGAGCCGCGTCCGGCGCGGGGAGCCGGGTGCCCCTGCTCATAGGCGCCAACGGCGACCGGACGCAAGGGATCACCGCCGAGGAACTCGTACCTGACCGTCCTGGAGCCGAACAGGGAGACGTCCGCCAAGGTCGTCGAGGCGCCGAGTGGCCGGTGAGGCGTGGAATTTCGAGTCGTCGCGGATCAAAGCAGTCCGCCGTCTCCCCCTTCCCACCGCCGATGCGACGGTCTCAGTGTAGCGCCTGACATTTCATCTCCGCATTTTTTACCAGCCGGTGGAACTCGCGGCACAAAAATGTGCACGTCCACCGCCGAGCCCAATAGGCGTCAAATCAGACCAAAGACAAAGAACGGGAAGAAGTGCAAGATCTGCTCATCTACGCCTTGATCATCTCTTCTCTGGGAAGTCCGGCACCGCGATTGCCGAACCTTGACGCACCCGGAGCAGGGCTGGTTGGGTATGCAGGATGTAGCGGATTGACCGCCGCGACGTTGCAATGCAATGCATTTGAATGGGCACGGGGGGAATGATGTTGTATGGCCTCAAGCAGCTCCGCAGGGGGGATGCGTCATCCCGGGGCGATTTGCATGAACTCGCCCACGACTTCAGCTCCATCGTGGATAGTCCGGAATTTCCTTGCATATTCTCATCCGCCCCTTTCGTGCGGCAGGAAATATTCTTCGGACTGACTGAAGAAGAGACCTTGAGTTCCATTGTCTCCCTGCTCAAGGAGTTGTGCCGGCGCTTCGAGGAAGCACCCGACGCCGTAGGTGTCATCTTTGTCCCACAGTCGGGAGAAGCGACACTAGAGGACGATTACCAACTCGCCCGTAATATCGTGCGATCTGTCGTGGAACAGAACGAATTGGATGGAAATTCCGCAGAGTTTCCGAGGCCAGGGCAGCAGGACTGGAGGCTGCGACTGGACCGCACTGAACTCTTTATTAACTTCAGTTCCCCGCGACACAAGAGAAGACGCAGCCGTAACGTCGGTTCGCATTTCACCCTGATAGTGCAGGCGCGTTCTTCCTTCGACAAACCCCTTTTCAGAAGCGCACACTCGCGTGGCGAAATCCGTCGACGGCTTATGTCCTACGACTCCGTGCGTCCCCACCCGAGCCTGGGTGACCACCTTCACCCCGATGAGCATGACGCACTCCACTTCTTCCTCGGGGACGAGGATCAACCGCTGGATGTCACACAGTCCTGAATCTGGCGTTCCTGAATCCTGAGGCAAAAGTTTCCCAGGGCACAGCGGCTGCCGGCATCGGCGAGCAGGCTTAGTGCCGCGCCAGAAAAGACTGCAAGGATCTCGAATCTTGACACCCCATTCTCTGCATCAAGCTGCCCAAATTCAGCGCTCCAGCTCCGTAAGTTCCTTCACCGAGTGGGATCCGCTGGAGGAGGTTATCGTCGGAATCGTCGACGGGGCCCATTTCCCTACTTGGCACATGTCCCTGCCACCGGTCCTGCCGTCGAATCAGCACGAGACCTTCCGCCGGCAGGCGGGCCGCCCGTTCCCACCTCACCTGGTAGAGGCGGCGCGTAGGGAACTCGAGGAATTCGTCCGGATCCTGAAAGGCGAGGGCGTGACCGTACGCCGCCCTCAGCCGATTCCGCAGAACCAGACGTACAGCACCCTGGATTGGGCCAGCACTGGCCTGTATGCGGCCATGCCGCGTGACGCCCTGCTGGTGGTGGGCAACGAGATCATCGAGTGCCCGATGGCCTGGCGGTCGCGCTACTACGAGTCTCTTGCCTACAGACCCCTTCTCAAGGAGTATTTCCGCTCCGGAGCCAGATGGAGCGCCGGCCCCAAGCCCGAACTCACGGATGACCAGTTCGACCTGGAGTGGACAGACCCGGGTCAGGACGGACCGACACGGCTGGTGGTGACCGAGTTCGAGCCGACCTTCGACGCCGCGGACTTCACTCGCCTGGGCCGTGACATCATCGCCCAACGCAGCAACGTCACCAATGACTTTGGCATCGAGTGGCTGAGGCGACACCTGGGCGACGAGTATCAGATCCACGTCCTGGAGTTCAACGACCGGCACCCCATGCACATCGATGCCACCCTGGTGCCGCTGGCTCCGGGAAAACTGCTTATCCATCCCGAACGCGTGACCGAGGTGCCGGACCTGTTCAAGCGGTGGGACGTGTTGCGTGCCCCCAAGCCGGTCATACCCGACTCGCACCCTCTCTACATGACCAGCAAGTGGCTCAACATGAACATTCTCATGCTGGATGAGCAGCGAGTCATCGTCGAGCGCGAGGACGAGCCGATGATCAAGGCGATGAAGCAGTTCGGCTTCACGCCGATCCCCTGCAGTTTCCGTCACTTCAACTCGTTCGGCGGATCATTCCACTGCGCCACGCTCGATATCCGTCGTCGGGGCTCGCTCCAGTCCTATCTGTGACCTACGACGACTCATTGCCCGACGAGTCGAACGGCGAAATGAACCCTCGTTTCTCCTGGGCTGCCTTCCTCGTCGGCCGCGACTTTTCCTGCACGTCAAGCGTGCCTGTTCGGCGAGGAATACGCATTGCGGAAGAATCAACTTATTCGCTCGTTCACGGACATCACGAAAGGAGGCGTGGACCTCGGTCGGCCAGTGGTGGCACTCTTCAGTGGAGGACTGGACAGCACCTACCTGCTGTACCGGTTGAAGCAGGCGGGTGCGACTCAGGTTCATGCACTGAACGTGGATCTGGGAGGCGATGAGACCGCGGCCGCCGCCGCCCTGATCGCGGACAGACTCGGTGTCCAGCTCCATGTGGTCGATGCGCGGACAGCCTTCGCGAGCGAGTATGTGGCTCCGGCCATCGCCGCGCACGCGGTCTATTTGGACACGCATCCAGTCAGCTCGTCACTCAGTCGCCCGCTGATCGCCAAGATCGCTGTCGAAACCGCCCGTGACATCGGCGCGGTGACGATACTGCACACCGCCAATCGATCACAGAACAGTCTGCGGCGACTGAACGGCGCCCTCGAGCTACTCGGTTTCTCAGGACGCTACGGAAGCCCGTACGACCTGAATCCGGTCGACCGAGAATGCAAGATGAGGGAGTTGCAACACCTTGATGTGGGTGAGGTGGCTGAGCGCACCGTCAGCGGCGACTCCAATCTCTGGTGCCGCGAATTCGAGTCAGGCACGCTTGACGACCCCGAGTCCCACGTGGTGCCAGAGCATCTATATCGCTGGACCGCCCCGTCCGGGAAAGCTCGGGAAGAATTCATCGACATCTCCTTCCAGGGTGGCCTCCCCGTGGCCGTGAACGATGAGAAGTTGCCCCTCACTTCCATCGTCTCCACGTTGAATCAACGAGTCGGTCGGCATGGACTGGGACGCAGCACCGGCCTTGAACACCTCGCCTGCGGAACGAAGGTAATGGAAGTCCGCGAAGCGCCTGCGGCCTGGCTTCTCCTGCGCTCTCATCGCCATCTGGAAACAGCTACTCTCGATGCCGAACTCATCCGCGAAAAGCTGCATGTCGAGCAATTGTGGGTGCGTGAGGCACTGGAAGGGCGCTGGTACGGGGAGCTACGGAGCGCCTGTCAGGCATTCATCGCCGCCTGCGCTCCTCCCGTCACCGGAACGGTTCGCTGGCTCTTCTCATCGGGCAACGCGAGCACGACGTCGATCGTCGCGGCGAACCCACGATACATACGCAACCGTGAGGACTGGGAGCGGTCTTGCATCGACGCTGAACTGAGTCAGCTGATGTAAGCCTGCTTCGTAGAATTTTCCCTGCAGATGATGCATAGGTGATGAAAAATGAATCTTCCTGAAATCCTGGGCGAGGCCCGGACACTCGTGACACCCGCCATGACCGATGCCCTTTCCCGGCTCTCGCCGGAGATCAGGCGAGTTGTCGACTACCACATGGGTTGGCGGGACGCCGATGGGCGGCCGGTGCAGCGGCGCGGCAGCAAATCCGTCAGGCCGGCACTTGCCTTCCTGTCGGCACAGGCAGGTGGGGGCGAGTTCCGGGGTGCGGTCTCCGGCGCTCTGGCCGTGGAGTTCCTGAACAATTGGGCCTTCCTGATCGACGATGTGATGGACCGTGACCGCTTCCGGCGTCAGCGTGAAACCGCATGGGTCGTGTTCGGTGAGGGACAGGCGATCTGCGCAGGCACAGCGCTGCTGACACTCGCTCAGCAGGTACTGCTGGAAAGCGATTCGCCGATGCGGTTCAAGGCGCTGGATCTGGCTATGGACACGTCGGCACGGATGCTGGCGGGCCAGACCCTGGACATGACGTTCGAGCGGCGCTTCGACTACACCGTCGCCGAGTCCATGACGATGACCCAGTCGAAGACGGCCTCGCTCATGCGGTGCGCCACGTCGATCGGAGCCGTCCTCGTGGGTGCCGACGACAGGACCGTCGACACGCTGGCCGACTTCGGGCAGTGCGTCGGGGTCGCGTTCCAGGCCCGCGACGACATGTTGGGCATCTGGGGCACCCCCGATCAGACGGGTGGTCGGCCTCGTGGATTCGACATCAAGGCACGCAAGGGCACCCTGCCGATCGCCGTCGCGCTCAATGACGAGACCCGCGGCGATGATCTGCGCAAGCTCTTCGGCCAGGAGGGCGAGCTGGCCGACTGGCAGGTCGAGCGGGCGTCCGAACTGATCACTGCCACGGGTGGCCGCGAATGGACGGAGAGCCTGGCCCGGCGCATGGTCGCTCAGGCCACGGCGGCCATCAGCGAACTGGACCTCCCGGACGACGTGCGCGACCACTTCCACCAACTGGCGGCCATGGGCCTCCCGGACGACGTTTCCCGCTGACCGCGGTGGTGCGCGGCGCAGCTCTGACACACACCCAGACTTGACTCTCACTCGTGGACGCAGGTGACTCTGTTGGCAGGTATATCTCTCGCATTGATGGGAATCGACGGAGCGGGCAAGACAACACTCGCCAAGGCCTTCCGGAAGGAACTGAGCGCTCGCGGCCTGGAGGTCGCGGATGTCACGTGGGCCGGTGCCGTCGCCACCCTTCCGGCTGGATTCCCGCGGACAAGCGTCGAACAACTCGGCGTGGAGGGCTGGCGGCTCTTCTACGCGGGGCGCACCATCGACGAGCAGCCCATCGACGAACTCGTGCCCCAGCTCTTCTCCGATTTCGGCGCGTCGGACCTTCCGCGCCGTATCGGGGAGGCCCAAGGGCAGGCACGTCAGTCCGGTGTGATCACCTCCGCACTGGTCGAGCTGGCCGGCCACTACCTGCTGCAGACCGCTGTGACCGCCCCGGTCGTCGCCCGCGGCGGCGTGGCACTGAACGACGGCTTCGGTCTCAAGAACGTCCTCAAGTGTCTTCGTCTCGCCCAGCAGATGCCGGACGGAGAGGTGCCGTCGGAGACGCTGCACAGACTGGCGGAGCACGTCACGGGCGTCTTCTCCGATCCGTACCTCCAACCTGACATGGGTTTCCTGCTGGCCGCCGACCCGCACTTGTCGTACGAGTGGCGCATGGCCCAGAACGGCCGTCTGGGTGCGGGTGAGGACCTGGAGTTCGCCGGTCGCCCCGGGCGCGAGTCGTATCTCTCCTTCCAGAGCGCGCTGGCGGCTGAGTACCGGACCGCCGCGAAGCGATGGGGCTGGCACGTGCTTGAGGTAGACGGTCGGCCCCAGTCGGAGACCGTGGCGGAAGGGCTCCGCGTCCTGCTCGAACACGAGAAGGTCCGTGCGCTGCTGGGGAACGCGGAGTCCCCGTCGGCGCCCGAGGCGCCCGTGAGGACAGTGTCGTGAACTCCGAGGTACTGAGAGCGAAACTCGCCCGCCGCCAGGACCAATGGATCGAGTCCACCGAGGAACTCCTGGACCGGGTTTCCCGCGTACTCGGCGAAGTGGAGCGCCAGTACGGGGCCGGAGACCAGCAAGTGCGGCGCTGGTCGGCGCGTTTCCGGGCTCTCATGGAGGAGAACCGGTTCTGGCCGTCGGGCCGCATCCTCAACAACAGCGGTACCCCGCAGGGCCAGTTGGCCTCGTGCTTCGTCCTGCCACTCAGCGACGACTTCGGGAGTGTCTTCGACACGCTCAAGAGCGCGGCCGCCTGCCACCGTAGCGGAGGCGGTACCGGATTCGACCTCAGTCCTTTACGCGAGCGAGGCGCGCCGATCAGCACCGCGGAGGCGGGCGGGGCGAGCGGCCCGGTGTCGTGGCTGCGTCTGTTCGATGCGGAGACCACGGTGGTCGCGCAGGGCGGCAAGATGAGGGGCGCCAATCTGGCCTCTCTGTCCGTGCGCCATCCGGACATCATGGAGTTCGTCGACACCAAGCGGGACGTCGGCCAACTGCACACCTTCAACATCTCCGTGGCAATCGACGACGCCTTCATGAGGGCGGTGGAGTCGCAGACCCAGATCGAACTCGTCAGTCCGGTCTCCGGACGAGCCCCTGGACGGATCGCCGCCGTCGACATCTGGCGGCGCATCTGTGAGAACGCCTGGCGGACCGGTGATCCCGGGGTGCTCTTCGTGGACACCATGAACCGGTCCAATCCCCTTCTGGACCACCTCGGACCGATCCGTACCACCAATCCCTGCGGCGAGCAGACCCTCTACCCGTACGAGGCGAGCAATCTGGGTTCGCTCAACCTCGCGGCTTTCCTGCTCCCGAACCGGTCCGATCTCGACTGGGACTTGCTGCGTGACACCGTCGGGGACTCCGTGCGTCTGCTCGACAACGCCATCGACGCCTCCCAGTACCCCGAGCCTCGCATCACCGACATGGCGCGGGCCAACCGGCGCCTCGGACTCGGCGTCATGGGCTACGCGGACCTGCTCATCGCGCTCGGCATCCCCTACGACTCGGAGGCAGCCATGGGGCTGATCGATCGTCTGGGGAGCGTGATCCGGGACGCCGCGTGGAGCACCAGTGAGCGATTGGCCCAGGAGCGGGGCGCCTACCCCAACTGGCCGTACAGCGGACGTCGTACGCCGGCTCGGAACTGTGCCATCACCACCATCGCGCCCACCGGGACGATCTCGATGGTCGCCGGCTGCTCCAGCGGTATCGAGCCGAGGTTCGCTCCGGTGTGGAACAAGGACGTCATCAGGGCGGACGGCATCGTCTACGCCGACGAGGACCTCGTGGGCGAGCTGCGGCGGCATGCCGGACTCGAACGGGACGACGCTCTGAGACTGCTCCGGAACAAGCCCCTCGATGAGCTTCCCCTTCCGGCGCACGTCATGGCTCCCTACCGATACGCCCACGAGATCCCGGCGGCATGGCATGTACGGACCGTCGCCCGATGGCAGCAGTACACGGACAACGCGGTGTCCAAGACGGTCAACCTGCCACGCGCCAGTGGGGTCGCGGACGTGTCCCACGCCTTCTTCGAGGCTTGGAGACTGGGCTGCAAGGGTCTGTCCATCTACCGCGAAGGCTCCCGCGACCGTGACTTGCTCACGTCGCACGTCGGGAGTGAGCCCGAACCGCCTCGTCAGAGTAAGCAACTCGCCGGAGAACTGTGACATGACCCAGCTCGCCATTGACGGCGGCGCTCCTGCCGTCACCACACCGCTGCCAGCACCGTGGCCCCACTTGTCCCGCCCGGCGCGGCGGCAGATCGACGTCTTGCTCGACGCGGCTTGCCTTTCGGACTACGCGCTCGGCCCTCATATGGCCGAGTTCGAGGAAGTGGTGGCGGACTACCACGACGTACCGTACGTCCTGGGTGCCGCCAGCGGAACCGCCGCCCTCCACATGGCGTTCTACGCCGTCGGCATCGAACCCGGTGACGAGGTTATCGTGCCGAGCTACAGTTTCCACGCCACGGTCGCCCCGCTGTTCCTGCTCAGCGCTGTGCCCGTACTGTGCGACGTGGACCCGATCACCGGGAATGTCGACCTTGCTGACGCGGCGCGTCGGATCACCGGGCGGACCAAGGCCGTGGTGGTCACGCACATGTGGGGGCATCCGGTCGACCTCGACGGGCTCACCGAGTTGGCGGCCCGCTACGGCTTGCGCGTCATCGAGGACGGTTCGCACGCCCATGGGGCCCGGTACAGGGGCAAACGCGTCGGAGCCTTCTCGGACGCGGCCATCTTCAGCCTCGGTGCCCGCAAGATGGTTTCCGGCGGTACCGGCGGAGTGATGATGACCTCCGCACAAGAGGTGTACCAGCGCGCGCTGATGCTGGGGCACTGCCACGAACGTGCGCAGATGGTGCTCCCGCCCCAGGACAGCGCGGTGGGTTACGGGGCCAACTACCACCTCAGCCCACTGACCGCTGTCGTCTGCACCGAGCAGTACCGTGACCTCGACGAGCGGATCGCGGTCAAGGCCTCGGTCCTTGAGGGTCTGAGCCATCGGCTCGAAGGGATTCCGGGGCTTCGCCCGCCGACCACGGCTGCCGATGTCACGCGCGGTGGCTGGTACGGGTACAAGGCCCTGTACGACGCAGACGAGCTCGGGGGTCTTCCACTGGACCGGTTCATCGCGGCGCTCCAGGCAGAGGGCCTGGCGGTGGACCGTCCGTCGAACCGCCCGCTGCATCGACTGAACATGTTCACCTCTCGTCACCTGGAGCCGTCGTACTACCGACCCGGGGTCGACCGGCCTCTTTACCAGCAGGGTGAACTGCCGGGCGCCGAGGCGTACTACGAGGCGTGTCTGAGCTTTCCGGCCCCGTATCTGCACGAACCGTGCGACGACCTGCTCGACCAGTACGCACAAGGTGTTCTCAAGGTGGTGAAGAACTGTGGCACCCTCCGCTGAGCAGAACCGGACACAGGACCCGGCCGGCGAGTCGAGACGCACCTCGATCGCGCCCAACGCCTTCTACGTGCCGTCCCCGGTCGTCCTGCTGAGCACCGAGAGCGAAGACGGAGTGGTCGACGTCTCGGCGATGTCGGCAGTCGGTGTGGTCTGCCTCGACCCGCCCATTCTCGCCGTGGGTATCAAGCCACGTCGCCACACCTACAAGAACATCCGGCGCACGGGCGCGTTCGTCGTGAACCTGCCGCTTCAGGACGGTCTGGAGGCAGCCGACTACACGGGCACACGTTCGTGGCGCAAGGAACCGGAGAAACTGGAGAAGGCAGGGCTGGTGGTGGACCGGCTCCCGGAGAGCGGCCTGCCGTACCTGCCGAGCTGCCCGATCTCCATGGCGTGCACTCTGGTCGGCAATCTCGGCCGACATGAACTGGGGCTCGACGTGCCACCGTCGCACCAGGTCGTTCTGGGCCGGATGACGGAGTGTTCGGTGGACGACGCATGGCTGGGCGAGGACGAGGTCCGGCTGGAGGACATGCCGATCCTCGTCTACCTCAACCGGGTCTACGCGAGTCGGGGGACCAATCTCGGCGTTCAGCGATTCACCGATGACCCCCTCAAGCGCGAGGCCAAGATGCGCGAGTACCGGAGCCTGGGGGGGAGGGAACAGTGAAGCCCTCCACACAGCAGGAACTGATCGACCGCATCCTGGCCCACATAGCGAACGGCACCACCGACACCGCGGCGGCGGAGCGGTCGGTCGGGACCGACGACTACCTGGGGACCGTGCGCCTGGAGCAGGAGCTTCGGTCGGTGTTCCTCGAGCGACCGGTGCTGCTGGCTCACTCCTCCCAACTGGCCAAAGCCGGCGACTTCCGTACGGATGAGGTCCATGGCCGCCCTGTGTTCGCCGTTCGGACCCGCAAGGGAGACGTACGCGCCTTCCTCAATGTCTGCCGCCACAGGGGTGCGAGGCTGGTGGAGTCCGAACAGGGCACCAGCGTCAACGGGTTCAGTTGCCGCAACCACGCCTGGCGTTATGACGACGAGGGCGCCTTGGCCCATGTGCCGGACCAGGCACGCTGTTTCTCGCCTTCCGCCCTTGCGGGGCGCGATCTCTTCTCCGTGCCAGTGCAGGAGAAGTACGGCTTCATCTGGGCAGGCGCAGCCGATGGCGAGCGGAGGGGACTCGCCGCTCACCTGGACCCGCTGGGCGAGGACTTCGACGGGTATCGGTTCGAGGACGACACCATCTGGAGCGAGGACCGCCTGACCGGCCGCTTCAACTGGAAGCTGGGGGTGGAAGGCTTCTTGGAGGTCTACCACTTCCGAAGCCTGCATCCGGACATGAAGAAGTACGTGTTCGTCCCCGAGGTGGCCCTGTTCGACCAACTCGGCGAACACGCGAGGATCGTGGCGCCGAAGCGGGAGATCCGCGAAGTGCGTGACACCCCCGCCGGCCTTCGGGTGCTCCGCCCACTCGTGACGGTGGTGTACTTCGTCTTCCCCAGCACGTTCGTCTTCGTGGAGAAGCGACATGTCACGACTCTGCGGATCAGCCCGCTGACCCCTGACACGAGCGAGATCCGGGTGCTCCACATCGCCGGGCAGGACGGCCTGCTCAGGCCTGAGACGCTACGGCAGAACATCGCGCTGTTCACCAAGGTGCTCTCCGAGGACGTGGCAGCGGCCGAGTCGATCCAGCGGGGGCTGACGTCCGCACCGCAGAAACTGCTCTTCGGGCGCAACGAGGTGGGGCTGCACTACTTCCGCGACAGCCTGTGCCGGGCCATTGAACAGAGCGTCGGCCAGTCCGTGTAGTCGAAGTCCATGGAACGAGGCTCCGTTCGCCCGAAACACCAGTCAGGCGGCGGAGTCCTCGTCCACGAACAGGGCGTGCACCCGGTCCCGCATCCCTGTGGTTCCGGAACCTCGCACGCCGGCGTCACATCACTGTGGCGTTCAACGGTGCGCGACCACCACCAGGTGCTTGGAGAACTGCCCGTACGGCGCACCGCTAAAGTCACCGTGGAGGGAGATGTCCCGGAAGCCGACCGTGCGGAGCATCGCTGTCAGCTCCTCACCCGAGTACAGCCATGACTCGTACGGGAAGTCGCGCCGGCCGGAGGAGTCGACCACGACCCAGCGGCCTCGGACGCGCCGCCAGTCGTCGGCCACATAGCGTTCTTCGAGGTAGAGCGCCCCCTTGTGCTCCGCCCAGGAACGTTCCGGCGTCTGGCGGGCGTTGTACGTCTCCCTCGACCGGAGGTGAAGGACGAAGGTGCCCCCGTCGTGGAGTGAGGCATGGGCTTGCCTGAGCACCGCCACGTTGTCCTCCGGGTCGGCGAAGTGACCGAAGGACGACCACAGGTTGAGCACCACGTCCACCCGGGGGGTGCTGCTGTAGCCGCGTGCGTCGGTGTGGACGAACACGGCCTCGACCCCCGCGTCGGCGGCCCGCTCGCGTGCGATCTCCACGTAACGCTCTGTGCTGTCGATTCCCGTTACGTGGTGCCCGCGAGCGGCGAGGGGAATGGCGTGGCGACCCGGTCCGCAGCACACGTCAAGAATCCGCGCGGGCGAGTCCAGGCCGACGAGCTGTGTGAGCTCGGCTGCTTCCCGTTCGCCGCGACGGATCCGGGCCTCGTCGAAAATCACCTCGTGGAGTTCCGCCCAGAACTGCTCGGTCGTCGACCATTGCTGGGCCTGTTTGTTGGGCATGATGTCGCTCTTCCCTTCTCTCTTCGTCTTCCTTGCCGGACCCACCGTGTGCCGGTACGCGGCAAGCCGCACCCCGCGCGGGTAAGCCCCTGAGCGCTAGGCTGAACTCATGGAATCGTCCCGTCCTTCGGTGCGTGTCATCTGCGTCGACGAGCAGCAGCGCATCCTGCTTCTCCGCTGGCGCGACCCTGTGAGCGGGAGGCGTATCTGGGAGCCACCGGGAGGTGGCATCAAAGCGGATGAGGAGCCACTCGCCGCGGCCCGGAGGGAATTGTGGGAGGAAACCGGGCTGCCGGGCACCGAGATCGGTGACCGCTTTGTCGTCGTGCGGCGGAAACTGCGCTGGAACGGAGTCGACTTCGAGGGCGAGGAGGCGTTCTTCGTCTGCCTTCTCGGCTCGCCCCCCGAAGTCAGTCCGGGCGGCCTTGCGTCCAGCGAGGAACAACAGCTCCAGGGCTACCAATGGGTGCGCTGGAACGCGCTCGACAGTCTTTCCGACCCCGTGGAGCCACCGCAACTGATCAAGACATTGGCGGAGCTGGCTCCTGGCGGTCCGTGGGCCACCGGGATCGTCGCCTGACACTCCGGAAAGCTCCGGGAACCCCGAGGCTCCTCAGCTCGCCGTGGGCGCCATGGTGCCCGCGGCTACTTCTTTGAGGAACGACAGCTTGGACAAGTAACCGAGTTCTGCCCGGACTCCCCAGTCCGCGAGCAGACGATCCGCCTCCTGGCCGAGCCGGAACAGCTCCGGTTCCATCGTCTCTCCAGTGACACCGTGACAGGCACGAGATTTGTGGTACTCGATCTCAAGCTGACGCAGTACCCGCCCTTCGGCCCGTACCTCGTCCACCTCCAGACCGAAGAAATGCCCCGTGAGAGCGGACTCGACATTGACGTCGAACCGGGTTCGGGTCATGTGTGGCAGGGCTCGGATCTCGGCATCCTTGATCGCCGAGCGGATGTAGTCGGCGAAGCCCTCGGGCTCCAGGACCACTCCCTCGTCGAAGCGCTCGATCCTGCGCAGGGTGTCCTGCTCGAAGAACTTGTACTTCACGATGTAGGTGCCGTCGTAATAACGCATGAACGCCACGTACCCGGCTTTGTCAGCGGGGCTGAGGATCTCGAAGGTGTCCTGTTCGTAGGACCAGCGCTGCAACTCGGTTCCCAGGTCGGGGATGAAGCCCTCAAGCTCTCTGCGCTGGACTGCCCGGGCGAGATCGCTCGCGATGACCCAGGGATGAGGATCGTCGAGCAGGGTGAACTTCAGCTCGATCTCGACGCCCTCCTCGAACTGTCGGTACTGAGCCGACTCGTCACTGAAACGCTCGTGAAGGCTCTTGCCCTCCTCACACGCCTGGGACACCACGGCGGGGAGCGGCCGACCGGTCGGGTGGGTCCCGACCCAGATGCGGGAGAACAGCATCCCGGACTCCCGGATCCGCGAGCAACTGAACACCGCGTGCTCGACCGTGCCGTTCTGGCGTCGTTCTGTCACGAGCAGCACGGGCACGGGGCCGCGCCCGGTCGAGCCGGGAAAGTCTCGGGCGAGATCGCGTGCCTCGGCTCTTAGATCGAAAGGCAGTTGTGTGTGGAAGGCCTCGGCGGGCTCGCACACCTCCTCGTGCTCCAGCCCCGTGGCCCGATTCCACACGTGCAGTCGGTCACCGACCACCTCGTCGTAGGTCAGCCATTCGGTCGTGCCCACCGGCCGCTCGGCGCCCGACAGCCGAACAGCGACCAAGGGCCGCGACGCGGAGACCTGGAGGCTCTTGAAGCCCTGACCGATTTCGTCGAACAGCAACCAACGCCTGACGGAACTCACTGTGCCAGCCTCTCTGCCGGAACCATGTCGATGTGTGCTGCCTCTGCCCCGTCACCGGGCTGCTCCAGGTCCCAGGACGGCCGCGCCCGGGCGATCCGCGAGAGCAGCAGGTCCAGGCCGCGCCGAGTATTCACCTCCACGGGTGCGTCCTCGACGGTGATCACGCTCCAATCGAATTTCCGCGCGAACGCACGGAAACGCTGTGCTGAGGCGGACTGGAGAGCGATGAACCCCTCGTTCCCGTGTCGGCCGACGGTGCGCAGATCCTCCAGGACGCCGACCGCGCCGGATTGCGCGAGCCGTCTCTGCAGGGCCAGTTCGACAGGACCGTCGACCAGGATGCCCAGGTCCGGACGGAGCGCGCCGCCGCCGAAGAACTCCTCGATGGGGCTGAAAAGGAAGTCGACGTCGCCAGGGGTGTAGGAGCCGGCATCAGCTCCGTCGGCGAGCTCCGAAGCAAGCAGGTACTCCTTGAGTACGTGCTTGTAGGGGAACGTCTCCTGAACCACCGTCTCGCCGCGCTCCAGGGCGGGACGGATGACTTCGGAGTGAAGGACCAGGTTGCCGGCGAACTCGACGAGCGCCGCCGCGAGCGGTCCACTGGGCGAGGAGGCCGCGGCCTGCAGTTCGCCGAGGCGTTCCTCCGACTGTTGCGACGTCCAGTCCGCGTACCGCTCCGGCAGTGAGACGGGGCGACCCTGGTGGACGGCGCCCCCGAACAGCAACCTGAAGGTGTCCATCCACATGGTGCGCAGGGCTTCCTGCGGCCAGACCGGCAGCTCCGCATCGAGGCAACTGCGCCAGGAGACCGGTGTGACGGTCAGACCCCGCGCACGCAGCTCTGCGGTCAGGTGTTGGGCCAGGGTCGACTTACCGATGCCGTCGATGCCGAGGAAGGATATGTGCAGGCCGCGGCTCTCGGTCGCCGATGTACTCGACATGTTCACTGTCCAGCGCTTTCGGTAGTGACGACGGTTTCCGCACGCAGTGCCCGGACAGCACGCCGACATGTGTCGGCAGATGCCGCAGACAGAACTGCTGTGCCCAACCGGTCGGTCGAACTGCGTAGGTCCCCTACGACGTCGCCGACTTTGACATCCACCTGCCAGTACTCGACGGTCGCACCCGGCAGTTCGGGCGGGCTGTCGAGCACCCGGGTGACTCGGCCGGGCGGAGCGGTGAAGAAGACGGATGCGGCGGCGGCCGCGTGGGGTTTCGAGGCGATCGGCCGTACGCCCAGCGGCCAGCCCAGGGAGCAGGCTCGCCAGTCGATGCCGGTGACGATCGTGACGAGGTCCGCTATACAACCTCCGCCGGGCCGGTTGTGCGTCTCGATGACCTTGACGGTGTCGCCGGACACCTTGACCTCGGTGTGCGCCGGTCCGTTCTCCAGCCCCAGGGCGTCGAGCAGATCCTCCACTGCCTGCGTGATCAGCTCGACCCGTCTGCTGGGAAGGGTCGTCGGCATGATGTGGCTGACTTCGATGAAACCCTCGGTGCCCTTTTCCACGATGCCGATGACGTCGTGGCGACCGTTGGTCGAGAAGGATTCCACGCTGTATTCATCTCCGCCGGCGAACTCCTCGACGACGAATCCCTCACGGTGGGGAAGAGAACGGAACTCTGCGAGTGAATGGACCACGGACACCTCGGCGCTGCCTGTGCCGTCCGCCGGCTTGACCACCGCCCGGTCACAAACCGAAAGCAGAGCTGTCACGCGTTCCTCGTCGCGGGCGTCGGCGTAGTGGACCGTCAGGTGGGGTGCCTTGTCGGCCAGGACCCCGCGCATCACCCGCTTGTCCCGGGTCGCACGCACCACGTCAGGCGACGTGCCCGGGGTGCCGAGGACGGAAGTCAGCACAGCAGCCGGAAGCAGACCCCTCTCGGTGACGGATACGACGGCTCGGGGCGCCCTCGGTCGCAGAGCTCGTCGGGCGAACTCGGTGAGCCCCGCTTCGTCGTCGAAGTCGACGGTGAAGGGTTCCTCACCCGACATCGGCATCGTGCCGCGCTTCGGGTGTCCCTGCCCGTAAACGAATACGACGTCGTCGTCCAGTTGTTGAGCGATCCGCGCGATGTTGTGAGTAGGGCCGACTACGACAAGCACTCAGGGTTCCTTCGTTCGGTGAATGGCGATGAGCTCAGCGGGTGCCCTTGTCGTACTCGAACCGGATGTCCTGGAGGCGACGTCTGAGAGTGGACTCGTCCGGGGCCCTGACGACGTAGGAATCCAGGAAGTCCGTCGAGTGTCGTACTCCCCCGTGCCCATCGCCGGCCGACCCGTTGTGGAGGTGCTCCAGGACGCCGAGCGCCGTCTGGAGTTCGGGAGGGATCCCGCGCTCCGGCCCGTCCCCGGGGTAGAAGGCCACGAACCCGCAGACACCGGCGCCGTTCCCGGCTCGCGGTGTGGGGAGGACCGGGGCGAGTCCCGCCTGCTGCCGGAGGGAGGCCTCGACCATGCTGACGCCGAACTGCCACTCGATGACTGGCGGAATGATGCCGCCCGGCGGTCTGCCGGCAACCTCGCAGAACACCAACTCGTCGTCAGGTGTGTGGAACAACTCCAGGTGCGTCACGCCTTCTTGCAGGCCGAGAGCGCTGAGGACGCGGGCGTTGAGTCCCAGGATGCGCCGGTACAGGTCGCCCTCGAGGATCGTCACCGTGCCGAACGTCGTCCCGGGCCCGTAGGCGGCCGGATTCGCCGTGTATCTACCGACGTTCACGAAGCTGACTTCACCGTCCTGGACGATGGCGTCACAGTGGTAGATCTCCCCCTCGACGAACCGTTCGATCTCGTACTGTGATCCGCCCAGGTCAAGCTTCAGGCAGACCTGCCGCGCGGCCTCCCAGGAGTCCACCACGTGGACCTCGCTCGCACCAAGGCCCCAGCGGCTCTTGACGACCCACTTCCCGACGGTCCAGTCGATGGCGACGAGGTCCTCAAGGCTGTCGAGTGGCGCGAAGTCCGGGACCTGTGCCGCACCCGCGGCGACCACGGCCCGCTTCATCGCGACTTTGTCCCGGAACCGGTTCGCGGTCTCGACGTCGATGCCGTCCAACCCGTATCTGCTGCGCAGTTCGGCGGCGAACAGGACAGCCCGCTCATGGATGGCCATGACGCGTGAGATGGGGTAAGTGTCGAGTGCCCAGTCGCACGCGGCGCGCCACTGATCCTCGTAACGGGCGTCGACCACCGTGACACGCGAGAAGTCCTTGGGCTCCACCCCCGTCACGCCGCCGAATGCGCGGTTGCGGGTCACCAGATGAATGCCGACCTCTTCGGTCGGCAACACGGACCTGCCACGTCGCGTGAAAAACCCGTAAGGGTGGAAGTTGATGAACAGCGCCTGCTCTTTCACAGTCCGACCTCCCCGGGATTTCGCACGACTGCCGGTCCCGGTCCCAACCGATCGCGTCGTGCCGCCCGCAGACGGCGAGCGCACTCCACGGCTACCTCGCTGGGGACACCCAGGATTTCGTTCACGATGCCGGCCGACGCGCGACCGGGTTCGTCAAGCGCGACGGCCGCCGTCGGCGACAAGGGGCGCAGGACGCGGTCGACGAACCGGGGGAAGTCCTCATCACCCAAGTCCACCGAGTGGAGCAGTGCGTGATCGTCGAGTAACTCCTCGACGAGGCCACCTGGTCGTTGCACGAATATGGTGTGGTAGCCGAGCGCCTGGGCGGCCTCAGCGGTTTCGACGCTCGCCTCGATGATGACGAGCGATGAACCCGACACATCGGATGTGGTGTCGGTATGGGGCATGCGCATGCAACTCCTCTGCGTACCGTACGGACAGATTCACTTGACGACGGGTGCGATAGGATCCGCCGCGGAGCGGAAACTGTGCCCGCTCCAGGCGGCTACAGCTACACCGAGAATCAACAGAGCGGGTAGCCAGAAGAGGAAGCCGTCGAAATGGCTCGCCCATGCGTACAGGAAGCCGGACAGGGGCACCGTACCAGTGATGATCATTCTGATCACCGAGTTTACGCGGCCCGCAATGTCTATCGGTATCAGGTTCTGCCGATAGGTGATGGAGACAACATTGTTGAATCCGGTGGCGAAAGACAGGATCACATACCCAAGGGCGGTCAGCGGTATCAGCGGAGTGGCGATGAGACCCATGGAAACCAGCACCGCGACTTGACTCAGAAGAATTCGTCGTTCCGCCGGCCACGAGGGCAGGAGTACCGGAGTCAGGCGACTCGCCACAGCGCTCACGGCCAAGCCGAGGCCGAGCAGGAGGGAGACGACCAGCGCCGCGAGGCCCTTCTGGTCGAACACCGTCACCAGGACGGCCTCCAGCTGGCCGATGGACAGGTTGACCGCCGCCATGGTGACCACGAGCCACAGAAGGTCCGGTTTGCGGAGCCACCGGAACCCGACTCCGAGGCTCGCGAAGAGACCTGCCTGCGGTGCTGGTGTGACGACTCTGGGCAGCAGCAGGGCGACCGTCCCGGCGGCCGCGTACAGGCCGATGACCGTCACCAGGGAGAACGTCGACCCCTGCCACGAGATCGCCACGCCGCCCACGAGCAGACCGACGACCCTGGCCACTTCCAGGGCTGCCATCAGCTTGGCGACCGCCGTGTCCCTGCCCTCCGGGTCGATGAACTTCGGCACCAGGACGAACTGGCTGGTGATCGTGGACGCTACCGCCCCTACTCCCGAGAACAACAGGAGCCCTCCGCCCACCCAGCCATTCGGGGAAAGCGCCAGCAGAGCGATGCACGCCGCTTGTTGGAACTGGGCCAGAATGAATACGGCGCGCTGGTCGAAGCGATCGATCACCGCACCCAACAAGGGGGAAAATGCGTACGCTGCTCCGCGCAGAGCGAAGGTGAGCAGAGCAACCGCCGGCGAGTTCGACTGCTCCAGCACGACAAGCGGAATAGTGATTCCCAGTTGCCAGTTCGCAAGTGTGGCCATCATGGACGCCGTGACGATGACACGGAGCGGGTTACTCACGGATATGGCTCCTGCGCGTCGTCCGGAATATTTCGAGCTGAATCCCCCAAGCGTCGCGCATCGATGGCTTTTGATCCATATGCGACATCAAGCCGTGGGGCGGCCGTGCGATGGGCAATCCTATGACACCGCCTGTTCGTCGATCAACGGGTCCATTTTGCGGGGTGAACGGAGCCGTACCACCATTACCCCTAGGACGTCCCACTTCATCGCGGCGAAAGGCACTACTCGTGCGATTTCGCCGTGATGCGCCGCATCTCGTAGCCGTACCTCTTGTCCACATTCGTATCGAAGTACAGTTCCGGCTGGTCACCCGTCCGCTGTACCTGGAGCAGGGCGGACGCGGAGCCGTCCGAGAAGGAATCGGTCGCGTCGAAGCGAAGCTCGACGGTGCCGCTCTTCCCGGTATCTCCCTTGAGATTCCACTCACCGCTCCCGGAGAGGCCTCCGTTTCCGGGAGGCGGGTCGGTGAAGCTGAACACGACGGCGCTGCGCGGGATGCCAGTCATCTCGAAACGGCCACCCTGCAGGAACTCGATGCGGCCTGCGCCGGAGCCCTTCCAGACTCCGACGACCTGTGCCGAACTGAGCGCCTTCTCGTCGTTCTCCCCTGCTTCCAGAGCGAAGAGAACGACAAGGATCAGCACCGGAAGGGCGGCGGCTATCGCGCAGCCACGCAGGATTCTCACCTCGGGCCTACTTGTAGATCGTCTCTTGCCAGTGGATGTCGACCCGGAATCCGGCGAAGTAGCCGCCGGTGTAGCGGGGGGTGCCGTTCATGGCTTCCTGCCACTTGCTGTGGCCCGGCACGAGGGACTCGTTGTCGATGTCGGTCCACGCATGATATTCAACGGTCAACGTGTCCCCCTTGGTCTTCTTGATCTTGTACTCCAGTGAGTAGGACCCCAGGACGCCCTGTGCCTTGCGGTCCTCCTTGCCCACGACGAGCCCGCCGAGATCGGAGGCGTAGACGCCCACCATCTGCAGGACGTTCAGATTTTCTCCGGCCCTGTTCTTGGTCGTGCTGTAGTCCTGGCGGCCCTCCTTCCGGCCCGTTTCCGCGTACAGGGAGGCGATTTCCCAGCGGGCGTCCTCCATGCTGGAGCTCTTGATCAGGTACTGGGTCAGCTCGTCGTCGCCGTCGTAGGACCTGTCGCTCGTGCGGGTCTTGAACTCGGGGCTGCCCCAGATCCAGCGGAAGGCGAGGCTCCAGGGGCCACCGCTCTTGACTTTCCCGTCGCCGCCGAAGTCCTTGTTCGCCAGTTCACCGGAAGGCGGGCGGTTCGAGGCGACGGTGTACATGGCCACGATTTGGAGAAGTCGGGATTCCGGGCTCTGGCCGAACATCACCGGCACCGGATCGGGACCCATGAGCAGCGGCTGCGGCTGGGCCAGCCGAGGCGCGTAGGGGGAGGTGATGCCGGGGCCGGTCGCCGACGACGTACCGGAGCTGCCGCCCGACGTGAACGAGGGGGACGCGTAGAAATCCGCCAGCATGTCGTCGACACCGCAGTCCACACCGAAGGTGCACTTGAACTCGTTGCTCTGTCCCGTGGGGTCGGAGAGGGTCGCCGGGTTGTTCTCGGCGTATCCGTATCCGTTGAGGGACTGGTGCTTCTCCGGTTCGAGCAGCGGGTCGACACTGATGAAGACGCCGAGGACGGGGTCGTATTCACGGGCCCCCAGGTGGGTCAGACCTGTGCCGCTGTCGTGTGTCTTGCCCAGGAAGCCCCGGTCGTCGACCCAGTCGCCGATGCTTCCCTCCTCACGGGCTTCGCCGAAGACGGTCTGGTAGCGCCTGGTGATCGCCTGGGTGCCTGCTTCAATGGTCAGGCCCGCCGTGCCCTGATGGTCCCCGGCGAGGAAGTACAGCTTGTTGGTGCCGCTCCGATTGGTCCGGACGGCGACCGTCAGTTCCTTGGTGCCGTAGTGGCGTTGTGCCCAGACACTGCCGTTCTTCCTGAGGTGCACCTCAGTGGACCCGGCGTAGAGGACTCGCTCACCGTTCTGGTCGGCTCGGATGAGGAGATTGCCGTCCGCGTCGTGGATGTAGTCGGTGGCCTCCGTGCCTTCGGTGAGCTTGGTGAGCCGGCCCTCAGCCGACCAGGTCAGTTCCTGCTGTGCGTTCTCGCCCGGCCGGTGCCAGGTATTGCCGGCGTCGTCGTACTCGTACTCGCGTTCCGGGTTCGCGCAGTCGGCCTTGGTGCTGGTCCCGGTCAGGGTGTGCTTCTGGTCCCCCTCGTAGCAGTAGGTCGTCGTGGCGTCGCCGTCCCGCTTGTGGTCGGTCTCCGTCCGGCGCTGTCCGGCGTCGTTGTATGTGTAGCTGGTCCAGTACGGTGCCGGGCCGCCCAGCGTGGTGGCATCGCGCTCGTCGGAGCACTTCTGGGAGGCGGGTGTCCACGCCTCGGTCAGGCGGCGGAGGCCGTCGTACGCGAAGCACTGGGCGTCGGGCTTGCCCGCCCCGCCGACGGTGCTCGTGTCGGCGATCGACGTCACGTTCCCGGCTTCGTCGAACGCGAAGTTGAGGTCCTGCACCATGCCGTGGGTCTGGTCGGTGACATGGCTGCGTGTCAGCCGCCCGGTGCCCTCCTCGTAGGTGTGGGTGACGTACGCCTTCTTGTGCTCCTCGGTGTCGGCCGCACCCAGGACCAGTTGCTGCGGCTGACCGAGGGCGGAGTAGTCGGTGTCCAGGAGGTAGCCGGTGCTGCCGTTGACGGACTTGACCTGGCCGAGGCCTGTGTAGCCGAACTCGACCGTCTCCGAGGGCAGTCCGCCGAGGGCGGGTTCCTCGGTGTTCTGCAGTGTTCCGTCGATGTTGTAGTAACTGCTGAACTTCAGCGTCCGGGGCACTCCGGCCTTCAGCAGTGCGTCATCGGCCGGGAGTTCGATCTCGGTGTTCACGGCACGATCGAGGCTGTCGTACTCCGTGACCCTCCGAGTGATCGCCTGGCCTCCGGTGCCGCCCAGGTACCGGGTCGAGGACGCGGGCTTGCCCTTGATGACGTCGTCGTAGGTGTGCTGGGTGAGCCGCTTCGCCTCGGTCTTCGTGCCGTCCCACGTTCCGGTGAGGCGGCCGATCGCGTCGTACTCAGTCAGAGTCGTCCGGCGGTTGCCGTCGGTGGTGCTGGTCGCCTGGTCCAGTGCGTTGTACTCGGTGTGCGCGTCGCCCTTGTCCGGGTCGTCGACATCCGTGCGGCGGCCGAACAGGTCGTAGACATAGGACCATCGCGCCCCGTCGGGGCCGGTGATGGTCAGTTCCTTGTCGTCCAGTGTGTGAGTGGTGCGCACTGACGTATAGGTGGCTCCGGAGGAGGCGCCGAACTGTTTGTCGGCCGGGCTGGAGCCGGCGTAGTCGCGGGTCTCGACGGTGCGACCGCGGGCATCGCTGATGATGCGCCTGGCGGAGCCGCCCTCCAGGGCCGAGGTCGCGGCGGAGTCTCCGGTGTAGGCGGTCGTGCTGGTCCAGCGTTCCTCCCCGAAGAAGGAGACGGTACGACTTGTCTCCCGTTCCGCTCCGTCATGGGTGATCGCGGTCTGCGTGGGGGCCTCTCCGTGCTCGGCACGCGTGTAGGTGCTGGTGGGGCCGCTGGTGTCGTCGAAGATGTCCGCGTATGTCTCGCGGACCAGTCCTCGGGTGTCGTACCGGGTGTCGGTCAGCAGGCGTCCTGTGCCCTGGGGGGTGGAGGACTGGGTCTGCAGCTTGCGCAGCAGCGCGTCGTAGATGTCGTAGGTGGTGTTGTAGGTCCTGCCGTCCTTCTTGAGCGTCGAGGTGGACACCCAGGACGGTCGGCTCGCGCTGAGGCTGTAGGCGAAAGTGCTGTTCGGTGCGTCACCACCCGCCATGCTGCGGTTGGGCAGCCAGACCGAGGTGAGTCGCCCCATCGCGTCGTGGGTGGTCTCCGTCTTCTTCAGGTTCGCGTCATAGGTCCGCTCCGCGACACCGCGGCGCGGGTCGAGGAACGTGGTGGTTCTGTGCTGCATGGCGTTGGTGATGACGGTCTTGGTGAGCGGACCGGCAGCGGCCGGCGTGTAGTCGGTACGCGTCGTGTTGCCACCCGCGTCCGTGACCCTGACGGTGCGGCCGAGCGTGTCGTACCCCGTGGTGCTGATGGTCTGCCAGGCGGACGGCTTGCGCGATCCTTCCGCGTCGGCGGCGGCCGCGTAGCCTGTGGCCCGCCCTGTCCAGGTGACCTCGCCCTTGGCCGGCTTCTGCGCCGCGTCCCAGGTAGTGGCCTGCGGAGCGTCGTAGACCGAGGCGGTGTCGGACAGAAGGTCGCCGCGCGTCTTGGTCGTCGTCGGCAGCGCCAGGGCCGAGTCGGCGACGGAGCATGGCCTGCCCACGGTCCGGACCCGGGAGACCAGACTGGTCAGGCCGACGTCGGCATTGCGCGCGTACCAGGTGCGGGTGCAGGTCTCGTCGCCGCCCCTGCCCGCGTCGCCGGAGTCCTCGACGGCCACCGGCATGCCGTAGCTGTCATAGGTGTGGGCGACCGTACGGGCACGCCAGGTCTTCGATGCCGTCAGATAGGTGTACGTGGTGCTTTCGGTGCCGCGTACGTAGCGCGCCCGGTGGTCGGGGGCGCCGGGCACGGTCTGGTGGGCCGTCTCCTTGGACCAGGGGCGGCTCACGCTCGCCTTGACAGGTGCCGAACCGGAGTAGACGACCTGTTGGCGCAACTGGCCGGCGTACTGATCACTGTCGGTGAGCGAGGTGACACCCAGTCCGGGTTCGGCAAGCGGTGACACCGAGACCGAGCGGGTCGAACCCTCCGCCTTCTTGTCCCCGTCCATACCTTGGAAGTAGAGCGACACGGTCTTGGAGCGGGTGGTGCCGATCGCACCCTTGTGGATCGTGACCTGGCGGTAGCCGCGCCAGTCGGACCAGGTCCGCTCGTCCTGCGGGACGAAGGGGTCGTCGTTGTGGTGCCAGGCAGCGCCTGCGTAGTCGTAGGCGTGCTCCACCGGTTCGTTGTCGGCGGCCGGGTCGGACGTGGTCACGGCGAGGACCCGGTACTTGTGGAACCAGTCCACGGAGGCGTTCTCGGCGCCGTTGATGTTCCAGTACTGGGGGTAGCAGGAGCGGGTGTTGGTGTCCTGCGGCGCGTCGATGACGGCGCCGCGCACGCATTCCGGTGACGAGAGTGTCACCGTGGTGAGCGCACCCGTCTCCGAGGTGACGGTCGCGATCCGCGGTCTGCGCAGGGGCACGATGTTCTCGGCCGCGTCGACGCGGTTCGGCCGCATCTGGTAGGTGAAGCCGATCGGGTCGGACGTGATCTCCTTGCCCGCCTTGGCCGTGCGCCGCAGGGACAGCAACGCCAGGGTCTGGTCGCTGCTGTCGCCGATGTCACCACCGTCCAGGTACTTCTGGGTGAACGCCCAGGTGTCGACGGGCTTGTACGTGGTCTCGGCGGCCGACCAGGAGAAGGTGCTGATCGTTGTCATGCGCTTGCGGGTGAAGAACGCCGGGCCGGAGGAGTTGCACTCCTTGTCCCCGTCGGAGCAGATCGCGTCGAAGGGTACGTCCGGCCAGTTCTTCGCCGTGTCCTTGGTCAGTGCGGAGCAGTCGGACACGGTGCAGCGCTCCTGGTACGTGAAGGTGACCTTCGCGTCCGCGTCGTCGGTGAACAGAGCACCTCTGCGCAGACCGTACTTGATCTCCTTGAGGTAGCCGCCCCGGGTGTACGAGGTGTTCGCCGTGCCGGCCTTGTTCTTCTTGTAGTGGTTGGTCTCCTTCGCGTACCAGTACGTGGCGGCGTTGCCCCGAGTGTTCTCGACGTGGTCGAGGTTCCACCGCCAGGCCTGTGTCACTGCGCGGTCGGCGAAGGCGTCGCCCTTGGTGTAGCCGGGTTCGCCGGAGTCGTCACCGAAGACCGGTACGGTCCAGGTGGAGTTGGTGCGCTGGTCGCCGGCGCCGTCGAGGTTGTTGAGGCCGAAGACGTACTTGGTGCCGTCACCGGTGATGACGGTCCAGTACTCGCCGTTGTCGTCGCCGTTGTCCGCGTCCGTCGAACGGATGACCTTCGAGGCGTCGTCGTTCTCCAGGTGCCACTGTCCGGAGTCGTCGTCCTTGACCAGCCGCGAGGACTTCCCGTTCAGCACGAGTCGTGCGTTGTCGTACTTCCAGCAACGGTCGAAGACATCGGCGTGTCCGTCGTCGTCACAACTGCCGTAGGACCGCTCGATGTAGGACTCGGTGAGCCCGAAACCCTCGCCGATCGCGGTGCCCTGATTGTTCGTGGTCGACGTACGGCCGTCCACGTTCCCGGAGTCATAGGTCAGGCTGAGGGTGGGTGTCGGGTCGGCGGCAGCGGGTGGCAGCGGGAACTTGTGGTTCCAGGTGAAGGATCCTGAACCGCCCCCGGCCTCCCACGAAGAGGCCGACGCCAGTTCGGTCGCCGAGTAGTCGCCGGTTCCGGAGGGGGACTCGCCGGCCCCTGCCGCGAGAGCCGTGACGGCCAGCACGGTCATCCCCTTGGCGGCATTCGCCCGCCGTGCGGACACACCTCGGTCCCCGTTCCCGGGGAGGGACACGACGGCCGACACGGTCTGGCTGTCCGGCCGGTTGGTGGACTCCAGCGGCGTCTGACGACGGCACTCGGCCTTGTCCGGGGTCGTCAGCGCGCACGCAGGCATCTGTACGAGGCGCAGACGGCCGGCCCAGCCGCCGCCGATGGCACTGGCGAAACTGCCGTAGTCGACGCTGACTTTCGCGCGCCCGGCCGTATCCGCCTCGGCTGTGAGCAGAAGGCCGGTGATTCCGGCTCTCCGCGTGGCTTTCTGCCCCAGAAGCCCGATGCGGGCCTTCGCTCCGCCCTCGGTCAACGCCTTGGAGCGCGGCTCCACCGTCACCGGCACCCCGGAGGTTGACGCGAGAGCCTGGCGTTTCACACCGAGGTCAACGACGGTGTCGGCGGCAGCGGGCCAGGTGGCTCGTCGATCCGCCACTGCGCGCCGCGTCTGGCCGGTGTTGCCACTCCGGTACTCGGCCGCCTTCTCACGAGCCTTCTCGGCCCCGAGGCCCTCGATCTCCTTGACCTTGCTCACCCGCTGATCCGGCACATCAGGGCGCCCACGCGTGCCGCTCGCGGCCTCGGCCATCGGCACGAGTCCCAGCGGTATCACCAAGGCCAGTGACACCGCACCTGTCAGGAACCGTGCGTCGCGGTGTCGCGACGCGGCACGACGGCGCCATGAAGCGCCCATGCCAAGTTTCATGATTTTCCGCCCGTTGAGAAGGAGAAGTCAGTGATCTCGTGGCGCGGGCGGCATCCCCTGGGCGCCGCCCGCGCACTCACACGCCGTCAGTCACCGACGCGCGCATCGATCTGGTCGGGCCCCGCCATCGCTCCCGCCCACAGGCGGACTTCGGTGATCCGGGCAGCCAGGTGATGTTCACCGGTTCCGCCGGAGAAGCCCTTGCCCAGGCTGAGGTCGCCGGATCCGGCCTTGGCGGTGAACATCGACTCGTCGCCGTTCTGGTTGCGGCCGAGGTACAGGCTGATCGTTCCGGCCTGGGCGTCGAATACACCGGTCAGCCGTACGACGCTGTCCGTCGCGGCCGAATCGTCGGAGAGCACGGAGCTGAAAGTGCCGTCAGCGTCGAGCCGACCGAAGTGCCACTTGCCGATGGGGACGATGCGCTCTTCGAGCGTCTCCTCGTCCAGCACCGTCTCCTTGCCCCTGAGTTCGTACCACAGACCCCAGGCCGAACCGTCCTTCGTCCGCTGCCCCACGATCTGCCCGGTGTAGCCGATGGACTTGCCCACCAGTTTGCTCTCGTCCAGTTCCACAGCCGTGGTCACCGTGAAGGAACCGGTGTCGTCGACGAGCGGTCCGCCGACCGTGGCGGAGTCGTCGATGCCGTCCAGGACGATCGCCTCACCGTCGAGCGAGGCGCCCCCGTTCAGGGTCAGGCTCCTGCCGTAACCGGAGATGGTGTCGGCGATGGTGGTGCCGCTGCCCCGGGCCGCGTTCCAGTCGGCGACGAGCTCCGCGCCCGTGTGTCCCTCGGACACGACCAGTTGTGCCTCGTCGGCTATCTCCTTGTCCCCCAAGGCCCGCTGCCAGACGGCGACCTCGTCGATGGAGCCGTCGAAGTGGTCGACGTTGTTGCTGTTCCACTTCGTCCGGCCGATCTGCAGGCCTCCGGTGGCCAACCAGGGCGTTCCGGCATTCACTTCGGACCGCAGTGCACCGTTGATGTAGAGCCTGGCCACGTTGCTCTCGGCGTCATAGGCGGCTGCCACATGGGTCCATACGCCCTTGGGACTGGGCTGCTCGCCCCTCGCCTTGTTCCAAGTGTTGCCGGAGGCTTCCTTCGAGAGCATGCGCATGCTCCAGTCGCCCGCGCCGTCCGCGTTGTAGGACAGGTAGAAGGGACTGTAGGCACCGCCGTCCTGGCCGAGCAGTGTCTCGGTGCCGCTGGCTCCGGGATTCACGCGCGCCCAGGCCGAGACCGTGTACGACGACCGGGTTTCCAGCACCTGTCCGCCGGTCGCGGCGTATCCCGTGCTGCCGTCGAGTGCCAGGCCACGGTCCGTGACAGGGTTCTCAAGCGGTACGCCTGCCGCGTCGTGTGTGATCAGCCCTCGGCGCCCGCGGTCGTCACGGGTCGCGGTGCCGGAGAGTGTCGCGTTGTGACGTGCGGTTCCGCCCGCCGTGGCCGAGTCGACGGCGGCGCCGCCGGCCTCGGCGAAGTGCCAGCGGCCGATCGCTCCCTCGCCCGCGTCCACGAGTACGTCGATGGCGTTCTGGGCTCCCGCACGGCCCTTTCCGACGTCGTCGGTGGCCCGCGCATAGATCCGGAAGCTGCCTGACCTGTTCGGAACGATCGTGGCCGTCGGCTTGGAGGCCGGGATCGGTGCCGACCACGCCGCAGCGGTGCTCAACTTGTACGAATAGCTGGCGATGTTCGTGTCGCCAGTGGCGCCGGGCGCGAAGGTGAACGTCATCTTCTGTCCCGGTCCACCGTGCGGCACGCAGTCAGCGGTCGTGCACTCGGTGTAAGGGGAGGAGACACTGATCCTGGGTGCCTTGGGTGCGGTGGGGTCGATCTTGAAATAGCACCAGCCGGTCACGGAAGCGTTCGATGGGCCCGACAGGTAGCTCTTGCCGCCGTTGTAGTACGAGCGGACCCAGGCCCGGTAGCGGTAGAGCTTGCCTTCGGTGAGCTTCGGCCAGATCATCGTCAGCGCAGTGCCGTCGCCCTTGTAGCCGGTCGAGGGGCGCAGGTCGGCGCCCTCGGTGATGGGTGCGTCCGCCCAGGTTCCACCACTGTTCTGGACGTCGACGTCGAAGGCCACGCGTAGCTGAGCCTCCTTCTCGCCGCCTGCGGCGGTCTGCGCGGTGGCTCTGAGCGACGGCTCCGGGGTGGAGATGACGTCCGGGTCTGTCACGTCCTTCTCGCAGGCGGCGCTCGAACCGATACCGACGCCGGTCGGCTTGGCCGGAAGTCCGACGAAGTCCACGTCGAGCACGGCATCGTTCTTAAAGCGCTTCCAAGCAGCGGTGTCGCTCTCGTCGTGCGCCCGTATCTCCAGCGTGAGCCGGGAGAACTTGCCGGCCGCGAAGTTCCGCACGGTCGAGGTCAGGTTCTCGTCGGACTCCGCCGGGTTGTCGTTGAACTCGATCTGGGCGTCCGGCGAGTCGGGGGCGCACAACGAACCCCGACCGGCCGAGACGTGCTTGTCCCCCATGAGGTCGAGCCGCTTGGGCCGCGACGACCAGGTGGTGGACGACGAGATGTTGTTGGTTCGCACCAGGTCGACCCACCGCGGATCGCACTGGAACGCCCACGGTTCCGTGATCCGGAACGTGGCGTCCAGTACCTTCTTGCCCTTGAAGGAGGCCGGGGAGAACTCGAAGTAGAGGCGTTGGGTGTAGCCGGGGCCGCAGTAGTAGTTGTTCCATGTGCCGCATCGACCGGCACCTTTGCCCAGGCCGTCTTCGCCATTGCCCCAGGCGTAGTCCTCGTAGCCGTCCGAGCGCAGGAGGGTCCGCTCGGACTCGCTCCATGTGACGTTAGGGTCGATGTGGAGCGGGAAGTCGGCCGGGGCGGTCTTGGTGAGCATGTCCGCGTCGGGGGTCAGGGCCAAGGAGTCGTCCGTCACCTCGACGTCCATCTTGGCGACCTTGTCCCCTTGGGCGGGCTCGCCGCGGTCCGCGGCCGCGCCGCCGCGCCGTGGGGGATCCGAGACCCTGTGGGTGATGCCGCTCCTGTCCGTGCCCTCGGCCGCAGCCATGGCTGATCGGACCATCGCGGGTCGCTGCGTTGCCGCGGAGCCCGCCGAGTCCCACATCTGCGCCGGTGGCGCTCGGAAGACCGTGTTTCCTTCCCCGTCCACGGCCATGAGGTTTCCGGCCGCGCCCTCGTGCAGGTCAAGACCGGTCGCCTTCAGATCGTAGGTGATCCGATCGAGGGAGGAGCCGGCCGCCGCCTCTGGCGTTTTGACGATCAGGATGTGCTGGAAGCCTTCCGCCGACGCCGTCACCCTCAGGTCGACATCGGGCAGCACCTCGCTGTACAGCGCGCTGGCACCGTCCAACTCCGGCTCGGGCAGCTTGCCCGGCCATCCGAGCGCCAGCGTCCGGCCCTGATCGGAGATCTCGACAAGAGGGTCGCCGTCCCCTCCTCCGGAAAACACCATCTCCACGGCGGCGGCCCTGGGCGCCACCGAGCCGTCCGAGCGCACTTCCAGGACAGGATCCGGGGCCTGCCAGCCCCCGTCGGCCGCCGCGACCCGGATCGGGACCGCCGACTCCTCCAACGTGAAGGTGTACCCGTCGGGGTTGGCGAACACCGTGGCCCGCTCCGAACGCTCACTGACGACCTCGACGCGCTCCCCCGACTTCTGCGCATGAGCCAGCGCCCTCTGCCCTTCGGACAGATCCGGAGTTTCCTCCACGGCCGCGGCCCGGGTCCCAGGCACCAGCAATGCCGCGAACAGCGCCGCCGCGGTGACCATCACCGTGCCGGCTCCGCCCCCGAACGACCGTCTCACCTTCACGCTGTTTGTGCGTTGCCCCCGCGACAACTCCACTATTACTCCCCCGTGTCACAGCTTTCTCACAAGACGCACACCAAACAAGATCGCCGAGGGGAAGGTCAAGGCTTCATCAAACAGGGGTGGCCCGCTGGTGACTCGTTTCGATTCTTTGGCCGGCCAAGCGGCCGACGGCCGAGTGATCGCCGGCCCCGTTCCCCTGCGTCGGCGATCCCCCACCTATCCCCGGCTCCCTCGATCCGTCGGACCTTCTGTCCCGACACATCCCTCCATGTCGCTACGAGGTCGCGGTGCAGCGCTGCGATCACCTCACCTGTTCACGCAGGGGCCGCAGTGACGGGCGTCGAGATGTTCGCCGAGAAGGAGCCAGGAGAATGGCCGATAGTAGCCGCCACCGTTCATCACGTACTCACCCACGGTCCCCGCTTCCCAGGCCTGGCCCGGTGTATCGAAAACTCGTTCGCCGGACAAGACGGCGCTCTGCTTGGCTCGCCCCATGAGTGATTTGCGCATTCGCCACGCCGCCCCCTCGGACATCGACACCGTGCTGGAGTTCTGGCGCGGCGCCGCAGAAGGAACGAGTATCAGCGACGACCACGACGGAGTGGCCCGACTCATCGAACGAGACCCGCAAGCGCTGCTTCTCGCAGAGCGCGATGGCCTCCTGACAGGAACCGTCATCGCCGGCTTCGACGGATGGCGATGCTCCGCCTACCGTCTGGCCGTGCACCCGGACCACCGCCGGCAAGGCATAGCCACCGCCCTACTGGAAGCAGCCGAACAACGCTTCGCCGCCATCGGCGGGCGACGCGTCGACGCCATGGTTCTGGAAGCCAACGAACAGGCCCACCACACCTGGGCGGCAGGCGGCTACCAGCGCGAGGACCACTGGCGGCGCTGGGTCAAGCCCCTGTAGACACGACCGGCGGCAGGGTGTCCGTGAGCAGCCGGGACGCGGCGGCCGACCCTGCCATCCGTACCGGCCCGCGTGGGCCCTCGTCCACCACGAGACCACCCCACATGGCCTGGCGGACGGCCGGGTACGCGCCCGAGGAGAAGGGGCGGCGGTGGGCGGAGCCGCCCGGGGACTTACGGCGGAGGGCGAAGAGTCTGGTGGACCGAGGCGACGAAAGAGGACTTTGCCGATCCTTTACCATGGGTGGACCAGTCGACCTCTACGGAAAGGTTGTGAGCGTCCGCCCATGGGCGAGCCTCCCAGTATCAGACCCGGTACACCTCGTACGCGGGCCGGTGCACGACATCGCGCGATCCTTCCGCCCCTGTCCGACCATGGGACGGAGGTGACCCGATGACCGAAGTGCTCCTCCTTCTGGCGGCGGTGCTGCTCTCGCTGATCTGTGGCGCCTTCGTCGCCGCCGAGTTCTCGCTGACCACGGTCGAGCGCGGCCAGCTGGAACGGGCCGCGGAGCGGGGCGAGCGGGGTGCCGTCGGCGCCCTCAAGGCCGTACGGAATCTGACGTTCCAGCTCTCCGGGGCCCAGCTCGGCATCACCGTCACCAACCTGGTCGTCGGCATGCTCGCGGAGCCGTCGATCGCCAAGCTGATCGCGGGCCCGTTGGAGTCGGTCGGTGTGCCGGCCTCCACGTCGGGTTCGGTGGCGCTGGTGATCGGCACGGCCCTGTCGACCGTCGTGCTGATGGTCGTCGGCGAGCTGGTCCCCAAGAACTGGGCGATCTCCGCACCGCTGCCCGTGGCGAAGAACGTGGCCAACCCGCAGCGCTGGTTCAGTGCCGCCTTCCGTCCGTTCATCACCCACCTCAACAACACCGCCAACCGTCTCGTGCGCCTCTTCGGCGTCGAGCCCGCCGAGGAGCTGGCCTCCGCGCGGGGCCCCCAGGAGCTGGCGGCGCTGGCCCGGCACTCGGCCAAGGCCGGCGCCCTGGAGGCGGACACCGCCGAGCTGTTCGTGCGCACCCTGAACCTGGCCGATCTGACCGCCGAGAACGTGATGACACCGCGCGTGCAGGTCATCGCCCTGGAAGCCCAGGCGACCTGCGAGGACGTGGCGAACGCGACGCGGGCCACCGGGCTGTCCCGTTTCCCCGTCTACCGCGGCAGCCTCGACTCGGTCGTCGGCACCGTGCACATCAAGGACGTCCTCGCCGTGCCCGCCGCACGCCGGGTGCGCACCTCCGTGGCGGAACTGCTGCGCGAACCGCTCCTCGTCCCCGAGTCCCTGACCGTCGACCGCGTCCTGGACCGGCTCTCCGGCAAACGCACGATGGCCGTCGTGATCGACGAGTACGGCGGCACCGCCGGCGTCGTGACGCTGGAGGACATCGTCGAGGAGGTCGTCGGCGAGGTACGCGACGAGCACGACCCGCACGAGACACCCGACCTGGCCCCTGTCGGCACCGACGAGCACGGCCGCGAGCTGTACTCGGCCGACGGCTCGGCCCGCACCGACCAGCTCGCCCGGGTGGGCCTGCACGCGCCGGAGGGGCCGTACGAGACGCTCGCCGGTCTCGTCGCCGCCGAGTTGGGCCGGATACCGGCCGTCGGCGACACCGTGGAGACCGCCGGCTGGCGGCTCGACGTGGTGGACGCCGCCGGGCACCGGGCCGCACGGGTACTGCTGCACGCGCCGGTCCCGTCCCCCGAGGAGCACGAGGAGGAGACCCGATGACCGCCGTCCAGCTGCTGATCGGTTTCGCGACGCTGGTCGTCAACGCCTTCTTCGTGGGCGCCGAGTTCGCGCTGATCTCCGTACGCCGCAGCCAGATCGAGCCCTACGCCGAACAGGGCGACCGACGGGCCCGCAGTGTGCTGTGGGGCCTGCAGCACGTGTCGGCGCTGATGGCGGCGGCACAGCTCGGCATCACGCTGTGCACCCTGGTCCTCGGTGTGGTCGCGGAGCCCGCGATCGAGCATCTGCTGCAGCCGCTGTTCCACGCGGTCGGCGTCTCGGAGAGCGCGGGTCACGTGGTGTCCTTCGCGATCGCCCTCGCCCTCGCCACCTATCTGCACATGCTGCTCGGCGAAATGGTGCCGAAGAACATCGCCCTCGCGGAGCCGGTGCGCAGCGCCCTGCTGCTGGGACCGCCCCTGGTGACGCTGTCGCGCGCACTGCGCCCGGTGATCTTCACGGTCAACGCCTTCGCGAACGCGCTGCTGAAGCTGATGCGGATCGAGACGAAGGACGAGGTCACCGCGACCTTCTCGGACACCGAGCTCGCCCGTCTCGTCCGGGACTCCAGCGAGGCCGGACTCATCGACGACCGCGCCCAGGAACGGCTGCGCGACGCGCTGGAGCTGGGCCGCCGGCCGGTGCGTGATGTCGTGCTCCCGCTGGAGCACGTCGTCTACGCGGGCATGGGCGTCACCCCGGAGGAGCTGGAGCGGCTGTCGGCCGAGTCCGGGTTCTCCCGTTTCCCCGTGGTCGACGAGGGGCGCCGGATCGTGGGCTACCTCCATGTGAAGGACGCGCTCGACGCGGCCCCGCGCGATGTGCCGTTCTCCGTCCGGGACATGCGGTCCATCGCCCGAGTGCGGGAGACCACACCGCTGGACGACGTGCTCACCGCGATGCGTCGCAGCCGGACCCATCTGGCGGCGGTCCTGGGCGCGGACGGGCGGCTGGCCGGCATCGTGACCATGGAGGATGTACTGCGAGAACTGTTCGGCCAGCCGGCCGTGTGACCGTCCGGCGGGCCGTTCGTGATGCCCGCGCGGGAGGTACCGCTCGACGTGCCGCGTCGGATTGTCGTACGACTCGTGCGAGTCATGCGGGTCGTGCGACTCGTACGAAGGGCCGTACGAGGGGCCGTAGGAGGGGCCGCGCAACGAGAGGGGCTGACCGACCGCTGGGTATGTGAACGCGCTAGCATCGATGCCGCCATGCAGACGAATCCCACGTACTCCAGCCTTGTCGCGGTCGGCGACTCCTTCACCGAGGGCATGTCCGACCTCCTTCCCGACGGTACGTACCGGGGCTGGGCGGATCTCCTCGCGGGTCGTATGGCCGCGCGGGCGCCCGGCTTCCGGTACGCCAATCTCGCGGTGCGCGGAAAGCTGATCGGCCAGATCGTCGCCGAGCAGGTGGACGTGGCGGCCGCGATGGAGGCGGACGTGATCACGCTGGTCGGCGGTCTGAACGACACGCTCCGGCCTAAGTGCGACATGGGGCGGGTCCGCGGACTTCTGGAGGAGGCCGTGGAACGCCTCGCCCCTTCCTGCAAGCAACTCGTCCTGATGCGCAGTCCGGGTCGCCAGGGCCCCGTCCTGGAGCGGTTCCGTCCGCGCATGGAGGAGCTGTTCGCCTGCATCGACGAGCTGGCCGCCCGGCACGATGCCCTCGTCGTCGACCTGTACGGGGCGCCGTCGCTGAGCGACCCCCGCATATGGGACGTGGACCGGCTGCACCTGACCGCCGAGGGGCACCGCCGGGTCGCCGAGGCGGTCTGGCAGGCGCTCGGCCACGAGGCGGAGGACGAGGAGTGGCGGACGCCGATGCCCGTGGCACCGCCGCCCGGATGGACCGCGCGTCAGGTGGCCCACGCACGGTTCGCCAGGCAGTACCTGCTCCCGTGGATCGGCCGCCGCCTCACCGGGCGCTCCTCGGGGGACGGCCTGCCGGCGAAGCGACCCACATTACTGCCGTACGAGGGGCCAGGAGCGTAAGGATCCGCCGCACCGGGAGGCCCGCGTGTCCACCGGCGATCAACCTGACGGGCCGCAACAGCGACTTCCTATGGGGTGGTGTGCCTGACCGGTGTGTCGCCCGCCGGCCGCAGGGGCACCGTGGACGCGGGGCCACCCATCGGAGATCGCCGACTCAGCTCGCCCACAGTGCACATGCTCCCTCGTATCCTTCGGGTACGGCGACATCTCTCAGAAGCCAACCCTCGGGGCCGCTGCCGGGCCTTGGCCCGGTACCGACGTAGTCCTTCGCCGGCTCCCGCGAGAGGCCGATGCCGACTCCTTTGAGGTATGCCTCCCTGCGCGCCCAAGCACGCGCGAACGCCCGCGACTTGGCGTGATCCGGTTCAGCGGCCGGCTCCGCCGCTTCCTTCGGGTGCAAAGAGGGCGATAGCTCCGCCACCACATCCGGCCGGGGAACCTGTTCGACGTCCACCCCCACCAGCACATCGGCGATCCCGATCAACACGACCTCGCCACTGCGGGAGATCGAGAAGTGCGCGCCTCCTCCGTGAACCGCGGGCCTTCCGTGCAGGGCGCCGCACGAAGGGCAGGGTTCTCGGAACAACCGCACCGCATCCGCGGCCACTCCCAGGTGAGCACCGAGCAACACCCGAAGTGCCACATGCGCGACGACGTATCACCGACGGTCCACACGGCGCTTGAGGGCAGCCGCCCTCCGCCGCTCCGCCGGCTCAAGGACGTCAGGAGCGAGACGAGCCGCGCGCTCCGCTTGCCCCAGCGCGTCGACAAGCCACACGACAGCATGCCGCCACCCGTGATGCCCTCGCTCGGCGCTCGCCGGAACCCGGTCGGTTCACCGATGGGACATCCTGCGCGGGGCTGCTGCTCAGGGGGCACCTCGATCACCGTCTCCCAGTCAACGTACGACAGCGTTCGGGCGCAGAAGCCCTTTCCTTTGTACGAAAAAAATTCGGAGTGTGTGATCCGTCGGTGCCCCGGTACCGAATCAAGACCGTGGGGTCTGACCACGGCCCGCACCAAGCGCATCCCGACCTGTTCGAAGGTGCCCGTGTTCGACGCGCCGGTCAGCTCCTGCCGCGTCTCATGGGAACCTGCCACGGAGCCGACATGGTGGACAAGCCAGTGGGAACCTTGCCCTCCGGCACAGGGGAATCCGCAGCTGCGGTGGCTGAGGGCCCTGGCCCGGCCGCCGTCGAGAGGATCCTGACGGCCGTGCTGGCCGACGTCGTTCGTGCCGAGCGGATACCGGTCGACAGTCACTTCTTCGACGACCTGGGCGCTGACTCGTTGGTGATGGCGCAGTTCTGCGCACGGGTGAGGAAGCGGGCGGACCTGCCGTCGGTGTCGATGAAGGACGTCTACCGGCACCCGACGATCAGGAGCCTGGCGGCGGTGCTCACGGACGCCTCGCACGCTCCCCCCGCCAAGCCTTCCGCCGAGGCCCCGGGCCTGGAACCGTCGCCGGCATCGGCCCCGGTGCCGACTCGGTCCCCGGCGGGCGTGCCGCGCCATGTCCTGTGCGGCGCGCTGCAGTTCCTGGCCTTCCTCGGATACTCCTGCCTGATCGCTTTCGTCACCGCACACGGCTACGGCTGGATCTTTGCCGGATCCGGCGTGTTCGACGTGTACCTGCGGTCGGTGCTGTTCGGCGGTGCGGCCTTTCTCTGCCTGTGCGCCCTTCCCGTCCTCGTGAAGTGGACACTCATCGGCCGGTGGAAGCCCCGGCACATCCGTGTCTGGAGCCTCGCCTACGTCCGCTTCTGGATCGTCAAGACGCTGGTCCGCTCGGACCCGCTGGTGCTGTTCAGCGGCTCGCCTCTCTACCTGCTCTATCTGAGAGCGCTGGGCGCCAGGGTCGGGCGCGGTGCCGTGGTCCTCTCCCGGAGCGTGCCCGTGTGCACCGATCTGCTCGCCATCGGAGACCACACCGTCGTCCGCAAGGACTCGTCGTTCGCCTGTTACCGGGCCCACGCCGGGCTGATCCAGACCGGACGGGTCACCCTCGGACGGGATGTGCTGGTCAGCGAGGCCACGGTGCTCGACATCGACACCTCCATGGGCGACGGGGCGCAGCTCGGCCACGCGTCCTCGCTGCACCGCGGGCAGGCGGTGCCCGACGGTGAGCACTGGCACGGGTCTCCGGCACAGCGCACCGACGTGGACTTCCTGGATGTGGGGTCGGCCCGCTGCGGCACGGTGCGCAGAGCGGTCCACAGTGTTCTGCAGATGCTGGTCGCGCTGGCCCTGTACGTGCCGTTGACGGTCGGCGGCGTGTTCGCGCTGCTCTTCGAGGTCCTGCGGCTGGGCACGGCCCTGGAGCCGGGAACCACGGTGCTCACCGGCGGTACGTTCTACCTGGAGACCCTGGTGATCACCTTCGTCCTCGTCTTCGGTGCCGTACCCGTCGGTCTCCTCGTGCTCGCTACCGTTCCCCGTCTGCTCAGGCGGGCCGTCTCGCCGGGGAGGGTGTACTGCCTGTACGGCTTTCACCACGGCGTGCACCGGACGATCGCGCTCCTGACCAACTGGAGGTTCCTCAAGCGCCTGTTCGGTGACAGCTCCTCCATCGTCCACTACCTGCGGTGCCTCGGGTACGACCTGTCCCGGGTCGAGCAGACAGGGTCGAACTTCGGCACGGAGATGAAGCACGAGACGCCGTTCTTGAGTTCCGTCGGGCGCGGAACGATGGTCGCTGACGGGCTGTCGATCGTGAACGCCGACTTCTCCAGCACCGCCTTCCGGGTGTCCCGGACGTCGATCGGGCCGCGCAATTTCCTCGGGAACCGCGTCGCCTACCCCGCACGGGGCAGAACGGGTGACAACTGCCTCCTCGCGACGAAGGTCATGGTGCCGGTCGACGGAGCTGTCCGCGAAGGCGTCGGGCTGCTGGGCTCACCCAGCTTCGAGATCCCCCGTTCCGTCCTGCGCGACAGCGGGTTCGACCGATTCAAGAGTCCCGAGGAGCTGCGGCGCGGCCTTGCGGCCAAGAACAGGCACAACGCCGCGACCATGGGGTGGTACCTGCTGACGCGGTGGATGTACGCCTTCGGTCTCGCCCTGATCGCCTCAGCGGCCGCGGAACTCTACGGCGTGCTCGGCGCCTCGGCGATCGCGCTGGCAGACGTGGTCGCCGTGGTGTTCACCGTCGCCTACTTCGTACTCGTCGAGCGTGCACTCACGGCGTCGCGTCCCCTGCGGCCGCTGTTCTGCTCGATCTACGACCCGAGTTTCTGGCGGCGAGAGCGGTACTGGAAGGTGCCGTCGGAGACCTACCTCCGGATCTTCAACGGCACGCCGTTCAAGAACACGATCTGGCGGCTGTTGGGGGTCCGGCTCGGCAGCGGAGTCTTCGACGACGGCTGTTATCTGACAGAACGGGCCATGGCCGCCATCGGGGACGACTGCACCCTCAACTCGGGGAGCGTCATCCAGTGCCACTCGCAGGAGGACGGCACTTTCAAGTCCGACCGCAGCACGATCGGCTCCGGCTGCACTCTCGGTGTCGGCGCCTTCGTCCACTACGGCGTGACGGTCGGCGACGGCGCGGTGCTCGCCCCCGACACCTTCCTCATGAAGGGCGAGGTCGTCCCGCGGGAGGCGTGGTGGGGCGGGAACCCGGCCAGACCGCTCCGCTCACCCGGCGGGAGGCAGGACAGGAGGTAGTAGGGCGCATGGAAACGCGTGCATCGGCCGACCGGAGCTTCTGGAAGGGCGTGCTCGCCGGCGGCGGGGTCACCACGGTCCCCCGGTGGACCCTGGCCCCGGTGGCCCGCGTCGCCGAGCAGGAGGTGGCGCTGCCCGCGGACCTGGTGGCCGTGTTGCGCCGAACCGCGGATGATCTGGCGGTCCCGCTCGGTTCGGTGTTGCTGGCCGCGCACGCCAAGGTGCTCGCCGCTCTGTCCGGCGACGTCGAGGTCACCACCGGTTACGTCGCCGTACCGGGTGGTCGGCCGCTGCCCTGCCGGTTGACCACCGAACCGGACTCGTGGCGGACGCTGGTGCTGCGCACCCATCGGGCCGAGTCGGAACTGCTGCTCCACCACGACTTCCCGGTCGAACGTCTCCGGCGCGAGCTGGGCCTGCCCGGACCGTCGACCGAAGCCATGTTCGATCCGACCGGTGACGGCGGCGAGCTCGCCGAGGACGCCGTCCTGCGGGTGGCGTTCCCGCGACGGGGCGCTGGGCGCGCGGTGCGGCTGCGGTACCGGACCGAGGCGCTCGACGCGGACTGCGCCACCAGGATCATCGGCTATCACCTCACCGCCCTCGGGCTGATCGCCGCCGCCCCGGACGCGACGCACGGACGGCAGAGCCTGCTCTCCGCCGAGGAGCGCCGCTGTCAGCTCGAAGGACTCGCCGGCGCCCACCGGAAGTTGCCGGGGCACCGCCTCCACGAGCTGTTCGAGCAGCGCGTGCGGGCACACCCGGACACCGTGGCGGTCGAATGCGGCGACCTGCGGTGGAGCTACCGGGAACTCGACGCGCGGGCCAACCGGTTGGGGCGGGCCCTCCTCGCACGTGGGCTGCGCCGCGAGGACGTCGTCGCGGTGGTGACCGAGCGGAACCTGGGCTGGGCGGCCGCCGTTCTCGCCGTCTTCAAGGCCGGCGGGGTGTACCTGCCCGTCGAGCCGCACTTCCCGGCCGACCGCATCACGGCCATGCTCTCCCGCGCCGGGTGCCGGCTCGTGCTCACCGAGCCGGGCAGCACCGCCATGCTCGACCGTGCCCTCGAGGCACTGCCCGCGGTCCGGACGCTCTTCATCGACGCGGCCTACGCGGAGGGCCGGCCGGACCACGACCTCGGTGTCGACGTCGCACCGGACCAGTCGGCCTACATCTACTTCACCTCCGGCTCCACCGGCCGGCCCAAGGGAGCCGTGTGCGAGCACGCCGGACTGCTCAACCATCTCCTCGCCAAGATCGACGACCTGGGCATCGGGGAGGGCAGTGTGGTCGCCCAGACCGCGCCCCAGTGCTTCGACATCTCCCTGTGGCAACTGACGGCCGGCCTCGTGGCCGGCGGGCGGACCCTGATCGTGGGGCAGGAGACGATCCTGGAGGTCCCGCGGTTCGTCGACGCGATCGCCCGCGGCCGGGTCCACGTGCTGCAGGTCGTGCCGTCGTACCTCGAGACCGTCGTGTCCTATCTGGAACGGCACCCGCGCGAACTGCCGGACCTGCGGTGTGTGTCGGTCACCGGTGAGGCACTGAGGAAGGAGCTCGTGCGGCGCTGGTTCGCGGCCGAGCCGGGAATCCGGCTCGTCAACGCCTACGGGCTGACCGAGACCTCGGACGACACCAACCACGAGGTGCTGGACGGGGTGCCCGACACCGAACAGGTTCCGCTCGGCCGCCCCGTCGACAACGTGTACGTCTACGTCGTCGATGATCATCTGTGGCCGGTGCCGCTGGGCGCGCCCGGTGAGATCGTGTTCTCCGGGGTGTGCGTCGGCCGGGGGTACGTCAACGATCCCGAACGCAGCCGGCTCGCCTTCACCACCGATCCGCACCGGCCCGGGGAACGGCTCTACCGCAGCGGCGACCGGGGGCGCTGGATGCCCGACGGCAAACTGGAGTTCCTCGGCCGCCGGGACAGCCAGGTCAAGGTCCGCGGCTTCCGCATCGAGATCGGCGAGGTCGAGAACACCTTGCTTGGGGTGCCCGGTGTCCGCGACGCGGCCGTGGTGGCCGTGGCGGGGGCTGACCAGGGCGGGCGCCTCGTGGCCTGTTACTGCGGTCGTGCCCCGCTGGAGGACGGCATGCTCAGGGACCGGCTGGGCGACTCGCTGCCCGCGTACATGGTCCCTTCGCGGTTCCACTGGCGGGAGCGCCTGCCGGTGACCGCCAACGGCAAGGTCGACCGGAAAGCACTGACCGCCCTGGCGGCACGGCTCGACGCCGCGGCACCCGATGCCGGACAGAGCAGCGACGGGCCCGAAGGCACGGTCGAGGCGGACCGCGAGGCGCCCCGTACACCGACCGAGCGGCGGCTGGCCGCCGAGTGGGCGCGGGTGCTCGGCATCCCGAAGGCCGGGATCCGACGCCACGACCACTTCTTCGACCGTGGCGGCACCTCCCTCACCGCGATGAGACTCGCGATCGCCCTGGACCGCGCGGTGAACATCCCGGACCTCATACGTCACCCGGTCCTGGCGGACCTGGCCCGGCTGCTCGACCGATCACCCGGCGACCGGACCGACGCGGCCGCCGACGCGTCAGGCCGCCGGCCACCGGCTTGCTCCGATACCGACCCACCTACAACGTAAGGAGACTGACATGCCCTCCTCGACCCCCATGACGCTGCCCGGTGTCGACCTCCAGCCCGGCAAACCCCCGATCCTGCGTGCCGACTCCACCGGTGATGCGGCGAGCTGGGCCGCCGAACACCGGGAGGCCCTGCGTGCCGTCGTCGCCGAGCACGGTGCGGTCCTCGTCCGCGGTCTCGGGCTGGGTGACGGTGCCGAGGCCGCCGCCGTCTTCCGCAAGGTCGCCGACGACGGCCTGATGGCCGAGAAGGAGGCTTTCGCGTCGCGGCAGACCTATTCCTACGGCGTGTACTCCTCGTCGAAGTGGCCGCCGAACCAGCCGATGTGCATGCATCACGAACTGAGCTACACGCTCGAGTTCCCGGGCCTGATGCTGTTCGCCTGCCTCATTGCTCCGACCGTCGGAGGGGCGACCGCACTGGCCGACGCGCCGACCGTGCTGAACCGGCTGCCCACCGAGCTCGTCGAACGGTTCCTCAGAGAGGGCTGGCTGCTCACCCGCACCTACAACGACGACATCGGGGCGTCCTACGCCGAAGCCTTCGGCACCGACGACCGCGGCGCGGTGGAGAGCTACTGTCGTGCGGCCGCCATCGAGTTCGAGTGGCAGGCGGACGGCGGACTGCGGACCCGGCAGCGCCGCAGCGCCGTGGTGCGCCACCCGGTCACCGGCCTGCCCTGCTGGTTCAACCAGATCGCCTTCCTCAACGAGTGGACGCTGGACCCCGAGATACGTGAATACCTGGTCGACGTCTACGGCGCCGACCGGCTGCCGTTCAACACCCGCTACGGCGACGGCGCGCCCATCAGCGAGGAGACCGTACGGCTGCTGAACGACGTCTACGAGTCCACCACCGTGCGCGAGCCGTGGCAGAGCGGCGACCTGATGCTCGTCGACAACGTCCGTACCGCCCACAGCAGGGAGCCCTATGAAGGCCCGCGCGAGGTGCTCGTCGCGATGACGGACCCCGTGCGGCCAGCCGACTGCTCACCGACCGTGGAGGTGACCGTCGCATGACCACCACCCGCCCCCTCCCGACCCGGTCGGCACCGCCGGAGCCGATCACCGTGCCACCCTTCGCCGTGATCTCCGGGGAGCAGGTCCAGCGAGCGCTGCGGGGGCGCGAGCACCGGATCGTGGAACTGGTCGAGGCCGCCTACCGTCTGCACGGTGCCGGTCATTCGGTGAACCCGCCGTCCGTGTTCCTGCGTTTCCCCGACCGCCCCTCCTCCAGGATGATCGCGCTGCCCGCCTCGATCGGTGGGGACGGGCAGGTGGACGGCCTGAAGTGGATCTCCAGCTACCCGCAGAACGTGACGGCCGGTATCCCACGGGCCTCGGCCGTGCTCATCCTCAACGACCACGACACCGGCTATCCGTACGCCTGCATGGAAGCTTCGATCATCAGCGCCACGAGGACGGCCGCGTCGGCGGCGCTGGCGGCGGACCGGCTCACGCGCGGCCGACGCCGCCCCATGACCGTCGGGTTCGTGGGGACCGGCCTGATCGCGCGGTACATCCACACCTTCCTGGCCGGGACCGGCTGGTCGTTCGACGCCGTCGCGGTACACGACGTGTCCGCCGACAGCGCGGCCGGTTTCCGCTGCTACCTGGAACAGTCGGGTGCCCCCGGGCCGATCGTCGTGCACGACAGCCCCGAGCAGGTGATTCGCATGAGCGACATGGTGGTCTTCGCCACCGTCGCCGACCGGCCGCACATCCACGACCCGTCGTGGTTCGCCCACCGTCCGCTCGCGCTGCACGTGTCGCTGCGCGACCTGGACCCGGCGATCGTGCTCGCCTCGGCCAACATCGTCGACGACGTCGAGCACTGCCTCAGGGCGCAGACCTCTCTTCACCTGGCAGAACAACTCACGGGCGACCGCGGCTTCCTGACCGGGACGCTACAGGAGGTGATGACCGGACTCGTGACGCCGCCGACGGACAAGACGGTGGTGTTCTCGCCCTTCGGGCTCGGGGTGCTCGACCTGGCGGTCGGCAAGTACGTCTACGACGAGATGGCCCGCTCCGGAGAACTGCACATCGTCGACGGCTTCTTCCATGAGCTGCGCAGGTACGGATGAACTACCTTCGTCCCCCCACCCACGCCGCTCCGTAACCGAGTCACCGCTGCGCACATCCGCGGAGGCCATCGTGTCCGTCATATCCACTCCTTACACCTTCAACGAGGAGGATCTCTACGTCGACCTGCGGTCGATCACGGGCCGCAGGGTCTTCCTGAAGTGCGAGGGCTTCAACTTCGCCGGGTCGATCAAGCTGAAGCCCGCGACCGAGATGGTGGAGGCCGCCGAGCGGTCGGGCCTCCTGAGGCCGGGGTCGGTCCTCGTGGAGTCCTCGTCCGGGAACATGGGCGTGGCCCTCAGCATGATCGCGGCGAGCAAGGGCTACCGGTTCCTGTGCGTGACGGACTCCCGCTGCAATCTCTCCACCAGGCTGCTGATGGAGGCCTTGGGCGCACGTGTGCACGTCGTCACCGAGCCGAGCGCCGACGGTGGCCTCCTGCGTACCCGGATCGACTACATCCGTGCGCTGTGCGCCCTCGACGACCGGTACGTCTGGCTGAGCCAGTACACCAACCCGGGCAACTGGAAGGCGCACTACCGCAGGACGGCACCGGCCATCGCCCGGTCGTTCCCCGGACTCGACGTGCTGTTCGTCGGCGCCGGCACCACCGGGACGCTGATGGGCTGCGCACGCTACTTCCGGCACTGGCACCGGCCGGTCCGGATCGTCGCGGTGGACACCGCCGGCTCGGTGACCTTCGGCGGGGCTCCGGGTCGCCGTATGCTTCCCGGCCTGGGCATGAGCGTCCATCCGCCGCTGCTCGACGAGTCCGTCGTCGATGAGGCGGTGCACGTCGAGGAGGCGGACAGCATCCGCGCCTGCCACCGCCTGGCCGAACGCGGATTCCTGTTCGGCGGCTCCACCGGCACCGTGGTCAGCGGTGCGATGGGCTGGCTGGCCCGGCATGACTCGCCCGGCCTCACCGCGGTGGCCATCGCCCCGGACCTCGGCGAGCGCTATCTGGAGACGGTCTACCAGGCCAACTGGGTGCGGGCCCTCTACGGCGACGACGTGCTCGGCCCGAGCGAGTCGGGCGGCGCCCTCGGCTCCCTGGCCGGCGACCCGCCACCGCCACCGACGCCGACGCCCGGCCCGCAAGCGCGTCACCGGCGTCAGGAGAACGGGGGCAGAAGCCCGTGACGCCGGCACGGAGCCCAGCCGGCCGGCGCCGGGTTCCTGAACAGCCCATCGCGTCACGCCGCGGGATGCGGACCGCGGCCGCGCCTCGGAGACTGTGGAGGACGACAAGCGAGCCTCATCGGTGGGCCGGGGCAGACACGCAGGTGGGAGAGGGTGTGGCGGACAGGCAGGCGCCCGATACCCGGCGGAGCGGCGCATCCGAGACGGATCGGCTCCTGGTGTCCGTCGCTGATGGCAGTCATGACGCCTTCGCCCGGTTGTACGACACGGTGGCCGGCCCGATCTTCGGAGTCGCGCGCCAGATCCTGCGGGACCCGGCACGCGCCGAGGAGGTCACCCAGGAGGTCCTGCTGGAGATCTGGCAGACCGCCCCCCGCTACCGGCCGGAGAAAGGGCACGCCATGACCTGGATGATGGCCATCGCCCATCACCGCGCCGTGGACAGCGTCCGTACCGCGCAGAGATCCTCCGAGCGCGAGCGGGTCGTCTCCCGGCAGGACGCGACTCCGGCCTTCGACGACGTCGTGGAAACGGTGGAAGCGCTCGGAGAACACGAACAGGTCCGCTCCTGTCTGAAGGAACTCGGCGACGATCTGCGCCGGCCCGTGCTGCTCGCCTACTACCGGGGCATGACCCAAGCCGAGATCGCCTCGGTCCTGTCGCTGCCGCTGGGTACCGTCAAGAGCCGCCTGCGCAGAGCACTGACCCGCCTGCGGCACTGCCTGGGAGCCGTGCGATGACAACCGACGATCCTCACGACTTCGCAGGCGCCTACGCCCTGGACGCTCTCGGCCCGGAGGAACGGGACACATTCCGGCGGCACTGCGCCCAGTGCCCCGACTGCGCCCGCGAGATCGCCCTCCACCAGGAGGTCGCGGCCCGCCTCGCCATGGCGGTGGCCGACACTTCGCCGCCAGGATTGCGGGAACGTGTCCTCGCCGAAGCCGCCCGGACCCCCCAACTCCCCGCGGCGGCCCCGGACCAGGCGGATCGGCGTCCGCGCCGCCGGTCCCCGCCACGGTTGCTGCGTCTCGCGCTGGCCGCCAGCCTGGCGGCGGCCGCCGCCCTCGGCGGCACGACGGTCTGGCAGCAACAGGCCGCAACACAAGCACGCCAGGCGGAGCAGGAGACACGCCGAGAAACCCAGAGCCAGTCCGCTGCCCTCGCTCGGCTCCTTGCCGCCCCCGACACCACCCTCACCACAAAGCCGATCTCCTACGGCGGCACGGGCACCGTCGCGGTCTCCCCCCTCCTGAACCAGGCCGCCTACTTCTGCGAGAACCTCGCTCCCCTGCCCTCCGGGAAGACCTACCAGTTGTGGTACGTCGCCCCCGGTGACGAGACCCGCTCCGCCGGACTGCTCCCCTCCACAGCCGACGCCCAGGCCGTGGCGCTGCCCCCGCCCGACACCGCCTCGTCCCTCGCCATCACCGTCGAACCGAGCAAGGGTTCCTCCCAGCCCACCATGCGCCCGTTCGCCACATGGCCCCTCTCCGCCTCCTGACGGACGGGTGCGCCGACTCGACAGGAGGACATCCGGGCTGACGCCCTTCCCGTGGAAGCGGCGCTCGTCGGCGGAGAGGGCCTTGGCGACGTTCCGGGAGCAGCTCCCCGTTGAACGGCACCACAGGGACCGGCTCCACCGGCCACGCCGACACCAAAGAGATCATCGGCGTCCTGGGCGGTATGGGACCGGCGGCCACCGCCGACTTCTACGCCGAGCTGGTGGCGATGACTCCGGGGCACAGGGCCGGGGTGGCACGACTGTGCTGGAGTGGCACTGCTGTGCTGGAGTGGCACGGCTGTGCTGTGGCACGACCTGGCTGCCGAATCGATACCAAGACCGGCTGCCGTCGCGAGGCGTCAACGCAAACTCGCGTAGCGGAAACGCCCGGGCGCGCGTGACGAACAGGTTCTGCCCGGCACTCGCGGCTGCCTTCTGGTCACCGATGCCGGTGCCGCCGCTCCTGCAGCCTCTTCATCTGCTCCTCGATCAGTTTGCTGCGTCCCTGGGTCTTGTGGCGTGCCTTGCTGCTCTGCCCGCCCTGGCCCATGTGCCGCAGCTTGTCAGCCATGTCCTTGGCCCGCTGCTTCATCTCGTCTGCACCCATGGCCGCACCTCCGTCATTGCTGTTGGTCCTCCGCCCAGACTGGCATCCGGTCAGGGTCCTCGCATCTGGCAGCGGCGTCCGCCGCGTCAAGATGCCGCCCACGTTCCATCGGGCCCCCTCGCTCGCTGGATCGAGGGCTTGGGCCAGCCCCACCAGACCCGCACGCCAGCAGATGGCATAAATCGCCTGAGCCAACGGCATCACACCATCGGCCTCCGGTCGCGGTCCCGAGGAGGAGGCCGGCCATGCGCGGCTACCCCGGCCACGGCCGGACCCTGACAGGAACAACCGTCCCCAGGGACCTGTACTCGGTTCCGTCCGACAGCACCGACGTCTGACACGCTTCTCACGCACGTGGTGTGGCAAGAACGCCCAAGGAGCCCCTGAGCTGTACGTTCCTACATCACGTGGACGGTTCGGAGCCTGTATGGACGCCCGGTAAACTCCGTCCACGTGACTTCTGCGCCAGCCAAGCCCCGCATCCCGAACGTCCTCGCCGGACGGTACGCCTCCGCCGAGCTCGCCACGCTCTGGTCGCCCGAGCAGAAGGTGAGGCTGGAGCGGCAGCTCTGGCTGGCCGTGCTGCGGGCCCAGAAGGACCTCGGCATCGAGGTGCCGGACGAGGCGCTCACCGATTACGAGCGGGTCCTCGACACCGTCGACCTGACCTCCATCGCCGAGCGCGAGAAGGTCACGCGGCACGACGTGAAGGCGCGGATCGAGGAGTTCAACGACCTCGCCGGGCACGAGCACGTGCACAAGGGCATGACGTCCCGCGATCTCACCGAGAACGTCGAGCAGCTGCAGATCCGGCTCTCCCTGGAGCTGGTCCGCGACCGCGCGGTGGCGGTACTCGCACGACTGGGCAAGCTGGCCGGTGAGTACGGCGAGCTGGTCATGGCCGGCCGCTCGCACAACGTGGCCGCGCAGGCCACCACCCTCGGCAAGCGGTTCGCGACCGCCGCCGACGAGCTGCTCGTGGCGTACGACCGGGTCGAGCAGCTGTTGGGCCGCTACCCGCTGCGCGGGATCAAGGGCCCGGTGGGCACGGCCCAGGACATGCTCGACCTGCTGGGCGGGGACGCCGCCAAGCTGGCGGAGCTGGAGGACCGTATCGCCGGGCACCTCGGTTTCGCGCAGGCATTCACCTCGGTCGGCCAGGTCTACCCGCGTTCGCTGGACTACGACGTGGTGACCGCGCTGGTGCAGGTGGCGGCGGCGCCCTCGTCGCTGGCGAAGACGATCCGGCTGATGGCCGGGCACGAGCTGGTGACCGAGGGCTTCAAGCCGGGTCAGGTCGGCTCGTCCGCCATGCCGCACAAGATGAACACCCGCTCCTGCGAGCGCGTCAACGGCCTGATGGTCATCCTGCGCGGCTACGCGTCGATGACCGGCGAGCTGGCGGGCGACCAGTGGAACGAGGGCGACGTGTCATGCTCGGTGGTGCGCCGGGTCGCGCTGCCGGACGCGTTCTTCGCGCTGGACGGACTGCTGGAGACGTTCCTGACCGTCCTCGACGAGTTCGGCGCTTTCCCGGCGGTGGTGGCGCGTGAGCTGGACCGCTACCTCCCCTTCCTCGCCACGACCAAGGTGCTGATGGGCGCGGTGCGCGCGGGCGTCGGCCGTGAGGTCGCGCACGAGGCCATCAAGGAGAACGCCGTCGCCTCCGCGCTCGCGATGCGCGAGCAGGGCGCCGAGCGCAACGAACTCCTCGACAAGCTCGCCGACGACGACCGCATCCCGCTGGACCGAGCCCAGCTCGACGCGCTCATGGCCGACAAGCTCTCCTTCACGGGTGCCGCCTCCGACCAGGTCGCCGTCGTCGTCGGCCGGATCGAGGAGATCGTGAAGCAGCGTCCGGAGGCCGCGGGCTACACACCGGGAGCGATCCTCTGACCCGCTTCACCCAGGCCGAGCTGGAGGCCGCCCGCGACCGGCTGGTGCCGGATGTCACCGCGGACGGCCTCCGGGTCCTTTTCTGCGGCATCAACCCGGGGCTGAGGACGGCGGCCACCGGCCATCATTTCGCCCGTCCCGGCAACCGCTTCTGGCCCGTCCTGCACCTGTCCGGCTTCACGCCCCGCGTCCTCAAGCCGTCCGAGCAGGGCGAGTTGCCGACCTACGGGCTCGGCATCACGAACGTTGTCGCCCGCGCCACGGCACGCGCCGACGAGCTGACGCCGGAGGAGTACGCGGAGGGCGGCCGTCTGCTGACTGCCAAGGTGGAGCGGCTGCGGCCGCGCTGGCTCGCGGTGGTCGGCGTGACCGCGTACCGCGCAGCCTTCACCGACCACAAGGCCGCCGTCGGACCGCAGGAACGGACGATCGGGGACACTCGCGTGTGGGTGCTGCCCAATCCCAGCGGCCTGAACGCGCACTGGACGGCGGCGACGATGGCGGAGGAGTTCGGGCGGTTGCGGGTGGCGGCGGAGCGCTGACCGTCGGCCGCCCGCGTGCGGGGCGGTGCGTCAGGGCGGGGCGTGCGTCAGGGCGGGGCGATCGCCGTTATCAGGGCGACGAGTTGGAACGGCAGCTCCTTGTCCCACTGCGAGACGCCGAGGGCGATCCAGCGGCCGTCGGCTCGCCAGAGGTGCATGTCGGGGACGTGGGAACTGAGCGGTCCCCAGGGCTCCGGTATGCCCTCGCCCTCCAGGTGACGGCTGGACACGCTCCACAGACTGAAGACGACCGGAGGCCCCCAGCGCTCGGCGAGCCGTTCCGAGAGGGCGTCCCGATCCGCCTCGTACTGGTCCTCCGTCTCCTCCCGTTCCGTGCCGTCGTCGTCCCAGAAGTCCGCGCTCGTCTGTAACTCGGCGATGTGGTAGCCGGGTCCGGTCGTTCCGACGTCGGACCGGCCGGGCTCCGCCGGGAAGTCCTCGGAGCACAGCCGGTCGATGACCGCGAGGTGCCGCGTGATGCTCATGCGGTCCAGTAAAACGCCCGCCACTGACAATTGGCGTGGCGTCAGGCTCCCGCGGCTCGCGGCTCGCGGCTCGGGATCATACGCGGGCACGCGGGCACGCGGGCACGCGGGCACGCAGGCACGCAGGCACGCAGGCACGCGGACGTGGGCACGGCGTACGAGTCAGGATTCCGCAGGTCGGAGGCGCCAGGCACTCGCCGGGGTTCGTCGTGACGAGTACCATCCGGCAGACACGGGCGCGAGCTGGGAGGACGGGCGTTGGGGCGGCTGACCGGCGGGGATCCTTCTCTGCTCCGAAGAATCAACTCGGCCGTGGTGCTGCACGCGCTGCGGGCGACCGACCATGCGACCCTCACCGAGATCACCCGGGTCACCGGGCTGTCCCGGCCCACGGTCGAGGGCGTCGTCGAGGGGCTGGTCGAGGCCGGGCTGGTGGTCGAGCAGGCCGCCGAGGAGGGCGCAGCTCGGCGGCAGGGACGGCCGGCGCGGCACTACCGCTTCCGGGCCGAGGCCGGGCATCTGCTGGGCCTCGACGTGGGCTCGCACCGGGTGAACGCGTTGCTCGCCGACCTCGACGGGAGGGTGCTGGGCTCGCTGTCCAAGGACGTGTCCGAGTCGGCGTCGGCGGACGATCGGCTGGAGCGCCTGCGCTCGACCGTCGCGGAGCTGCTCCGCAGGTCCGGCGTCTCCCGGGGCTCGCTGCGCGCGGTCGGCGTGGGCAGTCCGGGCGTGATCGAGGCCAACGGTGCCGTACGGCTGTGCGCGGCCCTGCCGGAGTGGACGGGGCTGAACCTCGGCGAGCGGCTCAGTCACTCCTTCAAGTGCGCGGTCCTGGTGGAGAACGACGCCAACGCGGCCGCGGTCGCCGAGCACTGGAAGGGGGCGGCCGCCGAGTCCGACGACGTGGTGCTCGTGCTGGCGGGGCTGAGCCCGGGGGCGGGTTCGCTGATCGGTGGGCGGCTGCACCGGGGCTACGGCGGGGCGGCCGGGGAGATCGGCGCGCTGCATCTGCTGGGCCGGGAGGCCACTCCGGAGGCGTTGCTCTCGACCACGGGCGAGCCCCTGCATCCGCTGGACGAGCAGGCGGTCGCCGAGGTTTTCAAGCACGCGCGGGAGGGAGATGAGCGGGCCCGTGAGGCCGTCGACCGCTTCATACAGCGCCTCGTCCACGACGTGACGGCCCTCGTGCTCGCCCTAGACCCCGAACTCGTCGTCGTCGGCGGCTGGGCGACCGGAATCGACGATGTCCTCGACCCCCTCCGCCACGAACTCTCCCGCTACTGTCTGCGCCCACCGCGCGTCACCCTCTCCCGACTGGGCGAGTCGGCCGTCGCCATGGGCGCGCTCCGACTGGCCCTGGACCACGTCGAGGAACAGCTCTTCGCGGTCGAGGGCACGGTGACGGCACGCCGCTGAGACCCACACGTGCGTGCCGGCCGCCACGCTTGCCCCGGCACCCCGAAGCCCCCACCTCCATCGCCGATCGACACGCTTGTCTCAGCGCCCTTGAGCCCCCACCTCCTGCGCCGGCCGCCACGCTTGACCCGGCGCCGCGAAGCTCCCACGTCCATCGTCGGCCGCCACACCTTTCCCCGGCACCCCGAAGCCCCCACCTGTTGCCCGTCGGCTCGCTGACCTCCGCTCCGCCGAGACCTCCGTCTCCGTTACCGGTAGACGGTGCTGCCGCAAATGACGCTCTGGATCTCACGCCCGAGCGAGCGCCGCCGGCTCCGCCTCGCTCAGCCGCCGGCCTCTCGGGTCGTCGCTGTCCGCTGGTGAAGGACCGGTGGGCGTTCGGCGGCTTCGCCGACGAGAGGCCGGTTACCAATCGGTTCGCAAGGCCTCGCGCGCCGGGGGCCGAACTACTTCCCCCTCCCCTCCCCTCCACTCCCCTCCACTTCACTCCACAGGCGACCCCTGCCGGCTCCGTGCCCTCGCAGAACGCCGCGCCCCGGTGTTCCGGGGCGCGGGCGGGTGCGGCCTCAGGGGGCGGGTGGGCGGGGTCAGGAAGCGCGGCGCTCCGGACCGTGGTGGATCTCCACTCCGCCAGAGTCGCCGAAGGTGAGGCGGCACGTGTCGGCGCGGTACGTGGCCAGGGAGACGGCCGCCGTGCGTCCTTCGGCGAAGAAGCGCGTGGTGACGACGAGGACTGGCGCGCCCGGCAGACGGTCGAGTTCCTTGGCGTCGTCCGCGCGGGCCGAGCCGAGTTCCACGGAGCGGTCCTGTCCCTCCAGCTCCAGGCGCTGCAGCTCACGCAGCACCGCACGCGCTCGTGCGGTGCCAGAGGGCGCGTCGATGGCGGAGAGGGCGGGGACCGAGGCCACCGGGACGTAGAGGAGTTCGGCGGCGACCGGCTGGCCGTGCGACATACGGGACCGGCGCACGACGTGAACCTGCTCGCCGTGCACCGTCTCCAGGATGTCGGCGACCGCTGCGGGCGGTGCCGAGGCCATGCAGTCGACGGCCTGCCAGGCGTCACCGACGGTGCCCGGCCACACGTCCTGTTCGGTGCCGACGGCGACGCCCACGCGCGGCGGCGCCACCGTGGTGCCGACGCCGCGACGACGCTGCAGCCGGCCCTCCAGTTCGAGCTGTTCCAGCGCCTGGCGCAGGGTGGCTCGGGCGACGCCGAAGCGGGCCGCCAGATCGCGTTCGTTGGGCAGAATCTCGCCCACCGAGAACTCGGAGTCCAGTGCCTCACTGAGCACGGTCTTCAGGTGCCAGTACTTCGGTTCCGGCACCGATTCAAGCTGCTGGGTCCCCACCCTGTCCTCCGCTGCTTCGCCGTGGCCCGGCGGCGTTTAAAGCGCCCTTGTTTATTAAAGGTTGTTGCACTTTCTTGCGACCATAGGCCCGCCCCCACCCTTGGTCAAGACCAATCAGCGAACGCTCAGCCGACGCGCAGGGAGAGCAGTTTTTCCGGATTGCGCACGATGTAGACGCACCGGATGAGACCGTCCGCGACATCGAGTTGGAACACGCTGTCGACCTTGCCGCCGGACAGCAGAGCCACCGCGAAGCCGCCGTTGATCTCCATGAAGTGGAACGAGGCGTCCATGAGGCCCTTGCCGGCCGCGCCGTGCATGAACCGTCCCACCTTGCCGGCGGTTTCCAGGACGCGCACCGGGGCCTTGCTGAGGCCGCCGCCGTCGCCCACCAGACGGACGTCGGGTGCCAGCAGCGACATGAGCCCGTCGAGGTCGCCACCGGCCGCGGCGGAGAGGAAGCGCTCGGTCAGTTCACGGCGTTCGGTGGGATCGACCTCGTAGCGCGGGCGCCGCTCGTCGACATGCCGGCGCGCCCGCCCGGCGAGTTGCCGCACGGCGGGCTCGGAGCGGTCGATCATGGCCGCGATCTCGGCGAACGGGTAGCCGAAGGCCTCCCGAAGCACGAACACCGCTCGCTCCAGGGGCGAGAGGGACTCCATGACGACGAGGACGGCGAGCGAGACCGTATCCGCGAGGACGGCCCGTTCGGCGGTGTCCAGGACGGTGGCCCCGTAGTCGGTGACGTAGGGCTCGGGCAGCCATGGGCCGGGGTACGCCTCGTTGCGCGAGCGCACCTGGCGCAGCCGGTCGATGGCGAGCCGGGTGGTGACGCGGACCAGGTAGCCGCGCGGTTCGCGTACGTCGGACCGGTCGGCGCCGGACCAGCGCAGCCAGGCGTCCTGGACCACGTCCTCGGCGTCGGTGACCCGGCCGAGCATGCGGTAGGCGACTCCCATGAGGATGGGGCGGTGCTCTTCGAAGACGTCGGTCGCGATGTCGGTCGTCACCGTTCCATCCCATCCCGAGGGGCGCGACGCTGTCCAGGCGAATTGGTGACGCGTGCCGCTTGTTACCCCCTAGGACTACCGGCCAGTAGGACTTGCTGACAAGCTGTCTACGATCACCGTACGACAGCGCGCCCACCCTCCCCAGACGAGGAGCTGCACCATGTCCGCCGCCACGGTCTCCTTCCAGGTCCCCTCCCCGCTCGGCCCGCGGCCGGTGACGGTCTCCTACGCGCGCGAGGGCGCCGGTGAACCGCTGCTCCTGCTGCACGGAATCGGCCACCACCGGCAGGCCTGGGACCCGGTGGTCCACATCCTGGCGGCCGAGCGCGAGGTCATCACCGTGGACCTCCCCGGGTTCGGCGAGTCCCCCGCGCTGCCGGACGGTCTCGCCTACGACCTGCCCACGACGTCCGCGGTGTTCGGCGCCTTCTGCGAGGCTCTGGAGCTCGACCGCCCGCATGTGGCGGGCAATTCGCTGGGCGGTCTGCTCGCCCTGGAACTGGGCCGCGAGAAGCTCGTACGGTCCGTCACGGCCCTGTCCCCGGCCGGGTTCTGGAACGAGGCCGAGCGGCGCTACGCCTTCGGGGTCCTGCTCACCATGCGGCACATCTCCCGGCGGCTGCCGCTGCCCCTGGTCGAGAGGTTGTCCCGTTCGGCGGCGGGCCGTACCGCCCTGACGAGCACCATCTACGCCCGTCCGGGCCGCCGTTCACCCGAGGCGGTGGTCGCCGAGACGCTCGCGCTGGCCGGGGCCACCGGGTTCGACGACACCCTCCGTGCCGGTGGCAGCGTCTTGTTCACCGACGACCTTCCCGGGCTCCCGGTCACGGTGGCCTGGGGTACCCGGGACTGGCTGCTCGTGCGCCGCCAGGGCGTCCGGGCCAAGCGGATCATCCCCGGGGCGCGTCTGGTGCGGCTGCCCGGCTGCGGCCACTGCCCCATGAACGACGACCCCGCCCTGGTCGCCCGCGTCATCCTCGACGGCGGCCGCTGACCGGCGACGGGTGAGCGCCCCGGACCCCAGGGCGACTCCGGCGCCGACCAGCGCGCCGCCGGCCGCCTGCGCGGCACCGTAGGACCCGGTACCGACCAGGGGCGCCGTACAGGCGGCGGCCACCGGGATGAGGCCGGAGAAGAGGGTGGCGCGCTCGGCGCCGATGCGCTGCACGCCCATGTACCAGCACACGAACCCGATGACCGTGACGACCGCCGCCTGCCACAGCAGCGCGACGGTCTCCGTGCCGTCCGGGCGCGGCAGCCAACCGCCGCCGTCGACGAGCAGGCCGACGGCCGCCGACTCCGCCGCGGCGACCGCGCACACGGTCGCCGACAGCAGCCGAGGACCGAGCGGCCGCAGCACCGGCACGGCCAGCACCGCGAACCCGACCTCGCCCGCCAGCGCGCACGCCGAGAAGGCGATCCCCGCGGCGTCCGTGCGGCCCCACCCCTGGACGGTGAACGCGCCGGCCACGACGAGCGACGCCCCGTAGAGGACGAGCCGTTGCGGGCGCCGACCCTCCATCAACGGTACGAGGACGGCCACGACCACCGGGGCGCAGCCCACGAACACCCCCGGTACGGCCGGTTCCGCGGAGCGTTCGGCGGCGATCACCGCGACGTTGAAGCCGACCATGCCCACGGCCGCGAGCAGCGCCAGCCGCGCCCACTGATGTGCGGTGAGACGGCGCAGGGGTGCCGCGCCTCCCCTGCCCAGGAGCGGCAGCAGCAGGAGACAAGCCAGGCCGTAGCGGAGGAACTGGCCGCCCGCGTACGGGTAGTCGCCCAGCACGCTGTTGGCGGTGAAGGAGGCGCCGACGAGCACACAGGCGAGGGCGGCGAGGAGGGCTCCTCGGGTGGTGGTGGCGTTCATGATGGTGACGCTAGGGAGGCCGGCGGCCCGGTTTAAGGTCCACTTCCATGACGTCATCGAGGACCAATCCGGCCGACGGCGGCAGGGAGGAGGGCGGGCCCACCGGACCTCGCGGATCCGTTCCCTGGGCCGCGGCGTGGGAGTTGCTGCTGCCCGTCGCCGACGCGCCCTCACGCGCGCGTGGACGCACGTTGCAGGCCGCGCTGCGAGAAGCGATCCGGACGGGGCGACTCGCTCGGGGGACGCGGCTGCCGGCGAGCCGGGAGCTCGCCGCCGATCTCAGGGTGTCGCGGGGGCTGGTGACGGAGGCGTACGAGCAGTTGACCGCCGAGGGGTATCTGCGCAGCGGCCGGGGCGCGGGGACGTGGGTGGGTGCCGCCGTCCGCGCCTCCTCCCCACGCGCGCGTGATCTCTCTCCACGTCCTCCCGGCGCCCGCGCCGACTTCGTTCCCGGGACGCCGGACCTGTCGCTGTTCCCGCGTGTCGCGTGGGCGGCGGCCCAGCGCGGGGTGCTCGCCGAGCTGCCCCATCAGGCACTGGGATATCCCGATCCGCGCGGGCTGCCCCGGCTGCGCACCGCGCTCGCCGAGCTGCTCGCGCGACGCCGGGGTGTGGTCGCCGACCCCGAGCGGATCGTGGTCGTGTCCGGGGTGGCACAGGCGACGACCCTGCTCGGATCCGTGCTCCACGCGCGCGGGACACGCCTCGCCGGCGTCGAGGACCCGGGCAGCCCCGAGCACGGAACGCTGTACGCCGCCACCGGGCTCGGCACCGTTGCGCTGCCGTTGGACGAGGAAGGGCTGGCCGTCGGGCCGCTGTGGGAGTCGGGGGTACGGGCGGTGGTGACGACGCCGGCGCACCAATTCCCGTCGGGGATCGCCTACTCCGCGCGGCGCCGTGCCGAACTGCTCGACTGGGCACGGGCGGTGGACGGGCTGATCGTGGAGGACGACTACGACGGCGACTTCCGCTACGACCGTGCCCCGGTGGGCGCCCTCCAGGGGCTCGATCCCGAGCGCGTCGCGTACGCCGGGTCCGTCAGCAAGTCCCTCGCGCCCGGGTTGCGGCTGGGGTGGCTCCTCGTGCCCGCGTCGCTGGCCGAGGAGGTGGTCGAGCGGAAACGGACCATGGATCTCGGGCATCCCACGCTCGATCAGGCGCTGTTCGCGCGCTTCGTGGAGCGGGGTGAGTACGACCGGCAGTTGCGGCGGTGTCAGCGGGCGTATCGGGAGCGGCGTGACGCGTTGGTCGCCGCACTCGCCGAGCACTTTCCCGGCGTGGAGGTCTCGGGTATCGCGGCGGGGCTGCACGTCATCGCCGCGTTGCCGGGTCGGTACGGGACCTTGGAGCGCTTCCTCGAGCGGGCTGCGGCGGCGGGGGTCGCGGTGCGAGGGCTGGCGCAGTACGGGCGTGTGCCGGACGAGGGCGTGCGGCTGGTTCTCGGGTACGCGCACCTGTCTCCCGCGCGGATCCGGGAGGGGGTCGGCGTGCTGGCGTCGGCGGTCGGCTGACCCGCGGTTCTTTCGCCTCGCGCCGCCCCTACCGTCCCGTCCCAGGGCTCCGCCCGTACCGTCCCGTCCCAGGGCTCCGCCCCTCCGCCCCGCTTCTGGGCTGCGCCCGGTGCGCTGCACAACAGGTCACACGCCCGCATGCCTGAGGAAGGTCACGGCGTGGGCGGCACCCCGTCCCGGTCCGCCGCCTTCGGATCCACAACTCCGTCGGACGCGGCAGCGTACGCGAGAACGACGGTAAGACCAGTGCCGGCACCCGCAACAGGAAGGCATGCGTCAGCGCCCAGAAGAAGGGAAGCCCCGGGCGGTGCGCGCGGGGTGGCTGGGGTCGTCGGGGCGGGAGGGGCTACCGGATCGGCATGCGCTCAAGGGGCGCGGGAACCGCGTGAGCAACGACGAAACAACGCGACCGCCGCCGCACCGAACACCCCGCGCTCTCCACACCGCGTCGGCGCTTCCCCAAGCACCCGATCGGTTGTTCACTTGTCGTTTCCGTGTGCGCCGCGACGCACCAGTAGGTGTGGCAGTGCACATTGGCCGGATCCGTCGCTGGAGGCGCATTCATGTCACACCGTCCGCCGAGTTCCCCGCCCGGTCGCCGCAGCGTCCTGCGCGGCTCGCTCGCCGCTTCGGCGGCGCTGGCGCTGCCCGGCTCCGTCGCGCTCGGTTCGGCACCGGCGCTGGCCCTGTCGGGGCGGCCCGAAGCCGGCTGGGGTGTGCAGTCCGGGGACGTGACGGCGCACTCCGGGCTGGTGTGGGTGCGGTCGGACCGTCCGGCGCGGATGATCGTGGAGACGTCCGCCACCGAGTCGTTCCGCCACCCGCGCAGATGGCACGGCCCACTGCTCGGCGCCGACACCGACTTCACCGGCACCACGCGGCTGCACGGCCTCCCCGCGGGCGAGCAGATCCACTACCGGGTACTGCTGGCCGACCCCGACGACCCGCGCCGCACCGGCGAGTCGGTCACCGGTACGTTCCGTACGACATCGCTGAGGCGGCGCTCCGGCGCGCGGTTCGTGTGGTCGGGCGATCTGGCGGGGCAGGGCTGGGGCATCAACCCCGACCGCGGCGGCTACCGCGTCTTCGACGCGATGGGCGCGCTGGACCCGGACTTCTTCCTCTTCAGCGGGGACACCATCTACGCCGACGGCCCGATCGCGGCGACGGCGGCACTCCCCGACGGCGGCACCTGGCGGAACATCACCACCGAGGAGAAGTCCAAGGTCGCCGAGACGCTCGCGGAGTTCCGGGGCAACTTCCGCTACAACCTGCTGGACGAGAACCTGAAGCGGTTCAACGCCCAGGTCCCGTCGATCGTGCAGTGGGACGACCACGAGGTGACCAACAACTGGTACCCGGGCGAGATCCTCAGCGACACCCGGTACACCGAGAAGAGCGTGGACGTGCTGGCCGCCCGTGCCCGGCGGGCCTTGGGCGAGTACTTCCCGATCTCCACGCTGCGTCCGGGCGCCCGGGAGGGCCGGGTGCACCGCGTGCTGCGCCACGGCCCCCTGCTGGACGTGTTCGTCCTCGACATGCGGACGTACCGCGACGCCAACTCCCCCGGCAGGCAGACCACCGACCCGGTGGGCATCCTCGGTGCCGAGCAGTTGGCGTGGCTCAAGCGGGAGCTGTCGCGGTCGCGCGCGGTGTGGAAGGTGATCGCCTCCGACATGCCGCTCGGCCTGGTCGTGCCGGACACCGGCGACGGCGAGCCGAACATCGAGGCCGTGGCGCAGGGCGACCCGGGCGCACCGCTCGGCCGGGAGCTGCAGATCGCCGAGTTGCTGCGGTTCGTCAAGCACCGGAAGATCACCGGCACGGTGTGGCTGACGGCCGACGTGCACTACACCTCGGCACAGCACTACCAGCCGTCGCGTGCCGCCTTCACCGACTTCGAGCCGTTCTGGGAGTTCGTCTCCGGCCCGCTCAACGCCGGTGCCTTCCCGGCGAACGCGCTGGACAACACCTTCGGTCCCGAACGCGTGTTCCTCAAGGCCCCGACCACGGCGAACGTGTCGCCGGCGGGCGGCTACCAGTTCTTCGGCGAGGTCGACATCGACGGCGGCAGTGGGGAGTTGACCGTCCGGCTGCGGGAGCAGGACGGGACCGTGCTGTACACGAAGGTGCTCCAGCCGGGGCTCGTCGGACAGTGACCAACCTGTCGTGAACCGTCCGGCCAGAGTCGCGGAAATCCCGTCAGCTCTTCCCTCCGCATAGCGTTTTGGCAGGTCAGGGCCGATTGTCAGTGGTCGCTCCTACGGTTTTCCCATGACGCGATCTTTGCAGGCCGTGGCCTATACCCGACCCTCCGTGCTGGAGTCCGTGGCGGGCGGACACCGGCTGGGTCTCGAGACATCGCGAGGTGCGACCCCGAGGGGCTTCGAGGATCATCCGCGGTTCTTCACCGGTTTCCTGACGTCCCCCCAGGTGGCCGCGGCGGGACTGCTGGCGGTGGCGGACGTGGCGGCGGCGCGGTACTACCAGCAGCAGTTGCGGGCGTCGCTGGATCCGGTGGTGACCGGGAACGGCGACCGGCTGCGGTTCGAGTCGTTCTCGGGCTGCGGCGGGGTCTACGCCCGACTGGACGTGCTGGAGCCGGGCCTCGACGGCGGCGAGGTGGGGCACGGCACGACCAACGTGGACGTCAACAACCCGCTGCGTGAGGCGCTGTCCCGGATCGGCGGGGACGATCCGCTGCACCTGCGGGTGGGACCGGAGGAGTTGGCGGTGACCACGCTGGACGGTCCGGTGGTGGAGAAGAAGGTGCCGCTGCCGGACCGCTGGCTGCGCGGTTTCGCCGAAGCCCAGGTGGTCGCGGCCGGGTTCGATCTGCGGGCCGAGCTGTCCGCCGCCGAGGCCGTGCGGTTCCTGCGGTCGCTGCCGCGCGGTGGCTCACGCGGGGCCTCGCGGGGTGCCCAGTGGATCGCACCGGCCGGACGCACACTACGGCCGACCTCACGTCCGGTCCCGGGCGCGGTCTGTCTGCCCGGGCCGGAGCGGCTGGCCGCCCTGCAACGGGTGCTGCGCCACGCGACGGCGCTCCGGGTCTACGGCCCGCCCCTCGGCCGGGACACCGCATCGGCGAGCGCCTGGGAGGTCGTGCTCCCGGGCATGCGACTGACTCTGACGCTGTCCCCGGATGCCTCACGCGGCTTCTCCGGCGAGGGCGGGGTGCTGGACGCCCTCGCCACCGACGAGGCCGCCGAGGACGCGGAGCTGATCGCGGTCCTCCTCGCCTGGGAGCCGCGCGTCGACATCGGCGACCTGGCCGCCTCCTCCGGTCTGCCGGCCGACCGAGTACGGGCGGCGCTGACCCGGCTGGGCACCTCGGGACGCGTCGGCTACGACACGGCGGAGGCAGCCTACTTCCACCGCGAACTCCCCTACGACGCCGACCGCGTCGAGCGCCACAATCCCCGGCTGCGCTCCGCCCGAGCCCTGGTGGCCGCCGGGTCCGTCTCCCTGGACGGCGACCTCGGCTCCGTGACCGCCGAGGACGGCCACGTCCACCGGGTTCGGGACCACAAGGGCACCCTGACCTGCTCCTGCCTCTGGTGGGCGAAGTACCGGGGCGGCCGCGGTCCCTGCAAGCACGCCCTGGCGGTGCGGATGGTGCGCCGGCGCGCCACGGCGACCGGCCCCGAACCCATCGGGGCGCGGGTCGGGACGGATCAGGACGGAACACGCGGCAGCGCCGGGCTGCTGGGCGGCGGGGCACGGATCGACGGGGGTGTGCGGTGAGTGCGGAGGCGCTGATCACAGCGGTGCGGTCGGGAAACCTCAGAGACCTCGTCGCGCTGGTGGACGGCATGACGGACGCCGAACGGCGCGCGTGCATGCCGGCGTTGACGCAGGTACGCAAGGAACTGCGGGCGGAGCCCTGGGGGCCGCGGGCCCAGCGGGCGTACCCGGCGCTGCACGCGGCCGGCGCGGCCTGCCAGACGGGAGCCGCCGCCGTGGCCGCCTGGCTCACCGGGTCCGAGCTGCGCTGGACGCAGGCACCGGCGGCGGTCCTGATCGACGTGCTCGGCGACCGTGACCCCGACTGGCTCGCCGACGTCGTGCGCCGGCTGGCGGAGCGCCCGCCCTCGGCGGACGTCTCGTACGAGCTGATGGCCGGCCTCGTCCAGCTCGCGGGCTGCCCGGTGCCCACGTCGGAGACCTATGTGCGGGGCTGGATGGACCACATCGGCCGGAAGCGGTGGAAGGACGGTACGGCCCTCGGGAACCTGCGCAAGGACCCGCATCTCGCTCAGCTCGTCGCCGCGCTGTTCGAGACCGAGGAGATCGGCGCCCGCAGCGACTGGCGGTACGGCGACGGGCTGAACGACTGGACGCACGCCCTCGTCCAGCTCACCAGCGAAGGCCTCCTCGACCGCAAGTCCGTGGTCGACGGATGCGTGGCCCGGCTGCTGCGTGGCGGCGGCTCCACGGCGGACAACAAGGTCTTCCTGGGCCTGCTGACCGCGCTCGACCTCACCCGCGACGAACAGCGCGAGCGGATCGCGGACTGGACCGCGCTGTGCTCCGACGCACCCTCCACGGTGGCCGCACACGCCCAGTCCGTCCTCGCCGGCTTGGCACTGGACGGCGAGCTGGGGTCGCGCAGACTGGCCGACCTGTCCGGCGCGGTGCTCTTCCGCACCGAGAAGAAGCTCGTCCGGGCCCAACTCGTCCTGCTGGCCAGGGCCCTCAAGCGGGACCCGTCCACGGCGACCGTGCTGCTTCCCGTGGTGGCCCAGGCCTTCGGGCACGAGGACACGGATGTGCGAGAGCGCGCGCTGAAGCTGGTGGAGCGGCACCTCGGCGACCTCGACGGGCTCAGCGACCGGGACGGCGGCAGCGGCGCGAGCGGTGCCCGGGAAGAGATCGCCGACGCGGCCGTCCAGTTGAGCCCCGGTCTGCGGGCCCGTGCGCTACGGCTCCTCGGCCGCGACGGCCCGGAGGACGCCCCCGACGTGCACGAGGAGATGCTCCCGCCCCTCTCCCCGCCGACGCGGCTCGCCCTCGCTCCGGAGACGGTCGCCGAACTGGCCGAGGAGGTCGGCGCGCTGCTGGCCTCGGACAGCGAGGCCGGCGACATCGGCGCTTTCGAACGGGCGCTGGACGGGCTCGTACGGCACGCGCACCGGGACCGGGACGCGCTGGTGGAGGCGCTGGGACCCGTGAAGGAGCGACGCTGGTGGGCGGATATGGACCCCGAGCCGGTCGACCGGCACTTCCGCAGGGATCCGCATGGCCTGGATATCGTCGTCGCCACCCTCTGCGAGCAGGTGAGCACCGCCACCTCGCATCAGGGGCGCGGCGGTGCCGCCGAGGGGGCCGGTTGTGTGCACAGTGGTCTGGCCTGGGCGTTCGACGCCCGGCTGTGGGAGGTGGCGAACCGCATCCGAACCGAGCCGCCGCCTTTCCTGCTGGCGACACCCACCTGGAGCACCGGATCGCTGGAGCCGGACGAGCTGGTGACACGGCTCGAGGCGTACCGGCGGCTGGATGCCCGTCCGGGTGAGGCCGACTTCGCTCAGGCGTTGCTGCGGGTGCGGCGCGACGACCCTGAGGCACTCGCGGCCGCCGCGGTGGCGGCTGAAGAGCTGGGTACGAGGGAGGGCGACCGGCTCTCCGAGTGGCTGCTGACCGAGGTGCCGTCCCAGCCCGTCCGGCGGAGCCGTACGGCCGGGCCGAGAGTGCTGGTGGAGTTCGGTGAACTCCCGGAGCTGCAGAGCGAGTTCTTCCCACCCGAGTTCCGTCGGCTGGGGCGCCCGCTGTCCGTCTACAGGAGCCGCTGGTACTGCCCCCACTGGGACCATGGCGAGTGGTGGCAGTGGCTGGCGGTGGTGCCGGGCCGACCGGAGCTGGTGGCGGGGCGTGTCCTGCGGGATCTGTCGCAGGGAGCCATCGAGGACACCCGGACCGGGTTCTCGTTCCTGCCGGTGCTCGCCGAGGCGGAGGGTGAAGCGGGCCCGGCCGTCCATCTCTGCGTCGCGTACGGGCTGGGTGCGCGGCGCCCGGAGGACCGGCTCGCCGCCGTGGACGCCCTGCTGGTGCTGGCGGCACGGGGGCAGTTGGACGCGGAGCAGCTGGGGACCGACGTGGGCAAGCTGGCCGCTTCCGGGTGTGTGAAGCCGCTGCGGCTGGCCGATGCGATACGGACGGCGGCGGCCACCGGGGCCTACGGCACCGCCTGGTCGGTGCTGCGCGTGACGCTGCCGCACCTGCTCGCCGAGTTCGCGGGGGAAGGGCCGTCCGCGAAGCAGCCTGCACGTGGCCTCGGGGATCTGGTGGCCGTCGCCGCCGAGTGCGCGGAGCGGTCCGGGGCACACGGGGAGATGCCGTATCTGGCGCAGACGGTGGGGCGCGGTGGCTCGTCGCGGCTGGTGACCGAGGCCCGGCGACTGCGTGTGGCACTGACGGAAGGAGCGGCTGTCTGACTCCTTCGGTCAGCCGTGGCACCACGCTGACCGGCACCAGTCACGCAAAAGCAACAAAAGGTGCGGAACAATGCTTTTACCGGTCAGTCACAAAGCGTTCGTGATCACGCAACACCGTTCGTTCACAGTGGTCCCATGACTTCAGACACCTCTGACACCACACGGGCGCGGGACGGTCGCGTTCCGGGTCACCACTGGCTGCTGTCCGCCACGGCCGGGTTCCGCGAGTGGTGGCAACGCCACCGCGGTCACGCACCGCCGACGGGTGATACCGGCGCCCGGCCACCGCGCACCGAAGGGCGGCGGGCCGGGCCGTCAGAGGCCGTCGTTCCGGTGGCCACGGGGGCGACCCTGCTGTGGCGGATGCGGACGACGGTGAAGGACGAGCCGGGCTCGCTGGCCGCACTGTGCACGGCGCTGGCGGAGCACAGGGTCGACATCCTGAGTCTGCAGACGCATCCGCTGGCCGAGGGCACGGTGGACGAGTTCCTGCTCCGGGCACCCGAGGAACTGCCGGCCGCCGAGATCGGCCGGGCCGTCTCGGACGCGGGCGGCGCCGCGACCTGGATCGAGCGCGGTGACGCCCACGACCTGGTGGACGCGCCGACCCGGATCCTCGGCCTGGCGACGCGTACGGCGCTGGACGCTGCGGAACTCCCGCTTACACTGCGGCAGTTGTTGGGCCGCTGCACCATCCGCTCGCTGCCCGCCACCGCTCCCGGCTCGGGCCTGACCCAGGAGAGCGCCCCGGTCGAGGGGGCCCTGGAGGGCACGGTGATGCGGCTGCGGGCGCCGGAGGGTGGGGTGATCACGGTGGAGCGGCCGTATCTGCCGTTCACACCGACGGAGTTCGCGCGAGCGCGGGCGCTGGTGGAGCTGGACGCCCGGCTGGGGCCGCGGATTCCGCACAGCCGGGATGTACTGACATTGCCCGAGGGCGACGACATCATGGTGCGCAGGGCCGACGCCGGGGATCTGCGGGCGGCGAAGGCGATGCACAAGCGGTGCTCCGCTCGGACCTTGAGCATGCGGTACCACGGGCCTGTGGGGGACGCCGACCGGTATCTCAAGCATCTGCTGAGCCCCCGGTTCGGCCGGACGCTCGCCGTGCAGACGGCCTCCGGCCGTCTCGTCGGCCTCGGTCATCTGCTGTGGGACGGCGACGAGACGGAGATCGCGCTGATCGTCGAGGACGACTGGCAGCGGCGCGGCATCGGCAGTGAACTGCTGCGCAGGCTGGTGGCGATGGCGGTCGAGACGGGGTGCGCGCATGTGTATGTGGTGACGCAGTCCTCCAACACGGGGATGGTCGCGGCCATGCGAGGCCTTGAGCTGCCGCTCGACTACCAGGTCGAGGAGGGGACGCTGGTGATCACGGCACGGCTGGATGAGGCGGCGGTCGCCTCGACGCGCGCTGAACGTCTTCGTGAACGCCCGGTCGGGATGACCGAATAACACCACCGGGCGGGTCCTGGGCGATCGCGGGATGCGTGCGCTCCGGGCTTGAGGCCGTCGCCGGGTGCGGACCTTGGCCCGACCCCAGGAAGCGGCGGGCCGGAGCGGGTTCTGTCCCGCCGCCAAGTGCGGACGCACGAGCCGACCACCGGAAGCGAGGGGCTCGAGAAGGGTCTGGCCCCTCGCCAAGTGCGGACGCACGAGCCGACCGCCGAAAACGAAAGACCCGAGCAAATCCTGGCCCCTCGCCAAGTGCGGACGCACGAGCCGACTACCGGAAGCGAGGGGCCGGGGCGGCGTCTGGGCTGGGCCGGAGACGCCTCGGCGGCTGCGGCCGGTATCTCATCGGCACCCTTTCACCGTGCCGCACCGGCACCCTCTCGTCGGGCCGCGTCGGCCCCGTCGCGCCGTGCCGCACCGGCGCTCTCCCCCAGCGCCTCGTCCAGGTCCGCCCACAGGTCGTCCACGTCCTCCAGTCCGACGGACATCCGCAGCAAGCGCTCGCCGACCCCGGCGCCCCGGCGGTCCGTCTCCTCGACGATGCGGTGGCTGATGGAGGCCGGGTGCTGGATGAGGGTGTCGACGCTGCCCAGGCTGACGGCGGGGGTGATGAGGCGGACGGCGGCGATGACCTCGTGAGGGTCGCCGTGGACCTCGAAGGCGATCATGGCGCCACCGATGCGCGGATAGTGGACGCGGGCGACACGCGGGTCGGCGGCGAGACGGCGGACGAGCTCGGCGGCGGTCACGGAGGCCGCTCGGACACGTACGGGCAGGGTCGAGAGGCCGCGCAGGAGGAGGTACCCGGCGAGGGGGTGGAGGACGCCGCCGGTGGCGAAGCGGATCTGCCGGAGCCGACCGGCGAAGTCCTCGTCACAGGCCACCACACCCGCCATGACGTCGCCGTGCCCACCGAGATACTTGGTGGCGCTGTGCAGCACCAGGCGGGCCCCCAGCTCGACCGGCCGTTGCAGCACCGGCGTGGCGAACGTGTTGTCCGCGAGGAGCGGCACCGAACCGCAGGCGTGGGCGAGGGCCCGCAGGTCGAGTTCGGCGAGAGTCGGATTGGCCGGGGACTCGACCAGCACCAGCCCCGTGTCGGGGCGCACCGCGTCCGCGACGCCGGCCGGATCGACCCAGGTGACCTCGGAGCCCAGCAGCCCGGCGGTGAGGAGGTGGTCGCTGCAGCCGTACAGGGGGCGTACGGCGACGACATGGCGCAGGCCCATCGAGGCGCGGACGAGCAGGACCGCGCTGAGCGCGGCCATGCCGCTGGCGAAGGCGACCGCGCTCTCGGTGCCTTCGAGGCGGGCGAGGGCGGTCTCGAAGCGGGCGACGGTCGGGTTGCCGAGCCGCCCGTAGATCGGCGGCCCTTCCGGCTGGGCGCCATCGGTGGCGAAGGCGTCGATGCGGGCTGCCTCGCCCCGGCTGTCGTACGAGGGGTAGGTGGTCGACAGGTCGATCGGCGGGGCGTGCAGGCCCTGGCGCGCGAGGTCGTCGCGGCCGGCGTGCACGGCCTCGGTGGCCAGTGCTCTCGGCGTGGTGCGTGCGTGGTCGTACGCGTGCGTGCTCGCTGAGTTCATGGGCGTCAGAGTGAACACCGACCGGTCTGCCGGGGCCTAGCGCCGTGCTACGTTCGAACAATGGCCGAATCCGTCGTACTCGATCCGGTGGATCTCCATCTGCTACGGCTGTTGCAGAACGACGCCCGGACGACGTACCGGGATCTCGCCGCTCGGGTCGGGGTCGCTCCGTCGACCTGCCTGGACCGGGTGACACGGTTGCGGCGCGCGGGCGTGATCCTCGGGCATCAGCTGCGACTCGATCCGGCCAAACTGGGGCGTGGTCTGGAGGCTCTGCTGTCGGTTCAGGTCAGGCCACATCGGAGAGAGTTGGTGGGGCCGTTCGTGGAGCGGATCCGGGCGCTGCCGGAGTCTCGGACCGTCTACCACCTCACCGGGCCGGACGACTATCTGGTGCATGTGGCGGTCGCGGACATGGCGGATCTGCAGCGGCTGGTCCTCGACGAGTTCACCTCTCGGCGTGAGGTGGCGCGCGTGGAGACCCGTTTGATCTTCCAGCAGTGGGAGTGCGGGCCGCTGCTCCCACCGGAGACCGATCGGCCCGCTCCCTGAGCACTCACGCGCGGATGCCGCACAGGTGGCCAACGTCGACACACGCCGACAAACACTGGGCTCGCCGCACACGGATCGCGGCCCGAGCCCAAGACCCACGTTCAAGACCCACGTTCAAGACCCGAGACCCAAGACCCGAGTTCCGTGCCCCCGTGCCCCCGCGCCCCCCGCGCCCAGGGTCACGCCCTGAGCGGAATCCGGCCGACGTAAGGCCCAAGGCACCGTCAAGCCGCTGACGGTGCCCCCACCGCCGTACCAAGATTGTCCGCATGTCTGACACCAAGAGCCCTCTGCCCCGCGAGGTCGCCGACGCGTATGTCGACGACCTCATCGCCCTCGATCCCGTGACCGGCACGTATCTGGGTGTGAAGGAGAGTTCCAGCAGGTTGCCGGACACCTCGCCGGCGGGCCAGGAGGCACGTGCGGAGCTGATCCGGACGACGCTCGCACGGCTCGACGAGGCGGAGCGGCGACCGGGCGCGGACAGTGACGCCGAGCGCCGGTGCGCGCGCCTGCTGCGCGAGCGCCTGACGGCTGAGCTGGCCGTGCACGAGGCGGACGAGGGCCTGCGCGCGGTCGGCAACATGGTCACTCCGCCGCACGAGGTGCGCGAGGTCTTCACCATCACTCCGGCCGAGACGGAGGAGGACTGGGCGGCGATCGCGGAGCGGCTGCGCGCGGTGCCGACGGCGTACGCCGGTTACCGCGAGTCCCTCGCGCTCGGTCTGGAGCGCAAGCTGTACGCGGGTCCGCGCCCCACCGCGACCTTCATCGGCCAGCTCACCGAGTGGGCGGACACGGACGGTTCGGGACGGGGCTGGTTCGAGGACTTCGCGTCGGCGGGCCCCGAGTCGCTGCGGGCCGAGCTGGACGAGGCCGCGCGCGGGGCGACCCGCGCCGTGGTCGAACTGCGCGACTGGATGCGGGACATGTACGCCCCTGCCGTCGAGGACGCGCCGAACACGGTCGGCCGGGAGCGCTACGCCAAGCTGGTCCGCTACTTCACGGGGTCGGACCTGGATCTGGACGAGGCATACGCGTACGGCTGGGCGGAGTTCCACCGGCTCCTCGGCGAGATGAAACAGGAGGCCGCGAAGATCCTTCCCGGCGCCGAGACGCCCTGGGTGGCGCTCGCGCACCTGGACGAGCACGGGCGGCACATCGAGGGCGTCGACGAGGTCCGCGACTGGCTGCAGTCGCTGATGGACGAGGCGATCGAGGCGCTGGACGGCACCCACTTCGACCTCGCCGAGCCGGTCCGCAAGGTCGAGTCGTGCATCGCTCCGCCCGGCGGCGCGGCGGCCCCGTACTACTCGGCCCCGACGGAGGACTTCTCCCGCCCGGGCCGCACCTGGCTGCCGACGATGGGGGCGACCCGCTTCCCGGTGTACGACCTGGTCTCCACCTGGTACCACGAGGGCGTCCCCGGCCATCACCTGCAGCTCGCGCAGTGGGTGTACGTCAAGGACGACCTGTCCCGCTACCAGGCCACGATCGGCGGCGTGAGCGCCAACGCCGAGGGCTGGGCCCTGTACGCGGAACGACTGATGGACGAGTTGGGCTTCCTCAAGGACGCGGAGGAGCGGCTCGGCTACCTGGACGCGCAGATGATGCGCGCGGCCCGGGTCATCGTCGACATCGGTATGCACCTGGAGCTGGAGATCCCGGCGGACTCCCCCTTCCACCCGGGCGAGCGGTGGACCGTGGATCTGGCCCAGGAGTTCTTCGGGTTCCACAGCAGCCGCCCGGCGGACTACGTGGAGAGCGAGCTGACGCGCTATCTGACGATGCCGGGCCAGGCCATCGGCTACAAGCTCGGCGAGCGTGCCTGGCTCCTCGGCCGTGAGAACGCCAAGCGGCGCCACGGCGACGCGTTCGACGCCAAGGCCTGGCACATGGCCGCACTGTCCCAGGGTTCCCTCGGCCTGGACGACCTGGTGGACGAGCTGTCCCAGCTTTGATCCGGACCGGCCGGGCCCACCGCCACGTGAACAGGGCCCGGCCGCCATGCCGGTTCAGTCGGTCAGAGGTCTCATCCGCACGAGCCCGAGCCACGTCTCCGGCCCCGTGGAGACGTACGCGGCTTGCACCCCGTAGTGGCCGGGATCCAGCTCCACCCGCACATGGTCCGTCTGTCCGGTGGCGCCCCCGGGCCAGACGGCGTCGAAGAGCACGACGGGGCCGGGCACCCGCCACTCGACCTCCGGCTCCCACACCGCCGCGTCGAGCGCCGCCGGTACGTCTTCGAGGATTTCGGCCTCGGATTCGGCCGCGTACCAGCGGACGAAGGTGCCGTGCTCGGACAGGTACGCCGTGGAGGCGGGTTCATGGCCGAGAACCAGTGCGCGGGTGTCGCCGACCGGCAGGAGGCCGACGTATCCGTCGAGGTCACAGGCCCGGTCGTAGTCGGACGACGTCTCGTCACCGTCGGCGCCCGCCCAGAACGGCAGCACCGCTTCCGGTATCACGATGAGCGGTCCGCCGCTCGACTCCACCCACCGCACCACATCAGGAACCACTGCATCCGCATATCGAGCCATGCCCAGAAGTTACACGGCGCCGGTGCGTACGAACTTGCCGCCCTCAACGGCTTCTTGACAGAGCGTCAGCAAGAGTGGGGCGCGGCGCCCATCGGGCCGGTCAGCGAGTTGACCGCGCGCCGCGCCACACACACCAGGTCTCGTACGCGAAGCCCTCACACACCCGGTAAGGGCCCGGTAGGGGCGGGGCACCGCGTGGTGCCCCGCCCCTGGGCCGACGGACCGGTGGACCGGTGGACCGGTGGGCCGGTGGGCCGGTGGGTCAGACGGTCGCGGCGGGCCGCGCACAGGTCGGCGGCGCCGCCAGTCGGCCGGTGCTGTGCAGGCCGTACAGGGCGGCCGCGCACGCGAGGCCGAGTGCGCACAGCGTGATCCAGGGCAGCGCGGGCATCCCGGCCGCGCGGGCGGCGTCGAGCGCGGCCCCCGTGCCGAGGTTCCCGACGGTGATACCGATGCCGCAGATCGTGTTGTACAGCCCGTAGTGGGTGGCGACGAGGCGGTCACCGGAGAGGCGGACGATGGTGTCCATCTCGAACGGGTAGGCGATCATCGTGCCGATGGCCAGCAGCAGCGCGGCCAGCGTCGGCGGAACCGCCGCGAGCAGCCACAGCCCGACCCCGGACTCCGGTACCGGCACGGCGGTGGCGACGAGCAGGGGCACGAAGGCGAGTCCCATCGCCGCCAGCCCGCGCACGAGCGCCTGCCCTGGCTCGTACCGTGCCTTGCACCACGCGGTCACTCGCGTCTGACCGAGGATCGTGGTCAGCCCTGAGACGGCGAAGAGCATCGCCACCGCCGCCGTGCCGAACTCCCCGTCGCCGCCGAGCCGACGTACCTCCAGCGGCAGCGCCAGGTAGACCTGGAAAGACAGGACGTACGAGCCGATCATGGCGACGGAGAAGAGCAGGAACGGCCGGTTGGCGAGGATGCCGCGCCACTGGGCGAGCACACCCTGGCCGGCGTGAGCGTCCTGCCGCGTGGCGTCCGCCGGCCTCCGGGCGGGCAGCGCGCGGATCTGCACGATGCTCAGCAGCGCGAAGATCCCGGCCGACACCAGACAGGTGATGCGGAAGTCCACCCCGGTCAGCACCATACCGACCAGGGGACCGAGCAGAATGCCCGCCTGGTAGAACACGTTGAACAAGGCGAACGCCTCGACCCTGCGCTCCCCCGCGTCGGCCGCGAGGTACGCCCGCACGGCCGGGTTGAACAACGCCCCGGCCAGCCCGGTGGCCGCGGATGCCGCCAGCAGGGCGGGCAGGGAATCGACCAGTGCGAGCATCGTGAAGCCGAGGGTGCGCAGCACGCATCCGGCGACGATCAGCGGCTTGTAGCCGAGCCGGTCGGCGAGTGTGCCCCCGATGAGGAACATGCCCTGCTGGCTGAAGTTGCGTACGCCGAGGACGAGTCCGACGATCCAGCCGGCCAGCCCGAGGGTGCCGGAGAGGTGGGCAGCCAGATAGGGCATCAGCATGTAGAAGCCGAGGTTGATGGTGAACTGGTTCACCATCAACAACTGGACGCTGCCTTCGTACGACCGGACCAGCCCCTTCACCGGTCCTCCTCCGAAGCGTCGTACTCGACGTCCGACGCGTCCTGAGCGCCTTGCAGAGTGAGAGGATCGACGACAGTGGTGCACCGGGTCCAGCGGGTGACCTCCTTCTCGTCCACGCGGCCGAGCAGCTCCGGTTCGGGTGCCGGGGGCGACTCCAGCAGGCCGTGGGCGGCGCAGTAGTCATCGTCGTAGACGGTCCCCAGGTATCGCTGCGGACCGTCGGGGAAGATCGTGACGATCCGTGCGTCCGCCGGCATCGTGCGGGCCAGCCAGCCGGCCACCAGCGCGACCGCGCCGACGCTCCAGCCGCCGGTGGCGTAGTGGGAGGCGGCCAGTTGGCGGGACGTCCACACGGCCTCGTGCGGGGCCACCCAGTGCACCTCGGAGAAGTTCTCGTAGGCGACGTTGCGGGGGTAGATGCTGGAGCCGAGTCCGCGCATCAGGCGGGGTCGGGCCGGCTGGCCGAAGATTGTGGAGCCGATGGTGTCCACGCCGACGACGATCAGCTCGGGGTAGAGCTGGCGCAGGACGCGGGAGACGCCGGCCGAGTGGCCGCCGGTGCCGACGCTGCACACCAGCACGTCGATGTGGCCCATCTCGGAGGCGAGTTCAAGAGCCAGGGGGGTGTATGCGGCGACGTTGTCGGGGTTGTTGTACTGGTCCGGGCACCAGGACCCGGGGTGCTGCTCCAGCAGCCGCTGCACGCGGTCGCGGCGGGCCTGCTGCCAGCCGCCCGTGGGGTGCGGCTCGGAGACGACGTTGACCCGAGCGCCGTACGCGGTGAGCAGCCGGGTCATGGACGACTCCAACCCGGGATCGGTGACCAGGGTGACCGGATGGCCGTACACCATCCCGGCCAGAGCCAGCCCCAGTCCCAATGTCCCGCTGGTGGACTCGATGATCCGCCCGCCGGGCCGCAGGTCGCCACGCGCCCGGGCCCGCTCCACCATGTGCAGGCCCGGACGGTCCTTGATACCGCCGGGGTTGAACCCTTCGAGCTTCGCCCAGAAGCCGCGCCCGCTCGGGGCCAGCGGCTCCGACACCCGCAGCAGCGGGGTGTTGCCCACCAGCCCGGACAAGGCGGAGTGGCCGGAGGGGGTCGCGGCCTTGGTCAATGACTGCATGTCTGTGTGTTCACTCTCGCTCGACGAATACCGGTGCGGTTCATCTCGCGCGTCCTGGCCACAGGGCGGACCATGCGTCCGCGCCCAGGCCATGGGCACGCGGCAGCCGTGAAGTCGGTCGGCTGCGAGCGAGTGCTCTATATCCGCCACCGCGACGTACGAACGAGCGCCGCGCGGCCGGTGCGTGCGCTGCGACGTCTACGGCGTTCACGCCGTACGAGGGGCCTCCCCACCACCGTGGACACGGCAAGGAGTACGACGGCCATCGCGCCGAGGGCCAGGTTCTCGGCCGGCTGGGCAGCGGTGCGCACGATCACGTCCGCCGCGCACTCCTCGGTCCCATGGGGAGCGTGGGGCCCATGAGGAGCTTGGAGCCCATGAGGGTCCTGGTCCGTTGCCGTCGCCGACAACGCCGCAGGCACAGTCACCGACTCGTGCGTTTCCTCGGACAAGCCATGCAGGACGGCGCAGAGCACGAGCGCCATCACGAGGGCGCCGTGGATCGCCGAGACGAATCGGCGGGACAACGACGAGCCGCACAGGGCCCATAGGGCATGCACGAGCGAACGGGAACGGGTCGACACAGGTCCTCCGCGATGCTGCCACGTCTCCGGCGAGCAAGGCGTGAGGCGCAGGCATGGGTGGGGTCAGGACGGCTCCGACGAACGTGACGCCCCATCACGACAACGGGGCAGAACGCTCATCGCGCGATACCAGCCGACCAACCGAACCATGGAGATCCGGCAAGCCGGTTGGAGGAACTGCGTACCTCTAGACCTGCTGTATCACGGAGGCTGCTCTGAGAGCCACGGGAGACTCAGCGTCCGTGGGACCGCCAGTGGCAGGCCCTCGGAGGGAGGAAGCGTCGTAGGAACTGGTCGATTCGCGAACGGACGTCGCGAAGCAGGGCGTTACCAGCGCAGAAGCCTGCTGAGGCTGCCCGGATACACAGTGCTCACCGGGATGTGACGCCCCATGGCCCCCATGGCCCCCATGATGATCGTCGGCATCCACGGCGGACAGCACCGCAGGCTCGACGACTGCATGACGGGCACCGCCGTCCGATGCTGCGGTCAAGGCCGTCGCGCCGACGGAGAGGTGTCCTTTGACACCCTCCACGTGCACGCCGTGCGTCACGAGGAGGCCGAACAGGAGCACGGCCAAGGCCGACACACGCAGCAGAGGACCCGCACCGGAGCAGGTCCTGACGACGCGCCAGGGCGACCAAGCCGTAACCATGCCGTGATCCTAGCGGCCCACGGGCAGTGATCGACCACCGGTGCCGGAACACCGGGTCAACTCGTCAGATGATTGGCTTGTTTGCTGCGGCGAGTGCTCTCTCCTCACCGCTCCCCGACGGCCTCCCGATCACTGACCACGCTGCCGCACCACGGACCCGGTCCTGCCCTTCACCACCTCCAACTGCGCGTGGATCCGGCGCCGCAGGTCGGCGACATGGCTGACGATGCCGACGCTGCGGTCGCGTTCACGCAGTGCGTCGAGGACGTCGAGAACCTCGTCGAGGGTCTGGTCGTCGAGGCTGCCGAAGCCCTCGTCGATGAAGAGGGTGTCGAGGCGTACGCCGCCCGCCTCGTCGGTGACGACGTCGGCGAGGCCGAGGGCGAGCGCGAGAGAGGCGAAGAACGTCTCGCCGCCGGAGAGCGTGGCCGTGTCCCGCTCCCGGCCGGTCCAGGCGTCCACGACATGCAGTCCCAGCCCACTGCGACCGCGTCCGGCCCGGTCGTCGGAGTGGACGAGGGTGTAGCGGCCGGAGGACATGCGCTGGAGCCGTACGGTCGCGGCGGCGGCGACCTGCTCCAGACGGGCGGCGAGGACGTACGCCTCCAGACGCATCTTGCGCTCGTTGTCGGCGGAGGTTCCGGCGGCCAGCCCCGCCATGCCGGCGACGCGGTCGTACTCCTCCCGAAGCGGCGCCAGCCGGCGTACGGAGGCGGTGGCCCGCGCGGACAGCCGGTCCAGTTCGGCGCCGCGCCGCTCGGCGGCGTCCCACGCGGAGACGGTGTCCTGCAGCCGCCGGGCCGCTGCCGCCGCGCGCCGTTCGGCGGCCTCGAGGTCGACGGGCGGCCGCTGGGCGGCTGCCGCCGTGTCGGCCTCGGCGAGGACGGCCCGCACGGCCGCCTCCTCCGACTGGCGGGCGTCGAGGCGGCGTTGGAGCTCGCGGTGGGCGGTGTCGTCCAGTACGGCGGCGGCAGCGGCCTGCGGAGTGTCGAACCCGGCGCGGAAGGCCGCGTCGGCGAGACGCGCGTCGGCGTCCTTGAGGCGCTGCGCGGTGTCGTCTGCCACCCGCACGGCCTCGGCGGCCTCGGTGAGGAGCGCGGCCAGCCGCTCCAGCTGCGCGGCCCGGACTGCCACACTCTCGGCGTCACCCCGAGACTGGGTCAACTCACCTTCCAGAGCATCCCTTTCCCGATCCAGCGCATCCCGCCGCGTGTTGCGGGACGCGGCCCGCACCGCCGCCTCCCGCTGGTCGGCGATCCGCCGGTCGCGCTCCCGTTCGGCGTGCAGCAGGGCCTCCTGCGCGCTATGCAGTCCGGAGCCGTCCGCCCGCGCCCGGGCGTACCGTCCCTCCAACTCCTCCACCAGCGAGACGAGGTGCGCTGTCGGCACGTCACCGGCCTCGGCACTCGCGGCCGCGTACGCCTGCCGTACCACGCCCAGTCGCCGTTCCGCCTCGGTACGCTCCTCGTCGGCCCGTTGGAACGCGGCGAGCGCCCGCTCCTCCGTCTCGCGGTCGACGTGCCCGGCGACCTTCCGGGCCGGCTCGGGGTGTTCCGTGCCACCGCACACGGCGCACGGCTGCCCCTCGACGAGTTCGGCGGCGAGCTCCGCCGCGATGCCCGTCAGCCGCTGCTCCTTCAGATCGAGCCAGTGGGCGCGCGCGTCGACCGCTCGCCCGGCCAGCCGGAGCACCCGCGCCTGGGCGTCCTCCGTGTCCCGTCCGAGCTGGTCCCGTTGCCGGGCGGCCCCAAGCCGCTTCTGCTCGGATTCCCGCTGCGCGGCGAGCTGTTCGGCGCGGGTGGCGGCCTCCTGGGCGGACTCGATACGCGTCCGCAGCTCCGCCCGAGTCGTCTCCCACTCGGCCAGCCAGCCCTCGGCGTCCTGGAGGACGTCGTCGTCGGCGCGCTCCTCGTCGTCCAGCTCCGCCTGCTCGGTGCGCAGTACGGCCAGCCGCCGCTCCGCACGGCGGGCCGCCTCCAGGCCGCCCAGCTCCTCTGACGCCTTGCGGGCGGCGGTGGCGAGCCCGACGGCACCGGCCTCGGCGTACGTCCCCGACAGTCGCGCACGCACGTCTTCCTCGTTCGCCCTCGCCCAGCGGTACGCGGCCTCGGCCTCGTCCCGCAGCTCCAGCGCGGGCGCCACGGCCTCCGCCTTGCGGGCCCGCTCCATCCGCGCCCGGTCCTCCTGGTGAGCCCCGGCCGCCTCCTCCAGCCGGGCGGCCCGCTCCCGGGCCTCGTCGAACCGGCGTTGCAACCGCGCCACTTCGCGTACGTCGTCCAGAGCTCGCTCGGCGGTTGCCCGCGCCGACTCGGCCGCCGACCGTGCGCAGTGGGCGATGGTCAGCCGTTCGCGGGCGGTGCTGCGGGCGACGGCGGCCCAGCCCAGCACGGCCTCGGCGAGACCGGGGTCGGCTGGTGCCAGTCCCGGCAGCTCAAGGTCGAGGGCGTCCCCCGCCGCCTGCTGCATCCGGTGGGCGTCGGCGAGCAGGTCCGTGTCGCCCTCGCGCACCTGGGCCTCGGTGGCGCGGCGCCTGTCAGCGAGCCGCTTCTCGACGGCGGCGAAGCGCTGGGTGTCGAAGAGACGCCCGAGCAGCCGGCCCCGCGCCTCGGCGTCCGCGCGCAGAAAACGCGCGAAATCCCCCTGCGGCAACAGCACGACCTGGCAGAACTGCTCCCGGCTCATCCCCAGGACCTGGGTGATCTCCTCGCCGATCTCCTGATGGGAGCGGCTGAGGTCCTTCCACGAGCCCGCCACCGCGTCGTACTCGCGCAGCCAACTCTGCGCCTTGTCGACCGTCGTGCCCGAGCGATTGCCCTTCTTGGGGCGCTCCCAGGGCGGCTGCCGGGTGATCTCCAAGCGCCGTCCGGCTACGGTGAGTTCGAGGCGGACCTCGGTGCGTGTCGCGGGTTCGGCGTGGTCGCTGCGCAGGGTCATGCCCTGGCCGCTCTGCCGAGCGCCCGGCACCGAGCCGTACAGCGCGTAGCAGACGGCGTCCAGGACCGAGGTCTTGCCGGCGCCGGTCGGGCCGTGCAACAGGAACAGCCCGGCCGCCGAGAGGTCGTCGAAGTCGACGCTCTGGGCGCCGCCGAAGGGGCCGAAGGCGGTGATGTCGAGCCGGTGCAGTCTCATCGGTCCTCTTCCATGCCGCGCCGACACAACGGGCACAACGGGTACGAACGGCTCACCGGGCGACCTCGCGGACCGTCTCGTCGGCCCGTACCGCGTCGAACGCGTCCCTGAGCACGGTCCGTTCATGCTCGTCCGGGCCGGTGCCGCGCACATGGGCCACGAAGTCCTCGGCTATCTCCTGGTCGTCACGGCCGGCCAGGCGCCGGGCATAGGAGACGTCCGGGTCGCCGGGGGCGCGCTCGGGGTCGAAGACGAGGCTGAGCGTGTGCGGGAAGCGCTCGCAGAGCCGGGCCATGGGCTCGGCGGGGCGCACCGGGTCGGTGAGGGTGGCCTCGATCCACGCCTCCTCGTGGCGCGCCTGCTCGGGGTCGGCGAGCAGGTCCTCCAGCCGCCCCCGGATCCGGGCGAGCGGGCGCGGCACGGGGCAGTCGATCCGCTCGGCGTCCACCGAGCCGTCGGCGCCGAGGTCGACGAGCCACATGCTCTTGCGGTGGGCGGCCTCGGAGAAGGAGTACGGCAGCGGGGAGCCGGAGTAGCGGACGCGGTCGGTGAGGGTCTGGCTGCCGTGCAGATGGCCCAGTGCCACGTAGTCGACACCGTCGAAGACCCCGGCCGGTACGGAGGAGACACCGCCGACCGAGATGTCCCGCTCGCTGTCGCTGGGCGCGCCACCGGTGACGAAGGCATGGGCCAGGACGACGGAGCGGGTGCCCTCCGGGCGCGTGGCCAGGTCGGCACGGACCCGGTCCATGGCGGCGGCGAGGACCGCTTCGTGGCCCGCCTTCCCCACCGCGAACTCGTCCTTCACCAGGGCGGGTTCGAGATACGGCAGCCCGTAGAGGGCGACGTCGCCGTGGGCGTCCGGCAGGACCACCGGGGTCCCGGCCGCCAAGGCCGCCGTCCGCAGATGGATACCCGCACGGCCGATGAGGCCCGCACCCACGCCCAGCCGCCGCGCCGAGTCGTGGTTCCCGGAGATCATCACGGTGGGCACGCCCAGGTCGGCCAGGCGGTGCAGTGCGTCGTCGAAGAGTTCGACGGCGGCCAGGGGCGGCACCGCCCGGTCGTAGACGTCCCCCGCCACGAGCACCGCGTCCACCTCGCGCTCCCGCACGGTCGTGACGAGATGACCGATGAACTCGGCCTGCGCACCGAGCATGTTCACCCGGTGGAACGCCCGACCCAGATGCCAGTCGGAAGTGTGCAGCAGCCTCATGATCCCCGAACCTAACAGGCGGGTCGGACATCACGGGCGGCCCTTGGCGAACCGACCCGAGTACGCCACCCTCACCCCACCCACACTCCTCGCGCGCGTGCCCCGCGAACCGTGTGGGCTCGCTCACCCGACGAGGGCTCCCCCTCGACGAGTTCTCCGTCGCGTCTCACGCCTCACGTCTCAGCCGTCGCCCTCACGCCTCACGTCTCACGCGTCCCCGTAGGCCTCTCCACCGAGTTCGAACCCGGCCGTGCCCGCGGTGATGTCGGCGAGCCAGGTGCGGAAGGCGTCCACGTCGGCGTCGGGAAGTCCGATCTCGATGGTCACGGCCTCCCCGTAGCGCACGTCGCGAACCTCGCGGCCGGTGGCCCGCAGGTCGTTCTGGACCTTGCCGGCGCGCTGGTGGTCGACGGTCACCGTGGCCAGCCGGAAGCGCCGGCGCGTGATGCCGCCGAGCGCGTCCAGCGCCTCGCCCACGGCACCGCCGTACGCCCTGATGAGGCCGCCCGCACCCAGCTTGACCCCGCCGTAGTACCGGGTGACGACGGCGACGACGTACCGCATGTCCCGCCGCAACAGCATCTGCAGCATGGGGACACCGGCGGTGCCGCCGGGTTCCCCGTCGTCGCTCGCCTTCTGGACGGCCGCGTCGGCGCCGATGACGTACGCGTAGCAGTTGTGCGTGGCGTCGGCATGCTCCTTGCGGACGGCCGCCACGAACTCCTGGGCCTCCTGCTCGTTCGCCACGGGTGCGAGCGCGCACAGGAACCGGGAGCGGTTGACCTCGGTCTCGTGCACGCCGGCCCGGGCGACGGTGCGGTACTCGTCCTGCATCCGGCCAGCCTATGCGCAGGCCGCGGCCCGTTCGCGCGCGGCCTCGTCGCCGACCGCTGCTACTGCTTCCGCTTCGTCTTCTTGCCCCTGGGCACGATCATGTCCGTCAGCAGGGCGGTGCCCGGAGCCAGCGAGGCCCAGGTCTCGCCCCGCCAGGAGAGGAAGGCGATGGCCGAGGTGGGGAACTTGGTCCGTACGTCGTCCAGGGCGTCGTCGAGGGCGTCCCCGGCCAGGTCTAGGACCAGCTCCTCCAGACCGGGGTTGTGGCCGATGAGCAGCAGCGTCCGCACCTCGTCCGGGGCCTCGCGCACCACGCGAAGCAGCTTCGGCACATCGGCCGCGTACGCCCGCCGGTCGTACCGTACGGACGGTGGTGTGCCCCACTGCGCGGCGGCCAGCTCCCAGGTGTGGCGGGCCCTGACGGCCGTGGAGCACACGGCCAGGTCGGGCAGGCAGTCCGCCTCGAGGAGGGCGCGCCCGGCAGCGGGGGCGTCACGGCGTCCGCGCGGCGCCAGGGGCCGCTCGTGGTCGGGTACGCCCATCGGCCAGGCGGACTTGGCGTGCCGCAAGACGACCAGTCTGCGCAGGGGGCCCACTCCGGCGCGCGCGCTCATGCCGATGCTCCGATCTCGCGGGTGAGCTCCAGACCGAGGAGCCGGTCCGCGTAGGCGTACGTCTCGAACCGTGCGCCGTCCGGCACTTCCTCCGCCTTCTCCACGTCCCGCAGGACACCGAGCACCGCGACCACGTCGAGGTCGTCCTCCCACGCGGCGCGCAGTGCCTGGCGCGCGTCGTCGGGGACCGGCCTCGACGGCTTCGTCGCCCAGGCCGCCACCGCCTTCCGCCAGTGGTCGAGCGCGTCGACGGCCTCCGCCAGGGCGGCGGCGTCGAGGTTCACGGGTGTACGGCGGGGTCGCGTGAGGAGGGCGAGCCGAAGAGAGGCCCCCGACGCGGCCGACTCCTCGGGTCCGACCACGGGAGCGACCTCGACAGTGACCTCGGTGTCGGAGGTGTCGGTGATGCCGGCGGTGTCATCACCCACGGACGCCCCGGAACCGGAGCCGGAGCCGTAACCGGAGCCGAAACGGGAACCACCACCAACCACATGCAGCACCCGCTGCCCTCCCCTCGTCCCCACGGCCTCGCTCGGCCGGATACCGAGGTCGTCGGCGCGCTCACGCAACGCGCTCGGCGGGTCGGCGACGAGGAGGACGGGGCTCCCGCCCAGTTCCAGGGCACGGGCGAGGACATCGGCGACCAGCAGGACACGCAGGGCCGAGGCGTCGTTCCTCGGCACATGGGCGTGGACCCGGGTGAGCGCCCTGCGGATCTCGGCGGGCTCGCCGGTCCGGGCGTCGGTGATACGCAGCACGGGGTGAGCGTAGGCGCGAGAACGGCCGAACGCAGTACTGACGGCACCATTCAGCGCAGCAGAACATCGGCGGCCTCCCCGAGCACGGGTCACGGCCTCCGCCCCATCCGCCGCATCCGGCGCATCCGCGCATCCGCGCATCCGGCGCATCCGGCGCACCGGCCGGGAATCGCCCGGCGTCCCCCGCTGTTGCCGCAGGCAGCCCCCATCGGCCGGGGTCTTGACCGCGGCCGCAACAGGGGCCCTGGACGAATAGAGGAGACGGCACATGTACGGCGACCCCGCCACGATCCGCAAGATCCTCACGGAAGTCGGCGACACCTGGGCCGTCGTCGGCCTGTCCAACAACCGCGACCGCGCGGCGTACGGCGTCGCGCAGGTCCTCCAGCGCTACGGTAAGCGCGTCGTTCCCGTGCACCCCAAGGCGGAGACGGTCCACGGCGAGCAGGGCTACGCCTCCCTCTCCGACATCCCCTTCCCGGTGGACGTCGTCGATGTCTTCGTCAACAGCGACTTGGCGGGCCCCATCGCCGACGAAGCCACCGGCATCGGCGCCAAGGCCGTCTGGTTCCAGCTCGGCGTGATCGACGAGAACGCCTACCACCGCACCCGCGAAGCCGGCCTGGACATGGTCATGGACCGCTGCCCGGCCATCGAGATCCCGCGCCTGGGCTGAGGAACGGCCCCCCTCTACAAACGGGCTGACCAAACTGCGTTGTTTCCGCGACGAGTACGAGCGCGCGGTGTACCTGCTGGCCAAGCGGACCGTGCGCGTGGCCCACGAGGCCGTGCTGGAGGAAGGGAACCCGCACCCGGACTACGAGTCACTGCCCAGCGCGTTCCGTTCGGAGGACAGGCGGCCACTGTTCGACGTCTCGGTCATCGCCTGTTCCCGGGCCGACCTGTCTCCGGGCCGGGAGCCCGACTACTACGGGGACCGTCCCCGTGGCTGGAACCCCTGCCACCCGAAGTCGGCCGTGCCACTCGGCCACCATGCCGAGGACGTCGTCCGCTCCATGGACTTCAAGGTCCGCTTCCGTGACCCTGGGCATGGGCCGCCGGCAGTTGGCGATCGAGTACGTCCACCGGTTCCGCGCGGACTACGACCTGGTGTGGTGGGTCCCGGCGGTCACCCGGAATCTCGCCGCGACCGCGCTGGCCCGTCTCGCTCGCCGTCCGGACTGCCCCCGCCGTCCGGGGCTGCCCTGGACGGACGGCGTCGACGCGGCGGCCCAACGCGCGCTCGGTGTCCTGCAAACGGGCTCCCCGTACGGCCGCTGGCTCGTGGTGTACGACGATGCCACCGACCCTGACGCGCTCGCGGGGCTCCTCCCGTCGGGGCCGGGCCGCACCCTGCTCACCGCGCGGGACGCGAAGTGGGAGAAGCTGGGGCATCCACTGGTGCCGGAACGGATGGGGCCGAAGGAGAGCGCCGAACTCCTCCTCGGCCGAGTGCCGTCACTGGACCCGGTGGCTGCGGACGACCTTGCGACGGCACTCGGTGAGGTGCCCCCGCTGGCGCTGGACCAGGCGGGCGGCTGGCTCGCCGGTGCCGGGGCGGAGAATGCCGTCGGGAAGTACCTGGCAGGGCTGATGCTCGGCGAGAAGGGCCGGGAGGCCGGTGGCACGGGGCCGGACGCGTCGGAGGGGCCCGCCCGGTTCGCGGAGGCGGCCCTGCGGAAGAGTTCCCCGGCCGCGCACCGGCTGCTCCAACTGTGCTGCCGCTTCGCCCCGCTGTCGCTGTCCTTGACCGCCATACGGAGTGGCGCGGCCCTCGACACGCTCCGCTCCTACGACGCCTCGCTCGTCGACGTGTCCCGACTCGACGGGCTGGTGGCGGAGTTGACCAGGCTGTGTCTGGCCGAGATCGACACAGCAGGGGACTCGCTCCGCGTCCACCGTCTCGTGCAACGGGTGGTCATGGCCGAACTCGCCCCGGAGGAGCGGGAGACCGCCCTCCCCGACCTGTACGGCATCCTCAACGCGGCGGCCGCCGGACAGGAGGACCCGCTGTGACCGTGCGGCGCGCGTTCGTCGGGCTCCTGGCCTCAGCCGTGCGCGACGACCGCCACGGGCACCCGCGCATGGTGAAGCACCCCATGCACGACCGGACCGATGCGCGCCCCCAGCGGTGAGTGGCGAACCCGCCGTCCGACGACAAGCAGGGAAGCCTCCAGGGACGCCTCCAGCAGGTGGTCCACCGCCTTGCCCCGCCGGGACTCCTCCACCACCTCGACCCCCTGGAATTCCCGGCGCCACGGCTGCAGCACCTCGGTCAGCGCGACAGCCTGCACACGCCCCAGGTCGGCGTCGAGATCGGCGTCCATCCCGGGGCGTTCCCGAAGACCCGAGTGGGCCGGCGGACTCCAGTCGTGCAGGATCCGCAACGCCGTCCCCCGCGACGCGGCGGCCTCGAACGCGAACCGGATCAGTGTGGGATCCGGATGCGCGGTGTCCAGGCCGAGCGCCACGGGCCGTAGCGGAGCCTCGGCGGCCGGTGAGTCGGCGACCGTGGAGTCGGCCGGGCCGGGCGCATACTCGTCCGCGGCCCTCACCCCGGCCCCTCGCCCGGCCCGTACGAGAACGACGGGCCGTTCGGTATGAGCGACGACATGCAGTCCGACGGAACCGAGCAGAAAACCGGCGACCCCACTCAGACCCCGTGAGCCCAGGACCAGGAGCTCAGCCCCCTGAGCGGCGTCCACCAGCGCCTCCGACGCCCGTCCCGTCAGCTGCTCGACGCCGACGTCGACACCGGGGTGACGCAGCCGAATCCTTTCCGCCGCGTCCGTCAGGGTTTTCCCCGCCCCCGTTCCACCGGGCGCACCCCGGCCCGGCCCGTCCTGTTCCCCCCGCCGACCTGACGTCGCCGCCAGCGCCCCCGACGTCGGCGCCCCCAGCATCGGCGCCCTCCCCATCGGCTCGGGTACCGGCTCCCAGACATTGACCAGCCGCAGCGGCAGTGCGCGAAGCCGTGCCTCCCGGGCGGCCCACTCGGCGGCGGCCAGGCTCTCGCGTGAACCGTCGAGGCCCACGGTGACGGTGCGGGACATGGTTCGCACCTCCTGAGGTCGAGGTCTGCTTCCAGCATCTCCGCAGCGGACCGGATCCGCAGGGGCGAGAATCGGACCATGCTGACCATCGGTTCCGTGGTGATGGGTGCCTCCGACGTACGGCGGGCCACCGCGTTCTGGACGCGGGCCCTCGGGTACGTCCCGCGCGAGGAGCCGGAGGACGACTGGGTCGTCCTGGCGAACCCGCGAGGGACCGGCGTCCAGATCTCGCTCGGTTCCAGCGAGACCCCGGTCCAGGAGCGCCCGCGGGTGCACCTGGACCTCTACGCGGGTGACGCGGAGGACCAGGCGGCCGAGGTCGCGCGACTTCCAGGGCTGGGAGCGCGCCGCGTGGACTGGGACGGTTACCCGGAGGACGCCGACTTCGTCGTGCTCGCCGACACCGAGGGCAACCTCTTCTGTGTGATCGACACCGGCCGGGATTGACCGGGCGCGCCACCCCGCACCTCACACCGGCAGCAACCGGGTCACCAGTTCCCCCAGCCGCCGGGCGTTCCGGCAGGCGTGCATGTCGACGATCTCGGCGTACAGGTGGGCGGCGGAGTCGCCCGTCGACCACTGGCCCGGCGGTTCGGGGTTCAGCCAGTGGACACGGCGGGCACGGGCCACGACGCGCCGCAGGGCCGCCGCGTTGGGGTCGAACCCGTTGGTGCGGGCGTCGCCGAGGACGATCACCGACGTACGGGGGCCCACCGCGTCGAGGTGGCGTTCGGCGAACTCCCCGAGCGCGGCCCCGTAGTCGCTGCTGCCGTGCCATCCGGCGATGGCCGCCTCGGCGGCGATCCGCCGACCGAGTTCGGCGGGGTCGGCCTCGCCCGTGGTGACGAGCCGGGTGACCTCGTCGACACGGTTGACGAAGGCGTAGACCCGCACCTTGCTGAACTGGTCGCGCATCGCCTGCACCAGCAGCATCGTGAAGTTCGCGAACCCGGCGACCGATCCTGACACATCGCACAGCAGCACGATCTCCGGCCGCGCGGGCCGGTGTCGCCGGTACGCCGGGCGCAGCGGAACGCCCCCGGTGGACAGCGACCGCCGCAGCGTGCGCCGGATGTCGATCTGGCCGCGCGCTGCCCTGCGCCGCCGGGCGGCGAGCCGGGTCGCGAGCTTGCGGGCCAACGGCTGGACGGTACGGCGCAGTTCGACGAGTTGTTCGCGGCTGGCGATGAGGAAGTCGACCTGGTCGGCGCTCGGCGCGATGCCCCGCCGAGCGATCGCCTCCGCTCCCCGTCGCTCGGCGACCCGCCGTCGCGCCTCGCTGCGCACCCGGTTGCGGAAGTCCTCGATACGGCGCCGGATCTCGTCGGCGTCCAGCCGATCGGTGAACCCCCCCGACCCGAAGCCGGAGCCAGGACCGGAACCAGAGCCCAAGCCGGTCTCCGTTCCCGAGCCCCCTCCCGAGCCGAACGCGAGACCGCCGCCGAATCCCATCCGGAACCCACCGCCGGACCCACCGGCCGATTCCTCACCGGATCCGGCACCGGCACCGGCACCGGCACCGGAGAAGTCGCCCTCCCTGACATCGCCCAGACCCGCCAGGATCCGCGCCAGCAGTGTCTGTGGCCGGAGGCGGTCCAGGGTCTGGTGGGCGGACCAGCCGTCCGAGCCCGGGGAGCCGTAGTGGCCCAGCAGGTCCACGGCCTCACCGGCGAGTCGGGTGAGGGCGGCCGAGTCATTGGCGGCCAGCGCCTCGGCGAGCCGTTCGCGGAGTTCGTCGCGGTCCCTGGCGGGCGCGTCCCCCGCCGCCGTCAACTCCCCCACGCCGAGCGGGAAGTACAGGTCGAAGGCCGCGTCGAACACGGCACGCTGGCGGTCGGCGCGCAGCAGCGCTGCCGCCAGCCCTTCCCGGATCCGCTCCCGGTCGGCCAGACCCAGCACCTCCAGAACGGCGGCCGCGTCCACGGTCTCGCCGGGACCGATCCGTATCCCGTGGCCGCGCAACGCCCGTACGAACGCGGTCAGCCGCCCGGCCAACGGCGAGCCCGGGGCGGCACCGGCGCTCTCACCACGGGCTTCGATGGTCATACCAGCGTCAGCTTCCGCGTGGCCTTCTCGATGTCGTCCTGGTGCTTGAGGATCACGCCCAGACTGTCCCGTACGACGCTCTCGTCAAGGGTGTCGGCGCCGAGGGCCAGCAGGGTGCGGGCCCAGTCGATGGTCTCGGCGACGGAGGGCGCCTTGCGCAGTTCCATCTCGCGCAGCGCGCCGACCACACGGACCAGGGAGTCCGCGAGCGTGCCGTCGAGACCGGGCACCCTCAGCCGTACGATCCGCTGCTCCAACTCGGCTTCGGGGAAGTCCAGATGGAGGAAGAGACAGCGGCGGCGGAGCGCCTCGGAGAGTTCACGGGTGGCGTTGGAGGTGAGGACCGTGAAGGGGCGCCGGGTGGCGGTGATCGTGCCCAGCTCGGGCACGGTGACCTGGAAGTCGCTCAGGACCTCCAGCAGCAGCCCCTCGACCTCGACGTCCGCCTTGTCGGTCTCGTCGATGAGGAGCACGGTCGGCTCGTCGCCCCTGATGGCGGTCAGCAGGGGGCGGGTGAGCAGGAACTCGTCGCTGAAGATGTCGGTGCGGGTCTCGTCCCAGGCCTCGTCGCGCCCGGCGGTGATGCGCAGCAGTTGCTTGGCGTGGTTCCACTCGTACAGGGCGCGGGACTCGTCGATGCCCTCGTAGCACTGCAGCCGGACCAGACGCGCGCCGCCGACCCGGGCGACGGCCTTGGCCAGTTCGGTCTTGCCGACGCCCGCCGGGCCCTCCACCAGCAGGGGCTTGCCGAGCCGGTCGGCCAGGAAGACGGTGGTGGCGACGGCCGCGGAGGCCAGGTACCCCGCCTCGGCGAGCCGCGCGGTGACATCGTCCACGGAGGAGAAGAACCCGGTACCGACGGCCTCGGACTGCCCCTCGACGCCCGCTCCACGGACCCGGCCGGACTCGGCTTCCCGGCCGGACACGCTAGCCGCACCCGTCCCGCCGGTCCCGCCGTCGGCCTCGCCCGTCCCGCCGTCTGCCTCGCCCGTCCCCTCGTTCATGTCCCCGCTCCTTCACGCACGTCGTGCGAGGCCGCTCCCCGACACCCACCTCCAAGTTACCAAGCGCTCGCTTACTCTGTCGCTCCGCTCATCCCGCCGTACGGTCGCCCTCCCGGTCACCGACGCGCACCTCCGGAGTCGCCTCCGGAGTCGTGTTCGGAGTCGTGTTCGGAGTCGCGTGCCGCGAGCAGCCGCTCCACCAGGTCCCCCCAGCCCAGCTCCAGCCGGTCGAGCGACATCCCTCGCCGCTCCACCAGGTGGTCGACGAGGTTGATGTCCAGATAGCCGAGCAGGGTCTGCGCCAGCAGCTCGATGTCGCCTGTCATCCCGGCCCGGCGCAGCAGCATGCACAGATGCGCGAGGCGGAGCTGGGCAGCCGGGTTGGCGTGCAGGCGCGACACGTCCGCGCGGGCGGCGAGGTAGAGGTCGCGGTGGGCGTGCTCATGCCGGATCACGGCCGCACCGAACGCCCGGAGCCGCTCGACGGGCGGCGCGTCGGGGCCAAGGGGCGGCGGGCCGGTCAGAAACGCGCCCTGGAGCTCCCGCTCATGGTGGTCGAGGAGCGCGACCATGAGGCCGAACCGGTCTCCGAAGCGCCGGAAGACGGTGCCCTTGCCCACCTCGGCGGCGGTCGCCACGGCCTCCATGGTCAGGTTCGCGGCCCCGCACTCCGCCGCGAGCCGGGCGGCGACCTCCAGCAACCGGGAGCGATTTCGGGCCGCGTCCGCGCGCAGTCGGGGCCGGTCGGTGGCGGTCGGGGCGAGGCTCAGCAGCCCGTCGAGGGGGCCGGTTTCCTGAGGCGCCGGGAAGGGCGGCAGCGACTCTTTCATGAAAAGAGCGTAACGCTCACCACACGAAGTGGACCGCGGTCCGTATAAGTGCTACAAATTTCAACGGACCCCGGTCCGTTTAGCTTTCCCTTCGCCCATCCCTGCTAGGAGTCAGCTCATGTCCGTACGTATCCTCGCGCTCGTCGGTAGCCTTCGCGCCGGTTCGCACAACCGCCAGCTCGCCGAGGCCGCCGTGAAGCACGCCCCGGAGGGCGTCGAGATCGAGCTGTACGAGGGTCTGGCCGAGGTCCCGTTCTACAACGAGGACACGGACACCGAGGCCGCCCTCCCGGCGACCGCCGCTCGACTGCGTGAGGCCGCCGGCCGCGCCGACGGCTTCCTGCTCTTCTCGCCCGAGTACAACGGCACGATCCCGGCGGTCTTGAAGAACGCCATCGACTGGCTGTCCCGCCCGTACGGCGCCGGCGCCTTCACCGGCAAGCCGGTCGCCGTCGTCGGCACCGCGTTCGGCCAGTTCGGCGGCGTGTGGGCGCAGGACGAGGCCCGCAAGGCCGTCGGCATCGCCGGTGGCACGGTCCTGGAGGACGCCAAGCTCTCCGTCCCCGGCTCCGTGGTCCGCTTCGCCGAGACGCACCCGGCCGACGACGCCGAGGTCGTCACCGGTCTTACCCAGGTCCTGAAGCAGCTGACCAGCCAGGCGGGCACCGTCGCCGCCTGAGCCGGCACCGCACGACACATCGCCGGGTTCCGGGCCACACGCCCGGGATCCGGCGGCGGCGTTCCGACCGGACCGGTCGCGATGCTCGCGTTCCGCAAGGAGCTCGCCCTGGGTCCAATGGGCGTCGTCTCCCCGCTCGGCTCCCTGGGCGTGGCGGTCCCCGTGGGCGTGGGCCTACTCCTCGGCGAGCGGCCCGGCCTGCCGCAGTTCGTCGGCATCCTGGCGGCCGTCGGGGGCGTCCTCGCGGGCGGCCCGCGAGTCAAGGGCCGCCGGGCCAAGCCCTCACCACCCGCACGCGTCGACCCCTCCGACATCCGCGCCCCTCAGGCGGACTCCCCCGCTCCCTCCGCATCCCACTCAGCCAACGCCGCCAACTGCTCCGGAGTGACCCCGTCAGGAATCGGTACGGGCGCGGGCGTCCGGATCGGCGGCTCCCACCCCCCGACCGGATCCCACCGTCGCACCACCTTCGCGGGCGCCCCGGCCACCACCGAATGATCCGGCACGACCCCCCGCACCACCGCCCCGGCCGCCACCACCACGTTCCGCCCGATCCGCGCCCCCGGCAGGATCACCGCCCCCGTACCGATCCAGCACCCCGGCCCGATGGACACCGGATCCATCCGCGGCCACTGCTTACCGATCGGCTCATGCGGATCGTCGTACGAATGATTGGTGGACGTCACATACACATACGGCCCGACATAACAGTCACTGCCGATGGTGACGGTCGTGTCGGCGATGACATGGCTTCCCCGCCCCAGGACGACCCCGTCACCGATGCGCAGGATCGGCTCGGCCCCCAGGTCCAGGTCCGGCATCAACCCGGCGGTCAACGTGACCTGTTCGCCGATGATGCAGTGAGCGCCCAGATGGATCCACGGCTCACCGAAGACCGTGCCCAGCGGAAACGCGAGTCTGGTACCTGTTCCCATCGCCCCGAAGCGGAACCGACCGGGCCGCTCGGCCGTCACCGACCCCGTGCGCTGCGCCCACGCCCAGCCCGCGTGGACGGCCCGCTGCGCCAGGCGGCTCCGCCAGGACGAGAACGTGTTCTTACTCTTCGGCACCCGCTCACCGTACTCACCGGGCGGCACCCGGATGACGCCGCACGGCTGTGATCTTCACCCCACGCGATGCCCTCCCCATGGCTTACGGTGCGGGTGAGGACTGATCCCCACGGCCACCACGGCCACCACGGCCACCACCAGGAGGCGTCGATGAACCGGCAGCGGGCCCTGATCACGACATTCGGCGGCAACAAGCCGGACGTGGAGGAGGCCGCCTTCGTCTCACCCACGTCGGTGGTGATCGGCGATGTGACCCTGCGGCCCGGCGCGAGCGTCTGGTACGGGGCGGTGCTGCGAGCAGAGTTCGAGCCGATCGTGATCGGCGCGGACTCCAACATCCAGGACAACTGCACACTGCACGTCGACCTCGGTTTCCCGGTTTCCATCGGCGAGCGGGTGTCCGTCGGGCACAACGCGGTGGTGCACGGGGCGACCGTCGAGGACGACTGTCTCATCGGGATGGGCGCGACCGTGCTGAACGGCGCGGTGGTCGGCGCGGGGTCCCTGGTGGCCGCGCAGGCGTTGGTGCCGCAGGGGATGCGGGTGCCGCCGGGGTCGCTGGTCGCGGGGGTACCGGCGAAGGTCAAGCGGCCCCTCACCGACGAAGAACGCGAGTTGGTGACGTTGAACGGGACGCACTACACGGAGCTGGCCACGGCGCACCGGCAGGCGCAGGAGGAGTACGGCGTGTAGGCCGAACCGCGGGCTGGACGTGGCTGGTCACTCCGTCCCGCGCCCTCTTGGACGGCCTCCCCTGTCGGCAACCGCCCCTTCGGGAGCCAGCTAGTCCCCGGCGGCCACGAGGTCCCCCTCGATCGCCTCCGCCTTCTCCGCCGCCTTCTTCGCCTTGCGCTTGATCACCAGCATCGAGGTGACGCCGATCAGGACCGCCAGGACCAGGCCCAGCCAGGAGAAACGCTTGAGCCAGGCCTCGGCGACGACGCCGACGTAGTAGATGACGGCGGTGGTGCCGCCGGCCCAGAGGATGCCGCCGAGGACGTTGGCGACGAGGAAGCGCCAGTAGGGCATCTGGAGAACGCCGGCGAGGGGGCCGGCGAAGATGCGGAGGAGGGCGATGAAGCGGCCGAAGAAGACCGCCCACATGCCCCACCGGTCGAAGGAACGCTCGGCCACGGCGATGTTGCTCTCGCTGAAGTGTTTGGGGAATTTCCGCCCCAGCTTGGCCAGCAGGGGGCGTCCGCCCTTGCGGCCGATGGCGTAGCCGATGGAGTCGCCGATGATCGCGCCGGCGGTGGCGCAGGCGCCGAGGACGAACGGGTCGATCTCGCCGTGCTGGGAGGCGAGCAGCGCGGAGGAGACCAGGATGATCTCGCCCGGCAGCGGAATTCCCAGGCTCTCCAGGCCGATGACCACACCCACCAGCAGATAGATGGCGAGCGGGGGCACGCTTTCGAGCCACTCCTGGACGTGCAAAGCCGGTTCCTCCCGTGTAGCGGTTCTAGGGCCCCCGGCACGCGCTCGCGGCGGAGCGCGCGCCGGGGCAGCCTACCCGCTTACTCGGACGACGACGGAGCCCCACAAGTTGCCCCACAGGCACACCGGTGCTCACCGTGCACGGAAGCGCTCAGTGCGTGGCCGCGCTCTCCACCGGTCCCGGGGTAGGTATCTCGCCGCCTCGTCCGGGATCGCGAGCGGCGCGGAACGCTCCGAAGCCCAAGGCGCGGAGCCCGAAGCCCGAGGCGCGGAGCCCGAAGCCCGAGGCCCGAAGTCCGAAGTCCAAAGTCGGGGCCGAGGTCGCGAAGACGAGGTGAAGAAGGAGATCGCGGTCGGCGGACCGAGAGCGGGACGCCGACCCCGTCGCGGGCGAAGCCGAAAAGCCGGCCTTCGTCCTGGTCGGCGCCCTCAAGAGCGGGCGCGTCGGCCGCCGCCCCTCGGCGTACGGCCGCGACGGCTGCACGGACAGTAAGGCGCCACAGGTCACGGGCCCCTGGGGCAGTCCGTCCCGGGCGGCGGATCAGGCGTTGGGTCGCAGGGTCCAGACGACGGTCATCTCGCCGGTCAGGGCGCCGTCGGCGCGCTGGATGGCGATGGTGACGGGAAACTCCGGGCGCCGGCCGGCGTCGAGTTCGGCGACGACCTCGGCCGCCGGACGGCCCAGCGTTGCGGTGGCGGTCACCGGCCCCATCGCGAGCTTCTTGTACGCGATCTCCGCACTGACCGCGAGCGGCACGGCGCGGGAGAGCTGCTCCCCGAACGCGGCGAGCACGATCGCCCCGCTCGCCGACTCGCCGAGCGTGAACATGGCTCCGGCGTGCGGCCCGCCGACGTGGTTGTGGAACTCCCCCTGATCGGGCAGCGACACCACGGCCTTCTCGGGCGTGGTCTCCAGGAATTCCAGGTTCAGGGTCCTGGCCATCGGAACCGTGGCGGCGAGCATCTCGCCGATCGACATCTGGTCTGCGCTCATATGCGGATGTTACCCATGAGTAGGCCCCTGTGACCAGGTACGGCAGGGTGATCGTCGTTGTCGTGCCGCCAGGTCGCCAGAAGCGCGGAGGACTCGGAAGGGGCCGCCGACCAGTGGGCGCCCAACAAGTTCGGGTGGGTCCTTAGGCCGCCGGGCACGGTCACGGCGAGGAAGCGCCCACGCTCCAGCGCGCGGGCCCACCGCGTCATCGGCGGGCGTTTTGACGATGTTCGTCCCTGGTGCAAAGCGCCTTCCTGGACGCCCGTGGCACCCCGCGCCCCGGCGCCTCTATGGTTACGAGCCATGTGGCCAGGACAGCAGCAGCCGCCCGGGGGCGAGCACCATCCGAAGCAGCCGAACCCGTACCAGCAGCCGGGGTACGACCAGTCGGGACACCAGGGACACCAACAGCCGGGGTACCAGCAGCCGGGGTACCAGCAACCCAACCCCTACCAGCAGCCCGGATACCAGTCCACGGGCCAGCAGGCCCAGTACGGGCAGCAACCGCAGTGGGGCCAGCAGGCTCCGGTGGGCCCGCCGGTGCCGCCGAGCGGAGGCGGCGGCAACCGGACGAAGCTGGTCGCGATCGTGGCGGCGACGGCGGTCGTCGTGGCCGCCGGGGTGACGGGCTTCCTGGTTCTCGGCGGCGACGGTGACAAGGGCAAGTCGGAGCCCCAGGCCGGGTCCTCCGTCTCCGCCTCACCGACGCCGTCCGAGAGCACCGAGGACAACCCGCGCGGCGAGGACGCCGGGGCGAAGCCGACCATCGAGGGCTGGAAGGTCGTCGTCAACCCCAAGTGGGGTACGGCCTTCGACGTGCCCGCCGAGTGGGAGGTGCAGTCGCCCGACACCTTCATCGGCTTCGAGGACTCCGAGAAGGGGGACGGGTCGGTCCTCATCGGCATGTCGGCGCCCGCCATCCTCAAGGAGAAGTGGTGCACGTCCGACACGAACAAGGACGGCAACGAGGAGACGACCTCCCTCGCCCGCGTGGGCACCAAGGGCCAGCAGGGCGCCAAGGGCCCCGACGACATCGCCCGCAACGATTCGGCGTGGTGGGTCTTCGGCGGTTACACCGACCAGAAGGACGCCTCCAAGAAGAAGATGACCATCGGCAAGTCCGAGCCGTACACCACGGCGTCCGGTGTCGAGGGCAGCGTCGCGACCACGTACTCGACCGGTGTCGCCAAGAAGGGCAAGTGCGACACCGACGGCAAGGCGACCACGTTCGCCTTCAAGAACTCGGCCGGTGACTACGTCTCCTGGACCTTCCACGGCGCCAAGGGCGTCAAGGACGAGGTCCCGGACGCGACCGTGAAGAAGATCCTCAGCACGGTGCGGCTGTACGGCACCCCGACGGGCGGCTGAGCCGCCACCGGGTACCCAGGGGCCGGGTGCCCGGGGGCCGTGTGCCCAGGGGCCGGGTGCCCCTGGCCCGATCTGGCCGTATGCCCCGAGGAAACGGTTTGGCAGCAGGACCGGGGGCGGCGATAGTCGGCAGGTGACGACTCCCGCCGCCTTCCGCCGCCCCGCCTGGGCAGGCCGTAACTACACCCTGCTGACGACGGCCGCCGTCGTCACCAACCTGGGCAGCAACGGCGCCCTGATCGCGGCCGCGTTCGCGGTCCTGGAGGCGGGCGGCGACGGCGGCGACGTCGGTCTGGTCGCGGCGGCGCGGACCCTGCCGCTGGTGCTGTTCCTGCTGATCGGCGGCGCGGTCGCGGACCGGCTGCCCCGGCACCGCGTGATGGTCGCGGCCAACACCCTCAACTGCTTGTCCCAGGCCGTGTTCGCGGTGCTCGTGCTCACCGGCGAGGCGCACCTGTGGCAGATGATGCTGCTCTCCGCGCTCGGCGGCACCGGCCAGGCGTTCTTCAACCCGGCCGCCGAGGGCATGCTTCTGTCCTCGGTCACCGCCGAGCAGGCGGGTCGGGCCTTCGCCCTGTTCCGCTTCGCCTCCCAGGGGGCGACCATGACCGGCGCGGCCCTCGGCGGCGTGATGGTCGCGGTGATGGGTCCCGGCTGGGTGCTCGCGGTGGACGCCACCGCGTTCGCCCTCGCCGGCGCCCTGCGCGCCTTCCTCGACGTGAGTCACATACCGGAGCGCTCGGCGGGCGGCGGACTGCTCGCCGATCTGCGGGACGGCTGGCGGGAGTTCACCGGCCGCACCTGGCTGTGGGCGATCGTCGTCCAGTTCTCCCTCGTGAACGCGGTCATCGTCGCCGCCGACTCGGTCTACGGTCCACAGGTCGCCCGCGACAGCCTCGGCGGTGCCGGCCCCTGGGGCGTGGCACTGGCCCTGTTCGGCGCCGGGAACGCGGTCGGCGCGCTGCTCATGGCCCGCTGGAAGCCACGCCGCCTCCTCCTCGTGGGCGTCCTCTGCGTCTTCCCGTTCTCCCTGCCCTCCGCCGCGCTCGCCGTGCCGGTGCCGATCGAGGTGCTCTGCCTGGCCATGTTCGTCAGCGGGGTGTCGATCGAGGTGTTCGGTGTCTCCTGGATGACGGCGCTGCACCAGGAGATCCCCGAGGACAAGCTGTCCCGCGTCGCGGCGTACGACTGGTTCGGCTCGGTGGCGATGGTGCCGCTCGGCGCCGCGCTGGCCGGACCGGCGGAGAGCGCCTTCGGGCGTACAGCCGCCCTGTGGGGCTGCGCCGCGTTGTGCGTGGTGGCGACGGCGGCGGTCCTGTGCGTGCGGGACGTACGGAACCTGACCCGGCACAGCAAGCCGGTGACCCTCGCCGGCCCTGACGCCGAGTCCGGCACCGGGCCTGACTCCAGGCCTGACTCCGGACCTGACTCTGAACCTGACTCCAGGCCTGAGTCCGGGCCCGGCTCAGCCGATGCCGAAGGCCCCGTCGGGCGGCTCGGGTGACGGTACGGCGTCCTCCTCGCGCACCGGGGCGGCGGCGCCGATGAGGTCCCGCAGCGCCGGGCCGTGCTCGACCCTCGCCGGGAAGGCGTCGGCGGCGGTGCGCCGGGCCAGGGCGGCGACGTCGAGCGGCTGATGCGCGGCGACCAGCACGGCGTTCCCGAACCGCCGGCCGCGCAGCACCGCCGGCTCGGCGATCAGCAGCAGTTCCTCGAACACCGTGTTCAGCGTGGCAAGTTGCGACCGCAGAAACGTGAACGGCGCGGCGTCGGCGAGGTTCGCGAGGTACACCCCGTCCGCCCGCACCACCCGCTCGGCCGCCCGCGCGTACGCCACGGTCGTCAGATGCGCCGGGACCCGCGAGCCGCCGAACACGTCGCCGACGAGTACGTCGACGGAGTCCGCGGGGGCGGCTTCGAGCCATTCCCTGGCGTCCGCGCCGTGCAACCCGATGCCCGCGACGTGGGGCAACGGCAGATGCTCGGCGACCAGGTCCAGCAACCCCCGGTCGTACTCGACGACGTCCTGCCGGGACCCCGGCCGAGTGGCGGCCACATACCGGGGCAGCGTGAGGGCGCCGCCGCCGAGATGCAGCACGTCGAGCGGCCGCCCTGGCTCCGCCACCGTGTCCAGCACGTGCCCGAGCCGCCGCGCGTACTCGAACTCCAGATGCGTCGGCTCGTCCAGATCGACGTACGACTGCGGCGCCCCGTCCACGGTCAGCAGCCAGGCCCGGTCCCGGTCGACGTCGGGCATGAGCTTGGCGGTTCCCTGGTCGATGGCCCGGGAGACGGGTATGGCTTCGTTCACGGCCCCATTCTGCCGGGCGGGCCCTTGGTCAGCGGGCGCCCCCTGGAAGGGGCGCGGGCAACCGCGCGACCAGGCACGACCGGCCCGCGGATCCCCACACCCCCGCACCTCACCTACTGAACGGCCGTCACGGTCCCCGCACCCACGGTCCGACCGCCCTCACGGATCGCGAACCCGAGCCCCGGCTCCAAAGGAACCTCCCGGCCCAGCTCCACACTCATCGTGACCCGGTCGCCGGGCCGCGCCACGGCGATCTCCCCGAGGTCGACGTCCCCGACCACATCCGCCGTACGGATGTAGAACTGCGGCCGGTACCCGGTCGAGATCGGAGTCGTACGCCCGCCCTCGCGCGCCGACAGCACATACACCTGCGCCGTGAACCGCCGCCGGGGCACCACACTGCCGGGCGCCGCCACGACATGCCCGCGCCGGACGGAGTCCCGTGGCAGCCCGCGCAGCAGCAGTGCCACGTTGTCCCCGGCCTGCGCCTCACTCATCGGCTTGCCGAAGGTCTCCAGGCCGGTGACCACGGTCTCCACCTCGGCGCCGAGCACCTCGACCCGGTCGCCCACGTGGACGGTCCCCCGCTCGACGGCACCGGTGACGACGGTCCCCCGGCCGGTGATGGTGAGGACGTTCTCCACCGACAACAGGAACGGCGCGTCCAGATACCGCTCGGGCATCGGGACGTAGGTGTCCACCGCGTCCAGGAGCGCGTCGATCGACGCCGTCCACCGCGGGTCCCCCTCGAGCGCCTTGAGCCCGGAGACCCGGACGACGGGTACGGAGTCACCGCCGTACCCGTGCGCGGTGAGCAGCTCGCGGACCTCCAGCTCGACGAGGTCGATGAGCTCCTCGTCGCCCGCGTCGGCCTTGTTGAGGGCGACCACGATGTGGTCCACGCCCACCTGCCGGGCGAGCAGCACGTGCTCGGCGGTCTGCGGCATGATCCCGTCGAGCGCGGAGACGACGAGGATCGCCCCGTCGAGCTGCGCGGCACCGGTGACCATGTTCTTGACGTAGTCGGCGTGACCGGGCATGTCCACGTGCGCGTAGTGGCGGGTGTCGGTCTCGTACTCGACGTGCGCGATGTTGATGGTGATGCCGCGCGCCGCCTCCTCCGGGGCGCGGTCGATGCGGTCGAACGGCACGAACGTGCCCGTCCCGCGCTCGGCGAGGACCTTGGTGATGGCGGCGGTCAGGGTGGTCTTGCCGTGGTCGACATGGCCCATCGTGCCGATGTTGAGGTGCGGTTTGGTGCGGACGTAAGCCGTCTTGGACATGGCGGTACCTCGAAGTCTCTTCAGCGGTACTGAGTGATGGCCCCGGCGCGACTACGGGCGCGGCCGGGACGGGGACCCCAAGGACTTGCCGACCCTCCCCCTGCGGGGTCCGCCGGAATCTCCGGGAAGGGTCAGCTTCGGGCGCCGTCTGCGGCGGCCACGACGATCAGAAGGGCAGCCTTCGGGGCATCCGCGACTGTCGCGGATGCAGCGAGAACGAAGGCGTGCCGGAACATGACGTCGATCATCGTCGACGTGCCGGCCCTCGTCGAATGGTTTTCGGTACGGGCGAGTTCACAGGTACGGCCGAAGAGAGATGCTTCACAGGAGGACGCACGGGACGAACGGGGTCGGGCCGCCGTGCGTGTTCCGGAAGGCGCAGGCAGCACGGTGCGCGGTGCCGTTCACAGCCCCTGGTCCGCCGTGCCCGGCGAGCCCGCTGTTCCGCCTGCTGTGACGCCGGTGAGACGTTCCGTACGGCATACACACACATGGGTCGGTTACCGTCGTCGAATGCTCGATGCCACCACCCGCTCAGGGGGCACCGCCACGGTCCTTCCCCGGACCGCCGCCACGGAGCTCGCCGTCGTCGCACCCGTCGCCGTCGCAGCCGTGCCGCTGGGACGTGCCGCCCGTTGGGGCAGAGTACTGCTCTCGCCCTGGGCGCGTTTCTCGCTGCTCGTGGCGCTGCTCCTGGGCGCCGTGTCGACGGTGCTGCTGTTCGAGCCGCAGCGGCTGCTCGCCGAAGGCTGGCCTCCCCAACTGAACGGGGCCGCGGCGGCCATGGTCTTCGCGGTGGCGTACGGGTTGTGCACGGTCGCCTTCGTGCCCCGTCCGATCCTCAACCTCGCGGCGGGCGCCCTTTTCGGCTCCCAGTGGGGTCTGGCCTCGGCACTCGCGGGCACGGTTCTCGGCGCCGGTATGGCCTTCGGTCTGGGCCGCCTCCTCGGCCAGGACGCCCTCCGCCCCCTCCTGCGCCACCGCTGGCTCAAGACGGCCGACGGCCAGCTCAGCCGCCACGGCTTCCGCTCGATGCTGGCGGCCCGTCTGTTCCCCGGGGTCCCGTTCTGGGCGGCCAACTACTGCGCCTCCGTCTCCCGCATGGGCTACCTTCCCTTCCTCCTGGCCACCGCCCTCGGTTCGATCCCCAACACGGCCGCGTACGCCGTGGCCGGCGCCCGCGCCTCGACCCCGACCTCCCCCGCCTTCCTCATCGCCATGGCCTGCATCGCGATCCCGGCGCTGATCGGCGCGGCGGTGGCCTGGCGCAAGCGCCACCACCTGCGGGGCCGCTGACGGCTGAACGGGGGATCGGCCCTCAGGACCGTCCCCACACGGCGCGGGGCGGTGTCACTGGGCGGCTCCGCCGCGCGGCCGCACCCGCACCCGCACCCGCACCCGCACCCGCACCCGCACCCACCGAACGACCTCCCCGGCCCTTCAGACCGCTTCCAGCACCATCGCGTTGGCCAGGCCACCCGCCTCACACATGGTCTGCAGCCCGTAGCGGGCGCCGCGCCCCCGCATGGCGTGCACCAGCGTCGTGGTCAGCCGCGCGCCACTCGCTCCCAGCGGATGTCCCAGAGCGATGGCGCCCCCGTGGACGTTGACCTTCGCCAGATCGGCCCCCGTCTCCTGCTGCCAGGCGAGAACCACGCTGGCGAACGCCTCGTTCACCTCGAACAGGTCGATGTCGTCGATCGTCAGCCCGGCCCGGCGCAGCACCTTCTCCGTGGCCGGTACGACACCCGTGAGCATCAGCAGCGGATCGGACCCGGTGACGGCGAAGCTGTGCAACCGGGCGAGGGGACGCAGACCGAGCCTGGCGGCCGTCTCACCGGACGTGATGAGGACGGCCGCCGCCCCGTCGTTGACAGGGCTGGAGTTGCCCGCGGTGATGTTCCACTCGATCTGCGGGAAACGCTCGGCGAACCCGGGGTCGTGGAAGGCAGACCGCAGCCCGGCGAGGATCTCGGGGGTACTGCCGGGCCGTACGCACTCGTCCCTCGGCACACCGTCCAGGGGCGCGACCTCCGCGTCGAAGAGCCCGCCCTCCCACGCCGCCGCGGCCCTGCGATGTGAGGCCACCGCGAACTCGTCCATCCGCTCACGGGTGAGCGACCACTTCGCGGCGATCAGCTCGGCGCTGATGCCCTGCGGAACGAGCCCGTCGGGGTAGCGCGCGGCGACACCGGGGCCGAACGGGTCCTTGCCCGGCGGGACGTTGGACCACATCGGCACCCGGCTCATCGACTCGACCCCACAGGCGACAACCATGTCGTACGCGCCCGACATGACGCCCTGGGCCGCGAAGTGCACGGCCTGCTGGGAGGAGCCGCACTGTCGGTCGACGGTGGTGGCGGGCACCGTCTCCGGGAAGCCGGCCGACAGGACGGCGTACCGGGTGGTGTTCATGGCCTGCTCGCCGACCTGGTCGACGGTGCCGCCGATGACGTCGTCCACGAGGGCCGGGTCGACGCCCGCGCGGTCGACGAGGCCGCGCAGGGTGTGGGCGAGCAGTTCCACGGGGTGGATGTGGGCGAGGGACCCGTCGGGCCTGCCCTTGCCCATGGGCGTGCGTACGGCTTCGACGATCACGGCGTCATGCATATCGGCCTCCACTAACCACCAGCGAGTAGGGAATCCAAACTCACCATAGCTTTATGGATTGGAAAAACAAACTCTCCCCTAGACTGGGCCCATGCCCGCCTCCGGAGACCCGCGCCCCTGTTCCATCGCCGATGCCCTGGCGATCGTCGGTGAGAAGCACTCCCTGCTGGTCCTGCGCGAGGTCTGCCTCGGCAACGGCCGCTTCGACCAACTGGTCCGCAACATCGGCGCCCCGCGCGACGTACTGGCGACACGCCTGAGGCGCCTGGTGGACGCGGGTGTCCTGGAGAAGCACGTCTACAGCGAGCGCCCGCAGCGCTTCGAGTACCGGCCGACCAAGGCGGGCCTCGAACTGGAGCCGGTCCTGATGACGCTCATGGCGTGGGGCGACCGCCATCTCCGGAAAGACGACGATCGCCCCATGGTGATCGAGCACGACTGCGGCAATGAACTGGTCCCGGCGGTCACCTGCACGGCCTGCGGCGGCGAGATCCACCACGAGGACCTCAAGGCCCGTCCCCAGTCCCCGGGCTGGTCGGTGAAAGGCCCGACCACCTAGGCCCCGTCAGGGTGACCACGCTCCGCCGCCCCGGGGTCACCGCTTCCTCCCCCGGGGCGCGGCACCTCGGCGCGGGGAACCGCGCGACCAGCCACATCCGCCCCGCAGCCGCCCCCACCGCAGTTCTCCCCGGGAACGAGGCTCCTTGATCCCCGCCGTCAGTCCCCCTGATAGACGTCCAACCGCCCACACATCCCGAACTTCCCACGCACCACGGGCTCTTCGGCCCACACCCCGGCATCGGCCAGATGGGACACGTCCCCCCGTTCCAGCCGGCCCAACTGCTCCCCGGTCGCGGCGGCAGCCGCCCGCGCCCCCCGCTCCCATCGCGCCCGCCACTCCGCGAGCCGTGGCCGTACGAGCGCCGCTGCGGCCCGGTGGAAAGCGGCGAGCGGCTCGGGCCCGGACGCGTCCCGCAGCTCCCGGTACCCCTCCAGCGCGAGGTCCCGCCGGGCCCGGGCGACCCGCTCCCGCTCCTCCTCCGGCGCGTCCACCGGAATGCGGGTGGCGGCCGCGTACGTCTCCGGGTCGGCCAGGTACGGGGGCGGCAGGGTGAGCACGGCGTCGCCCGCCTCCGGCAGACCACTGTTCTGCATGAGGACGGTGATGCGCAGGTCGTCCTCGTTGACCAGCCGGTGGATGGTGCCGGGCGTGAACCAGGCGACCGTCCCCGGCGCCAGTGGCGTGACCTCGTACCCGGAGGTCGTCAGCGTCTGCACCGCGCCCCGCCCGCCGGTGACGACGTACGCCTCCGAACAGGTCAGGTGCATGTGGGGAGTTCCGCCGCAGACCCCGTCGGCGGCGGGCCAGTCGTACACGGACAGGTGCGAGAGGGCGACGCCGCCCGGCAGTCCCTCGTAGCCGTTCACCACGGGTGTGCCTCCAGGTACTTGGCGATCTCCTCCCGCTCCCACGCCCCGTCCGCCACGACCACCCGGTAGCGGCGGGTGAGCGTGTCGCCGGGAGCCAGCTCCAACTCCTCGAAGAACGCCCAGGAGGGGGCGACGGCGGCGAAGGGATCGTTGCGGACGAACCAGTGGGCGGGGTGGGCGCCGCCGGCCCCCGTGTGGTCGTTCTCGGGGGCGTGCGCGAAGACGAGCGTGGCGTGTCCGTCGGTGCCGTCGTGTTCGCCGGAGTAGGCGAGCCACGGGGCCTGCTCGCCCATCAGCTCGGGTCCCTCCGCGTCGGGGCCGATGATCCGCCCGTCCCGGAAGGCACGGGGCCCGCGCCAGAACAGGCCCGTGTAACCGGCCATCTCGCGCCCGGCGGTGGTGGGGCTGCCGAACAGCAGTGGTTCCTCGCGGCGGTTGGTGATCGCGCTCGTCCAGGTCAGCGCCCAGGACCCCGACTCGGTGTCCACGTCGTGGATCTCGATCCGGCGCTCCTCGTCGGCCCACAGTTCCCCGGTGTACGGGTGCCAGGTCAGCCGCTCGGCGATCACGACCCGCTCCCCGTCCGACTCGACGACGTCGAAGCCGGCGTGCGCCATCGAGCCGACCCGCTCCGGCAGGGGCAGATAGCCTTCGCCGTGCACGTACGAGTTGCCGCCCCACAGGTTCTGGCCCGACAGGTGCGAGGCCGTCAGTTGCAGACCCTTGTGCCAGCGGTGGTCGTTGGGGCGGAAGTCGGTGACCACGTCCCCGGCCAGCGTCCGGACCGGGTGCAGATACGGCTTAGGGGCCTCCCAGGCCGCCTCCGGCCGGTAGACGTAGCTCAACAGCTCGACGCCGGTACCGGGCTCGGTGACCGTGATCCGGTCCCCGTGGGCGTGGACGACGCGCAGCCCGTCATGGAAGGTCATGCGGAGATCTCCTCGGTCGCGTCGGCGCTCGCCTGGACGGGCACGGGCGCCCAGCCGGGGGCGCCTCCGTGCATGGCCGTGTAGTACGGGTCCCCGGGCCCGATCTCCCCACGCCGTACGGTCGTGTCCGTGAACGCCGATTTGTACAGCGCGGCGATCAGCTCCAGGCTCGTACGCCCGTCGGCGCCGCTGCTGCGCGGCCGCTCGCCCGCGCGCATGCTCGCCACGAGTTCGCGGAGCTGCGCCAGGTGCGAGCTGGGCACGTCCTCGCCGAAGTCGCGCCAGGCCGCCGCGTCCGCCTCCGGGGTGCCCGGAACGGGGACGATGGACCAGTTGGCGTTGGAGTGGCCGTACAGATGGGTCAGCTCGACGGTGGCGCGCTCGCAGTCGATGCGGATGCGACTGACCTCGTCGGGGCTGAGGACGCTGTTGACGACGGTGGCCAGGGCGCCGCTCTCGAAGCGGACGAGGGCGGTCGAGACGTCCTCGGTCTCCACGTCGTGGACCAGGCGCCCGGCCATCGCCCGGACCTCGCTCCAGGGGCCGAGCAGATCGAGCAGCAGGTCCATCTGGTGGATGCCGTGGCCCATGGCGGGACCGCCGCCCTCGGTGGCCCAACGGCCGCGCCAGGGCACGGCGTAGTAGGCGGTGTTCCGGTACCAGGTGGTCTGGCAGTGGGCGACGAGCGGGCGTCCGAGGCTCCGCTCGGCGAGCAGCTTCCGTACGTGCCGCGAGCCGGAGCCGAAACGGTGCTGGAAGACGATCGAGGCGTATGGCCCGCCGGTCTCCGCGCCTTCCTCGGCCTCGACTGCGTCGAAGTCGGCGAGCGTCGGCACCGGGGGTTTCTCGCACCACACCCAGGCGCCCGCCCGCAGCGCGGCGATCGTCTGGTCACGGTGCAGGGTCGGTGGGGTGCAGACGCTGACCAGGTCGGGCCGCTGCTCCGCCAGCATGCGGTCCAGGTCGGTGTAGCCGTGCGGGATGCCGTGCTCGGCGCAGAACTTCGCCACCGCGTCGGCGTCGATGTCGACCGCCGCGACGACCTCGGTCTCGCCCTCCTCGGCGAGCCGCGCGAGCGCGGGCAGATGCGAGCCGCCGCCGATGGCGCCGACGCCGATGATCGCGGCGCGTACGCGGCGGCCGGCCAGGGGGGCCGGGGGGCGGTTCGGTCGGTGGTCCGGAGTCGGGCTCGGGTCGTTGCCGGGTGTGGACATGGACGTGATCAGCACTCCATCGAACGTGACGTCGGACGTTGGCCAACGCCTGGTGGCGGGGGTTCCGGCGGAACGGCGACCCTCACAACGGCAAGCGCTTTCCCTCGTCAGCAACGTATGTGCGGACATAGTGACTGGTCAACACCGCGGATCCAGCCGTTCCACGCCTCGGAACACCGGCCGCCACCCTCCTTCGGTACGCCCCCGCCCCCTCCTCCGCGGGCCATCCACCCTTCTTCCGGGCACACGCCCGCCCCTCCTCGGGTAACGGCGCCCACCTCCCCTCCACCGGCCCTCCACACCTCCTCAGAGCGCCCTCGAGTTTTTACTCAGCGCGCCCTCCGTCCCTCTGCCGCGCGCCCCCGGCCGGCCCTGGGAAACCCCTGTGACGGCCCCGTCCCCAAGGGGCGCTAGGCTGCCCCCAGCACCTGTGATCACCCGCCCCGCGGCGCGGCACGTCCTCCGCCGGCCCTCCACGATCAGCGCTTGGACCACGTAACTTCATGTCTTGGTTTGAATCTCTCATCCTCGGACTCGTCCAGGGGCTGACCGAATTCCTCCCCATCTCCTCCAGCGCGCACCTGCGCCTGACCGCGGCGTTCTCCGGCTGGGAGGACCCGGGAGCGGCCTTCACCGCGATCACACAGATCGGCACCGAGGCCGCGGTGCTCATCTACTTCCGCAAGGACATCGCCAACATCATCTCGGCGTGGTCCCGCTCTCTGTTCAACAAGGAGCTGCGCGGCGACCGGGACGCCCAGATGGGCTGGCTGGTAATCGTCGGCTCGATTCCGATCGGTGCCCTCGGCGTGACCCTCAAGGACCAGATCGAGGGCCCGTTCCGCGATCTGCGCATCACCGCGACCATGCTGATCGTCATGGGCATCGTGCTGGGCGTCGCGGACCGCCTGGCCGCGCGCGACGAGACGGGTGGCAAGCACCGGGCCATCAAGGAGCGCAAGACCCTCGACCAGCTCACGGTCAAGGACGGCCTCATCTTCGGCCTCTGCCAGGCCATGGCCCTGATCCCCGGTGTCTCCCGCTCCGGCGCGACCATCAGCGGCGGCCTCCTCATGGGCTACAAGCGTGAGGCCGCGGCCCGCTACTCCTTCCTCCTCGCCATCCCCGCCGTCCTCGCCTCCGGCGGTTACGAGCTCAAGGACGCGATGGAGGGCGGTCACGTCTCCTGGGGCCCGACCGTCTTCGCCACGGTCATCGCCTTCTTCGTCGGCTACGCGGTCATCGCGTGGTTCATGAAGTTCATCTCCACCAAGAGCTTCATGCCCTTCGTCTGGTACCGCATCGCCCTCGGCATCGTCATCATTGCGCTGGTCAGCACGGGCGTGATCAGTCCTCACGCCGGTGAATCAGGGGGCTGATTGGGTCGGTCGGGCGACGGTTGCCGCTATCGCGACCTAGCGGATACTCGCGGAAACTAGCGGTACTTCCGGCCCGACTTCCTTGATCATCTCCCATTCGTCTCCCACTCTCCCATTCGGGGACGCCAAAGAGCCCCCGCAGGACGATCCTGCGGGGGCGTCTTCGCGAACTAGTTCCACCTGGAGGGTGAGAGCATCCCCCGCCCTGGCCACCCCATCCAACTCCGTGAGTCATACATATGTCACGGTCACGCGTGTCACCCGATCGGGCGGTTTTGATCAGAAGCGGGCGGAGAGGGACAGGTACCGCCCGCCCGCCTACGAGGGGGTGCTCACGACGGACGGACGGCCTGACTGGCACAAACATGCAGCTCGTGCCGGGTACCCCACCCGACTGGGGCCTCACCCGCTGCCGGGCCATCGGGATGCAACTCCGCAACGCCCGCGAACAAGCCGGCCTTACTCAGCAGCGGCTCGCGGAGCGCATCAACTGCGATGTGAAGAGCATCAGCCGGTGGGAGAACGGCCACCGACTGCCCGATACCGCTGACCTCGTCCTACTCGCTGACGGGATCGGTGTGCCGCTCTCGGATTGGTGCGGTGAGCCCGCCGCCGCGACGGGGGACGTCAGCGGCGGGCCCACCCAGGCCGCCCCGTCCCGGCACAACTATCGGGGCAGCCACCTCGCACGCCGGGGATCCAGCCGGCGCCGAGGGGATCTCAACGCCGGAGGCGCCCGTCGAGGACGGCCGGGGCCGACTGGTACGGCAGCTTCCGGCATGGCCGCTTGCGGAAGTACACAGCGCCGCAGCCGTCGATGCCGCCGGGTCAGCTCGGTGGCGGGTGGCAGGCTCATCGGCTGTGCTCTCGTACGAGTTGCCGCAGGGTGGCGGCGGTTTGGCAGGCCCCGGGGGTTTCGACGCAGGTCTCGCACGTACGCGGGGGCGCCGAGCAGCGGCGGAACCAGAGGTGTGACTGTCCCGCTTTAGGGCACTTCGACACCTGATGTCCGCTACTTGAACGGAGCACACCATGATCATCAAAAAGATGCACGACATGGGCATCCGCAGCGAACACGCCTACGTGGCCGCCCTCACCTCGATCGGCCTCTCCGTCGCCTCCTGGGTCACCAGCCTCAAAGCCGAACCCGTCGGCGGCCTCGCCCGTGCCGACCGGTGGGGCATCTTCGTCGGCGAATGGGCCCCCACCTTCTTCGGCCTCGGCCTCGCCCTCTCCCACTACGAGCAGCAAGAAGGCACCCTCACCGCCAGCGTCCGCGAACTGCGCGAGCACAAGCGCGAACAGAAGCACGCCGTCTGACACACACCGGAGCCGCGCGCTCGGCGCCTGACCGGCGGTGGATCCACGTCAGGCGTACACGCGCCGCTGCGGATCCAACGCGCCCGCAGCCTGCGGAGTCCCCTCGCCTGGCCCCGGATCCGGGGCCGGGTCCTTCCGGCAGACGAGCACCTCCTCGTCGTACGCCGGCGCCTGAAGCGAGTACCCGTCCGGACACGACTGCCCATCCTCGCCATTCACCCCATCAGCCCCATCCGCGCCCGGCTCGCCCTGAGGGCCAGCAGGACTTGGTTCACCCTGCGGACCCGGAGGACCAGCAGGACCCGGCGCCCCCGACGGGCCCACCGCGCCCGGCTTACCGTCGGCCCCGTCGCTCCCGTCGCCCCCCGGCGAACCAGACGGGCCCGGACTCCCCACAGCCCCATCCGCGCCGTCCAACGCCGTCCCGGCCCGGAACACCCGGCGGACCCGTCACCCCCACACCCGGCTCGCCAGGCTCCCCACGCAAACTCGGGGGCCCCGCTACCGGAGTACCCCCCAACTGCTGCACCTGCCGCGCCAGCGCATCCCGGTCCTGCGCCAGCCCCTGCACCCACAGAGCTAGCAGCACAAATCCCGCCAGCACCAGCACAGCGAACACCGCGAATTTGGCGTCGTCCTGCCGATGCCGTTGCGCCTGACTCGCATGGTCCGCTGTCATGTCCCGGTCCCCTGGCTGGTGAGATACAGGGTCAGCAAAAGCATCAGCACTGGGGCGATCAGCGCCGAGAAGATCAGTCGGCGGTCGGCGGCGCGCCGGTCAGCCGCCCGCTACTCGGCCTCCTGCTTCTCCTTCGCCTCCCGCTCCCCGAGTCGCGACGGACGATCGGGGTGCCGCCGTTTCTCGCGGAGCTCCTGTCGCTGCTGATGAAGTCCCACGACTTTGACTACGTGTTTCCGTCAAGCAATAGCGGAGAACTCGCCAAGGCGAACTTCACCTACGCCTACTGGCGGAAGATCGCCGACGGGCAGAAGGAACGCCGCACCCCGTCCACAGGTGTGGGCAAGGGCAAGGGGGCCTCGCGTCGTTGGCTGCCCGGTTGGGAGCCGGTGAAGAACTGGGCTGGTAAGCGGGTGTACTTGCTCCGGCACGGGCACAAGGAGTGGGTGGACGAGGACGTGCCGATCCGGATCGCGGTCGAGTCGCGGATGGGGCACGAGGTGGCCGGCGTCGAGGGCCCGTACTCGAACGTGACAGTGGGCATGGAGAAGCGCATCATGGCCGCGTTGCAGGCTCGTTGGCTGCGGTTCGTGGCGACGCTCCCGGCGGATTGGGAGCCCGTCTCTCCCACTCCTCTCCCTGTTGATCTTCGAGAGTGGATGAATTCGCAGGTCAGGGCTGCTGAATCTTTGACGCGAGGCACTGGTTCATGAAGTTCATCTCCACCAAAAGCTTCATGCCCTTCGTCTGGTACCGCATCGCCCTCGGCATCGTCATCATCGTCCTGGTCTCCATGGGCGTGCTGAGCCCGCACGCGGGCGAGTCGGCGGGCTGACCGAGGACCGGGCACCGCAGCGAACCGCGCCCGGCGAAAGGCCCCCTCCCCCCAACTCCCTTCCGTGACCAACCACATACGGCATCCGTAGCCGCCCAGTAGCGCACTGTCAGTCCGGGCGCCTACTCTTGTCCGCATGTCCCCCGAAGTCATCACCCGTGGTTCCGTGCGCTCTGCCGCCGACTTAAACGACCAGATCCGAGCCCTGTGGCGGCGCGCGGGCGGATCCCTGTCGGCACAGGAGCGCGCGGAGTACGAACTACTGGTCGTGGAATGGGCAGCGGCGATACGCGGAGACATGATCGAGGCGGCATGACCCTGCCGGGCCCGGCCACCGCCATGTCGACCCACACGCCCGGCGGACTGATCATCTTCCTGAACGGCACCTCCAGTTCGGGGAAATCGAGCATCGCCAAGGAACTGCTCCAGATCCTCGACGAGCCGTACTTCCACATTCCTGTCGACGCGTTCCACGCCATGCGGACGGGCCGGGAGATGCCGCCGGACCGGCTCACCAGCGTGCTGCACCGCACGTGGCGGGGTTACCACCGCGCGATCGCCGGCATGGCCGCCGCGGGCAACAACGTCGTCATGGACCACGTCCTGAGCGAGGAATGGCGGCTGTGGGACTGCCTCGACCTCTTCGTGCCGCAGGACGTCGTGTTCGTCGGCGTGCACTGCCCCCGCACCGAACTCGAACGGCGCGAGCGGGAGCGGGGAGACCGGCCGCCGGGGCTCGCGGCGCGCCAGTGGGAACAGGTGCACACACACCGGCTCTACGACATCGAATGCGACACGAGCCGGGTGGAACCGCTCCCTTGCGCTGTGCGCATCAAGGAGTTCCTGACCACGCGGCCCACGCCGACCGCCTTCCAACGGCTGGCCGACGGACGACGCGGCTGACGCTCAACGGCCTCCCGCCACACGGAGCACCGCGCCCGTCGTGTACGAGGCCTCCGGGGACATGAGCCAGGCGATGGCCGAGGCGATCTCGTCGGCGCGGCCGGGGCGGCGGAGGGGTACGGAGGCGGCGATGCGATCGGGGCGCTCCGGATCGCCCATCCGTGCGTGGATCTCGGTGTCGATCACCCCGGGGGCTACCGCGTTGACCCGGATGCCGTCCGGGCCGAGTTCCTTCGCGAGGCCCGTCGTCAGCGTGTCGACCGCGGCCTTGGTCGCCGCGTAGTGCACGTACTCACCTGGACTGCCCAACGTGGCCGCCGCCGAGGACACGTTCACGATGACGCCGCTCCCCCAGGCCGCCATCACCTTGGCCGCGCGGCGCGAACACAGCAGCACCCCGAGGAGGTTGACCTCCACCACCCGCCGCAGCACCTCCGTGTCGGTGTCCGCCAGCCTCCCGAACGGCCCCGTCACGCCCGCGTTGTTGACCAGCCCCGTCACCGGTCCCAGCCGATCCGCCGCCGTCTCGAACAGCCGGTCCACATCGGCCTCCACCGACGTGTCCGCCTTGACCGTGACACAGCGCGCCCCGTTCGCCCGCACCCCCGTGGCGATCCACTCGGCGGCCGCCCCGTCGCTCACGTACCCCACGGCCACGTCGTGCCCGTCGGCCGCGAGCCGCAGGCAGGTCGCGGCACCGATCCCCCTGCTCCCACCCGTGACCACGGTGACCGGACGTGTCATCCCAACCTCCCAAACTCGGGCGCAGGCCCAGCAGCCCCACATAATGATCGATCATCCTACGATCACACTCGGATCGCCACGTCACATCGAGGGCAACCGTTTCCGCCTCGGCGGCGACAGAGGAGTGGGAAGCTCCTTTCACACGAGCCCCACACGAAACACACGTAGCACGCGCGTAGCACACGCAGCACACGCAGCACACAGCACGCGTTCTCCCGAACCACGCATGGACGCAAAGGACTTGACCGTGGCAGCCCGTTCCCACCGCTCCTCCCGCCGGCCCCAGCGACGCACCACCCTCATATCCGTCGCGGCCGTAGCAGCCGCCGTCGGACTCACCGCGGCCCTCGTCGTGGCCCTCGGCACCGACCGCGAGACCGACGCGGAGGCCGTCGGGAACGCCGGAGCCCGACAGGTCGCGACCACCCCCGAGGCGACCGGGGCTGCCGCGACGCCGGAGCGGAAGGCTTCCGCTTCTCCCACGAAGTCCCCGAGCCCGTCGGCCACCGCGACCACCCCGGCGGCGACCCCGACCCCCGAGCCGCCCACCCGGCCGTCGCCCGCCACCACCCGCCAGGAGGGGTCCGCCTCGGCGTCGTCGGCGGGGCGCATCCGTGCGGGAGTCGAGTACGAAGGTGTCGCCACCTTCTACGACGCCGGGAACGGTGACGGCGCCTGCTCCTTCGGCCCCACCGACGACGTGATGACCGCGGCGATGAACACCACCGACTACGAGGTCTCCCGCGCCTGCGGTGCGTACGTACAGGTCCGGGCGGCGGGTGGCGCCTCCGTCACCGTACGGATCACCAACGAATGCCCCTCCCCCTGCAGGCCCGGCCAACTCGACCTCAGCGCGCAGGCCTTCGCCAAGCTCGCCGCCCCCTCACGCGGGGAGATACCGATCACCTGGAGCCTGCTGAGTCCCAGCACGTCGGACAAGCTCTCGATCCGCTACAAGACCGGGTCGAGCCAGTACTGGTGCGGCATCCAGGTGATCGGCCACCGCAACCCGGTCGCCCGGCTGGAGGTCCGCGACGGCGGCGGCTGGACCAGACTGCCCCGTACGGAATACAACTACTTCCTCTCCGAGCAGGGCGGCGGGTGCGGCGGTGCGATCAGGATCACCGACATCTACGGAGAGCGGCTGACCGTCGAGGGGATCACCGTACGGCCGGACGTCGCGCAACCGACCGGTGTCCAGTTCGCCGCCCACTGACCACGCCACGCCACGCAAGGCCTCCGGCTCCGGGAACGGCTCCGGGAACGGCTATGCCCCGTGCGAGCGTCAGCGGGGCAGATGGGCCGGCAGATGGTCCGCGACGGGATACGGCCGTTCCCCGGGCAGCCGCCCAGCCGCCCCGTCCAGGTCCCCCGCCCGCACCAGGGCGTGCACCTCTCTGGCGAGCGGCGTCACGTCCTCGATGCCGACGATCCACTCGTCCGCGTACCGGGCCGCCGCCTCGCCCGCCAGCCCCAACTGCAACGAGCGGTACGGCAGCGGGTTCAGCCGCAGGTCGCGCTCCGGGTCCCACTGCACCCGCGCGGGCGAGCGCCGCAACTCGCGCTGCCAGGCGGCCCGGCTGTCGTGCAGCTCCGACGCGTAGTGCGAGAGGCAGGAGTTGCGCAGGGCCCACTCGAAGCCCTCGCGACTGATCTCGACGGCCAGCACCGTCTCCTGGCCTTCCTTCAGGGCCCAGCCGCAGCGGTACATCATCCAGAGGAAGGACGGCTTGATCCAAGTCATCCGGTCGCGCTTCCACACGGCCGGAAAACGACCGTCCCGCGCGGCCGGGCCTCCTATCTCCGGGCGGTACGCCTGGTAAACGGTCACCGTGTCCTCGGTGTGAAGGGCGCGGATCCGGTACTTGGGCTCCGGCGCTGGTCGACGTTCGCGTTCGCTCTCACTCACGGAGACCAGGTTCGATCATCACCGCGCGCCGAGCCAGCGAATATCGACGGCCGTGCGCGGGGCCCGGTGGCCTGATCCCTCCCGTGGTTACGTCCGTGATCTCGCCCCTGACGTCGTCCGTGATCTCGTCCGTGCTCCCGTACCTGATCTCGTCCGTGACCATCCGGGATCCCTGAAATATCCCCCATCTGCCTGCACGCCCCTTGGCGTGGCGCGTTCTCTGCCCCAACACTGAGCCGATGACGCAGCGCGTGGAGCTCGCGACCGTGATGGACCGACTCGCCGTCGACGGCCTGATCACCGAGTACGCGGTGGCGGTGGACGACGGCGACTGGACGGCGTACCGAGAACTGTTCGCACCGGACGGCCGCGCCGACTACCGCTCGGCCGGCGGCATCGAGGGAGACGCCGCGCAGGTCGCCGGGTGGCTGGCGCGGAGCATGGACCTCTTCCCGACGCGGCAGCATCTGATCGTCAACCGGCGGGTGCGGTTCGGGTACCTGGAGCAGGACACCGGTGACACGGCCCAGGTCCAGGCCGACTACATCAACCCGATGCGCTTCGCCGGGCACGACGGCGGATCCACCGCCCCGGACTTCGTCTGCGGCGGCCGCTACGCCTTCGCCCTGGTCCGCACTCCCGACGGCTGGCGCCTCCACGAAGTGGTCGTCCACGAGAAATGGCGCCGCGCCCCGGAGGGCCTCACCCCCGCCCCTCACCCGTCCCCGACCTGAGCGGCAGCGCCCGTCACCGGGAATGGCACGGGCCCCGCCCCCCTCCCACGCCCCCTGTCGGAGATCGTCCCCGGCGCGCACACTGGAGGGACCGCATCGCCGGGGAGGGAGGCGCTGGATGAGGACGTCGGACTGGGTGGCCTCTCCATGGCGGCGGCGGGTGGTCGTCGCCGCGGCCGGGGCTCTGCCCGTGCTCGCCTTCCCTGCGCCGGACCTGTGGTGGTTCGCGTACGTGGCACTGGTGCCGTGGATGCTGGTGGTGCGCACCGCTCCGACCGGCCGCCGGGCACTCTACGACGGCTGGATAGGCGGCTTCGGGTTCATGCTGGCCATGCACCACTGGCTGCTGCCGAACCTCCATGTGTTCACCTTCGTCATCGCCGGACTGCTCGGTTCGCTGTGGGCCCCCTGGGCCTGGCTTGTGCGCCGGTTCCTGGTCGGCACGCCCTCCCCCGGACGCGTGGCCGCTGCCCTGCTGGTCGTGCCGTCCGGCTGGCTCGTGATCGAACTCGTCCGCTCCTGGCAGGGCCTCGGCGGCCCATGGGGCCTGCTGGGTTCCAGCCAGTGGCAGGTCGCACCCGCACTACGGCTGGCTTCGGTCGGCGGGGTCTGGCTGATCAGTTTCCTTGTCGTGGCCGTCAATGTCGCGGTCGCCGTGCTGGTCGCGGTCCGCCGGTCGCGGGCGCCCGCACTCGCCGGTCTGGTCGCGGCGGCCGTCGTGACCTCGGCGGTATGGCTGTGGTCGCCGCGACCCGAGCTCCGGGACGAGGCGCGGATCGCCGTCGTACAGCCCGGTGTCACCGAAGGCCCCGACAACCGGTTCACCCGCGAGGAAGCACTCACCCGCCGCCTCGTGGGACAGGACCTGGACCTGATCGTGTGGGGCGAGAGCAGCGTCGGCTACGACCTGGCCGACCGACCCGACCTCGCCGACCGGATCGCCTCGCTGGCCCGCGAGACGGACACGAACATCCTCGTGAACGTCGACGCCCGCCGCTCCGACCGCCCCGGCATCTACAAGAGCTCTGTGCTCGTCGGCCCCGACGGCCCCACCGGCGACCGCTACGACAAGATGCGCCTGGTCCCCTTCGGCGAGTACATCCCGGCGCGCTCCCTGCTCGGCTGGGCCACCTCGGTCGGCGAGGCCGCCGGCGAGGACCGCAGGCGCGGCACCGAGCAGGTCGTGTTCGACTCCGGGACGGGGCTGCGGATCGGCCCCATGGTCTGCTTCGAGTCCGCCTTCCCCGACATGAGCCGTCACCTCGCCCGGGACGGCGCCGAGTTGCTGCTCGCGCAGTCGGCGACCTCGACGTTCCAGCAGAGCTGGGCGCCCGAGCAGCACGCCTCGCTGGCCGCGCTGCGAGCCGCCGAGACCGGCCGCCCGATGGCCCATGCGACGCTCACCGGCGTCTCGGCGGTGTACGGAGCGGACGGCGAACGCGTCGGCTCCTGGCTGGGCACGGACGAGAGCACGACGGCGGTGTACGAGGTGCCGCTGGCGAGCGGTACGACCCTCTACGTCCGCTACGGCGACTGGCCGGTCCAGGCGGCGCTGCTGGTGCTGCTCGTGTGGAGTGCCTTCGAGGGCGTACGGACCGTGCGGCTCAGGCGGCGGACCGGTCCTCCACCGCCCGCACCACCCGCTCGCACAGCTCATGGGTCGCCAGCGCGTCCCGTGCGCTGAGCACCCTGCCCGCGCGCACGGCGTCGAGGAAGGCGAGCACCGCCTGCTCGATGCCGCGCTGCCGGGCCACCGGCACCCAGTCGCCGCGTCGCCTGGTGGACGGCTGCCCCTTGTGGTCGACGACCTCGGCCAGGTTCAGGACCTGCCGCTTGGTGTCCTGCCCGGAGACCTCCAGGACCTCCTCCGCCGAGCCGCTGAGCCGGTTCATGACGCCGAGCGCGGTGAAACCGGCCCCGGAGAGCTGCAGGACGACGTGGTGCAGCAGCCCGCCCTCGGTCCGCGCCCGTACGGTCATGTCCTCGATCTCTCCCGGCACCAGGAACCGCAGGGTGTCGACGACATGGATGAAGTCGTCCAGGATCATCGTGCGCGGCAGCTCGGGCAGGCCGATGCGGTTCTTCTGCATAAGGATCAGCTCGCGCGGGTGGTCGGCGCACTGAGCGTATCCGGGCGCGTACCGCCGGTTGAACCCCACGGCGAGGCCGACCTTGCGCTCCTCCGCGAGCCGTACGAGCCGTTCCGAGTCGGCGAGTTCGTACGCGAGCGGCTTGTCGACGTACGTGGGCACGCCCGCCTCCAGCAGTCGCCCGACGATCTCGGGGTGAGCGCCGGTGGGCGCGTGCACGAAGGCCGCGTCGAGGCCCTCGGCCAGCAGCGTGTCCAGGTCGGCGTGGCGCTGTCCGGGCGGGAGGTGAAGGCTGTCGGCGACGCGGGTGAGGGTCGCGGGCGTCCGCGTCTGCAGGTGGAGTTCGAGCCCCGGGCGGGTTCCGAGCACCGGGAGATAGGCCTTCTGCGCGATGTCGCCGAGTCCGATGCAGCCGACCTTCACAGGGGTCTCCCGTCCGCGGTGTGCCGTCAAAATGCCTCGTCGGCAGCATACGGGGACTGCGAGGATGGCCGACATGACAATCCAGCGCACCGAACCCTCCGTCACCGCAGGCGAACGGACCATGCTCGAAGGCTGGCTCGACTACCACCGCGAAACCCTCGCGATCAAGTGCGAGGGCCTGGACGACGCCCGGCTGCGAACCGCGGCGGTCCCGCCCTCGGAGCTCTCCCTGATGGGGCTGGTCCGGCACATGGCCGAGGTCGAACGCATCTGGTTCCGCAAGGTACTCGTGGACGAAGACGCGGGGCCGATCTACTTCAGCGAGGCGGACCCGGACGGCGAGTTTCATCTGACCGAGGCGGACACCTGGCAGGAGGCGTACGGCACCTGGCAGGAAGAGATCGCGGTCGCCCGGCGCAACGCGGAGGGCTTCGCGCTGGACGACGTCAGCAAGGCGGAGACCCGGCGGACCGGCGAGGCGCCGAGCCTGCGGTGGATCTACACCCACATGATCGAGGAGTACGCCCGGCACAACGGACACGCGGACCTGCTCCGGGAGCGGATCGACGGCACCACGGGGTACTGACGACCACGGGCGCCCGAATCCCCAGCGGCACCGGGCACCCGGCCCCCGCCCGCACCCGGCCCCAGCCCCAGCCCCAGCCCCAGCCCCAGCCCCAGCCCCAGCCCCAGCCCCAGCGACCATGTACCTGAGGTGACGGACGAAGGCGGGCAGCCCGCCCGCGCGGCACGCACCGCGAGCGGCGCCTGCGCTGTCGAGCGGTGGGCATCGGTCGGAAGCCATCAGGCGGTAACCATCAGGCGGAAGCAGTCGAGACGAGGCCGCCAGACCGAGCCCACGAAGCGAAGGCCGGCCCACAAGGACTTCGCCGGAGGCCGTCAGCCGGGGACCGGACACGACGCGTGGCGTCCTACCAGTCGGCGGCGCGCAGTGGGAGCGAGGCGAGCCGGCGGTGCGCGGGCCAGACCTCCACCAGCCCGGAAACGCCCCAAGCGGCGCCGCCGCAACGGGGCGACACCCCGGGCCGAGGCCCCCTTGGACGCCCCGGCGCGACACCCCGGGCCGACACCCCCTCGGACGCCGCGGCGCGACCACGCGCCCGACGGTGTCCGAGCGCACCCTCGCGTAGCCCCGGCGTCGCAGGCGGGCCCGCGCGTCACCCATGTGGGGGCATCCTTCGCCCCTCCCCTCCCCAAAGCGCCCCGGACACAGCAGAGTTGCGCGCGTGCATCGACCGACCACCACCGCAACGCTCCTGGTCACCGTGGCCGTCTCGGCCCTCACCGGCTGCGTGACCGCGCGACAACCGTCCCCGCCCCAGGCACCACCCGTCCCGTCCCTGCCGTCCCAGCCCCGCCCGGACGGCACGACCGAGACACAGATCGTCGAGGCCCCGGCGCGGGAGGCGCTGGAGCTGATCGGCCCGCCCCGGAAACCCTCTCCGAGCGCGTCCATCAAGCCGAAGGCCGCCCCGTCGACCTCTGCCACCACACCCCCGCCGCCGCCCACCGCGCCGAAGCCAACGAAGGCACGGCCGGCCCCCGTCGAGCGGCACGGGCCGCCGCCTTCCGAGTCCCACCCCCATGTCGAGGTCCCGCCCCTGCCCAAGACGATCCCGACGCAACCGCCCCAGAACGGCGATGTGTGCGCACTCGGTCACAAGTACGGCGGCTGGGGCAAGGACACCCCACAGGCGGCCATCTGCAAGGACGTGTACGGCCGTTGATGACTGCTCCCACCGATGCGCACGCCGCCCGGACTGAAGCTGGCCCTGAGCTGACGCCCGTCCGGAGCTGAAGCCGTCCGCCGGACCGAACCTGATCTCAGGGCCGCTGTCTCGGCGGACCCGGCGTCTCCCCACCGGAGGAGTCCGCCTCGTCGAGGCGCGCCTCCAGCCGTGCGAGGGCGGCGCGGATGGCGTCGCCGTAACGGTCGTCGCCCAGTGAGCCGAGCGCGCACCGCGCCAGGCGCAGATGGCTGCGCGCGGCGTCGTGGCGCGCGAGCTTGGCGTAGTCGGCGGCGAGGCTGAGGTGGAGCGAGGGGTAGAAGGCGCGCACGGCGGGCCCGTCGTGGGGGTCCGTCGCCCGGCCGTCGGAGAGTTCGTCGGCCGCCGACAACGCCCTGAGGTCCCAGGCCAGTTCGACGTCCGGGTCGTCCTGCGTGTCGGCCATGTAGTGCGCCAGCGTGCAGCGGTGGAGCGGGGGGCCATCCTCACCGATCTCCGCCCACAGCTTCAGGAGACGGTCCCGGGCCTCCTCGCGGTCACCGCCGTGGTGCAGCATGACCGCCTGCCCGATCCGGGTCATCATGGCGTCCGGTGCCATCTGCTCCTGTCGCTCCACCACCGCGTCCCTCCACATTCGTCGCCCCCTGTCCCGCCTGTCCCTCCCGACGCTAACGGCAGGCACCGGCAATCCCGGTCAGGCGGCTCCGTACGGCCGCGGGGGCGCCCCGGCAGCCGTACGGCTCATGGCCGGACGGGCCGGTGTGAGTGGAGGAGGGGCAGGTCAGCCGAGGTTCGGGATCGTCCAGTCGATGGGCTCGTGGCCCTGCTCGGCGACGGCCTCGTTGATCTGCGTGAACGGCTGGGAGCCGAAGAACTTCTTGGCGGACAGCGGGGAGGGGTGGGCGCCCTTGACCACCGCGTGGCGTGTCTCGTCGATCAGCGGGAGCTTCTTCTGCGCGTAGTTGCCCCACAGCACGAAGACGGCCGGGTCGGGACGGTCGGCGACCGCGCGGATCACGGCGTCGGTGAACTTCTCCCAGCCCTTGCCCTTGTGCGAGTTGGCCTCACCCGCGCGGACCGTGAGCACCGCGTTGAGCAGCAGCACGCCCTGCTGGGCCCACGGCATCAGATAGCCGTTGTCCGGGATCGGGGTGCCCAGCTCGGCCTGCATCTCCTTGTAGATGTTCCGCAGGGAGGGCGGGGTCTTCACGCCCGGCCGCACCGAGAAGCACAGGCCGTGGCCCTGGCCCTCGCCGTGGTACGGGTCCTGCCCGAGGATCAGGACCTTGACGCTCTCGTACGGCGTGGCGTCGAGGGCGGCGAAGACCTGCTCCCGCGGAGGGTAGACGGGACCCTTGGCACGCTCCTCCTCGACGAACTCGGTGAGTTCCTTGAAGTAGGGCTGCTGCAGCTCGTCCCCGAGGACCCCGCGCCAGGACTCGGGCAGCATGGCGATGTCGGTCACGTCAACTTCCTCCGGTGTGCGCTCACTTCACGGCCACGGAACATGCGGCCATGGACGGACGACCGCGCGGAAAAACGCGGCCGCCGTCAGAGCACAGAACCTACAGGCGCCCACTGACAATCGGGCCCCGCACCCGGAACTACCAGCTGGTCTTCCAGGAGAGCTGCCACATCGTCATCATCGTCGCCGGGTCGATGACGTTCTCCAGGCCGGCGATCTCCTCGTTGGCGGCCGTGTACGCCTTGCCCTGCCACAGCGGGATCAGTCGGGCGTCGTCGACGAGGATCTGCTGGGCCTGCTCGAACTCCTCGGACACGGCGCCCCGGTCGCTCTCCGCGCGGGACCTCGGCAGCAGCTTGTCGGTGATCTCGGGGGAGTCGTACGGGGTACCGAGCGCGTTCTGCTTGCCCACGAAGGGGGCGATGAAGTTGTCGGCGTCGTTGAAGTCCGGGTTCCAGCCGCGCCCGAAGATCGGGTACTCGCCCTTCTGGTAGCCCTGCGAGTAGGTCTTCCAGGGGCTGCTCTTCAGCGTGACCTTGAACAGACCGGACGCCTCCAACTGCCTCTTGAGCTCCTCGAAGGCCGGCTTCGTCTGGGAGCCGTAGCGGTCGGTGGTGTACCAAAGAGTGAGAGGAACCGTTTCGGTGATGCCCGCCTCGGTGAGGATGGCCTTCGCCTTGGTCGCGCTGGGGTTGCCGTAGTCGTCGAAGAAGCCCGTCGTGTGGCCCACCAGGCCCCTGGGGATCATGGAGTACAGCGGCTCGACGGTGTCCTTGTAGATGTTGTGGGCGAGCGCGGGCCGGTCGAGCACCTGGGCGACGGCCTTGCGGACCGCCGGGTTCTTGGCCCAGGTGTACTTCGGGTTGAACACCAGGTAGCTGATCTCGGTGGTGGCGTTCTCCACGATCTGGAGCCCCTCCTCGTCGTGGTTCTGCTGGATGTCCACGACGTCCGCGGCACCGAGCCCGCGGTAGATGACCGAGATGTCCTTGGTCTTGAGGGCCTTGACCATCTCGTCCGACTGCTGGAAGTACCGGATCGTGATGGCGGAGTTCTTGAGCTCCGCGATGCCCTTGTAGGTGTCGTTCCTGACCAGCTCGGCCTTCTCGCCCTCCGCGTAGGAGGCGAGGTTGTACGGTCCCGAGCCGGTGATCTCCCCGTCCTCGCGGAGTTTGTCCGCGGGGTAGTCCGCAGGGTCCACGATCGACATGGCGGGCGTGGTGAGGACGAGGGGGAAGGTCGCGTCGGGCTGGCTGAGGTGGAAGACGACCTCGCGGTCGCCTTTCGTCTGCACCCGGGAGAGGGTGGTCAGCAGCCCCGCGGGGCCACCGTTGACGTTGATCTTCCTGATCCGGTCGAACGAGTACTTCACGGCCGCCGCGTCCAGCGTGTGCCCGTTGGAGAACTTCAGGCCCTCCCGCAGCGTGCAGCTGTACGTGGTGCTGGAGCTGTCCGTGAACTCGCAGCTCTCGGCGGCGTCCGGCTCGGGCTCGGACCCGCCGGGCGAGTAGTTCAGCAGGGGCTGGAAGACGTTGCGCATCAGCTCCCAGGAGCTGTCCCAGGCCGCCGCCGGATCCAGGGTGCTCGGCCCACTGGTGGTCCCCACGATGATGGGGTCCGCGTCTTCGGCGGTGTCCGAGGAGAACACACCACACCCCGTGACCATGGATATGGACGCGATCACCGCGAGTGGCGGCAAGTATCGGTTCCGGTTGAACACGTGGATGCTCCTCGAAATGCCGTACCAAGAGTGGCCGAACGATACCGCAGGCCCCTCGAGCCGCTCCCGCCCGGCTGGCAGAGCCTTCGACCGGTCCGCTTGTGACGGCATTGTCGAGCCCCCGTAAGGGGTGCGGGCGGGCGCCGGAACGATTCGGTGAATCATCCACCGGCGCCCGCCGTGCCGTGTCAGCCGACCCCGGCGTTGAGGAAGATGCCGCCGTCGACCACGAGGGTCTGGCCGGTGATCCAGTCGGACTGGTCGGAGGTGAGGAACGCGGCGGCGCCGCCGATGTCCGAGGGCACCCCGAGCCTGCCGAGCGGGTAGGCCGCGGCGGCCTCGGCCTCCCGGCCCTCGTACAGGGCCTGGGCGAACTTGGTCTTCACCACGGCGGGCGCGATCGCGTTGGCCCGCACGCCCGGCGAGAACTCGTGCGCGAGCTGCACGGTCAGATTGATCATGGCGGCCTTGCTGATGCCGTACGCGGCGATGAACGGCGAGGCCGAGACCCCGGCGACGGAGGCGATGTTGACGATCGCCCCGCCGTTGTCCTTCTGCCAGGCGTGCCAGGTCCGCTGGGCGAAGCCGAGGGCCGAGACGACGTTGGTCTCGAACACCTTGCGCGCCACGTTCAGGTCCATGTCGGCGATCGGGCCGAACACCGGGTTCGTGCCGGCGTTGTTGACCAGGAAGTCGACACGGCCGAAGGCCTCCATGGTGCGCTCGACGGCCTGCGCCTGGTGGGCCTCGTCATGGGCCTTGCCGGCGACGCCGATGACACGGTCGGCGCCGAGCTTGTCGACGGCCTCCTTCAGGGCATCCTCGTTACGGCCCGTGACGCACACCCGGTCACCGCGCGCGACGAGGGCCTCCGCGATGCCGTAGCCGATGCCGCGGCTGGCGCCGGTGATGAGGGCGACCTTGCCCGAAAGCTCGGGAAGTTCCACCGAAGTCATGTTCGATCCCTTAGTTGAGCGGTCCGCCGGCGACGTACAGCACCTGACCGGAGACGAATCCGGCGTCCTCACCCGTGAAGTAGGCGATGGCGCCCGCGATGTCCTCGGGCCGGCCGACGCGCTGCACGGGAATCTGGGTGGCGGCCGCGGCCTGGAAGTCCTCGAAGCCCATGCCGACACGGGCGGCGGTGGCGGCGGTCATGTCGGTGACGATGAAGCCGGGCGCGACGGCGTTGGCGGTGACGCCGAACTTGCCGAGCTCGATGGCGAGGGTCTTGGTGAAGCCCTGGAGACCGGCCTTGGCGGCGGAGTAGTTGACCTGGCCCCGGTTGCCGAGCGCGGAGGACGAGGAGAGGTTGACGATGCGGCCGAACTTGGCCTCCACCATGTACTTCTGGACGGCCTTGGCCATCAGGAAGGCGCCGCGCAGGTGCACGTTCATGACCGTGTCCCAGTCGGACGCGCTCATCTTGAACAGCAGGTTGTCGCGGAGCACACCCGCGTTGTTGACCAGGATGGTCGGAGCACCCAGCTCCTCGGCGATCCGGGTGACGGCGGCCTCTACCTGGGCCTCGTCGGAGACGTCGCAGCCGACCGCGAGCGCCCTGCCGCCGGCGGCGGTGATCTTCTCCACGGTGTCCTTGCACGCGGCCTCGTCGAGGTCGATCACCGCGACGGCACGCCCCTCGGCGGCCAGTCGTACGGCGGTCGCGGCGCCGATGCCGCGCGCGCCACCCGTGACCACGGCGACACGCTGCTCAGTGGTGGACATTGCTGGTTCTCCTCGCCCTTGGGATGCGGCTCCTGCGGCGCCTCTTCGGTGAGCGACCGCTTAGTACCTTCAGTACACGTGACGCTAGAAGTCCTGGCACCCGGTGTCAACGCTCCACCCGGTGTGATCCCTTACGTCTGCCCGGTCACTTCACCAGAAGAGCGAGCAGCCGCTCGGCTTCCGCCATCGGATCCATGGTGAGCCCCGTGTGCACGGGCCCCGCCTGCACGACCGTCGAACGGGGCGCGACGAGCCAGCGGAAGCGCCGCCCGGCGTCGTCACGAGCGGCTTGTCCCGCCGCCTCTCCCCCGGCGCACGCACCCTCCACGGCGCGCAGCGCGGCGCGTACGCCCGCCACGTCCGCCCCCGGGTCCAGGGCGAGCAGCTTGGCCTCGTCGAGATGGGTGCGGGCCGACACGAGAGCCCGCGAGCGGCTGTACACGAGGACGCCCGCGTTGAAGCACTCGCCGCGCTCGATCCGGGGCACGACCCGCAGCAGCGCGTACTCGTAGACGTCCTGCCCGGTCGCCCCGGTCCCCAGGAAGCGGTCGCTCACTTGATCCCCTCGATCTTGATCCCCTCGATGCGTTCGTGAATGCCGGCGGCGCGGGCGAGGAGCGGTTGCGCGTACGCCCGCCGCAGCGCGTCCGGTGTCTCGAATCCGGGCTCGCCGGTCAGCCAGACGTCCGGGATCTCGGCGGTCACCTCGGTGAGCAGTTCCTCGGTGACCCGGGGCGCGAGTTCGGCGGCGGCCGCCACGACATCGGGGCCGAAGCGGGCGAGTGCGTGGTCGGCGGCGTCGTACGGCTTGGCGGCGGAGGCGCGGGCGCCGGGCCAGTGGTGGTGCCAGATCATGGTGGCGCCGTGGTCGATGAGCCACAGCTCGCCGTGCCACATGAGCAGGTTCGGGTTGCGCCAGGAGCGGTCGACGTTGTTGATCAGCGCGTCGAACCAGACGATCCGCCCGGCCTCCTCGGGGCTCACCTCGAAGGCGAGTGGGTCGAAGCCGATGGCGCGGGTGAGGAAGTCCATGCCGAGGTTGGTGCCGCCGCTCGACTTGATCAGCTTCTGCACCTGCTCCTCGGGCTCGCCGAGTCCCAGGACGGGATCGAGGTCGACGGCCACCAGCCCGGGGACGCGCAGTCCGAGCCGTCTGGCCAGCTCCCCGCAGACGACCTCCGCGACGAGTGTCTTGCGGCCCTGACCGGCTCCGGTGAACTTCAGGACGTAGGTCCCCAGGTCGTCCGCCTCGACGAGTCCAGGGAGCGAGCCACCCTCACGAAGGGGTGCGATATAGCGGGTCGCGGCGACCTCTCTCAACATTTCCTCAGGTCATCCACTTCTTTGTCCTCGCAATCCATGGTTGCCCCAGGAGGTCCCCAACAGCTGGATTGACCCGTCATCAGCCCTGGGGAGAATCTGGGGAGTTTCGACCAGCATGCAGATCTCCGCGCCTCCCCAGCAGTCCGTCAGTGGCCATCCGGCCCTTGCGTCCGGCCTCCGGCATGAAGTGAGCATAGTAACCGAGCGTGATCACCGATGAGGAGTGCCCGAGCCACCGCGCCACGCTCACTACAGCCTCTCCCGCCTCCACGGCCTTCAGCCAGCCCGTGGGGGCGGCGTCGAGGCCAGGCGGCTCCGGTGGTGGTAGCCCTCGGCGCGCCGAACCGGGTCGTGTAGTGGCGGGAGTACGCCTGGTCCGCGGCGTAGATGGCGAGGGTCGCGGTGCCGTGCCGGTCGGTGACGAGGTAGCTGAGCTCGCCGCTGCCGCTCTCGTTGGAGCGGACGGCGACGGTCAGGTCAGACATAGGATGTCCCCGAGCTGAGACCGGCGAGGGAGCGAGCGGCAAACTGACAGCAGGAGCAGCGGCGTTGGCGTCAGACCCCACATGACTCACCCCTTGTCACCGATCCGCGATGTCAGGTATTCATGGGATGTTCGCGCCGGGAGTGTTGTCAACGCTCACAGCGCATGAGGCTCCCCATCAACCCGTTCTGCCAGTACGTCAGGCGGCCGCCGACGCCGAAGGGAAGGCGCTACGGCCGAGCTGCTGACACGAACGGCGATCAGCCCCGCTGGTTCAGCAATCACTCGCAGAAGAGGACGCAGCATGAGAAAGTCCTGGGTTCTCCCCCTGATCTCGCTTGTCGCTGCCGTGCTCGGCGTGACGACGGCAGGCATCACCCCTGCTTCCGCCGCCTCCGACACACCTTTGCGCGTCATGCCGTTGGGCGACTCCATAACCTGGGGTGTGGGAAGTAGTACGGGCAACGGCTACCGGGGGCCGTTGTGGAACAAGCTCGCGGCGGACGGGCATCCGCTGGACTTCGTGGGCACGGTGCGGGGCGGTTCGATGTCCGACCCCGACAACGAAGGCCACTCCGGATACAAGATCCACCAGATCGCCGCACTCGCCAGCCCTCCACTGACCCGCTACCGGCCCAACGTCGTGACGCTGATGATCGGCACCAACGACCTCAACGAGTCCTACCAAGTCCCCACGGCCACCGCCCGGCTGAAGTCGCTGGTCACCCAGATCACCGCCGACGTCCCCGACACAACAGTCCTCGTGGCCTCCCTGGTCGTGTCCACGAGCGGCTCGGAGGAGCAGTACCGGGCCGCGTACAACCGGGCCATTCCCCAAATCGTCAGCGAGGCACAGGCCGCGGGCAAGCGCGTCGCGTACGTGGACATGAGCAGCCTGACCACGGCCGACCTGGCCGACGCCTTGCACCCCAACGACACGGGCTACCAGAAGATGGCGGACGCCTTCCACCGCGGCATCAAGTCCGCGGACAGTGCCGGGTGGTTGAAGAACCCCGCGCCCGCCGCCGCGCGCGTGCAGTCCGGCATCGCCGGCAAGTGCCTGGATGTCAACGGCGCCGGCACCGCCGACGGAACCGCCGTCCAGATCTGGAGCTGCGGCGGCGGCGCCAACCAGCTCTGGTCCGCCTACACCGACGGCACCCTGCGCTCCCTGGGCAAGTGCCTCGACGTCGCCGGCGGGAGCACCGCCAACGGCACCAAAGTGCAGCTCTGGGCCTGCCACGGCGGCGCCAACCAGGTATGGCAGCCCTACAACGGCGGCTACCGCAACCCCGCCTCCGGCCGCTGCCTCGATGTTCCGGGCTTCTCCACGGCCGACGGCACGCAGCTCCAGGTGTGGGACTGCCACGGCGGCTCCAACCAGAAGTGGACTGCCCTGACCGCCGGATGACCTCCGCTCCCACTCGATGACTCGAACCAGCCAGAGCGCTCACCAGACATACGATGTCTGGACAGTGACGATTCGCATCAATAGGTATCTGAAAGGGATGAACTCGCGGTCCGGAAACCGCTTTTCATCCCTGCACGTTGGTTGACATCCCGGGGAGCCATGACCGACCTTCGTGCGTAACACGCGGCGCCCCCTGCACAGCGGCCCACGCCGTCCCGTGTCCTCTGCCCCCTGTCCTCCTTCGCACCAGGGATGTGTCCATGCCTAGTCCGATCAACAGACGCCACTTCCTGGCCGGCTCCACCTCTGTGGCCGCGGCCGCCGTGGCCGGAGGTTTGTTCAGCACCGGTGTCGCCCACGCGGCACCCAGCACGTACACGCCCGACTGGAACTCGGTCGACCAGCACCCGCCGGCCCCGGAGTGGTTCCAGGACGCGAAGTTCGGGATCTACTTCCACTGGGGCGTCTTCAGCGTCCCGGCCTTCGGCAACGAGTGGTACCCGCGCAACATGTACGAGGCGGGCAACAACGCCAACCAGCACCACATCGCGACCTACGGCCAGCCGTCCGCATGGCCGTACCACAACTTCATCGACGGAGCCCAGGACCTGGCGGGCAACTTCAAGGAGTTCGCGCCGAAGCTGAAGTCTGCCGGCGGGAAGTTCGATCCCGACGAGTGGGTGCAGCTGTTCGTCGACGCCGGCGCCAGGTTCGCCGGCCCGGTCGCCGAGCACCATGACGGCTTCTCCATGTGGGACAGCCAGGTCAACGAGTGGAACTCGGTGAGGAAGGGCCCAGGACTGGACCTGCTCAAGCTCTTCACCACGGCCATCCGCGCCAAGGGCCTCAAGCTGCTGGTGGCCATGCACCACGCGTACAACTTCACCGGGTTCTACGAGTTCGCCCCCGCCCAGACGGACCCGAGCCTCAAGAAGCTCTACGGGCAGCTCGGCTCGGCCGCGGAGAACCAGCTCTGGTTCGACAAGCTCAAGGAGGTCATCGACCGCGCCCAACCCGACATCCTGTGGCAGGACTTCAACCTGGACGCCGTCGACGAGCAACAGCGCCTCAACTTCCTGGCGTACTACTACAACCAGGCGAACAGTTGGGGCCGTGAGGTCGTCACCACGTACAAGGACGGCATGAACGGCAAGGGCGAGGTCTTCGACTACGAGCGCGGCGGCCCGGCCGACCTCACCCGCCCGTACTGGCTGACCGACGACAGCATCTCCAGCAGTAGCTGGTGCTACACCCAGGGCATCGGCTACTACACCATCCAGCAGATGCTGCACTCGTTCATCGACCGGGTCAGCAAGAACGGCAACATGCTGCTGAACATCGCGCCCATGGCCGACGGCACCATCCCCCAGGCGCAGAAAGACATCCTGCTCGGTATCGGAGACCACCTGAAGCGCTTCGGCGAGTCGGTGTACGCGACCCGGGCGTGGACCGTGTACGGCGAGGGCCCGACGAAGATGGGCGGCGGCTCGTTCACCACCCCGCACGCAGGCACGGCGCAGGACATCCGCTTCACCCGCGACAAGGCCGACAACGTCCTGTACGCCACCGTCCTGGGCTGGCCGGGCCGTTCGCTGACGATCAAAACCCTCAGCTCGGACCGGATCAACCTCTCGTCGCTGTCCTCGGTGAAGCTCCTCGGGTCGACCGCCGGCACCTACATCGACCTGCCCACACCGACCCAGAACTCCTCCGGCCTCACGGTCACCCTGCCGTCCTCGGCGCCGTACAGCGCCAACGCCTACGTCCTGAAGCTCGACTTCTCCGGCACGATCCCGGGCCTGCGGCCGCTCGCCGGCGCCATCGGCTTCACGAACGTCGACTACGCCGGCGACCACGCCGTACTCCCCCTCGGCGACTACACCGCGGCCGACCTGACCGCGGCCGGTCCGGGCCCGCGCACCCTCTCCTCCCTCCGGCCGGCCCCCGGCTACCGGGTGGTCGGTTACTCCGGGGACAACTTCACCGGCACCTCCTGGACCTTCACCGCCGACAACCCCGACCTCCGGGTCACCGGCAACAACGACCAGATCACCTCGCTGAGGGTCCAGTTCAACCCGGCGACGTACTTCCGGATCGGCAACGTCACCAACGGCCTCGCCCTGGACAGCGGCGGCAACGTCGCCTCCGGGTCCAACCTCAAGCAGTGGACCTGGAACGGCAACGCCAACCTGCAGTGGCAGGCGGAGGCGGTCGGAGGCGGGTACTACAGGCTGGTCAACCGCACGAACGGCATGGTCGCCGACGGCTGGGGCGCCACCGCCGACGGCTCCGCGGCAAGACAGGCCGCCTGGAACGGTGGCACCAACCAGCACTGGACGATCACCCACCGGGGCGGCAACAGCTACTCGATTGCCAACCGCACCACCGGCCTGGTCCTCGACGGCGGCGGCAACGTCGACTCGGGCTCAGTCACCAAGCAGTGGACGTACGGCAGCAGCGCCAACCTGCTGTGGACCTTCACGGCCGTCTGATCCCCGATAGCGCGAGCGGCTGCGGTGGCGTACTCCTCGTACGCCGCCGCAGCCGTCAGGTGGTCGCCCGGCGGGTGCCACCCGGCTCGGCTCGCCCACAGCACTCCCCGGTCACGGGCAGCGAGGTGTCGAAGCGCATCGACGCCACATTGCCGCCGCCATTGCCGCCGCCAAACTGTCATGAAACAGGTCAAAGGAACTTTTCTCGCGTCCGACCCCCTTGCTGCCCCCTTGTTTCACCCGAGTCATGTCCGTTAACTTCCCCAACGAGGTGAAGCGCTTCGACACTCTTAGGGAAGGGCCGTCCCCATGACGCACCAGGTGAACCGCCGAGGCTTGGCCTTCCAGCTCGGGACGACCCCTGGATCGCCCTCGCCCCGCACACCCCCGCGACCGCCTACCTCACCGTGTGGCCGCACAGCCCGTGCCGAGGTGCTGTACGCCGCCGGTCCGGCCGTCGCCGTCTGGCACCCGGCCACCACCGACCTCACCATGACCCTTCCCACCGTGCCCTCCGCGGCGCTGCCGCGCCACACCCGCATGGAGCCGGACGCTTCCTGAGCGCCGTTTCCCCGCCGCCCACCCGACGAAAGGACGACCGAGGGTGCCCGCTCAGGACCAGCCCGCCCGCGCCGCCGACCCCGTGATCCCCGGGTTCCATCCCGACCCGAGCATCTGCCGGGTCGGCGACGACTACTACCTCGCCTGCTCCAGCTTCGAGTACTTCCCCGGCGTACCGATCTTCCACAGCCGCGACCTGGTGCGCTGGCGGCAGATCGGCAACGTGCTGGACCGGCCGGAGCAGTTGCGCCTGCCGTCCTCCATGCCGTCCTCGGGCGGCATCTACGCCCCCACCCTGCGCCATCACGACGGCCGCTTCTGGTTGATCGTCACCAACTGCAGCGAGGGCGGCGGCAACCTGATCGTCACGGCCACCGACCCCGCCGGACCGTGGTCGGATCCCGTCCGGGCCCCGGGCGTGCCCGGCATCGATCCCGACCTGGTCTGGGACGAGGACGGCACCTGCTGGTGCACGGTCGCGGGGGTGTCACAGGTCCGCCTGGACCCGTCCAGCGGCGAGACGTACGGGACCCCGCACCCGCTCTGGTCCGGCGGCCCCGGCGCCAAGGCCCCGGAGGCGCCGCACCTGTACCGGATCGGCGACCACTGGTACCTGCTCATCGCCGAGGGCGGAACGGAGCGCGGTCACGGCGTGTCGATCGCCCGCGGCCGTACCCCGACCGGCCCGTTCGCGCCGTGCCCGGCCAACCCGATCCTCACCCACCGCGGCACCGACCACCCCGTGCAGAACACCGGCCACGCGGACCTGGTCCAGGGCCCCGACGGCTCCTGGTGGATGGTCTTCCTCGGCGTACGGCCGCGCGGCGGCACCCCCGGCTGGCACGTGCTCGGCCGGGAGACCTTCCTGGCTCCCGTGACCTGGGAGGACGGCTGGCCGGTCGTCGGCGAGGTCACCATGGACCTGTCCACACTCCCCTGGCCGCTCTCCCCCGCCCCCGCCGAGGAACGGCGCGACGACTTCGAGCTCGGCGAACTCGGACCGGCCTGGATCTCCGTGCGAGACCGCCCCACCGAGCTCTGCACCACCAAGGAGCGTCCCGGATGGCTGACGCTCCGCGCGCGGGGCGGCTCCCTGGACGAGCCCGACGTGGTGTTCACCGGCCGCCGTCAGCAGCACCTGACCTGCCGGGCACGCACCTTGGTCGACCCGGGGCGGGGGCGCGGCGGCCTCGCCGTCCGGCTGGACGAGCAGCACCACTACGCGATCGAGGCATCCGGGACGGACGTACGGGTGATCGCGCGCGTCGGCTCCCTGCGCACCGTCGTGGCCGAGCGCTCCGTACCCGCCGGGCCCCTGGTCCTCGCCGTCTCCATCACGGACCCACCGCCTCCGCTCGGGCCGTGCACCGGACCGGACACCGTCTCCCTGGGCATCGAACAGTCCGACGGCACGTTCACCGAACTCGCGGCACTCGACGGCCGCTACCTGTCGACCGAGGTCGCCGGTGGTTTCACCGGCCGCGTCATCGGCGTGTACGCGGCCGAGGGCGCCGTCCACTTCGACTGGTTCGACTACGAGCCCCTGGACCACTGAACCGGCCCACTCCCCTGTCCGGAGCACCACATACGCACTGCTGCCGCTGTGGAGCGGAGCGCGAACCCCAGCCCCAGTCACTCCGCCACCCGGCACCCGCCACCCAGCACCCAGCACCCAGCACCCAGCACCCACGAACGCACGAACGCACCGGCCGGAGCGCCGTGTCGCAGGTGCCGCTCTAGGCTGGGAGCAGCCGCTGGAAACCAGCCTGACGGTACGGCTCTGTCCGGACGGAGGCGTAGCGCGTGGAGATGCCCGACATAAGGGACGCCCCCACTGCCGTCGCAGTGGTGGGCCCGGACGGCATGGTGAGCGGCTGGAGCGAGGGGGGCCGCCTGCTACTGGGCTGGACGGCGGAGGACACCGTCGGCCGCCCGGTGACCGACCTGCTGGTCGACCCCCCGCCCCCCGGCGTCCCCGAGAGCCACAGCGTCGGCCCCACGGAGTTCACCCCCCTGCGCCACAGGGACGGCTCCACAGTGGACGCCGTGGTAACGGCTCAACCGCTGTCCGGCCCCGACGGGCGGGCACTGGGCCACGTGGTGACCTTCCAGCGTTGGGGACGCCGCCCGGTGATCGCCGACCGGGCCTTCGAGCAGTGCCCCTTCGCTCTGGGCGTCTACGACCCCGACCTGCGGTTCCTGTGGATCAACGCCTCCTCGGGCCGGGTGATAGCGCACTCCGAGGAGCAAGTGCTCGGCAGGAAGTACCGCGAGGTGCTGCCCGAGTTCGACCGCACACTGTTTCCCGAAAGGGACGACAAGCCCTACACCGACAAGCTCGCCGAAGTGGCGAGGACGGGCGAGCCCGCGCGTCTCATCACCGTTTTCCAGCCTCGCGGCAGTGACTACGCCAATGCGTGGGCCACCAGCATCTGGCCCGTCCGGGACGGCGAAGGCAGGGTCCGGGGGGTGGCCAACTGGGGATTCGACATGAGCGCCGAGTACTGGGCTCGGCAACGCCTGCTCATGCTCAACGAGGCCAGCGGCGGCATCGGCCGGACACTCGACGTGATCGGCACCGCCCAGGAACTGGCCCGGACCCCGGTGCCGGGATTCGTCGACCTCGTCAGCGTGGATCTCTTCGACGAGGTTCTGCGCGGAGAGGAACCGCCCTCGGTCTCCGCGTTCACCCCCGGCGAGACGATCAGGCTCAGCCGTGCCGCCCAGCACAGCACGAAGGAGGACGCCGACCGGGCTCCCGGGCCCACGACACCGGTCACGCACGCTCCCGGATCGGTCGCCGGCCGCTGCATGGCCACCGGTAGGTCAACGGTGGAACTCGCCGCCGCGCCCGGCCAGGGCGGCGAGTGGGCCTTCGGGCCCGGCCTCGCCGCCGACCCGGCCCACTGGCCTCCGGGCAACCCGGTGATCGACGAGTCCCTCGTCTCGGTGGGGCTGACCGGCCGGATCACCGTGCCGCTCCGGGCACGCGGTGCGTTGCTCGGCGTCGTCGCCTTCTGCCGCATGGACCGGCCCGAGGCCTTCACCGCCGACGACCTGATCCTCGCCGAAGAGCTGACCGCCAAGGCAGCCGTGGCCATCGACAACGCCCGCCGGTACTCCCGCGAGCGCACGACCGCGCTGACCTTGCAACGCAGTCTGCTGCCGCAGGGGCTGCCGAACCAGGAGTCGGTCGACGTGGCATCCCGCTACTTGCCCGGCGGAACCGGCGCGGAGGTCGGTGGTGACTGGTTCGACGTGATTCCGCTGTCCGGCGCCCGTGTCGCTCTCGTCGTCGGCGATGTCGTCGGCCACGGCCTGCACGCCTCGGCCAGCATGGGGCGGCTGCGCACGGCTGTCCGCACCCTCGCCGACGTCGACCTGCCGCCAGACGAACTGCTGACCCACCTGGACGACCTGGTCCTCCACCTCGCGAGCGACCTCCGACCCGGCAACCACTTCCATCCGACCGGCGAGTCCGGCGCCACCTGCCTGTACACCGTCTACGACCCTGTCTCCCGACGCCTCACACTGGCCAGCGCCGGCCACCCCCTGCCGCTGATCATCCGTCCGGACGGCACCAGGGTCCCGGTGGCCGCACAGCCGGGACCGCCGCTCGGCATCGGTGGGCTGCCTTTCGAGGCGACCGAGCTGGAGCTGCCGGAGGGCAGCCTGCTCGCCCTCTATACCGACGGACTGGTGGAAAGCCGCGAGCGCGACGCCGACCAGGGCCTCACCCAACTCCAGCAGGTGCTGAACCACTCGGTCACCTCGCTGGAGGCCCTGTGCGACACGGTGATGGACACCCTGCTCTCCGACCGCCGCACCGACGACGCCGCTCTGCTGCTCGCGCGCACTCATGGCCTCGATCCCGACCACGTCGCCGACTGCGACGTCGAGCCCGACCCCGCCCAGGTGCCGCTCGCCAGGAAGTTCGCCGTCGACCAGGTGGACGCCTGGGGCCTGGAGGAGGCGTCCTTCGTCACCGAGCTGGTCGTCAGCGAGCTGGTCACCAACGCCATCAGGTACGGCGAACCGCCGATCAGGCTACGGCTGATCCGTGACGCTGTCCTGATCTGCGAGGTCTCCGATGCCAGCAACACCGCTCCGCACCTGCGTCGGGCGCGTGTCTTCGACGAGGGCGGCCGGGGCCTGCTGCTCGTCGCCCAGCTCACCCAGGGGTGGGGCACCCGGCACACCACCAACGGCAAGACGATCTGGTGCGCTCAGACCCTCTCCCAGCCCGAGCCGCACTGAGCCGTCGTCGCCCCCGCCCCGCCGCTCCACGTTCCTGAGGCAGGGGCCCGCGCCTCCACGCGGACAGACCCCGTCCGATCCACGCGGACAGGCCCAGTCCGACCTCCGGCCGACGCGATCGAGGCCGAGGCCAGGCGGTCCGTCCGGCGGCGCCGCCAACTGACAGCTCCAAGACAGCTTCATTTGACGCGATCGTGACCTCGGACAGGTCAAGATGTGCACCCTGTCTGAACGTTCAAGCAGGGCCTGCCCGTATCCATGGGCGTAAGTGCGAAGGCCATCTCGGAAGGAACCGTCAGCATGACCAGCGAATCGATCAAACCCTCGTCGATCCCGGGCCGCCGTACCGTCATGGCGGCGGCCGGTGTGACGGGGCTCGCCGTCGCGCTGACCGCGTGCGGGTCCGAGGACGACTCCTCGACCTCGGTGTCGTCCGGTGCCGGGGCCGGCGGTGACACGAGCGGTGAGCCGACCGCCGAGGCGAGCGACGGTGCCACCTCCGGTGGCGCCGGCGGCACGGCGATCGCCAAGACGTCGGACATCCCCGAGGGTGGCGGCAAGATCTTCGCGAGCGAGGGCGTCGTCGTCACCCAGCCGGAGGCGGGCACCTACAAGGCGTTCTCCTCCGTGTGCACCCACCAGGGGTGTGCCGTGAAGTCGATCGCCGACGGCGTGATCAACTGCCCCTGTCACAACAGCAGCTTCTCGATCGCCGACGGCAGCGTGAAGAGCGGCCCGGCGACCAAGGCGCTGCCGGCCAAGGAGGTCAGCGTCTCCGGCGAGTCGATCATGCTGGCCTGACGTCCGTCAGATACTCGCGGCCCGCCGCTCCGGCGGGCCGAAGCAGGCCAGCACCTCGTCCGTGGTCGCGACCGTGGCGACCAGCGCGAGGGTGTGGCGGATCATCGCTGGGGTGTAGTCGGCAGGCACCCCCGCGATGGCGTCCGCGGGCACGACGACCGTGTAGCCGAGGTTCACCGCGTCGAAGACCGCGTTCGGTACGGCCACGTTGGCCGAGACACCGGCGACGACCAGCGTGCGGCACCCCAGATTGCGCAGCAGCGCGTCCACGTCGGTGCCCGCCAGCGGCGACAGCCCGTGCAGCCGCCGAACGATCAGGTCCTCCTCGGCGACCTCGATGGGCGGCGCGACCTGGACGGCCGAGGTGCCCGTCACCTGCCGTACGGGCAGCCGTTCGGCCGCGCGGAACAGGCGGGCGTTGTGGTTGGCGCCCCGCCCGTCGGGCCGCCGCTCGGCGATGGCGTGCAGGACCTGCACCCCGCCGGCGTGAGCGGCGGCGACGAGCCGGGCCACGTTGTCGAGCACCCCCGACGTCCGGGCCTCCCGGGCGAGTTCGGGCAGCGCGCCGTCCGGTCCGACGACGCCCCGCTGACACTCGACGGTGAGCAGGACGGTGCCGACGGGATCGAGAAGCCCGCGCAGGTCCCGTTCCCTCCTCGACCTCGACTCCCACTGCGACTCCGACTTCTGCTCCGACTTCGAGTTCGACTTCGGCTTCGACTCACTCGCGTACGACGGCATGGCGGCCCCTGGTCGTCGGCGATCGGGCGGGCGAGCGTAACGCCCCTTGCACATGGACGGAAGACGCCCGATGCTCTTCTGACGCCACGTCAGCGGAGGGGATCCCATGACCGTCACTCAGCGCCGGGGCCGGAAGATCATGATGGAGCCCGCGGAACTGGACGCGTTCCTGAGCGCACAACGGACCTGCCGGGTCGCGACGGTCTCGTCCGACGGAGCCCCGCACGTCAGCCCGCTCTGGTTCGTCTGGGACGGCACCTCGCTCTGGCTGTACTCGATCACCCGTAGCAAACGCTGGGCCGCGCTGCGCCGCGATCCGCGCTGCGCCGTCGTGGTCGACGCGGGCGAGGAGTACGGCGAACTGCGCGGCGTCGAGCTGTCCGGCAGCGTCGATTTCATCGGCGAGGCACCTCGCACGGGCGAGCCGAACAACGAACTCGCCGAGGTGGAGCGATTGTTCGCCCGCAAGAACTTCGGCCTCGACGAGATGCCCCACGACGGCAGGCACGCCTGGCTGCGCCTCACACCGGGTGCGATCACGTCCTGGGACTTCCGCAAGCTGGGGTCGCCGTGACCCGGCACGTCGTGCACGTCGGGCACGACAAGGCCGGTGGCGTGGGCCCCGTCCCGCTGATCAGCGCCGCGCCCCGCGGGCGGCCGCGCCCAACGCCTCCACCGCCGCCCTGATCGAAGGGCGACGGTCGGCGTCCGCCCGCCACACCGCGTAGACGCTGCGGTGGACCCGGGGCCGCACCGGCACGGTCCGCACACCGAAGGGCATCGGGTCGCGGCCGAGCCGGGGCGCGAGACAGATACCCAATCCGCCGGCTACCAGGGCGAGTTGGGTGTGGTGCTCGCCTGCCCGGTGGGCGATGTGGGGCTCGATGGCGTTGGCGCGCAGGGTGTGGAGCAGCCATTCGTGGCAGAACTCGCCCTCGGGCCAGGCGACCCACGGTTCGTCCGCGAGCTCCCGCAGGTCGATCTCGTCCCGGCCGGCGAGCGGGTGGTCCTCCGGCAGCGCCACCTCCACCGGGTCGTCGAGGATCGCGGCCCTGGCGAGCCCCTCCGGCACGGGCAGGAGCTTGTCGTACCAGTCGAGGACGACGGCCAGGTCCGCATCCCCCCGGACCACGGCGTCGATGGCGAGTTGGGGTTCCAGCTCCCTCGAGCGCACGCGCAGCGCCGGATGGTCCTCCCGCAGCGCGCGCAACACTGCGGGGAACAGCCCTCGGACGGCCGTGGGGAACGCTGCGAGCCGCAGCTCGCCGACGACCTGCCCCCGTTGCGCCTCCAGATCCGACTGCGCCAGTTCGACCTGGGACAGGATCCGCGCGGCGTGCTCGGCGAGCAGCCGCCCCGCGTCGGTGAGGCGTACGCCCCGCCCGTTCTTGGCGAGGAGCCGCTGCCCGACCTCCCGCTCCAGCTTGGCCATCTGCTGGGAGACGGCCGAGGTCGTCACATGCAGCCCGTCGGCCGCGCCGCTGACCGAGCCGTGCCGGGCGAGGGCGTCCAGGGTGCGCAGGCGCTCAAGGTTTAACACATAAGCAACACTACGCAGATCAGCTCACTGATTCTCGCTTGTGCTACGAGATTGTCGGCGCGATCGTCGCGGGCATGACCGCCGCCGCGTCCACCCGAGTCCCCGCCCCCGCCCCCGCCCCCGCCCCCGAACGTCCTCGCGCCGCCGTCTCCTGGCGGCTGCGCTTCGCCGCCCTCTCCGTCTCCCGGTCGGCGCGGCGATCGCCCTGGCGGGCGCGGGCCCTGACACAGGCCAGGCCCCGCACCTGACACCGACGGTCACACGTACCCGCCCGCCGGGACCCGGCCGATGGCCGAGGCCACCGCGTCCGCCACCCGCCCGATCTCCTCCTCCGCGAGCGTGGAGACGGTGATCCGGATCCCCTGCGGGGCGTTCATCCGGAAGCGGGCGCCGGGCGCGACGGCCCAGCCGGCGTGCAACAGCCGGGCGACCGCCCCGGTCTCGTCCGGGACCCGGATCCACACGTTCATCCCGCTGACCCCGTGCGCCTCGACCCCGCGCTCGGCGAGCGCCCCGATCAGCGCCTCCCGCCGGCGCCCGTACGCCGCCGCCACGGCCGCCGCGTCCACCGTGCCGCCGGTCCACAACCGCACCACGGCCCGCTGCACCAGTCGGCTCACCCAGCCCGGCCCCAGCCGCTGGCGCCCCCGCACCCGGTCGACGGTCGCGGCGTCCCCCGTGAGCACCGCGAGGCGCAGGTCGGGGCCGTACGCCTTGGCGACCGACCGCACGAAGGCCCAGCCGCGGGTGACACCGGCCAGCGGATGGAGGGGTTGGTCGACGATCCGGTAGCCGTGGTCGTCCTCGACGAGCAGGGTCTCCGGATACTCCTCCAACACGGCCCGCAGGGCCCGCGCGCGGGGGGCGCTGACGGCCGCACCGGTCGGGTTCTGCGCCCGGTCGGTGACGATCAGGGCCCGTGCACCGCCCTCCAGCGCCTTGCGTACGTCGTCGGCGAGCGGCCCTTCGTCGTCGACGCCGACCGGGACGACGCGCAGCCCGAGCGCCGGGACGAGGTCGAGCACGCTGCCCCACCCCGGGTCCTCGAGGGCGACGGCGTCCCCGGGCTTGAGGTGGACGGAGAGGACCCGCTCGATGGCGTCGAGCGACCCGGATGTGACGGTGACCGGACCGTCGGGCACCCCGTCCGCGTCGAGGTCTGCCCGTGCGATCCGCGCCAACTCGGGCTCCACAGCACCCGATCCGTACAGCACGGGCTCGCGGTCGCCCTGCTCGGCGGCGGCCGCGAACACCTCCGCGAGGCGCGGCAGCAACGTCGTGTCGGGATTGCCGTCGGCGAGATCCCGGACCCCCTCGGGGACCTCCACCCGGATGTACTCGCGTCCCGTCGTGGCCGGCCGGGTCCGCACCCGACTCCCGCGCCGCCCGGCGGTCTCGATGACCCCGCGCTCGCGCAGCGTGCGGTAGGCGGCGGCGACGGTGTTCGGGTTCACACCCAGCCGCTCGGCCAACTCCCGCATGGGAGGCAGCAGTTGCCCTGGTTCCAGCTCGCCCGCCCCTACCCCCTGCTCGACGCTCGCCGCGATCTCAGCCGCACGCCGCCCAGTGATCCTGTATTCTCCTAGCACAAACAAGATTATGCACTAGTGCAAGGGAGAGCGCAATGACGGGACCCTGGCAGCCGACGCCATCGACCTCCGCCGCCTACACCCCCACCGACCGCACCGTCCCGACCCGGGCCCCGCAGCGGGCGGCGTACGACAAGGCACTGGTGCACGCGATACTCGACGAGGGCTACGTCTGCCATCTCGGCTTCGTCAGGGACGGCGCCCCGGTGGTCCTGCCCACGCTGTACGGACGGGTCGGCGAGACGCTCTATGTGCACGGCTCGACGGGCTCACGCCCGCTGCGGATGACGGGCCGGGCCGACCCGGGTCTCCCGGTCTGCCTGACGGTCACCCATGTGGACGCCCTGATCCTGGCCCGCTCCGGCTTCCACCACTCGATCAACTACCGCTCGGTGGTGGTGCACGGCACCGCCCACCAGGTCACCGACCCGGAGGAGCGGCGGATCGCTCTGGACGCCCTCGTGGACCAGGTCGTGCCGGGCCGCTCGCGGGACTCCCGGCCCGCCAGCCCCAAGGAGTCCGCGGCCACCGCCGTGATCCGCCTCGACCTGAACGAGGTCTCCGCCAAGACCCGCACCGGCGGCGTCAACGACGAGCCCGAGGACCTCGCCCTCCCCCACTGGGCCGGCGTCCTCCCTTTGCGCAAGGGCTATGAAACCCCGGTCCCGGACCCGCACCTGGCCCCCGGCACGGAGATCCCCGACTATCTCAAGGCCTTGTCCCGCTGACCGCCCCCGGGCCGCGCCCCGTCAGGGGCGCAGCCCGTCATCGAGCGGCCCGTCAGGGCGCAGCCCGTCAGGGGCGCGGGAACCGCGCGAGCGACCCGCAACCGGCGGTTCACGAACAACCAGGACTTCCCGCCGCTTCACCGGCCACTCCGCGCCGACACTCAGGTGCGGCCACTGCGCGCGGACAGCGCAGGTGCGGCCCTTTCCCCACCGGACGCCACCGACCGCGACACACTCTTCGCCGGTGTGGACCGCTGCGCGACGAACGCCCCCACCAGCACCACCACCCCACCCACGATTTGCGGCGCCGAGAGCCGCTCCCCCAGCAGCACCCACGCCAGCACCGTCGCGACAACCGCTTCGAGGCACGCCACCACCACGGCCACCTGGGGAGACAACCGCCGCACGGCCACCACCCCGGTGACGTAGGCGAGCACCGTGGCGATCAGTACGACCCACGCGAGCAGCACCCACGCGGGTACCGCCGTGCCGTCCATCCGGGCCACACCGCCGAGCACCGCCCAGTCCATCCCCCATGGCCGGGCCACCACCGTGAGCACCACCGCACCCACGAGCAACCCGTAGGCGATGACCCCGAGCGGCTCCGGCGCCTCAGCGCCCGCGTCGCTCCCCTGGTCGGACAGCACGAAGTACCCGACCTGGCAGCAGGCCGCGCCGAGCGCGAGCAGCAGCCCCACCGCGTCGAATCTCAACCCCGCCCAGATCTCCACGACACAGGCGAGGCCGCCGACCGCCAGGACGACACCGGCAGCGGCGGCCCGCGCCACAGGCCGCCGCTGCACGAACCGCACCCAACCGAGGACGAGCGCCGGCGCGAGGTACTCGACGAGAAGGGCGACCCCGACGGGAATGCGGGAGATCGAGGCGAAGTAGAAGGCCTGCACTCCGGCCACCGCCAGCAGCCCGAACCCGGCGAGCAGCGCGGGCCGGCGGCGCACAAGATCGCGGTGGCGCACGGCCAGCGGCAGCATCACCAGAGCAGCGCCCGCGACCCTCAGCCACACGACGTGCAACGGGTCGAGCCCCGCCTCGATGAGCGGCTTGGCCGCGGTACCCGATCCGCCGAAGGCGACGGCGGACCCGAGCGCGAGCCCCAGTCCGACACTCCGCCCGTGTTGCCGCTGACTCCCCTGAGACGTGTGCACCGGCACATGATGGCAGCCGACGACAGGAGCGTCATCCTCGATGGCACCTGTCTCACCGGCTGGACATCAGACGGACGCGAACCGCCGCGCGACCGCCCCGACATCGATGCCCACCGCGCCCATCACTTCCACGGCCCGCGACCCGGTGGCCGCGACCAGCGCCACGAGCAGATCGACGCCATGGGTCAGCCGCTCACCCCGCCGCACGGCACACGCGTACGCCTGCGTCATGGACCGGGCCGCCACCGGTGACCAGCCGGGCGTGCCCGGCACGCCGGGTGCGGCACCGGCGTCCTCGACCCCGACCTGCCAGCGCAGCCCGTAGCCGATGCTGCGCTGAACCAGGTAGCCGAGCAGCCGGGCGACCTGGGGGCCGGCGAAGACGGCACGGACCTCGGGGTCGGACTCCAGGAGGGTGTGCAGGAGATGGGCCGTGTCGATCTGCCGGTCCCCGTCACGGAGGGCCCGTCTGCGCGCACCGGCGACCACCGAGGCCAGCTCCTCGGTGAGCCTGTTCTCGATCTCCGCGTGGTTCGGACGACGGTCTACGGCCGACTGCCGGGGAAGGGGTCGCACGCCCTCCACCCCATCAGCCCCAGCGGCCCGAGTCATCCACAGAAGGCAGCATCTTCGGGTCCGACACAGGTTGCGTAGGGACGGGTCCCGTCTCCTCCCTACGGATGAGATCACGCCCAACCGCCCCGCGACCGCCCCACTCGTACCCTGCACGACCGACGCTCCCGACGGACACACGAGCGCCGGTTCCTGACGCTTCATCAGTATTGAATGTTCCGGGCCCCACCGCTACGTTCCGCGACACCACCGTCCGAGCCGAAGGGGTTTTCGCATGGCCGATGTCAGCGCGGAGGCACGCATCGAGGCACCCGCCGAGCAGGTCTGGGCCCGGCTCGTCGACTGGTCCGCGTACGGCGACTGGAACACGACCCACACCGGCTTCCCCGCGGGCGGCCCCGAGACCCTCGAAGTGGGCGGCACTTTCCAGGAGAACCTCAAGCTCATGGGCTTCCCGGCCGAGGTCGAGTGGACCATCGCCGAACTGGAACCCACCCGGACCCTGGCCATCCACGGCAAGGGCCCGATGGCCGTGGACCTCGCCACCCGCTACACCCTCACCCCCGACGGCGACGCCACCACGGTGCGCATCGACGGCCGGTTCACGGGCGCGGCGGTCTCCTTGATGGCAAGCAGGATCAGGGACTCCGCCACGGCCGCACTCGACGAGTCCCTGCGCAGGCTGGGCGCCCTGGTGACGTGACGCGGCCCTCGGGCGGCCGGCGCCCACGCGAAAGCGCCCCGCCAAAACTTCGCGGGGCGCCCTCTCATGCCCTGCAGCCCTGCAGCCCTGCAGCCCTGCAGCCCTGCAAATGACGGTCAGTCCTCGTCGGCGAGGATCAGATACATCTTCTTGCGGGCCTCGTTGATCACCGCCAGCGCCTTGTCCCGCTGGTCCTTGTCACCGGTCTTCCAGACCTGACCGAACGCCTCCATCAGGCCGAAGCCGGCCTGACGGATCTCGCTCAGCGCCTCCCAGTCGACCCCACGCGAGGCCTCTTCCCAGGGAGCCTCGGGGCCCTCGTCGGCCGCGGTGCGACCGGCCTCGGTGAGCGAGAACAGCTTCTTGCCACCTTCGGTCGCACTGGCGATCAGCCCCTCGTCCTCCAGCAACTGGAGTGTGGGGTAAACCGAACCGGGGCTGGGCTTCCACGCCCCGCCGCTGCGCTCGGCGATCTCCTGGATCATCTCGTAGCCGTGCATGGGCCTGTCCTTGAGGAGGGCCAGGATCGAAGCGCGTACGTCACCGCGGCGCGCCCTCCCCCTGGGTCCGCCACGACCGCGCCCACCCCAGGGGCCACCGCCGAAGGGTCCGAACGGTCCGGGGCCACCATGGCCCGGCCCGAAGGGCCCGAAGGCGGCGCGCAGCGCCTCGACATCACCTCGACCGCGGTGGTGCTCCCCACCACGGCGTCCATGCCCACGCTCGAATCCGAAGTCCTGTCCACGGGAACGCATCGCAATCACTCCATTCCATCGTTGATCTGTCGCGATGTCTCAACGATATATCGGAACCTGTCGCATGACAATCCTCGAGTGCGCCGATTCAATGTCCTGTGACAGCGAATCTCGTTCGATTGCCACTGAAGTTTGACCATCGGTACGTTCCTGCCACCGAACTTTGACCCTTGCGGTTGGAGGCGTGGTGGGGGCACCGGCTCATGCGTACGGAGATCCGTCGTTATCCGCCTTTGAACTCGACTTTCTTGAGTCTGGTGAGCGTTGCCGCGGGCCGTTGGGCCAGTTGTGGAGTACGCGGTTCGAGGGCGTTCAGCCGGTACGTGAGTTCCGGTGGGCGAAGGGTGGGGAGAGCTTCCCGGGCTGGTACTTCGCGGCGACGACCGCCGGGCATGTGGGCTACGAGTCGTGGCTGGAGCGGGACTGCCTGATCTTGCTAGACCGTGAGCCGAGGGTGGTCGGGATCGCCTCGCAGCCGTTCTGGTTGCACTGGCCGGACGGTCCGGAACAGCGTCGCCATGCGCCTGACTACTTCGTACGCCTTGCTGACGGGCGGGCGAGGGTGGTCGATGTCCGGTCCGCGGACCGGCTGGACGAGCGGACCGGGGAGGCGTTCGCGGCGGCGCGTCGGGCCTGTGAGGCGGTGGGCTGGGAGTTTGCGTGGATGGGCACGCCGGAGCCGGTGTTCATGGCGAACATGCGCTGGCTGGCCCGCTACCGGCGGAGCCGCTCGGGACGCCCGGAGGGGTTGGCGGCCTCGCTGGTGGAGGTCTTCGAGGAACCGCTGCCGTTGTGGTCGGGAGCCGGACAGGTGGGCGATCGGCTGCAGGTCCTGCCGGTGCTGTTCCATCTGCTGTGGTCCGGGCGGCTGGGCACGGACCTGAAGTCAGCGGTGCTGCAGGCGGACAGTCTCGTCTGGGCCGAGGGGCGGGCGGCATGGGCAGGATGAGGCGGCCGGGGCAAGTCGCGGTCGGTGACCGGGTGCGGTTCGAGGGCCGGATCCGCGGAGTGCTCGCCGTTGCCGCCCAGGCGGTGACGCTGACGGATGGCGAGGAGCCGTATCGGGTCGTGCCGTTGCTCGAGTTGTTCGCGGCGGCCGATTTCGAGGTCGTGAGCAGCCCGGTTCGGATGCCGTTGCCGGCGGCCTCGCTGCTGGAGGCGTTTCCCGCCCGGGAGGTGGAGAAGGCCCTGTGGTGGGAGGGCCACATTCTGGAGGTCCTGCACGGGTTGCCGCCCGATGCCGAGCCCGGCACGACGGCCCGGCCTGAGTACGGGCCGGGGCGGTCCTTGACCGCCCGGCAGCGGTCGAAGGCCGCTGAGCTGACTGCCGCTGGTCACAAGGTCTCTGCCAGTACGGTCGCCCACCGAAGGCGTCGCTACCAGGAACGCGGGGTGCTGGGTCTGGCCGATCACCGGCCGGTCCGCAGGACGGCCGAGTTCGGGGAGGTCGACGATGCGGTGGTGGCCGCGATGCGGCAGGCGATCAAGGAAGCGGTGGACGCCTCGACCCGCACGGGGACGTTCATTTTGTGGCGGACCGGCGAGATCCTCAAAGAGACACCTGGCGGGCAGGGGGCTGGGCTTCCCTCACAGAGGACGCTCTACCGGCTGCTGGCGAAGCTGACTTCGGGCACCCACACGTCCGGCTCGGCGGTGACCCGCCGGTCCAGGGCCCACGGGGCCACGACTCCGCACGGGGAACTGCCCGTCTTCGCACCGGGCGAGGTCATGCAGATCGACTCCACCCCGCTGGACGTGCTGGTCCTCCTCGACAACGGCGTCACGGGCAGAGTCGAGCTCACCGCCATGATCGATGTCGCGACCAGGACGCTGACCGCGGCGGTGCTGCGGCCGACCACGAAAGCCGTGGACGCCAGCGTGCTGCTGGCCCGCACCGTCACTCCCGAACTTATGCGGCCTGGCTGGTCGGACGCGCTCAGGATGTCCCGCTCGGTGCTGCCGCACCGCAGGCTGCTTGCCCTGGACGAGCGGCTGGCCCATGCGGCGGCCCGGCCGGTGATCGTCCCGGAGATCACCGTCTGCGATCACGGCAAGGCCTTCCTCTCCCGCAACTTCATCTCCTCCTGCCGTTTCCTAGAGATCGAAGTGCAGCCGGCCCACCAGGGCTCGCCCTTCGAGAAGGGACACATCGAGAAGATGCTGGGCTCGGTGGCCACGCTGTTCGCCCAGTTCCTGCCCACCTACACAGGCCGCAGCAGCGACCACCGCGGCCGGAACCTGGAACGCGAACGAGTGTGGTCCCTGCTGGAGTTGCAGGAGCTTCTGGATGAGTGGATCGTCGCGAAGTGGCAGAACCGCAGGCCCGACGGTCTGCGCGATCCGGTCCACCCAGGCCGGCTGTTCACGCCGAACGAGAAGTACGCCGCCCTGGTGGAGGCCTGCGGCTACGTCCCGGTCGCACTCAGCGGCGACGACTACGTCGAACTCCTGCCCGCGGAATGGCGGGTGGTCAACGACTACGGCATCCGGATCAAGAACCGCACCTACGACAGCCGGGCGTTGGGGCCGATGCGCCGCCAGAACTCCGGCGTCCGGGCGAAACGCGGCCTCTGGGAGATCCACCGCGACCCCTACGACGTCTCCCGGATCTGGGTACGCAACCACCGCGGTGACAACGAGTGGGTCCCGGCCACCTGGAAGCACCTGAACCGGGCACCGGTTCCCTTCGGTGACCTGGCCTGGGACCACGTCAGACACCAGCTGCCCCGCGCCACCGAGGCGGAGATCGCTGACGCGGTCGCCGCCCTGCTCACCCGAGCCCACGGCGGCCCGCACACCGAGCCCGGTCCGGGGCCCGGCAAGCGCGACCGGCGGGTGGTGGCCCGCACGAAAGCCGCAGGTCCGCTTACTCCGGCGTCCGTTGCCGGTGCTCAAACGGAGCCAGACGACGAAGCGGACGAAGGCGAGGAGTCTGTGGCCGAGGTGATCCCGCTCGGACTGTTCGACCCGCTGGAAGACCCCTGGAAGCGCTCATGACGGCGTCGTCCGCTCTGCCCCAGGACTCCCCGCGGCACCTGACCACGATCGACGGCTGGCGCCGCTTCGTCGAATACCCACCGGGTCCGCCGCCCCGGCTGACCGACACTCAGTACGACGCGCTGGGCGAGGCCGGCCAGGCGGCCTTCGACGAAGCGCGTCTTGACCATCACGGCCGTCTGCTGGTGGTCGCCGCCTCCGTCGTCCGGCACACCGTCGCCACCGGACGCCGCCTGGTCGTGCTGAACCGGCACGCGATCAGTGCACGCCGGGGCCTGATCGTCTCCGGCCCCGCCGGCACCGGGAAGACCATCGCGATCACCCAGCTCGGGCTGTCCCACGAACTACTGGACCGGGCCCGGCACCCCACCGCCACCGACCGCAAACCGGTCATCTACATCACCGTCCCGCCCGCCGCGACACCCCGCATGATCGCGGCCGAGTTCGCCCGTTTCCTCGGGCTGCCAGTGATGGCCCGCATGAACATCACCGACCTCATCGAGTCCGTCGTCGGTGTCTGCACCGACGCCCGCACCGGCATGATCCTGGTCGACGAACTCCACAACATCTCGCTCACCACCCAGCACGGCGCCGAAGTCTCCGACACCCTCAAGTACTTCTCCGAGCGGATCCCCGCGACGTTCATCTACGCGGGCATCGACATCGAACACGGCAGTCTGCTGACGGGCACCCGCGGAGCCCAGATCGCCGGCCGTTTCACGCTGATCCCCACCCACCCCTTCCCTTACAACAGTGAGTGGCGGGGCCTGGTCGCCACCATGGAGAAGACCCTTGCCCTGCGGCAGCACCGGCCCGGCACCCTGGCGAGACTGGACCGCTACCTGCACGACCGCACCGGCGGCATGATCGGCGCCCTCTCCCACCAGATCCGCGGAGCCGCGATCGACGCTATTTACAACGGCACCGAGAAGATCACCAAAGCCGGGCTGAAGGCCGTCCCGCTGGACGTCGCCGCCGAATCGCCTCACTTCCGCAGGCCCACATCCTCCCGATGACCCACGAGAACGTCCGCGTCCTGCCCTTCCAGGTCCGGCCCCGGTCCGGCGAAGGCATCCGGTCCTTCATCGTCCGCCTGGCCCACGCCAACCATCTTCCGCCCCGCTACCTGCGGACCTACCTCTGCGAACCGCCCGAACAACTCGGTCTTCCCAGCTGGACACGGCTGGCCGCCGCGACCGGCCGCGCCCCGGAGACGCTGGTGGCCACCCTGGAAACGAGGCGCTGCCTGGAGTGCGACGCGCAGATACCGCCCACAGACGTCATCGGCCGCCAGGCCCTGCGCTGTTCCCAGGCCTGCCGCGAGAAGGCATACCGGAAACGGCATCCGCGGGCTCCAGTTCAGAAGGCCCCCTGCAGAGAGTGCGGGAAGAGCATGAAGATCCAGCCCGGACAGCGCTATCGCCTGTGTTCATCCGCCTGCCGACGCGCCAACTACCTCAAGCACGAAGAAAAGTGGTTGGCCGAGGCAGCCCCGGCTGATCCATCCGGACCACGAGTCTGCCCGGTCTGCGACGGCCCGATGTTCTCAGCAGCACGCCGGACATGCTCAGACCGATGCCGCCAGCGAGCACGTCGCCAACAGCTCAGGCAGCCTCCCGCGAACCCACCTTCTCCACCGCCGGTGACATCGCCGACACTCCAGCCCGCACCACGACCCCAGCCACCCGAACCAGCCCCCACTGCATCAACGAGACCCTGCGAGACCTGCGGAGGGCCACTACCAGCAGGGCCCTGCCAGCAACAACGCCGGACATGCTCACAGCGCTGCCGCCAGAAGGCATACCGGCAGCGGAAATCAGCACTCACCGCAGAAGGGACTGCCACACGCCTGCTCGTGAACGTCACCGACGCCCCACAACCACCGAGCCCTCCTCCGGACGGCCCGTGATCTTCCGAAGCAGATCGAGGAAGCTGCCTTGAAACTGTTCACCAGCCACGGAGAACGGGTCCGCCGAACGCCGAAAGTAGACAGCACAGGAGACCGCAGCGGGCCCGAGACGGGAGTCCTCAGCCAAGCTTCCGCCGGGAGCCACCGGCCTCATACCTTGGACGATCGCCTCACCAAGAGGGCGCGCGGCGACCGCTTCCAGGATGCGGATGGCACACGCGTGCTCAGCCGGACTCGGCTCCCACTCGCTGATGTCGAATGCGGCATGCAGATCACGTATCTGTGTCGCTAACTGCTCGATGTCGGCTGCCATGAACCGACCATAATGAGTCTGCCGCTGACGCACCGGTGCTTCCGCGGTCCCCAGGCCACAGCCACAGCGACCGCCTTTGGCGGCACGGGATGGCTGGCGGTCAAACTTCGCTGACGATGGTCAAACTTCACTGTCACAGGACATCGTTGTCCTGTCTCACTCAGAGCAGGCGGGGCCGTGCTTCGAGTTGTCGTACGTGGACGCGGTGCACGAACGCCGTCGGCGTCCGCTGCGGGACTGCGTGACGGGCCGATTCGAGGATGCCGCTCCGGTACGTACGTTCCGCTGGTCGCGCGGTGAGCGTCACTTCCCGGGCTGGTACTGCGCGGCGACGACCGGGCGTCACGTGGCCCCGGAGTCGCGGCTGGAGCGGGACCGGCTGCTGCTGATGGACTTCGACCCGAACGTGGTGGGCATTGGCTCGCAGCCGTTCTGGCTGCACTGGCGTGACGGCGAGCGGGAGCGTCGTCACGCCCCGGACTACTTCGTGCGCCGCGCGGACGGCTCGGCGGTGGTCGTCGATGTCCGTGCGGACGAGCGGATCGGGCCGAGGGACGCGGAGGCGTTCGAGGTGACGCGCCGGGCCTGCCGTCAGGCGGGGTGGGGCTTCGAGCGGGTCGGGGTTCCGCAGGAGGTGTTGCTGGCGAATGTGCGGTGGCTGTCGCGTTACCGGCATCCCCGGTGCCGGCGCGGGCCGGTCGTGGACCGTCTCCGGTAGGTCTTCGCGACACCGGTCCCGTTGATGGCCGGCGCGGATGCGGCCGGTGACCGGCGATGATGCGTCCTGGTTGGTCGGACGCACTTCGGATGTCGAGATCAGTGCTGCCGCACCGGCGGCTGCTGTCCCTGGACGAGCGGTTGGAGTACGCGGCTGCGAGGCCGGTGATCGTGCCGGACACGATCGTCTGCGACCACGGCAAGGTCTTCATCTCGAACAACTTCCGTGCGTCCTGCCGCTACTTGGGCATCAGCCTCCAGCCGACGCACAAGGCGTCGCCCTTCGAGAAAGGCGCGATCGAGAAGACGCTGGGTTCGGTGGCGACGCTGTTCGCGCAGTTCGTCGCGGGTTACACCGGCCGCTCGGTGGACCACCGGGGCCGTGGCCTGGAGAACGAACCGCTGTGGTCCCTGCCCGAGCTCCAGGGCCTGCTGGACGAGTGGATCGTCATCTGGCTGCTGCACTGCCGGTTCGACTACGCCCCTGCGCCGGCGAGATCACCGACTCCTACGTCCGCCGCCTCGCCCGCGCGAACCATCAAGCCGAGCTACCTGCACTGTTTCCTCAACGGACCGCCCTTTTGGTTCGGCAAGCCCCAACTCGCCCGTCTGGCCGCCGTCTCCGGACGCCCCGAGGAGTCCTTGGACCGGGTACTCGCTGACGCCAGCTCCCCGCGCGGCCGCATGAAACCCAACCCACGCACATCTTGAACAGAGCTGTTCCCCGGCCAGCCCCATCTCCCCCTGCTCATCTACAGCGACGCCCGCAGAGGTCACACCATTCAGAACCTGGCCCTACGGCACCAAGTCCCTCGACGTCTCGTCCGCCTCGCCCGGGACACCGTGCAACCTCCTCCCCGAGGAGTCGACCGGAGGTACGGAGGCTTCGACAACGACCTCATCAAGGACATCCGGGCCATGGCAGATGAGGGTCTCGGGCCGAAACAGATATGGCTGAGGTTCATGGACGACCACGAAGCCTCCGTGTCCTACAGGGTGCTCCGCCACTACGTTCGCCAGTACTGCCCTCCACGGCACAATGCCGCAAAAGGAGGCCCCCCCGCTCTCCGCAGGGTCGCTTTCAGTAATTCCTGAATCGAGCCGAGATATCCCGCCTCAGCCGAGATCTGGGGGCCTCCCCCTGAGTGGTGGACACGCTGATACTGGATCTGCTTGATCCGGAGGAAGCGAGAAGACCGCCGATGGCGATGAAGGACTACTCGGACGAGTTCAAGGCCGATGCCGTGGCCCTGTACGAGTCCACACCCGGGGCGACCTACAAGAGCATCGCCGCTGACCTGGGCGTCAACCGGGCGACCCTGCGGGAGTGGGTGCTGCGGGACCGCGAACGCCGTGGCGTCACCGCCGCGGCTGCGAAGCCGGGCACCCCTCAAAAGGAGGTGCCGTCCGCTGATCCGGACGAGCGGGTGCGGCAACTGGAGGCCCGAATCGCCGAGCTCGAGGCGAGTGAGCGCAAGCTCGCCACCGAGGGGGACATCCTCCGCAAGGCGGCCAAGTATTTCGCCGGAGAGACGAACTGGTGATGAGCCGCTTCCAGTTCGTCGACGACCACCGGGCCACCTACGAGGTGAAGCGGCTCTGCCAGGTCCTGGACGTGAACCGGTCCAGCTACTACAAGTGGCTCGCCGGTGCCGAGGCCCGGGCCACCCGGCAGCACAAGGACCGGGTCCTGGCCGAGGAGATCCGCGAGATCCACGGCGAGTCCGGCGGCGCCTACGGCTCCCCGCGCGTGACGGCCGAGCTCCGCGGGAAAGGGCGGCGGGTCAACGAAAAACGGGTCGCCCGGATCATGCGGACGTTCTCCATCACCGGCATCCGCCTGCGCAGACGCGTGGCACCACGATCCCCGACCCGGCCACCTCACCGGTCCCGGACCTGTTCCAGCGGGACTTCACCGCCACCGAACCCGGCCCGAAATACATGGGCGACATCACCTATCTCCCCCTGGAAAACGGGGAGTTCCTCTATCTCGCGACCGTGCTGGACTGCTTCAGCCGCAAGGTCGTCGGCTGGTCAATCGCCGACCACATGCGCACCGACCTGGTCGCCGACGCGCTGCGGATGGCCGTCCGGACCCGGGGCAGCCTCAGCGGGGCGGTGTTCCACTCCGACCACGGAGCCCAGTACGGCTCCCGGGCCTTCGCCGATCTCTGCGACCAATTCGGGGTGACCCGGTCGATGGGCGCGGTCGGCACCAGCGCCGACAACGCGGCCTGCGAAAGCTTCCACGCCTCCCTGAAACGCGAGACCCTCCAAGACGCCCACGACTACGGCGACGCCGGCACCTGCAGAAGGGCGGTATTTGCCTGGCTGACCCGTTACAACACCCGCCGTCGACACTCTGCCAACGGCCACCTCAGCCCCAACGAATACGAACACCGACACCACACCGCTAAACTCACGCTCGCCGCGTGATCAATAACCGCGTGCCCACCTTCACGGGGGAAGGCCCCTGTTCGCGTTGGTGCTGTGTCGGCGGGGGCGACAAGCGATCATCTCTGCCGCGGCCTACGACCGGGGCGGCATCACTTCGTCGACTCCAGAATGCGGTCGAGTGTCCGGCGCCCCATTCTGCTCATCGTCGGATTGCTCTCGACGTAGTACCAGACAAGCCCCATCGCCTGTTCGAAGGCCCATGCCTTGCCGCGCTCCCACTCCAGATCGTCGCAGGCCAGTGTCCGCCGGAGCACTTCCCGTGGGCCCGGCTGCAACAGGTGCCAGGCGCTGACCAGATCCAGTGCGGGGTCGGCCGGGCCGAATCCGCCGGTGTCGAGGACGCCGCCGAGCCGGTCTCCCGCGACGAGTACATTGCCGGGAATCAGGTCGCCGTGACTCATCACGTCGGCACTCGTGCGCGGCAACTCCCGGTAGTGGCGCCACAGTCGGCGCAGCCGGGGCACCTCGAGCAGCCCCTGGCTCGCCTCGAAGCATTTCTCCATCCAGGCGTCGTGGTGAGCGAGAACGCCGCCGCGATTGTCGCCGCTGAAAAGCCGACCCCGCGTCTCGGCTTCCCGTAGAGCCGCGATGAAGGCCGCAAGGTCCTCGGCGAAAGCGTCCGACCCACTCGGGTCAGCATCGATGGCGACCGTTCCCTGCAGCCACGTCTGGACCGACCACGGCATGGGATAACCCGCTCCAGGCTTTCCCAGGGCGACGGGTTCCGGAACGGGAAACCGAGACACCTGTGCCAGCTCCGCGCTCGCCTGGGCTTCCCGTTCCAGAACCGCCAGCGCCTCCGCGGCACCGGTCAGACGCAGCGGGAAACGCGCGGAGAGGTCGTCCCCGATGCGGAAAATGGCGTGGACCGTCCCGGTCGACGGCAGGAGTCGGATCGCCTTGCCGCTCCACTGAGGGAACTGTTCTTGGATCAAAGTCGCAACGATGTCGGTGGTCACGTCCACTTGGTCATCGTGCATGATCAATCTCGCAGGCCCTTCCACTGGCCCAGCTCGAAAACGACGGAAGCAGTCCAGATCAACTGAGACGACAGCCAGTTATTCAGACGCCAGGTTCCAGATCAACTGAGATTTTTTCGGCCACCCAGGTGTCTCAACCGTTCCGGTCGCCCCAGGTCACAGCTGCGGCTTCGGACATGATCACCTGAGACGGGACACGAGAGGCACCGACGGAGAGCGGTCGTTTGCCATCGAACCTAGTCGCTCAAGGTCAGGGCATCGCAACCGACTAACTTCGCTGTCAAAGGACATCGTTGTCCTGTCTCACTCAATCGAGTCGTTTTCTCAACGAACCGAGTCGTTCGGGCTTCTGTCTCAGCCGGGGCCCCGGGGAGAATCCCGTCGCTCCCGGATTGACCGGTTGATCATCGATGCCCGGACATGAGACGAGCACGGCTCTTGTGGATCATGGAGTTCTCTACGCTCCCGGATCAGCAAGGCTGCCGTGCTCGTCGCTCCATCCTCCCTCATGTCCGTGTCCCTGGGCACGTCGCCCTGCTCGTCCACCGGTGCGGTCGGGGAGGTGTCGGCGGACGGGCTGCTCCGGGCACTGGCCAAGGTGCCCGACCCGCGTGATCCGCGGGGCGTTCGATATCGGCTGGCCACGCTGCTTGCGATCGGGGTGTGCGCGATGACGGCGGCCGGGCACAACTCCCTGGTTGCGATCGCGGAATGGGCCCGTCGGTGCGATCAGAAGGTGCTGGCCCGTCTGGGCTGCCCGTTCGATCCGTTCGCCGGCCGGTATCGGGCTCCGGGCGAGCGGACCTTGCGGGACGCCTTCGCCAAAGTGGATCCCGGCGCGCTGACCGACGCGGGTTTCGCCCGGCTCACTGCGCTGGCGTCGCCCGCCACCGGACCGCTGAGCCCCGACGGCGTCCCCGAACGCGAACAGCGCCGTGCCCACCGAGCCGCCGTGCTTGCCCCGGACCCGGTCCGGCTGAGGCGGCGGGCGTTCGCCGTGGACGGCAAGTGCCTGCGCGGAGCCGTCCGCGCCGACGGCAGCCGGATGTTCGTCCTGACCGCCGTCCGTCACGACGACGCACTGACGGCCGCCCTGCGCGAGATCGGCGCGAAGAGCAACGAAATTCCTGAGTTCGCCCCGCTCCTGGACACCATCGACTACTCGGACCTGCACGAGGCCGTGATCACGGTCGACGCGATGCACGCGCAGAAGGGTCACGCCCGCTACCTCGTCGAGGACCGTCACGCGCACTACCTGCTGTCGGTGAAGAACAACCAGCCCACGCTCGCGGGGCAGTTGAGGAAGTTGCCTTGGGGCAAGGCACCTGTCCTTGACCGTTCACGCGACCGGGGGCACGGCCGCGAGGAGGTACGGGAGGTGAAGGTAGTCTCCGTGGACGGCCTGCTCTTCCCATACGCCCGCCAGGTCGTTCGCATCCACCGCAAACGCCGGTCCCTCAGTGCGAAGAAGTGGCAGACCGAGACGGTCTACGCAGTCACCGACCTGCCCGCCCACCAGGCATCCCCCGCCGAGATCGCTTCCTGGGCCCGCGGCCACTGGATCATCGAGAACACCGTCCACTGGACAAAGGACGTCACCTTCGCCGAGGACGCCAGCCAGGTCCGACGTCACCACACCCCGGCCGTCATGAGCGCCTTGCGCGACCTGACCCGCACGGCCCTCGATCGGGCCGGCTGGACCAACATCGCCAGCGGCCGACGCGCTCACACCCGCCCCGACGCCGCCCTCAACCTGCACGGCATCCCGTGATCAAAACGGGCGAACTGGATTCTCCCCGGGGCCCTGCCACCGGCCCCCGGCGACGCTGATCGGGGTGGCGGCGCTGGACGTACCGGAGCACCTGGTGGAGATCGAGGCGGTCGCCGTACTGGACTGATTTTTTGGGCGTTCTCAGGCAACGGCGGGCGCCGCCGGGATGGTCCCGACGGCGCCCGAGTCAGTGGTGGCGGGGTGTCAGTGGTGCCGGCGTGTCACCACTTTGTGTAGTGGAACAGCGCGGAGGTCGTCCAGGGGGCAGGAGAGCCGGCCGTCTTCCAACCGGTCGCCGCGGAGGGCGAGTTGCGGTACTTCAGCTTGTGCAGCCCCGTCCGGACCGACTTGAGGGCCGCGTGGTCGTCTTTGCCCGGGAGGTTGTCGTAGCGGACCCAGTGCTTGAAGCCGCCCGCGGTCGCCGACGACTCCGAGACGATGGCGTCGCTGTCACTGCCGATCGCCGTCCAGTCGGTGGGCTGCGTGGACTGCGGGTTGTTCTTCAGCCACTTGATGAGCGACGAGTTCTTCCGCATGTCCTTGGTCTGCTGGTACGAGTGCCCCCAGCCCCAGTTGGTCCCCGCGTGCGGCGTCCCCAGCGTCACCACGTCCTCGACGAACAGCTTCTTCGGGAACCCGGCTTCCTTCTTGGCGACGCCGGTCAGCGCGGCGCGGATGATGAGGCCGCCCATGGAGTGTCCCACGAGGTCGACGGACTTCCCCTTCGCCGTGTAGTCCTTGTAGATCTTGTTCGCGAGCTTCTTCCCCAGGTCCTTCAGCCCGGTGTCCCGATCCCCACTGGCGATCCGGAAGTCACAGTTCCAGTCACCCTTGTAGAAGGCGACCCCCCGCACCTTCCCCTTCCACCGGTAGTCCTTGAGGTCCTTGCGGATGTCCTTGAAGTAGTCGTTGCAGTCGAACTTCGCCTCCCACACCGGGTCGTACCCGTGCACCAACAGCACGTCCTCGTTGCTGCTGTTGTTCCCCTTCGGCGTGGTCGCCGCTGCCGCCGGCAGGGCCGTAGCCACGACACCAAGCCCCGCGAACACCGCCGTGGCAGCCGTCGCCACAACCCTCGCCCTGATCCCCATCACACGCTCTCCGTTTCCCCGTTGACCTTGTCACTCCGCCCTGCCCTCGGCAGGACGATCACCAGCATGGGGAGGGCCGGGCGCAAGGGGTACCTATAACTCTTCGGGTTACGAAACGGGGTTCTTCGGGATCCGCGCGCGTCGGTGGCTACGGCGTGGCTGCGGGAAAAGAACGCGCGCTCGACCTATCCGAGGTCCGCGCGAGCTTGCGCTATGCCATTAGATCGAGCCCGAGGTGCGGAACTGGCTGGAGTTACTTCCGCTGCGCCTCTACCGGCGGGTGGAGGACAAGACGGACCATCTCCTGGACGAGCCGACAACGCTCGGTGAGCCGTACTCTCGTCACCTGGGCGGCAAGCTGCGTGAACTGCGCTTCGAGTTGGACGGCGAAGCTGTACGCATCCCGTACTGGCTCGCCCCAGGACAGCGGATCGTTCTGCTGACGGTGTTCCGCAAGACGAAGATGCGCGAGGCGGCAGAGGCCGAACGTGCACATCAGGCCCAGAAGGTCTGCGAGACCGAGCACGGCCGGGCCGAGCACATCGACGATCGGCGTAGGGAGAGCCGATGAATCACAGCACGTGGAGAACGCGCCGGACCCGGCAGCTTGCGGGAGAGGCGGTCGAGTACACCAGGAGTACGTCGACGCGCGGCTGGCCGGCGACTTGGGTCAGGCCGTCTACGACCGCCGGATCGAACTCGACCTGTCCCAGGCGGAGTTGACCGAACGAGCCGGGATGACTCAGCCGCAGGTGTCCCGGATGAAGGGCGGCGATACCGTCCCCACCCTCCCGCTGCTGCGCCGCCTGGCGAAGGCCCTGGGCGGCACTCTGAACCTGGCCATCGACGAGGGCGACTCCAGGGTCGCGTTCACTCCGCACGCGGCCTGAAGCCTGGTTACAACCGCGCGATGAAACTCGCGAACGCGGTCGGGGTGAGGAGCAGGGCGGGGCACTCTCCCCACGCACCCTCCAGTCCTGAAAACAAGAACACCTCCGGCCCCACCGGCAAGGGCAACCCCTGGCTCCGCGGCACCCTCGGCGAAGCAGCGATCTCCGCCGCACGGGCCGACACCTTCCTCGGCGCCCGCTACCGCAGGATCATCAAACGCCGCGGCCACATGAAAGCCCTGGTCGCCGTCGCCCGCTCCATCCTGGTGTCCGTCTGGCACCCTGACCGTTGAGTTTTCCGGTCAGAGAACTCCGTGATCCACAAGAGCCGTGCTCGTCTCATGCCCGGGCATCGATGATCAACCGGTCAAACCGGGAGCGACGGGATTCTCCCCGGGGCCCTGCTGTCTCAGCGAACCTAGTCGCGCGGTTGAGCGCGCTGGGGGTGCTGGATGGCTGTACCGGCTGGGGTGGAGCTTCGCCGAGCGCATCCCCGCGACCTTCGCCCACGCCGGGATCGACTTGGAAACCAGTGAACTGCTGGTCGGCACGCGAGGCGCTCAGATCGCGGGCCGCTTCACCCTCGTCCCCACCAGCCCGTTCCCCTACGGCGACGAATGGAAAGGGCTGATCGCGACCATGGAAGAGACCCTGATCCTCCACGACATCCACCGCGCAGCCTGGTCAAACTGGACCGCTACCTGCACAACCGCACCGACGGGATGATCGGCGCGCTGTCCCACGCCATCCGGGGCGCCGCGATCGACGCGATCCTCAACGGCATCGAGCGCGTCACCAAGGAAGGCCTCGACGCCATCCCCTGGATCACGCCGCGGAGTCCGTTCGTCCCGCTCGGAAGCCGGCCAGGCAGCGATGATCAATGTCCCGCCTCCCCGCCTGCCGATCTACGTTCGCCCGGCCGCGCGCAAGATCTACTTCACCTGGCTGCAAGAGACCGCCGACCCGTTCGATTCGCTCGACACGGCACGCCGCATCCTCACCGACGGCACCGGGAAGCCCGCTTCTCCCGACCTGACGCTCACGATGGTCTTCCACTCTCAAGTCGTGACACTCGCCGGACTTCTCGCAAGCCGGGAATGGGAGCACCGCGCGGTCGCCACCGGCCACGTCACCTGGCTCGTCGAACAGATCACACTCCGCAAGGTCCTTCTCGGCTACGTCCCCAAGGACCGCAAGGAGTTCCTGATCCAATGGGTCGAGCAGCACTTCTCCACCCACAAGTTCGTCGCCTTCCATCGAAGCCCGAGGATCTACGACGCGTTCTTCCCTCGCGAAACCATCCCGCCACCACGCCAGCCCGATGAAGCCGACGCCGAAACACGGTGGAGCCCGTTTCCACCCCTACTACCGCTGCTGAGTGGCTCTGAGAAGTCCGTCCTTGACGATTCACAACATCCGCTTCGCCGACCTCGTGCCGATGCCCGCCGGAAACTGGCCTGCCTCGCACGGGGTTCCATGATCTACTCCCGGTCATGCCGTTGTTGCTGCTGGACCTCGACAACACCCTTGTCGACCGGGATGCGGCCTTCCGCGCCGCCGTCGCCGACTTTCTTGCCGAGCACGACCTGCCCAAATCCGACCTCACATGGGTGATGGCGATCGACGCAAGCGGCTACACCGCGCGTTGCGAAGTCGCCGCGGCCCTCACCGACCGATACGGCGGCGTCGTGCCAACCGCCGCCATCCGCGCCCTTCTCGACAACGGCGCCGCTGACCGCGTCGTCCTGGCTCACTCGGCCCGCGAGGCGCTGGGCAAAGCGACGGCGGATGGCTGGACTTGCGCCATCGTCACCAATGGGCGGACCGCACAGCAGGAAGCGAAGATCCGGAAGACCGGACTCGACCAACTCGTCCACGGCTGGGTCATCTCCGAAGCAGTCGGCCACAAGAAACCAGAACCGGAGATCTTCCAAGCGGCAGCCTATGCCGTCAGTGTCCCCCTCCCGGGCGCGTGGGTCATCGGCGATTCACCCCACGCCGACATCGCAGGCGCCCACACACTCGGTCTTCGAAGCGTGTGGGTGACGGACGGACGTGTCTGGACCCGGGACTCCTATCAGCCCACCCACATCGCTGAGGACGTCGCCTCCGCGATCAACCACGCCATCAGAACGTCGGGATAGGCGCCCGCAAACCCGTCACACCCCGAGACCTGCCGTTTTGTTCCAACGAACCCAGTCCACGCGTCTCGCATAATCCAGTCCGCGCAGGTCAGCGCAACGCAGACGACTAACTCCAATGAGACAGGACAGCCGTTTGACCTGCGACAGGGAAGACGGACCGTCTGTCACCGAAGTTGGACGGATGGCCATCCATGTCATCGAAGATGGGCCACTGCATGGTTCGCGACAGTGAAGTTGGACCGGTAACGGCTTGAACGGGTCGCGCCCCTCAGTGAAGGCTGCCCCATGGGGGACGGTCACTTCGCGACATCACGCCCAGTCAGCAGTCCACTCCACGGGCAGGCGGCAGTCGATGAACGCGTGTTCGGCGGCGGCATCACCCCCCTCCCCTTGCGTCGCCGCCGACGTCACAGGCGATCGCGCCTGCTATGCTCCACGGCATTAGCTGAGTCTTTCCAGCCGGATAATTTTCCGACGGAAAGACTCCTTTTTATGTTCAAATCCGGACTGCCCGCGTTTCTCACTGAATGGAGCCCCATGCCAGAGGTATCCGTGCGTTTGGCTGATGCTGCTGACGGCCCCACAGTGAAGCGACTATGGCTGATGTTTCGCCATGATTTGTCGGAATTCGATGAAGTCCTTCCCGATATCGACGGGACCTTCTATGCCGATCGGCCCAACATCGTGCTCACTGACACCGACTGGGCGGCCTATCTCGTGACCAGTGACGCACGCCCAGCGGGTCTTGCCTTCGTTCGGGGTCTGACCGGTCCGAAGCGCGTACTGAACAGCTTCTTCGTCGTTCGTGGAGCCCGCAGGGCGGGAATCGGCCTAAACGCTGCTCAACAGGTGATAGCCAGGCACCATGGCCCCTGGGAAATCGCCTTTCAAGACGCCAACGTGGGAGCAGTCCACTTCTGGCGACGCGTCGCCAGGGAGATCGCTGGTGACGCATGGACAGAGGAGCGCAGGCCAGTGAAGCATCGGCCAGACCTGCCGCCCGACGTCTGGATCTCATTCGACCCAATTTAAGGCATTTCCCGCAAAGTGAGAGGCCACGAAGTTTCCGGACAGGCACCCAATAGTGTTGTCCTGAACAAGGAAACGAGGAAGAAGTGGCGCCACCCTGTAAGTACTCGCCGGAGTTCCGCGAGAAATCCGTCCAGATCGCGTTGAGGTCAAGCAAGACGATCTCCGAAGTCGCCCGGGAGCTTGATCTGACTCGGAGACGCTACGCGGCTGGGTGAAGAATTAAAAGAAGCAGCAGGAACCGGCCCCCAATGCAGAACTGACGGTGAACGAGCGAGGCGCGCCTGAAGGAACTCGAGCGACGCAACCGCGAAAAAGCCGCAGCGTACTACACCAAGGACCCCCGGTAGCAAGTATCGTCTCACCTACGGGTGAGGCAGTTATCCAGCCAGTCTGCTTGTTCTGCACGATTAACGCCGACATCGCCATCTACTACGTAGGCGAGCGCCTCCGCGAAGGTCGAACCCAGTGACCAGAGGCAGTTCGGACCCACGGCGACGACGCGCCCGCTAGTCGCGATATACGACCTGAATTGGACAGACCACATACCCAGCGGGCTGTAGTTCTCTGCATACCGATACTTCAGCGTGGACGCCTCCGCGGCGGTGTCGACGCAGGCGTCAACGGGGTCTATGTGCAATGACGAGGCGGGGACGCGTGCCGGGGAACTCTCGATCGTCAGCTCGCCGAACTCGGCCCAGATCTCGACCGCCGCGTCGTCGAGTTTGAACCCAGCAGATGTCAGTTGCTCTGTCCAATCCCGAGTGGCGGTCCTGCGACCTGCTGTCCACCCAGCAACGCTGAGTGCGTCCAGCACCGACGGCCCACAACCCATCAACGACTCACTGGTGTGTTCTATGCGCCCTCCCCTTACCCTCGGCCACGCCTGTTGTCTGAAGTCTGCCGCACATCCGGACCCGCAGACAGGGCCACTGGTCGAGCAAGGCACGGAGATCGTTTACGGGACAGCCCTTAGGGCCTGCCGATCATCAAGGTGCTGCTTTCAGAGCTGGGGCTCGTTGGTGTCGTATGCGCATCTCGGACGAGACTCGTGATCAACTCGCGGTGAAGTTCGCGGTGTTGTTCCCGCATCTGGACGAACGGCAGCGGCGACTGCTGATGGCCGCAGAGGCCCGAGGGCTGGGACATGGCGGCATTCGAGCCGTGGCTCGGGCGGCCGGGGTGAGCGGGACAACGGTTCGCAAGGGCATGTCCGACCTGGACGCAGGCCAGTTTCTGACCGGACGGGTGCGGCGGCCGGGCGGCGGACGCAAACGCGTCGCGGACCTCGACCCTGGACTGCGGACTGCCCTGCTGAGTCTGGTCGAGCCGGAAGAACGTGGTGATCCGATGTCGCCGTTGCGGTGGACGACGAAGTCGACCCGCACGCTGGCGGCCGAGCTGACCCGTCAGGGGCACCGGGTCGGGGCGGACACCGTCGCCGGCCTGCTGCGGCAGGAGGGGTTCCGGCTGCAGGCCAACGCCAAGACGCTCGAGGGCAGTCAGCATGCCGACCGGGATGCCCAGTTCCGCTATCCAAACGAGCAAGCACGCGATCACCGGGACGCCGGCCAGCCGGTGATCAGCGTGGACACCAAGAAGAAAGAGCTGGTCGGCGACTTCCACAACCATGGCCGCTCCTGGCGGCCCACGGGCGATCCGGTGCCGGTCCGCGTCCACGACTTCGCCGATCCACAGCTGGGCAAGGCCATCCCTTATGGCATCTACGACCTGGCGGCCAACACCGGCTGGGTCAACGTCGGCACCGACCACGACACCGCCGCGTTCGCAGTGGAGTCGATCCGCCGCTGGTGGCACGGTCAGGGCCAGGCCGACTACCCGCAAGCTTCCCGGCTGCTGATCACCGCGGATGCGGGCGGCTCCAACGGCTATCGCCCCCGGGCCTGGAAACTCCACCTCGCCCGCCTGGCCGCGGAAACCGGGCTGGTCATCACGGTCTGCCACCTGCCCCCGGGCACATCGAAGTGGAACAAGATCGAGCACCGGCTCTTCTCCCACATCACGATGAACTGGCGCGGTCGCCCCCTGACCAGCCACGAAGTCATCCTCGAATCGATCGCCGCGACCACCACCCGCACCGGACTGCGGGTGAAGGCCGAGCTGGACACCAACACCTGTCCCACCGGCATCGGTGTGGGCGACGCGGAAATGGCGGCCCTGCCACTGACCCGGCACACCTTCCACGGCGAGTGGAACTATGCCCTGCACCCCCAGCCGAACCCGGCAGCCCGCAGCGGCCGGCCACCGACACCGCAGCTGCTGTCCGACCCCGCACTGACCGGCCTGGCCCCGCACCAGCTGCAGCACCTCATCCACACCCTGACACCGGCAGGAGACACCCGGCGCGGCCGCCCACCCCGGCTCACCTTCGCCGACCAGGTCCTGGCCACCGTGCTCCACATGCGCGTCAACCTGGCCGCAGAACCTCTTGCCGTGCTCTTCAACAGCAGCCGCACCGCAATGCACCGCACCCTGCTGAAGATCAGGCACCTGCTCGAAGCACAGGACATCACCATCTCGCCGGCCACCACGCCACCGGCCGCCCTGGCAGCCCTTCGAGCCAGAGTGGCCGCCCAAAGCAGCAGCCCCAACAGCAAGATCAAGACAACAGGTTAATGATCGGCAGACCCTTAGCCAGCCAGCAGCGCGGCGAGGAGCCTGGTTCGCAGTAGCTGCACGGCCGGGGAGTGTTGACCTCGGCGGATGATGAGTCCGAGCCGGGCGTGCGTGGTGGCGTCGGTGAGCGGGATGGTCTGCAGGCTGGTGCCTTGTGTGGAGGACGCGCTGAGAACGGCAACGCCCGCGCCGCGCTCAGCGAGGCGGAGCAGCGTGACCGGAGAACTGGCGTCGATGTCCACGCGTGGGTTGAGACCGATCCTGTGGCAGGAGTCCTCGTAGGCGGCGCGGATGCCGGTGCCTGGGGAAAGGCAGAGAATCTTCTCGCCCCGTAGGTCGCCGAGGCGCAGTTCCGGGCGGTCGAGGGCGTGCCCGGCAGGGACGGCTGCGGTGATCGGCTCGTCGGTGACGATGCTCGCCTCCAGGCCAGGGGCGACGCCGCTCGCGTAGCCGATCAGGGCGAGGTCGAGAGAGCTGGCGAGGACCTGGGCCTGGAGGTCGTCGGAGTAGCCCTCGTGCAGGCTGACCTCGATGCCGGGGTGGGTGTGACCGAGGTCGGCGATGGTGTCGAGGAAGGCCGGGATCGAGCAGCCCATGATCATGCCGAGGCGGACCCGACCGCGGACGGCATCGGCGAACTCGGCGGCGGTGTGCTTGATGGCCTCGAGAGTGGCGAGGGCGTTTTTCGCAAGGGGGAGAACGGCCTCGCCGGCCGGTGTGAGGCGGATTTGACGACCGGAGCGGTCGAGCAGTTGTTGGCCCAGCTCCAGTTCCAGCTTGGCCACTTGGGTGCTGATACCGGACTGGCTGACGTGCAGGCGATGGGCGGCAGCGGTGAAGGTGCCCTCGTCCACGATCGCGGCGAAGTAGCGCAGTTGATGCATCTCCATACCCAATAATGATAGATGCCATCTGATTCATCTGTTGGACGTATGGATCAGATGATTGCACGATGAAGGCATGACGACGATGACTTCGCGAGAGCTTGCCGAGACCTACTTCACCGCCTGGGAGGCGGGCGATTTCGATACCTTGCGGGGGGTGCTGGCCGACAATGTCGACTTCGTCGGAGCGCTGGGAACGGCGTCGGGGGCAGACGAGGCACTCGCTGGACTGAAGGGGCTTGGCCAGGTACTGGAGAATATCGACGTGAAGGCGCGGGTGGCGGAAGGTGGTGAAGTGATCACCTGGTTTGACCTGTGCACAAGCGTTGCGCCACCCACCCCGACGGCGAACTGGATGCATGTGGAAGACGGGAAGGTCACCCGGATCCGGGTGACCTTCGACCCCCGGGAACTCCTGGCGGGATTCGAAGCGCAGAACTGAACGAGCAAGGCCCGGGCGCCACGTTGGTCAAGATTTCGCGGGCGGCTGTACGGCCTGGAGTTCAGAATTCATCATTGCCGGTGAGCCCTATGCCGACGCGGTGATTCCGTTCGGCGCGGCTGTCGACCTGCGCCGGTTCATGCACCACTTTCGTGCGCACTACGCCTCGGGGAGCTCCGGGTGACCGGGACTTCGACGTGTACACCGACGTGCATGACTCCGCGAGAGTGTCGTGCTGTTCGGCAACCACCGCGAGGTCTGGTTCCAGGTCAACCGAGGCGAGGTGGTAACCGGGCGGTCCAAGCCGCTTCCCTGGAACCGGGGCCGGCTGGTAACCGGCCGCCTGCACGGGAACCGGTTCGGGACGAACACCCAACTCCACGCGGGAGGGTCATTTCCCTGACCGTCTCCACGCCGTCGAGGGTATTGCGCCCGAGGCCCGGGCATACCGGCAACACGTTCGTTGTCATTCAGCCCGATCAGGTCGAGAGGCCTCGACCACCTGGCGCGCGACCACAAACAAGGGACGGCCCGCCCGCGCTCCTGAAAAACACGGCCTAACCTCGGGCTTTCACGAGGTGATCTGTCCGAGACTTGACCACGAACGCGAAAAGTGCTCCTGACCTGGAACGATAGGACTTGTCGAGGGTCCAGATCGTGCCGTGGAAAGAAGCACTTCTCAGGTGAAGAAGCGTATCGGGTCGTACCCGCGTGTCCGCGTCAAGGGCAGCGGTCGTGGAGTGGTTTCGCAGGCCGGGGGGCTCAGCACTCTCTGACAAGGGGCGAGGGGTCCTTGCCGACATTTACGTTGCCGCCCCAGAGCCACGAGCTGATGTACCTCGTACCGGTGGCCGAGTCGGTGACGATGCCGTAGTACCAGACGTCGGTCGTGTATCCGCCGGCCGTGATGCGCTGGCCGTGCGCCCAGCAGTCGATGTCCTGGTAGAACCGCCCTTCGGTAGGACCGGTGTTGACCTTGATGATGCCTACGGCGTGCTCCATCTCGCGAACATTGCTGTGCGGCTGGAGCGTGGCACGAGTCGCGGACTCGCCCGCGTGCGCGGTGCCGACGGAGCCGAACAGGGCCGCCGTGACTGCCCCGAGGGCGACAACGGTGGCAGTGAGCCGGGTCGGGTGCTTGGCCATCCTGTTGATCCTCCGGTAGCGAAGTGAGGTCTGTGCACCGGGGACCGGTCTCGGGGCGGCTCCGTATGACAGCGCGGGAAGTGCGGGAGGTGGTGTTGCCGCCCCACCGGACCACTCCCCGCACTCCTCAACGACCGCAACCTCGCGCTCGAAGCGTGCACCCACCCTCGTCGTCCATCGCCGGCATGAGCGGAAGAACCACGGGACGGTCATGTGGCCCACGACGCGTGTCGCACGGAGCCTGCCGGGTAGGAACAGCCACCCCCACGACAGCCAACCCACACAGCCCCAGCCACTAAACGGCAGCCACTTAGCTAACCTCGCGCTTTCGCGAGTGGGTCTGTCCGAGTCTTGATCAAATGACTGGAGAGTGCTGCTGACCTGCAACGATGGGACTTGTCGAGGGTCCTGTCACTGCAAGGAAAGAAGCACTCTCCAGGTGAAGAAGAGTAGCGGGTCGTACCCGCGTGTCCGTGTCGAGGGCGGCCGCCGTGGAGTTGTTGCCCAGGCCGGGGCCGTGTTGCTGGCCGACACGATCCGCAAGTCCGGCCTGGACACCGCGATATCCGCGGCGCTGGCGCCGTGGCACAAGCCGCGGGCGGTGCACGATCCGGGCAAGATCCTGCTGGATGTGGCCCTGGCCGTCGTGCTCGGCGGCAACTGCCTGGCCGACATCGGCATGCTGCGGGTCGAGCCGGATGTCTTCGGCCCGGTGGCCTCCGATCCGACCGTCTCCCGCCTCGTCGACGCGCTCGCCGCGTCCGGCCCGAAGCTCTTGCGGCGATCCGGGGCGCACGTTCCGAAGTACGTACGCGGGTCTGGGAGTTGGCCGGGGCAAGCAATCCGGCCGCCGACGGCCAGGTGACCGTGGACATCGGCGGGGTGCTGGTGCTCGCGCACTCCGAGAAGCAGGATGCCACCGCGACCTGGAAGAAGACCTTCGGCCATCATCCATCATCCGCTCGTCGCGTTCGTCGACCACGGCCCAGCCGGATCCGGGGAGCCGGTGGCCGCCCTGCTGCGGCCCGGCAACGCGGGCTCCGTGTTGAAGCTCCGGCTGTGGCTGTTCTCCGCCGCCGCGCTGCTTATGAACACCGGCCGTCGCCGCTGGCTCCGCCTGCCCGCCCGATGGCCCTGGACCGCTGTCATCAGCCAAGCGATCGTCAGGCTCCACGCCCTGCCGAACCCCGGTTGACCAGCCACTTCGACCGCCCCCACGACCCGCACCAGCCCACCGGTGAAGTGGAACCCGGCGCCCATCCGACGCGAGAGCCGGGCCTTCGCCCTGCCCCAGCCCCGAAAAGACCGCACCGCGCAAACGCAGAGTCCCCGTCAGTAAACCGACGAGGACTCATGAACGATCGAGGCTAAGCCTGACAACGCGGTCGACAATGACCGCATGGATGTCACTGAGTTGCTCGAATCGGCTTCCCTCCTCGTCCCGGAAGAGGTCGCTACCGAGAACGACATCTCGGTGCAAGACGTCTGGGACTATCTCGCCCACGACGAATGGCAGACCGCTCTGAGCCTGCTCGAGGAGCTCGGAGACGGGCAACCACTGCCCTTGGCGTTCTGGGAGCGGCTTGCCAGGGCGGCTGAGCAACTTGGCCTTGAGCGGAGCACGGCTTGGTGCCACTGGCGGTGTTCCGAGATCCGAAACGGAATGATCCTGGCCGATCTGACGCTTCGTCCAGCCACGGAGGCCCGACGCAAGAGCGCAATCCCCGGTCACGGTGTTCTGCGGCCCATGTGGGACATCGGGAACCACTCACCCACCGGGGGCTCCTCGGTGAGCATCGCAGGGCTCTGGGTCGAGGACATGCCCTTTCTGGAGCCCGGCGGCCGAGCCACTGTCCGCCTCATTCCCCTCACCCCCACGCACTGGGCGCACGTCCAAACCGGCCAACAGATCAACATGCACGAGGACCGGACCGTGGCCGGCACCGCAGTTGTGCTGGAAGTTCACCTCCCCACCCCCGCCATGCCCACGAGATAGAGGCCTCCCCTTTCTCCGGTCCACGCAGGTCACCAGTATGGGCATCGATGGGCATCGGCACGGGCAACTGCAATGAGACAGGACACCGTCGGAGTCCCCCCGCCCCACGCTCCTGCCGTCAACCCCCTCTAGGGTGCGGGAATGATCTCCCACAGCTACCTCTCCGAACTGTTCTCGCTGGACGGCCGCGTCGCCGTGGTCACAGGCGGCAGCTCCGGCATCGGCAAGGCCATCGCCGGAGCACTCGCACGGGCGGGTGCGAGCGTGGTGATCGTCGCGCGCAAGGAGGCGGAGCTGATGGCCACGGTCGAGGAGCTGGCGGCGGTCGGCTGCCGGGTGGCTCGGGTGAGCGGCGACCTGAGCACCCGGACCGGCGTGCGCGCGGCGGCGGAGCGAGCCGTGGAGGCGTTCGGCGAGCCCGACATCCTCGTCAACTGCGCCGGGATCAACCTGCGCCCGCCGATGAGTGAGCTGAGCGAGGACGACTGGGACACCACGATGGCCGTGAACCTGGACGCGCCTTTCCTCCTGGGCCAGCGCTTCGGCCCCGGCATGGCCGAGCGGGGCTACGGCCGCATCATCCACATCACCTCCCAGCAAGCGCACCGAGCGTTCGTCCGAAGCGGCGCGTACGGCGTCTCCAAGGGCGCCCTGGAGTCACTGGCCCGTTCTCAGGCCGAGGAGTGGTCGCCCCACGGTGTCACCTGCAACACACTGGTTCCCGGATTCGTCCCGACCCCGCTCAACACCCGGCTGTCGTCCGACCCGGAGAAGGTGGCCGCACTCGCCGCACGCACCCTGACCGGACGCAACGGCCTGCCCGACGACTTTGCCGGAGCCGCGGTCTTCCTGGCCGGCCGCTCCGCCGGCTACATCACCGGCCAGTCGCTCTTCGTCGACGGCGGCTTCTCCGTCCACTAGGGGGTGTTTTGAACGTCGCGCACAGCACCCACGGCGCCCGGCACGCACCGAACACCGCGGGCACCGCACTGGACTTTCAAAACACCCCCTAACCCACCCCGCACCCGCACCCTCACGCAGACGCAGACGCAGACGCAGACGCACCCCAGGATTCTGCCCTCGCCGAGCCCGCCCCACCTGACCCGTACGAAAGCCCACCCCACAGCACCTGCCCCGCACACCGACCCGCCACGATCGCCCCGCACGACGCACCCACCAGCGGCACCCAGACGCCGTCCCGAAGGCTGCGCGCGGCGACCACCCTCCGATCCAGCCGCACATCTGGCTCCGAAAACAGGTCCACCACCCGCGAATTGGCCTTGGCCCGTGCCCTCGCCAACCACCTAGCGTCGTCCCATGCGCATCCGTATCGTCGACGCCTTCACCGACCGCCCCTTCGCCGGAAACCCGGCCGGAGTCCTCCTCCTCGACTCCTTCCCGGACGACGCCTGGCTGCAGAACGTGGCCCAGGAGGTCAACCATGCCGAGACCGCGTTCGCCCATCCCCTCCCCGAAGGAGCCGAGGCCGACTGGGCGCTGCGCTGGTTCACGCCGGTCGCCGAGGTGGCGATGTGCGGCCATGCCACTTTGGCCACCGCCCATGTCCTGACCAGCACCAGCACCAGCACCAGCACCAGCACCAGCACCAGCACCCACGATGGCCCGATACGGTTCGCCACGCGCAGCGGTGTTCTCATCGCCACACCCCAGCCGGACGGCTCCCTCACCCTCGACTTCCCGACCGCGCCCCTCACCCCGGTGGCCGTCCCGGACGGTATCGCCGAGGCTCTGGGAGCCGAACTGCTCAGTGCCTTCGACACCGGCCCTCACGTGGGCAACCTGCTCGTCGAACTCGCCGACGAGAAGACGGTCCTCGGCCTCGCCCCCGATGCCCGGGCCCTCGCCCGCCACTCCGAGCGCGGCGTCATCGCCACCGCCCGCGCCGCCGACCCCGCCGCCGGCCACGACTACGTCTCGCGGTGCTTCTTCCCGCACATCGGCATCGACGAGGACCCGGTCACGGGCAGCGCCCACACCGCGCTCGCGCCCTTCTGGTCCGAACGCCTCGGCAGCCCCACCCTCACTGGCCTCCAGGCGTCCGCGCGCTCGGGCCTCGTCCGCACCGAGCTGCGCGGCCGCCGCACCCTGCTGACCGGCCGGGCGGTCACGGTCATCGACGGGGAACTGCTCACGGACGGGGAACCGCTCAAGCCGTAGGCAGCCAGCCCACCTTTCCCGCGAGCAGCGCGTACCCCACGAACGCCCCGATGTCGAGCAGCGAGTGGGCCACCACCAACGGGCCCACTCGCCCCCACCGCCGATACAGATACACGAACACCACGCCCATCACCATGTTGCCGATGAAGCCGCCGACGCCCTGATAAAGGTGGTACGAGCCGCGCAGCACCGAACTGGCGGCCAGCGCGCTCCCCGGCGACCAGCCCAACTGCTGGAGTCGGCGCAGCAGATATCCGACGACGATGACCTCTTCGAGGACGGCGTTCTGGATCGCGGAGAGGATCAGAACGGGATACTTCCACCACACTTCGGGCAGCGCCTCCGGCACCACCGTGAGGTTGAAGCCGAGGCCACGGGCCGCCAGGTAGAAGGCGATGCCGGTGCTCCCGATCACGGCGGCGATCGCCGCGCCCCGGCCGAGGTCGGTCCATGGCTTCGTGCGGTCGAACCCGAGCGTGCGCAGCCCGGTGCCCTCGCGCAGCAGGAAGTGCGCGACAAGCGCCACGGGCACCAGGGCGGTCGTGATCCCGAAGAGCTGCCAGGCCAGGTCCAGCCAGGGCCGGCCCGGCGCGGCCGAGGCGTTCATGGTGGCCGCCTGGTCCTTCAGCCCGCCCGGCTTGGTGACCGATCCGATGAAACTGATCAGCGCGGAGACACCGCTCGCGCCGAGCGAGACCCCGAGCACGAGCAGTGTCTCGTCCCTCAGGATCCGCCGACCCGGCCGCTCCTGCGGCAACGCGCCCTCCACCGACTCCGCCTGCCCCTGCACCCACGCCTCCCGTTGTCCGGCCCCGCCGAGGGTCCATCATCACCCGCGGCGGTGCCGGGCATTCCGGCGGCGTACCCCACAGCCGGTCACGGCCGGTCTCCTCAGCCCAGCGGCACCGGCTCCGGCAGTCCCACCGGCCAGCTGTGGACCGGCTCCCCGGAGTGCATCAGCTCGCAGTACCGCCGTGTCGTGGCGGCCAGTGCCGCGTCCCGCCCGAGGCCCTTGGTCAGCGCCTGGTGGAACGTTTCCACCTGCCAGGACGCCCCGTTGACCCGGCGCCGGCAGCGCTCCTCGATCACGCCGAGGTAGAAGTCCCGGTCCACCGGCTCGACGCCCCACGCGTCCAGTCCCGCCGCCGCGAGCGGCAACAGCTCGTCCCGTACGAGGTTCACCGCGTCCACCGTGCCGACCCCGCCGTAGCGTCCGCGCGGCCACCGCAGACGCGCATCGATGCCGTACCGGCACGCCTCGTCGAAGTTGGCGGCGGCGGCCTCGAACGGCATCCGCGTCCAGACGGGCCGCGACTCCTCCGCGAGGGCGCGCACGACCCCGTAATAGAAGGCCGCGTTGGCGATCACATCCGTGATGGTCGGCCCGGCGGGCAGCACGCGGTTCTCGACACGCAGATGCGGCACCCCGTCGGCGATACCGTAGACGGGCCGGTTCCAGCGGTAGATCGTGCCGTTGTGCAGGGTGAGTTCGGCGAGTGAGGGAACGCCGCCCGCGTCGAGGACTTCGATCGGGTCCTCGACGTCGCAGATGGGCAACAGCGCGGGGAAGAAGCGAAGGTTCTCCTCGAAGAGGTCGTACGCCGAGGTGACCCACCGCTCCCCGAACCAGGTGCGCGGTCGCACCCCCTGGGCCTGCAGCTCGGGCGGCCGGGTGTCCGTGGACTGCTGGAACAGCGGGGGTCGCGACTCCCGCCACAGCTCGTGCCCGAACAGGAACGGCGAGTTGGCGCCGATGGCGACCTGCGCGGCGGCGACCGCCTGAGCCGCGTTCCACACATCGGCGAACCGGCCGGGCGTGACCTGGAGGTGCAACTGCACGGAGGTGCAGGCGGCTTCGGGAGCGATCGACTTCGAGGTGCAGACCAGCCGCTCCACCCCGTCGATGTCCAGGGTGAAGTCCTCGCCGCGGGCGGCGACGATCTGGTCGTTCAGCAGGGTGTAGCGATCGCCGGCGGAGAGGTTCGAGGAGACGAGGTCGTCACGGTCCAGCGTGGGCAGAATGCCGATCATCACGATTCCCGCGCCCACCTCGATCGCTTTCCGGTCGGCGTAGGCAAGGGAGGTGCGCAGCTCTTCCGAAAGCTGGTCGAATACGCGACCGCCCAACCGGTGTGGAGCTATGTTGACTTCCAGATTGAACATGGCGAGTTCTGTTTGGAAGTCTCGGCTGGCAATCCGCTCGAGTACTTGCGCATTCATCATTCTCGGCAGACCGTCGCCGTCGACGAGGTTCAGCTCGATCTCCACACCCATGAGGTTCTTGGGGCGGTCGAACCTCTTCTCCTCCAACAGTCGCGCCAGCCCCGCCAGGCACTGCCGCAGCTTGTCGCGGTACTGCTGGCGATCGGATAGGCCGAACGGCCCCGCCACGACCTTCTCTCCCATCTAGGGGTCCCTCCTTGGATGGGCAGGCCGACGAACCGGCCCCTGCTGTCCCGGGTCCACGGGTGATGATGCCCCGGTAGAGCCGCTGATAACGTCCCGCGCGCCACCTGCGCACGCTAGGCTGGGCGCGGCTACCTTCGACCTTATTCACTCGGCGTGCTTCTGGCACATTCAGCGGGCATGAATGAGCATGCGCTTTCCGTCCGGAGCACTTTCGTGAAAAGTGCCGATGAGAACCGGCCGTCCGCTACGTGCCGGTAATCCGAGGTCACCGGCGCACCCTCAGGGAAAAACGAGGCGATGCCCATCTTCCGGCGACCGGATACCGCCTTGCTCTTCATATCCCGAACAGCTAGATGAAACCTTATGTGAACACGCGTCGTATAAACTCCGCAAACGAGGCTGAGAGCCGGCACTCGCGGTCCTCGGTCCTGCCGTCCTGCCACGCGCGGCGGACCCAACCCACGCACCCGGACCCCGGGCACCCGTCTCTCCGATTCCCGAGAGCTGACAGCGCCGTCCGCCCCCGCCCTCGCGCCACCGTGCCTGTCGAACTGAGAGGCGATCCACCATGCCGCTGCATGTCCCCCCGGCTCCCGCGCCCGCCCTGCGCACCGTCCTCACGGCACTCGGTTCTCCCACCGCCGTCCACGAGGCGCGAACTCCTTCCCTGAAGAACGCCCAGGGTCCCGCCACACCCGAACTCCCGCTGCCCGTCCACGTACTGGACCGGATCACACCCGAGGGGACGGGCACCGCCCGGCTCACCGGATGGCGGTTCCTGATCCGCTGCGGCGACCGCGCCGTGGCCGCCGCCGAGACCCGGCTGACCCCGGACGGCTGGGCGTTCTCACACTTCTTCGAGGGCCCGTACATCACCTCCACCGAGCGCGCCCTGCGCCAGGCAGAGGTCATGCAGCAGCCCTACCAGCCACGCCTGCTGTCGGTGCCCGAGCTGTACATGCTCACGCTCTGGCTGCACGCCGACCCCACCACCGACGGCGCCACCGGCCACCCGGCACCGACCGATCTGCTGGTCCCACTGGCACCGGCGCCTCCCGGCATCGCGGCTCACCGACCGCACCAGGTCGCCGATCTCCTTCCGGTGCTGACCACCCGGCTGACGCCCGCACCCCTGCTGGGATCGCCCGCCTGATTCAGGGCCGCCCCGGCGTTCGTACCGACCGTGCCCCGCTGCCGATATCCCGGCGGCGGGGCACTTCTTTCCCGCCTCGAGAATTACCCGCTCCTTCGGGCACCAATGCGCTCGTACGAGCAATTGATGCGCGCTCCCGCCATCGGACTAGCCCCATCCGACCAGAGGGAACCACCCGAACGGACAGTACGGTGAGAATGAACCGTTCACGCGACGGATGCGTCATCAACCTGTGAAGAAGCCGTGCTGCGAAATGCCTGCGGATTGACGCCCGTGGGGCAACACTGGGACCGGACCGATTTATTCACAACGGGGGTCGGCCATGAACGAGGCTTCAAGCCACGGGTCGGACAAAACAGCCATCTCAGACCACACGACAAAGCGAAAGATCCCAACAACCATGTGCCAGCACCAGCCACTGTGCCCGACTGCCGAATCCGCCGACCGGGAGGGTGCCCGGCTCGTGGCGCACCACCCGGAGCAGGGATGGAGTCTGCTCTGCAACGGCGTTCTGCTCTTCGAGGACACCGGTGAGCTTCTGCCGGACGGCAAGATCATCGCCCCGCACCGCCCGATGGGCACCGACACCGTGATGACCGCCGCCTGAGCCGCACGCACGTGCGCACAGGGCGAGCGCCCCGCACAGGACGCCCGCCCGGACGGACGAGGGGCCGGCCCGGAGAGACACTCTCCGCACCGGCCCCGACGCGTATGCGGGGGTGACTACTCCCCGTAGGCGTCCAGCGGCGGGCAGGAGCAGACCAGGTTCCGGTCGCCGAAGGCCTGGTCGATCCGGCGCACCGGCGGCCAGTACTTGTCGGCGGGCGAGACCCCGGCCGGGAAGACCGCTTCCTCGCGCGTGTAGGCGTGCTCCCACTCCCCGCCGAGCGCGGCGGCGGTGTGCGGGGCGTTGCGCAGCGGGTTGTCGTCCGCGGGCCACTCGCCCGAAGCTACCTTCTCGATCTCCACGCGGATCGCGATCATCGCGTCGCAGAACCGGTCCAGCTCCGCGAGATCCTCCGACTCGGTCGGCTCGATCATCAGGGTTCCCGCCACCGGGAACGACATCGTCGGCGCGTGGAAGCCGTAGTCGATCAGTCGCTTGGCGATGTCGTCGACACTCACCCCGGTCGCCTTGGCCAGCGGGCGGAGATCGACGATGCACTCGTGCGCGACGAGCCCGCCCGGGCCGGTGTAGAGCACCGGGTAGTGCGGCTCCAGCCGCTTGGCGATGTAGTTCGCGCTGAGCACCGCCACCTGCGTGGCCCGCTTGAGCCCCTCACCGCCCATGAGCCGCACGTACGCCCACGAGATCGGCAGGATGCCCGCCGAACCCCACGGAGCCGCCGAGACCGGGCCCACGCCCGTCTCCGGGCCGGCCGCTGGCTGCAGCGGGTGGTTCGGCAGATACGGCGCCAGGTGTTCGCGCACGGCCACCGGACCGACCCCGGGGCCGCCGCCGCCGTGCGGGATGCAGAAGGTCTTGTGCAGGTTCAGATGCGAGACGTCACCGCCGAAGTGCCCCGGCTTGGCGAGCCCCACCAGCGCGTTCAGGTTGGCGCCGTCGACGTACACCTGGCCGCCTGCGTCGTGCACCTGGGCGCAGATGTCGGCCACGTGCTCCTCGAACACACCGTGCGTCGACGGATAGGTGATCATCAGCACGGACAGCTCGTCGCGGTACTGCTCGATCTTCGCCCGCAGGTCCTCGACGTCGATCTCGCCGTCCTCGGCGGTCTTCACGACGACGACCTTCATCCCCGCCATGACGGCACTGGCCGCGTTGGTGCCGTGCGCGGACGACGGGATCAGACACACGGTCCGCTGCTCGTCACCGTTGGCCCGGTGGTACCCGCGTACGGCCAGCAGCCCGGCCAGCTCCCCCTGCGAGCCCGCGTTCGGCTGCAGGGACACCTTGTCGTACCCGGTGGCCTCCGCGAGCCGCTCCTCCAGCTCACGGATGAGCGTGAGGTACCCCTGTGCCTGCCCGGCGGGCGCGAACGGGTGCAGCTGAGCGAACTCCGGCCAGGTCACCGGCTCCATCTCGGTGGTCGCGTTGAGCTTCATCGTGCAGGAGCCCAGCGGGATCATGCCCCGGTCCAGCGCGTAGTCCCGGTCGGCGAGCCGGCGCAGATAGCGCAGCATCGCGGTCTCGGAGCGGTACTCGTGGAACACCGGGTGTGTGAGGTAGTCGTCCGACCGCAGCAGCGCCTCGGGCAGCGTGTCCTCGGCGGCGGCGTCGAGGGCCTCCACCTCGCCCTCCACCCCGAAGGCGGTCCACACGGCACCCAGCTGGGCCCGCGTCGTGGTCTCGTCGCAGGAGATCGCCACCAGGTCGGCGTCGACGAGGTGCAGGTTCACGCCATGTTGCCGCGCGGCCGTCACGACCGCGCCGGCCCGCCCCGGCACCCGCACGGTGAGCGTGTCGAAGTAGGCGCCGTGCACGACCTCGATACCCCCGGCGGCGAGCCCGGCGGCGAGCACGGTGGCGTACCGATGCGTACGCCGGGCGATGGTCCGCAGCCCCTCCGGCCCGTGGTGGACGGCGTACATGCCGGCCATCACGGCGAGCAGCACCTGAGCCGTACAGATGTTGCTGGTCGCCTTCTCCCGACGGATGTGCTGCTCCCGCGTCTGCAGGGCGAGCCGGTACGCCTTGTGCCCGTCCGCGTCCACGGAAACGCCCACGAGCCGCCCGGGCAGGCTGCGTGCGAACTTCTCGCGCACGGCCATGTAGCCCGCGTGCGGGCCGCCGAAGCCCATCGGCACGCCGAACCGCTGTGTCGTCCCCACCGCGATGTCGGCGCCCAGCGCACCGGGCGAGGTGAGCAGCGTGAGCGCGAGCAGATCGGCGGCGACGGTGACCAGCGCACCGAGTTCGTGCGCCTGCTCGATGACCGGCTTGAGATCCCGTACGGCACCGGAGGCGCCCGGGTACTGGAGCAACACCCCGTTGATCTCACGTGCGGCGATGTCGGCCGGAATCCCCTCGCTCAGGTCGGCGACGACGACCTCGACGCCGGTCGGCTCGGCCCGGGTCTCGATGACGGCGATCGTCTGCGGCAGCGCGTCCGCGTCGACAAGGAAGAGCCCCTTCTTGTTCTTCCCCATGCGCCGGGACAGGGCCATGGCCTCGGCCGCGGCAGTGCCCTCGTCGAGCAGGGAGGCTCCGGAGGTCGGCAGTCCCGTGAGATCGGCGACCATGGTCTGGAAGTTGAGCAGCGCTTCGAGCCGCCCTTGGGAGATCTCGGGCTGATAGGGCGTGTAGGCGGTGTACCAGGCCGGGTTCTCCATCACGTTCCGCAGGATCACCGGCGGGGTGAACGTCCCGTAGTACCCGAGCCCGATCATCGACCCGAGCACCTGATTGCGATCGGCGAGCGAACGCAGCTCGGCGAGAACCTCGGCCTCGGAACGCGCCCCCGGCAGATCCAGCGCCTCGGCGTTCTTGATCACATCGGGGACCGCGGCGGCCGTCAGCTCGTCGAGCGAGCCGTAGCCGACGTGCGCGAGCATCTTGGCCCGGGCCTCGACGTCTGGTCCGATGTGACGCCGCTCGAAAGGGATTCCCTGTTCGAGCTCGGAGAGCGGAGTGCGATGGGCGGTCATTGCGGAGGCCTCCTGGTCTGACGCGACCTTCGAGGGGCACCACGGCACGGGTGCCCGGACGGCCTCCCCCTCTGTCATCTCAACCTGAGAGCTTCACCGGTGCAGATACGCACCGGCTTTCACCGTCGGTGAGAGCGGAAGCCGTGACACCCGCCCTGCTTTCCAGAGTGACCTCGTCCGTGCGGTACGTGTGCCTGAGAGATTCCGGGGAGGATTTGCTCCTTCGGCGCCTCCGGATGGTGTCCGGAGGACTCTCCCGCACGGGGTCAGCAGCCGCTGCCAGCGTATCAGCGCGGTCAACGCACGCGTCTTCGAGTGGCCGCCTCCCCCGATGTGCCTTTTCGTAGTGGTGAGAGACGATGTGCAACCCCTTTGCCATCACTTGGAGGGCCCGTGCAGACCGACATCGATCCGCGCAACCTGATCGGCCGCAAGGCGTTCGACCGCAAGGGCACCAAGATCGGCACCGTCGACGAGGTCTACCTCGACGACGCCACCGGCACCCCCGAGTGGGCCGCGATACGCATGGGCCTCTTCGGCCGCGACGCGTTCGTCCCCCTGGAGCCCAGCGAGCTGATCGAAGGCACCCTCCGCGTCCCCTTCGACCGCGCCCTCATCAAGGACGCCCCCGACTTCGGCGTCGGCCGCCACCTCTCCCCCGAACAGGAAGTGCAGCTCTACCACCACTACGGCCTGGACATCGCCCCGCCCCCACCCGTCGACCACAACTTCGGCAAGGTCACACGCCAGGACGAGCCGTGACCGGCGTCGGCCCACGCCGCCCCCAGCCCCTACGCCGCCCTCACCCGCCGTAGGCACGACACGCTCCCCTCCGCCGCCCTCCTCTCATCGCCGCGACGGCGCCCGCCCACACGGCGCGGACCGGCGGTCCCACAGCCTCAGCCCCGTACTGCGTCCCGCACCAGCGGCAGCGGCTCCGCCGGCTCCAGCGCGGGATCGTCCGTCCTGAAGGTCCGCACCCGCCCCGGCTCCCGGTCGTGCGGCGTCTCGAACCGCACAGTCACCCGCCCCAGCCCACTACCCTGCACCCACCCAGGGCCGTACTCGGCATGCCGCACGTCGTGCCCGGCACTCCAGTGCCGCTCCCGCCCCACGGTCTCCTCCACCGGGGACACCTCCGCGTCCGCCGTCTCCTCCTCCACCGGAGCCGGCTCTCCCGCCGCCTGCGCGAACAAATCCTCCTGCGTGTAGTCGGCGAGCCCACTGACCCCGACCCCGAGCAACCGCACCCCGCCCGTCGTGTCCACGGCCTCCAACAACCGCGCCGCGGCCTCCCGCACCACCGAGGGGTCGTCCGTGGGCCCCCGCAGGGTCTCCGACCGGGTCAGCGTCGAGAAGTCGTACCGCCGCACCTTCAGCACGATCGTCCGCCCCGACAGCCCTGCCCCCCGCAACCGCCGCACGCACCGGTCCGCGAGCCGCTGCACCTCCATCCGGACCCGCACCCGGTCATGGATGTCCACGTCGTACGTGTCCTCCACCGACACCGACTTCGTGTCCCGCTCGGCCACCACCGCGCGGTCGTCCCGCGCCAGCGCCATCGCGTACAGCCCGTGCCCATGGGCCTTCCCCAGCAGCCGTACGACCTCGTCCTCTCCCGCCTCCACGATCTCCTCGACCGTGGTGATCCCGGCCCGCCGGAGATGGTCCCCGGTCGCCGGCCCGACCCCCGGCAGGATCCGCACGGACATCGGCCCCAGCAGCGCCCGCTCGGTCCCGGGCTCGATCAGCACCAGCCCGTCCGGCTTGGCCTGCTCGGAGGCGATCTTCGCGAGCATCTTGGAGGCCGCTAGCCCGACAGATCCCGTCAGTCCGGTCACCGCCCGGATGTCCGCGCGCAACCGCGCTCCCGCCAGCCGCGCCGACTCCTCGTCCCAGGCCGCGTCCCCGGCCTCCAGATCCACAAAGGCCTCGTCCAGGCTCAACGGCTCCACCAGCGGAGACAGGTTCCGCAACAGCCCCATGACCTGGTCGCTGATCGCCCGGTAGAACATGAAGCGCGGCGTGAGATACGCCGCGTTCGGCGCGAGCCGGCGGGCCTGCGCCATGGGCATCGCCGAGTGCACCCCGAAGACCCGCGCCTCGTACGAGGCGGTCGCGACCACCCCACGCGGCCCGAGCCCGCCCACGATCACGGCCTTGCCCCGCAGACTCGGCTTGGACGCCTGCTCCGCCGAGGCGTAGAAGGCGTCCATGTCGAGATGCAGGATCGTGGGCGCGGTTCTCACATCTCCGATGCTGCCCTACGCCACTGACATCGCCGAAGCCGACGACCCCGTCCGCAGGCACGCCCCACGCCGCCCCGCGCCTGCACTACGCCGCCGCACGCGACAGGGTGGACGCCTTCAGACCGCCCGGTTGCGCCGTCGCGCCAGTTCGTCCGCCGGATTGGGGCCCACGAGTGTCTCCCCCGTGTCGACCCGCTCCCCGTGCAACTGCGAGAGAGCGCTTTCCACATCACGCCAGACCACCCCTACGGCGATGCCGAAGATTCCCTGGCCGCCTTGGAGCAGAGCGTGGACCTCGTCGGGCGAGGTGCACTCGTACACCGTCGCCCCGTCGCTCATCAGCGTCATCCGCTCCAGATCGCTGAAGCCCCGCTCCCTGAGGTGGTGAACGGCAGTGCGGATGTTCTGCAGCGACACTCCCGTGTCGAGGAACCGTTTCACGATCTTCAGGACGACGACGTCCCGGAAGCTGTAGAGCCGCTGCGTCCCCGAGCCATGGGCGGAACGCACGCTGGGCTCCACGAGACCGGTGCGGGCCCAGTAGTCGAGTTGACGGTAGGTGATGCCGGCTGCCGCGCACGCGGTGGGACCGCGATAACCGACGTTCTCGTGCGGCTCGGGCGCCGCCTCCGCGCTGTCCTGCAGAGCCTTGGGCCGCTGCGGGACGTGACCGGCCGCGCTGCCGTGAAGCGGGTACGGGCCGTTCTCCCCCAGCCTGCGTCCGGGGGCACCCCCAGCCGTACCGTCGCCGCTGCTTCTCACGCCGACCTCCGTCCTTGACCTGCCTTCTCGACGGTAGGCAGCCACCAGGGGTGCGTCAACGACCGCCACACTCGCCACGCCGAGTGATAATCACCCTGAGAGTGGTTTCCCGTGCCCTTCCCCGGGGAAAGGCTAGCCGAATGTGCTACGACAGGGCCGCCCGGTACCGGGCTTCGCCCATGACATGCGTGAACCCCGCTGAAGGATCTTGATCTGTCTCCAACGGCGGTTCACACCAGCGGTGCAGGCCGACGGACCGCCACGTCCTCAGCGCCGAACCGCGCACCCGTCGGCACGCACACGGCCACGAACCCCACCGACCGGCATGATGTCCGCCCGCCACCGCTTCACTGGCTGTTCGTCCCGAAGTCCTCGGGCGAGATCTGGTCGAGGAACTCGCGGAACTTCTCCACCTCGTCCTCCTGCTCGTCCGGGATCGCGATCCCCGCGTCGTCGAGCACGCCGTCACTACCGAAGATCGGTGTCCCGGTACGCAGCGCCAGCGCTATGGCGTCGGACGGCCGGGCACTCACCTCGACTCCGCTGGCGAACACCAGCTCCGCGTAGAAAACGCCCTCACGCAGGTCCGTGATGCGCACTTCCGTGAGCTCCTGGCCGACGGCCTCCAGCACGTCCTTGAACAGGTCGTGCGTCAGCGGTCGCGCGGGGGCCATGCCCTGCTGGGCGAAAGCGATCGCCGTCGCCTCCCCCGGCCCGATCCAGATGGGGAGGTAACGGTCGCCTCCCACTTCGCGCAGGAGCACGATCGGTTGGTTGGAGGGCATTTCGACCCGGACACCTACGACATCGAGCTCGTTCACACAGCAACCCTAGGCCGTGCTCGGGATGTTTGGGTAGTCGGGCACAGATCGACCGACCGATCCGCCACAGGCGAACATGCGCCTCAGCGCAAGCGCACACCCAGCGCGCTCCGCACGAGCGCGGCGTGCAACTTGACCGTGAGCCCCGCCAGCTCCCTCGTGCGGTCCTCCGCGTGGGCCCTGGTCTGAGGATTGCGGTGCAGCCGCAGGGGTGCCACGACCTGATCGACGAGCCCCGCCTCACGGTCGGCCGCGGCGCGCATCACCCGCAGATGCCGGGGCTCGATACCGAACCGCCCCAGTTCCACCACAAGCGTGGCGATCGTGAGGGCCTCGGCGTCAAAGGACCCGTCCGACAACGGGGCCACAAGCCCGTACGACTCCCACTCGGCCAGTTGCTCGTCGTCGATCCCGGCTCCGGCGACCAGCTCGGCGCGCCCGATGCGGGCGGCCGTGGGCTCCTCAGGCTCCCCGAGGAGCTCGCTCAGGCGTTCTCCGCCACCCACGTCCCGCTGACGTCCCACGGACGGCAGACGCACGTCCTCGCCGCGCTCCAGGGCCTCCAGATACTCACGGATGACCTTGAGCGGCAGATAGTGGTCCCGTTGCATCCTGAGGACGCGCCCCAGGCGCTCGACGTCAGCGGCACTGAACTTGCGATACCCCGAGGGGGTCCGCTGCGGCTCGATGAGCCCCTCCGACTCCAGGAATCGAATCTTGGAGATGGTTACCTCGGGGAACTCCTCGCGCAGCGCGTTCAGCACCGTGCCGATGCTCATCAGGCCACTGTCCGCGGCGGCGGTGCCGTGGTCGGCACCACCGCTCGTTGTTCGAAACATGGACCTTCCCTGGGGGTCCCCCCGGACAGAGTCCGGAGGCGGGTCAGTAACCCCGCTGGCTCGCGTAGAAGACCAGCCGGTACTTGCCGATCTGCACCTCGTCACCGTTGTGCAGGGCGACCTGGTCGATCCGCTCCCGGTTGACGTAGGTGCCGTTCAGGCTTCCGACGTCGGCGACCGTGAACGAGCCGTCCTGACCGCGGCGGAACTCCACATGGCGACGCGACACGGTCACGTCGTCCAGGAAGATGTCGCTCTGCGGATGACGGCCGGCCGTGGTCAGATCGCCGTCCAGCAGAAAGCGGCTGCCCGCGTTCGGGCCGCGGCGCACGACCAGGAGCGCCGAGCCGAGCGGCAGGGCGTCGACCGCCGCCTGTGCCTCGGGCGAGAGCGCCGGCAGCTGGGTCTGGCCGGTGACCTCGGAGTCGTAGGCCTCCAGGCCGGAGATGGAGATCGTGGAGGTCGTCTCGGACGGACGCTCGGCGGCCGCGCCGGCGCGCAGCGGAGCACCGCAGTTCGAGCAGAAGCGGCTGTTCTCCGCGTTGCGGTTACCGCACCTCGTACACACCAGGGCCGACATCGACGGATCCTCCTGCCGCGGCTGCCCCGCCGGGGCATGGGACGCATACGGGTCCGGGGTAAACCCTCCACCCGAACTTGAGGTTGACGGTTCCCCGAAACCTATGCGGCCCGACTGGGCAGGGTCAACAGACGGCGCGCCCTGACCTCCGGAAATGTCACCTCCCGGACCAGCGACCTGGTCCCGGAACATGGGGCGCTCACCGCCCTGGCCCTCCGCTTCCGAAGGCTGCGCGCGGTGGCGGGAGGTCGCGTTGTCGCTGCCCTCTCGCGCGCTCTTGCCGAACAACTTCGCAAACAACTTCACGGGCGATTCCCCTTGACCGAAACAGACCCGCCCGTGGGGCAGGACGAACCCTGACTGAACACACCGGCCGAGCCGGACAACCTCACAACGTCCGTACCCACCAGACAGTTTCCACCACGCACCACCCATTCGGTGCGCCGACCCCCCGCAACCTCATGCCCTCGCCGGACGGGCCCCATGCACCTGCGGTTCACCGGGAGGACGACCGAGCGTAGTCAGGCCGCTTCGGCGCTCGCAAGGCGTCCACGACGATCTTGTCCGCCCGCCGCACGGTCACGGTGGCCTGCTCCTTCTCCAGTGTCTGCACCACGCCTCCGGGGATGTTCAGAGCCGGCTCCAGGTCCTGCGGGTTGCCGATGACCTTGAAACGAAAGGGCTGGGTGATCTTGTTCCCGTCGACGCTGATTCCGTCGTCGGAATCGGTCAGATAGGTCCCCGACACAACCCGTACGCCGTTCACCTGGATCGCCTCCGCGCCGGCCGCGCGCAGCTCCTGGATCGCGTCGAGCAGCATGTCCGCTTCGACCGTCCCTTTCGTGTCGTCGATCGTCAGTGTGATGCCGGGTCCCTGCGCAGCCACCGTGCCCGCCAGAATGCCGAGTTGCCGCTCCTTCTCGACCGTCTGCTTGCGTGCCTCCTCGGCCTGGTCGGAGCTGTTCTCCAGCTCGGTGCGCTGATCCTCGAGACCCTGCTTCTCCTCCTCCAGACGCTGAGTTCGGTCATCCAGTTCATCGAGGATGCGCACGAGGTCTTCCTGACGTGCTCCGCGCAGCGCGCCGTCGTCGTTGTTGGATGCCACCTGGATGGCCAGCCCGAAGCCGAGACCGAACAGCAGGAGGGCCACGATGAGTTGGGCCCGTGTGAAGCGCGGCGGCCACAGCCCCTGAGCCAGCCGCTGCCGCCCGGTCAGCTTGTTCTTCTCGTCCTGAGGCACCTCGCCTGGCTTCTTCAAGGCCGTGGGAGGAACCTCCTGGGGGAGTTCCCGACGAAGTCGGGTCGTCGGTGTGTCGTCCCCTGCCCCGCCCTTATTCGGCTTCGGCGTCGGTGTCTCGTCCCTGTCGCTCATCGGCCTCACGCCCGGAACACGTGCCGGCGGATCGCCGCGGCGTTGGAGAAGATACGGATACCTAGGACGACCACCACGCCCGTGGAGAGCTGGGCGCCGACGCCCAGCTTGTCGCCGAGGAAGACGATCAGGGCGGCCACGACCACGTTCGACAGGAACGACACCACGAAGACCTTGTCGTCGAAGATCCCGTCCAGCATCGCGCGCAGACCACCGAAAACGGCGTCCAGTGCCGCCACCACGGCGATGGGGAGATACGGCTCGACCACCGCCGGTACCTCGGGCCGGACCAACAGTCCGGCCACGACTCCGAGGACGAGGCCCAGTACGGCGATCACGATGTGCTCTTCTCTGTGCTCGGTTCTGCTGTTCGTACGATCACGCTGGGCGCGGCCGGCACCGTGATGTCGTCCTCGGCGGAGATGCTCGTCCGGATACCGAAGTTCTCTTGCAGGACGTGCAGATACAGCCCGTCGGGGCTGTTCTGGAACCTGGTGCTCAGCCGTCGGCCGTCCCCCACCGCGAGGACCGTGTAGGGCGGCGCCAGCGGCTTGTTGTCGACCAGTATCGCGTCGCCCGCGGCCCGGATCGCCGACAGTGCGGTGAGCCGCTGCCCGTTGATCGAGACGGCCTCGGCTCCCGACGCCCACAACCCGTTGACGACCCGCTGCATGTCCCGGTCGCGCACCCGGCCGGTGTCCGAGAACCCGGACGTCTCACGCGGGTCTCCGTCACCGCCCTGACTGGCGTTCTTGGAGTCGTTGACGACGAGCCTCACCCCGGGGCCGTGCACCTCCACGGCGCCCGACAGAATGCCCACCAGGTCATCGCCGTCACTGCCGCCGTCGTCCTTGAGCGCCTCGCGCTGCCGTGCGCTCACATCGTCACGGAGTGCGTCCACGGAGTCCTCGAGCTCGTCCGCGGCCGAGGTCTTCTCCTGGATGCGGTCGATGAGCTCCTCGCGCTCCTTGGCGACCACGGGAGCGCTTATCCGCGCCTCCGCGGCACCCACCGTCACCACCAGGGCCGCGAGCACCAGACCGACCGCGAGTCCCAGCCTGGCCCGCACCGTCTTCGGCATGCCCTCGGTGCCCGCGGCCTTCTTGCGGGCGGCCGCCTCGGCGTACCCGTCGTCGAGGCTGTGGTCCATGACGTTGGTGAGCAGCGACATGGAAGCGTCCGGACGCGACGGGCGCGCGGGTGTGCTCCGAACGGGGGGCTGCTGCGGCATGCCGCACATCGTCGCACGTCGCGACGGCTACCTCCGAATGGCCCCACCGGCGTGCCGGACAGGCCCCGTTGGGGGCACTTGTCCGGCACGCAGCGTGCGGGTCGGTTCGTTCAGCGGCCGGCGCTGTCCACGACACTCGACCACTCGTCGAGCAGAGCCTGCGCCGAGGAGTCGTCCGGGCCCTCGGCCCACAGATGGGTGACGGCCTCGGCCGGGTCCGGCAGGACCATGACCCACCGCCCATCGGTCTCCACGACCCGTACACCGTCGGTCGTGTCGACGAAGCGGTCCCCGGCCGCCTCCACGACCCGGCGCATCACCAGTCCCTTGACCGCCCACGGAGTGGCCAGATCGCGCTTCAGGACGTGTGCGCGCGGAATCCGCGCGTCGATCTGGCTGAGCGTGAGCTGTGTGCGCGCCACCAGTCCGATGAGCCGTACGAAGGCCGCCGTGCCGTCGAAGACGCTGCTGAACTCCGGCACGATGAAGCCACCGCGCCCGTCACCGCCGAAGATGGTCGTCTCGTCCCCGCCGACCCGTGTGAGGTCGTCCGGCGAGGTGGTCGTCCACTCGACCTGAGTGCCGTGGTAGGCCGCGACCTGCTCGCCGATCCGCGTGGTGGTCACCGGCAGTGCCACCCGCCCGCTCCGCCGCTCCGCGGCCACCAGGTCGAGCATGACCAGCAGGGCCCGGTCGTCCTCGACGATCCGCCCCTTCTCGTCGACCAGCGACAGCCGCTCGCCGACCGGGTCGAAGCGCACCCCGAAGGCCGCCCGCGAGGACGCCACGATCTCGCCGAGCCGCACCAGCCCCGAGCGCCGCATGTCGCCCGTTTCCGTAGGCCTCGACTCGTCGAGGCCGGGGTTGATCGTCAACGAGTCCACGCCCAGCTTGCCCAGCAGACTCGGCAGCACCAGTCCCGCACTGCCGTTGGACGCGTCCACGACGACCTTGAGCCCCGACTCGGCGATGCCGGTCGTGTCGACGTTCCTCAGCAACGACCCGGTGTATGAGTCGAACACACTCGCAGGGAAGTGCAGATCGCCGATCTCGCCGGGGAACGCCCGCCGGTACTCCTGCCGCGCGAACACCCGGTCCAGCTTCCGCTGGCTCGCCTGCGACAGGTCGGCGCCCTGTCCGTCGAAGAACATGATGTCGACCGAGTCCGGAACTCCCGGCGTCGTCCGGATCATGATCCCGCCGGCACTGCCTCGCGCCGTCTGCTGGCGCGCCACCGGCAGCGGTACGTTCTCCAGGTCCCGTACGTCGATGGCGCTGGCCTGGAGCGCCGAGATGACCGCCCGCTTCAGCGCACGGGCGCCTCGGGAGTGGTCACGGGCGGTGGTGACCGTGGAGCCCTTCTTGAGCGTCGTGGCGTACGCCCCCGCCAGCCTCACGGCCAGCTCGGGAGTGATCTCCACATTCAGGATGCCGGAGACTCCGCGGGCACCGAACAGGTGCGCCTGCCCTCGGGACTCCCAGATCACCGAGGTGTTGACGAAAGCACCGGCCTCGATCGTCTTGAAGGGGTACACGCGCACGTTCCCCTGGATGATCGATTCTTCGCCGACGAGGCACTCGTCGCCGATCACTGCGCCGTCCTCGATCCGCGCGGCGCGCATGATGTCGGTGTTCTTGCCGACCACGCAGCCGCGCAGATTGCTGTGCTGCCCGATGTAGACGTTGTCGTGGACCACGGCCTTGTGCAGAAAGGCCCCGCTCTTCACGACGACATTCGAGCCCACGACGGTGTGCTCGCGGATCTCGGCGCCGGCCTCGACCTTGGCGTAGTCACCGATGTACAGCGGCCCGCGCAGCACGGCGTCGGGGTGCACCTCGGCGCCTTCGGCGATCCATACGCCGGGCGAGAGCTCGAAGCCGTCGATCTCTACATCGACCTTGCCCTCCAGGACATCGGCCTGGGCCTTCACATAGCTCTCGTGCGTACCGACGTCCTCCCAGTAGCCCTCGGCGACATAGCCGTAGACCGGCTTGCCCTCCTTCATCAACTGCGGGAAGACATCTCCGGACCAGTCGACGGGAACATCGGCCTCGACATAGTCGAAGACCTCGGGCTCCATCACATAGATGCCCGTGTTGACGGTGTCGGAGAAGACCTGGCCCCAGGTGGGCTTCTCCAGGAACCGCTCGACCTTGCCTCCCTCGTCCACGATCGTGATGCCGAATTCCAGAGGATTCGGCACCCGCGTCAGACAGACGGTGACCAGCGCACCCTTTTCCTTGTGGAAATTGATGAGCTCGGTGAGGTCGAAGTCAGTGAGGGCATCACCGGAGATGACGAGGAACGCATCGTCCTTCAGCGCTTCCTCGGCGTTCTTCACGCTCCCGGCAGTACCGAGTGGCTTCTCCTCATTGGCATAGGTGAGCTCCATCCCGAGCTCCTCGCCGTCACCGAAATAGTTCTTGACGAGTGATGCCAGGAACTGGACAGTAACGACGGTCTCGTTGAGCCCATGCCTTTTGAGCAGCCTCAGTACGTGCTCCATGATCGGGCGGTTCGCCACGGGCAGGAGCGGCTTGGGCATGCTCGAGGTCATGGGGCGAAGGCGGGTGCCTTCACCTCCGGCCATCACGACGGCCTTCATGTCGGAAGCGTCCTCCTTGAAGAGACACGGTCTAGCCGACTTCACCCGTCCGGATTGTCCCGCACTTTTCTCACGCGGGCCATCGAGCCACCAGGGCTGCCCAATCGAGCGGGCTCAATCGGCCATGGCGTCCGCACTGACAAGACGGCGGACCTGAACCACGTAGAGGATCCCTGCCCACCAGTACAGGGTTGTACCCCATCCGGCGAACGCCCATCCGAAAATAGCAGCGAGTGACGAGATCCATCCACTTCCGTCACTGAGCAACAGCAACGGGAAGGCGTACATCAAGTTGAAGGTAGCCGCCTTCCCGAGGAAGTTCACCTGCGGGGGCGGATAGCCGTGCCGCCGGAGGATGCCCACCATCACCAGGAGAACCAGTTCCCGCAGGAGAAGTGCAGCGGTCAACCAAAGTGGCAGAATCTCGCGCCAGGTGAGGCCCACCAAAGTCGACAGAATGTACAGCCTGTCAGCCGCGGGATCCAGGAGCCGGCCAAGGCTGCTGATCTGGTTCCAGCGTCGCGCCAGCTTGCCGTCCAGATAGTCACTGACGCCGCTGAGAGCGAGCACCAGGAGCGCCCAGCCGTCGGCCTTGGGGCCGCCGAACTCGGGCCAGAGAACCAACCACAGGAAGACGGGCACGCCAACGAGCCGCGCCATGCTGAGGATGTTCGGGATGGTGAGGACCCGGTCCGTCTGGACACGGGTCTCCTGGACCTCCACCCGGGAGCCTCCTGTGGGAAATGAGCCAACGATGCTCCCTGACCCTACCTCAACGCAAAAAGCCCCTGCCGGTAACCCGGCAGGGGCTCTCACACAATTTGTTCGGCGGCGTCCTACTCTCCCACAGGGTCCCCCCTGCAGTACCA